>JAIYCV010000018.1 GCA_027487845.1 Flammeovirgaceae bacterium
ATCCAACCCTAACACTCCCCCACTCACTCCTCTTCACAACCCCCAGCCGTTTTGGGAGTGCAAAGGTAAACACTCCACAATTAATTCCAACAACTCTAACGAAAATGTTTTTTGAGATTATTTACGGATAATCGTTTGGGTTCTATCGGGGCCTGTAGATACAATGGTAATCGGAACTTGTAACTCCCTCTCTAAAAAGGAGATATAATCGGAAAGTTCAACTGGCATATTCTCTTCTTTAATTCCAGTTAAGGGTATTTGCCATCCTTTCATTTCTGTATAAATTGGAATAATTTTTTCATTGACAAGCTCGTAGGGGAGGAATTCGGTCAACGTGCCATCTATCAATTGGTATTTTGTGCAAATTTTGATGGTCTGAAAGATGCTCAATACATCTGCTTTCATCATTAAAAGTTGGGTTACTCCATTTATCATAATTGAGTATTTTAATGCGGGCAAATCAATCCAACCACATCTGCGGGGTCTTCCTGTAGTTGACCCAAACTCATTGCCTTCCTTTCGCATCCTCTCGCCTTCTTCATCAAATAGTTCAGTTGGAAACGGTCCGCTTCCAACTCGTGTGCTATAGGCTTTAAAAATTCCGTAGACTTCTCCAATATGACTTGGTGCAACGCCCAACCCCGTACATGCCCCTGCTGTAACTGTGCTTGAGCTTGTTACAAATGGATAGCTCCCAAAATCTATGTCTAATAAAGAACCTTGAGCACCCTCTGCCAAAATAGTGGCACCTGATTTCAATTCCTGATTAAGAAAATACTCACTGTCGATGAGTTTAAATTGTTTAAGAAAATCTACTGCATCTAAAAATTGCGCCTCCAGCTCAGGCCAATTATAGGTTAACTCCACATTTTTAAGGATATCAAAATGAAGATCTACCAACTTTTTAAACTTTTCTTTGAAATTAGGAGAAAGCACATCGCCCACGCGCAACCCCTGGCGGCCAATTTTATCTTGATAGGATGGTCCGATGCCTTTTAATGTGGAACCGATTTTATTAATTCCCTTTGCTGCTTCTTGGGCTTGATCCAACAAACGATGAGTTGGTATAATTAAAGTTGCCTTTTTAGATATATATAAATTGCTTCTTACCTCTAGGTTGAATTTCTCAAGTTTCCCGATTTCGGTTTTAAAAACAATCGGATCAAGTACAACACCATTACCGATGACGTTTTTTGTTTTTGCACGGAATATCCCTGAAGGAATTTGATGGAGTACGTGTTTAATACCGTCAAATTCAAGCGTATGACCGGCATTCGGGCCACCTTGAAACCGGGCTACCACATCGTATTTGGGGGCCAAAACGTCCACGATTTTGCCCTTCCCTTCGTCTCCCCACTGAAGACCTAGTAACACATCAACTTTCATAATTTAGTCACTCGTTTTTTGTTCGACAGATTGCGTGTATCGATCTTATTTAATTACTTTTTTTGATTGAGTAATGGCTTCTTCCTCCGTTGCAACAATGTTGAAAATTGAATTTAGTTTAGTAATAATCAACAGCTTCCTAACACTTTCGGAAGGGTTCAACAAATATACCTCTCCTCCTTTGTTCCTGAATTTTGTAAGGATGGTAATAAGTACACCGATGCCACTACTGTTTATGTAGCGTAGTTGAGAGATATCAATTATACAAAGCAGCACATTATGACTCATAGCATCATTTACAGCCGCTACCAATTGAGTTCCATTATCCTCACCGATTAAATCACCAGAAATATGGAGAATAAGTGCGTTAGATTTTATTTCCTGAGCGAAGTTCATATTGTTTTATTTTCACAATTCGATTTGGTGCAAGATGCATACAAAATTAAAGAATGATGAATCACATTAAAATTCATGAGTTCTTCCACCGTGTTTTGGATGGTTTGAATACGCGGGTCGCAAAACTCAACCACTTTATTACACTCTGTGCAAATAAGATGATCGTGTTGTTTGAAACCAAACGACTTTTCGTATTGCGCTTGGTTCTTTCCGAACTGATGTTTGCTTACCAAATCGCATTCTACCAAAAGATCTAAGGTGTTATAGACAGTAGCCCGACTAACATGATACGATTTGCCTTTCATGTTTACATACAAACCTTCCACATCAAAATGGCCTTCCATCGAATAAATCTCTTCTAAAATAGCGTATCGTTCAGGCGTTTTTCGCAGCTCCTTCTTTTCAAGATAGGCTACAAAAATCTTTTTTACCTCTTCGTAAACTTTTGGATTAAATGCCATTTACTTTTTGCGGACGACAAAGATAATGGGATTTTTAGGAAATTGCCTTTTTGGAATCCTTAGTGATTTTCAGCTCCTATTTACCATTCCAGAATCGAACCTGCTTACTTTCACCACGCCTTCTACGGTTTCTAACTTGCCCAGCAGCAGATCTAGGTGGCGGGTGTCATTCACATAGAGCATAATTTCGCCATTGAATATGCCATGATCGGAACTGAAGCTGATAGAACTCATGTTCACTTTCAGTTCTTCTGAGATGATCTTTGAAACATCGTTTATAAGGCCTACGCGGTCGGTGCCCACAATTTTTAATCCCGTAAGGAAAGCCACCTCGTGCTGGCTTGTCCACTTGGCTTTAATAACGCGATGGCCGTGGTTGGCCAATAACTCTGCTGCATTGGGGCAATTAGCGCGATGTATTTTTATTCCTTCGCTCACGGTTACAAACCCAAACACATCATCGCCCGGTATGGGCGTGCAGCACTTGGCAAGTTTGTACTCTACCATGTCCATGTTATCGCCAATGAGCAGCACATCATCGTATTTGCCTTTGGCTTTTAACTCTTTGTCAATTTCTTTGGCGCTGGTATCGACAATGGCCGCTTTTGGTTTGGTGGAGATGTTGGCCCTATTCTCTACGAACCGCTTTACATCGGCAAGGTTTAAAATACCCTTTCCAAACTTATAATGTAAATCTAACTTAGACTTTACATTAAAGTAGGAAATCATTTGTTCGTTCAGTTGGCTGGTGAATTCTATTTTTAAGTTTTTTAGCTTTCTAAGCAGTATTTCCTTGCCGTCTTCCGCTACCAGCTTTTTAACTTCCTTTAGTAGGTCTTTAATTTTTGATTTGGCCTTGGGGCTGATAACAAACCGAAGCCAATCTTCACTAGGTTTTTGCTTAGCCGAAGTAAGTATTTCAATTTGATCACCGTTCTTCAAAACGTGATTAATGGGTACCAGCTTTTGGTTTACCTTAGCACCAATACATTTCGCGCCAATATCGGTATGGATATCGAAGGCGAAGTCGAGCGCTGTAGACCCCATGGGCAATGTTCTAAGTTCGCCTTTGGGTGTAAACACAAACACTTCTTCTGTAAAGAGATTACCTCGGAAATCGTCTACAAACTCAAGGGCAGTCAAGTCTTGCCGTTCTAATAATTCGCGCACACGCACCAACCACTTTTCCAAATTTGATTCGTTCGAGGCATTGGCGTCTTTGTATTTCCAGTGGGCAGCATAGCCCTTCTCGGCAATTTCGTCCATGCGCAAGGTTCTTATTTGAACCTCCACCCATTGCCCATTCTTAGCCATTACCGTTGTATGGAGGGATTCATACCCATTTGTGCGCGGGGTGCTTATCCAATCGCGCAGGCGATCTGGATTTGGAGTGTAATAATCTGTTACGATGGAATAGGCTTGCCAGCAAAATGATTTCTCTTGATCGATTGGGCTATCTACAATGATGCGAATAGCAAATAAATCATACACTTCTTCGAAAGGAATATTTTGCTTTCGCATTTTATTCCAAATAGAAAAAATTGACTTTGGCCTTCCTTTAATTTCGTAAGGCACTTTGAGTTTATCAAGTTCGTCCTTGATGGGCTGCACAAACTGCTTTATAAACTTTGTTCGCGAGGCCCTGGTTTCATCTATCTTATCGGCTATTTCCCGGTAAACCGGATAGTCGGTAAAGCGCAAATACAGATCTTCCAGCTCGGTTTTAATAGCATTTAAACCAAGGCGGTGCGCTAATGGGGCATACAAATAAATGGTTTCGGACGAAACTTTTAGCTGCTTTTGCCGAGGCATGCTATCCAGCGTGCGCATGTTGTGCAACCGATCGGCAAGCTTTATTAATATGACCCGCACATCATCGGATAAGGTGAAGAGCATTTTGCGAAAATTCTCTGCCTGTTGAGAGGTTCCATATTCAAATACGCCTCTGATTTTTGTCAGCCCATCCACAATACTGGCAATCTTTTTGCCGAATATTCGCTCAATGTCTGAAAGTTGAATATCGGTGTCTTCCACCACATCGTGAAGGAGAGCCGAAATAATGGAAGTAGTGCCCAGGCCAATTTCCTCTACACAGATTTCCGCCACCGTAAGCGGGTGAAAAATGTAAAGTTCGCCCGACTTTCTGCGCATATCCTTGTGGGCTTCCAACGAAATAGTGAATGCGCGCTTTATTAAACGGGCGTCTCCTTCCTTTAATATGGGTTTTGCCTTTCGGAGAAGCCTCCGATAGCGGTTAATCAACTCTCTTTTTTCTTCTGAGGGATCTATTATCACACGTTTCGGTTTAATTTTCAAAGGCTTCAAGCTACGGGCTACAAGCTTCTGGCCCACTGTGCCTGATGAACAGCTTGGAGCCCATAGCTGGCAGCCCAAATAAATAACTTTTCTACCTCACTTCTTCCTTCTTAACAAATTATATCTACATTTGCACTCCTTTTATTGAAAACCGCGCAAGCTCTTTACATTTAAAGGTTTCAGCCTAAGCTGATAAATGCGGATGTGGCGTAATTGGCAGCCGCGCCAGACTTAGGATCTGGTGCCGTGAGGCGTGGGGGTTCGAGTCCCTTCATCCGCACTTCATTCAACAAGCCCTCAGTTTCAGAGAATTGTATTCTGAAATTGAGGGCTTTTATTAAACACAGTTCTATACACATGACTATCACATTAGACAAAAAAAACGCAACTGACGGTTTGATTAAAATTACGTTAACCGAAAGTGATTACCAACCCAAGGTAGAAGAAAAACTCAAAGAATATTCGCGGAAGGCAAACATTAAAGGTTTTCGCGCTGGGAAAGTACCAGCGGGGATGATCAAAAAAATGTATGGTAAGTCTATTTTGGTAGAGGAAGTAAACCATATTATTTCTCATAAAGTAAGCGACTATATTAAGGAGAATAAACTCTCGATTTTAGGAGACCCACTACCAAACCAAGAAAAAGCTTTTGGCATTGATTGGGAGGCACAAAAAGATTTTGAGTTCGAATTCCAGATTGGAATGGTAGAGCCTTTTAGTTACGAGCTTTCTTCAAAGGTTAAACTAACATCTTATGTTATTGAAGTAGATCAAAAGGTGATTGATGAAACCGTAGCCGACATCAAGCAGCGATTCGGCAACGTAACTGCGCCTGAAACCAGCGAAGTAACCGATAACTTGTTTGGTGATATAACTTCCGCAGATGGGCAATCTAAGTCAGGCTACATTGAAATCGCCAGCATTAATAAAAGTGAGCAAGCGAAATTTACTCAGTTAAAGAAAGACGATACTATCGAGTTTGATGTAACCAACACATTCAGCGATGAGGGGGCAATCGCGAAAGCACTAAATATCTCCGCAGAAGAAGCTAAGGTGGCATCGGGCACTTTTACATTTAAAATTTCGAGTATAAGCAGAACTGAACCAGCGGTTATTGGTCAGGATTTGTTCGACAAGGTATTCGGAAAAGATGCCGTAAAAAGCGAAGAAGAGTTCATCGCAAAAATAAAAGAGACTATTTCTGGCAACTATTCAAGAGAAACAGAACATTTATTGGATCATGAGATTCAGCATTATTATTTGGATAACACACCTGTAACTATGCCTGACGAATTCTTGAAAAATTGGCTTAAAGCCACTAGCAACGGAAAAGTTACCGATCAAGTGCTTGAACTTGAATACGATCAATATAAAAGCAGCATTAAATGGGATCTGATCAAAAATAAAATTTCGGAAGACACGAAGATTGTGGTGGAGGGGCCTGAAGTGAAAGAAAGGGCAAAACAACAAATTGCAGAACAGTTTGGCATGCCAGGCATAGCCGAACAGTTGGGCGATAAATTTGATGCCATTGCAGATAACTATCTTTCAGGCCAGGATGGCAAGGGTGAAAATTTCATGAAGCTTTATAATCAGTTAAAACAAGAGAAAATCTTGAAAACGATTAAAAACGCAGCCACCATTACTGAAAAGAAAGTTAGTCTAGACGAGTTTAAGAAAATAGTTGAAACGCATAATCACTAGTGAGTAACGGGTGATTGTTGATTGCCTCCTTGGGCTATTTTTTAATTACTAAGGCTTGAACTAAACCACCTATCTTTGCGTCTACTAGGTTGTAAACATAGAAATTCAAAAAACATGAATAACCACAACGAATTTAGAAAATACGCTATCAATCACTTGGGCATGAGCAGCAATGCTTTTGATAGCTATGCAAAATCAGTCAATGAAAACCCCTTTACAGTAAGTGCTATGACGCCCAACGTAATTGAGGAAAGGCAAATGAGAGCCACCGTAATTGACGTTTTTTCACGGCTTATGGCGGATCGAATCATCTTCTTTGGAACAGCGGTGGATGATTATGTTGCCAACGTGATTACCGCTCAACTTCTTTTTTTAGAATCAGCGGATCCTAAAAAAGACATCATTATGTATATCAACAGCCCGGGCGGCTCTGTGCATGCGGGGCTCAGCATTTATGACACCATGCAGTACGTAAACCCCGATGTAGCTACTATTTGCACCGGCTTGGCGGCTTCTATGGGTTCTGTTTTAATGGCAGCGGGCGCTCCTAAGAAAAGGTCGGCATTGCCTCACTCAAGGATCATGATACACCAAGTATCTTCTGGCATGCAAGGAACTCTTTCAGACATGGAAATTTCATTGAAACACACCATAGAATTAAAGAAAGATCTTTACTCCATATTGGCAAAGCACACTGGCCAAACATTCGAGCGAATTGAAAAAGATTCTGACCGCGATTTTTGGATGCGCGCCTCAGAAGCGAAAGAATATGGCTTGATAGACGAAGTGTTGGAACGTAAGAATTAAGAATTTTTAAATAGAACATTTGATTAGCCAATTAGCCGATTTAGAAAAAAGCGGTTAATTGGCTAATTTGCATATTGAAATTCAAAAAAAAACTATGGCTGCAGAAGTTACGTGTTCGTTTTGTGGAAGAAGTAAAAAAGATGTCGATTTAATGATCTCGGGAATCCATGCCCACATTTGCGATAAATGCGTAACTCAAGCCAATACAATACTAGCCGAAGAAAAGAAGAATAAAGTAGAAGCTTCCAACTTACCCAACTTCAAGCTGATCAAACCAAGAGACATTAAAAAGTTTCTGGATGAATACGTAATTGGCCAAGATGAAGCCAAAAAAGTAATGTCGGTTGCCGTCTATAACCACTATAAACGGTTGATGCAGAAGAAGATTGCCGACAGTGATGTGACGATTGAAAAGTCGAACATTATTATGGTGGGCGAAACAGGCACGGGCAAAACCTACTTAGCTAGAACGCTGGCAAAAATTCTACAAGTACCTTTTTGTATTGCCGATGCTACCGTGCTTACCGAAGCAGGCTACGTGGGCGAGGACGTAGAAAGTATTTTAACTAGATTACTTCAATCTGCCGATTATAATACCGAAGCTGCAGAAAGAGGAATCGTTTACATTGACGAAATTGATAAGATTGCTCGAAAATCAGATAATCCTTCCATTACGCGCGATGTAAGTGGCGAAGGTGTTCAGCAAGCCTTATTGAAATTGTTGGAGGGAACCTCTGTTAACGTGCCTCCTCAAGGCGGCCGCAAACACCCCGATCAGAAAATGATCACGGTCAACACCGAAAATATCTTATTTATTTGTGGTGGAGCTTTTGAGGGGATGAGCAGGGTGATTGCACGAAGATTAAATACGAGGCCGCTTGGTTTTACCGCAGCAGCTGAGCATTCTGAAAACGCATCCGTTGATCGTGATAACCTTTTACAGTTTATCTCCGCTCAAGATCTAAAAACATTTGGTTTAATTCCCGAATTAATTGGTCGTTTGCCTGTTCTTTCTTTTTTAAATCCACTCGACTCAGTGGCGCTGAAAAAAATTCTTACAGAACCGAAAAATGCCTTAGCGAAGCAGTATAAAAAACTGTTTGAAATGGAAGGAATTGAGCTGGAATTCAAGGAAGGTGCACTTGACTTTATTGTTGAAAAAGCAGCTGACTTTAAGTTGGGCGCTCGTGGCCTACGATCCATTTGTGAAGCCATTATCAACGATGCCATGTTCGAACTTCCTTCCGATAAGACGGTAACCAAGCTTGTGATCAATCGCGCTTACGCGGAAGAGAAATTCAGCAAATCGCACTACAGCAAGTTAAAAGTCGCGTAGACAAATAACTAATTGCCTACTCGTCTGGTTCCCGAGGCGATAGTCAAATTATTGCTAAAGAAAATCTCGGCTTCCAGAGAAAAATGATCTGATAAATCTTGATGGCTTTTATGCCATTGCTTTCTGTGTAGTTTCACCTGCTTGTTTTCACAATTTACCATCGCTCCATTGGCTCTCACCAGCACGTAATCAATAAGTTCTTTTTTGCTGCCTGCCTCCACATGTAAATCGTTTGCTTCTCTGTCGTAGCTAAATCTTTGTTCACCTCGTATCTCTTCGTCTTTCGCATCTAAAGAAGCAAGCATAAATTCATAGCTTTCATTGTTCTCCCTGTTTATATTAAAATCACCACAAAGAATTTGCGGAACGCCTGCCTTGGCATTTGGCTTTAGTAATCGCTGTGCAAACTCGTTACACTGAGCATGGCGAATCACAGCACCTCCGGCATTCTGCATGTGCGTTCCTGCGATTTGAATGAGTTGCCCGTTCACGTTTAACTCCACCAGTAAAGCCCCCTTCCTTGAAAAAGCATCAATCCCACTTTTATTCTTAAACGCTATCGACTTTGTTTCCTCAATAGGGTATTTGCTAAAAATCCACAGGCCACTATTAATTTTCACGGAAAATTTCCTTTGATTGGCTGGCCCTACCGAATAATGGAACACAGGAGAGAGCAATTCTTTAATTATCTTTCTTGCCGTTGGGCAAAACGCTTCCTGAAATACAATTACATCGTACTCACTTTTTGCCAGCAGCTCGCCAATGGCGGCCGCCCGACCAGTTTTTGAAGTTACACCCCCAATCGGGCTCGGCAGCATGTAAATGTTCCAAGAAAGTAGTTTGATTTTTTGAGTGGAAGAATAGTTGATGGGTGATTGGGAATACACAGTCGAAGAGACCAGAAAAAAGATAACCCAAACACTGTTCTTCATTTCATAAAGGAAAAGAAAAGACAGGTAATCGATGTTACATGATTGTGGTCAATAAATTATCAATTTATGAACACCTAGGTGGTTTCCTTTCGATTGATGCTTAGAAATGTCATTAGAACAAAGAGCAACCCCACTACGGCTAATGCGATCCGAAGATTTTGCCAATCTGCTATGAACCCAATGATGGGAGGCCCGAACAAGAACCCGGAGTAACCAACCGTTGTTACCATGGCTAATGCAACACCAGGCGGCAGGTCCTTTGAGTTTCCCGCTATACTGTAGGCGACAGGTACAACCACCGAAAGACCCAAGCCCACAATAAAAAAACCGCAAATGGCCACAAATGAATTAATGACTGCAATGGCTAAACATAGCCCAATAGTCGAAATTACCCCACATATTATAATAAGTTTTCTATCTCCAAATTTTATTCTGGCAGCATCTCCGATTAATCTTCCGATTGTCATAGCTAGTGCAAAAGCGAAAAGACCTATTGGAGCAAGCGCGGGGTCAGCCTTTGTTATCACTTCCATATAGTTTGTGCTCCAATCGGCCATAGCACCTTCTCCCAGCATACAACAGAAGGCAATTAAGCCAATGCTTACCATGGCTCCGTTCGGTAGTCGAAAAAGTGGCTCAGCAGTTTTCTTGGCTTCGGGTTTATCGTTCACTAAATGTTTTACTGACAGGTAGATTGGAACCACACACAAGAGAGATGTAATTGAAAAATGAAGAAGTAACCCAACGCTCAGCTTTGTAAAGAACGAACCTGCTAAGGCGCCTACCATCATACCAATACTAAATAATGCGTGGAAGGAAGTCATGATGGGTTTGCCCACGTGTTGCTCTACCATTACGGCTTGCGAATTCATGGAAACATCCAGCATACCGGCCGAAACGCCCAACAAAAAAAATAAAAATAGCAACCCAAAAAAGGATGGCATAATCGGGATGAAAGGGAGCAGACAGCAATACGAAACCACCGACACGATCCCGATTCTTCTACTTCCATTTTTTATTATCAACCACCCGGTAAAGGGCATGGCAAACAATGCACCAACTGAAGATGCCAGCAACGTTAACCCAACGAGACTATTGTCGATACTATAAAGCTCTTGTATGCGTGGCAACCTCGCCATGTAATTAGCGTGAGCAAATCCATTGAGGAAGAAAATTACTTTTACAGCGATTCGGGAGGGAGGCATATCATCGAGCTAAATTCTTTCTGATTTTAAAGCTGAGAAAGCCTGTAGCAAAAAGCTTTTCAATGGATCTAGTGAGGCAGAATAAAGATTCCAAAGTTCGGGATTAGCAAAGAAATAATCACCTAGCTTGAATTTTTCTTTTTCTGACCTGCTTTTTGGGAAAGCATCAATGTAAGAATATATCTTCGATTTTCTAATGGGCAAATTATAAATCACTTTGGCATCTGGAAGATTGTGTTTAGCAATACAATCCTCATAAGCCGTGAAGCATTTTAGCAATCCATTATGCTTTTGATTGACTATTGCCTCCAAGAGAGTTTCAAAATCCCCATCTGTTTCATTATTGGGAAAAAGAAAAAGGTCAAAAATGAGCGCGTTCTTGGACTTGATTGCTTCAATGTCTATTCGCCTTTTAGTATAACCACCCTGATTCGATGGGTGATCTGCGTCCAATATAACCAAATTGATTCCCCCGAAATCAGAGTTTTCAATGAATGTGTTGTTAACTGTCTCAATATTGGTCCAACCTTTTAAATCAATAAATTCGAAAGATACAGTTGCGTTTAGATGACCTTCCTTTAGCAAGAATTCAATATACGCTTTTAGAAAAATCTTATCACCTTTTCCTTCAACGAAGATTTTTATCATTTATCTGAATTCTATATCCTGCTGAATTGAGAAATCAAGTTTTTCAAAATCATATTCATAGACTAAGGTATTATCTCCGGATTTTCTGATGGTATAACTTTTAACTGATTCTTTAAAGTCACTCATCTCTGTGTCTACGACTTCTGCTAAGTTTTTAAGAGTCTCATAATTATGAGTGGTGCAAAAAAGTTGAACATTGTAAAATTTACACCCTTCTATAATAGCCTTCCACATGGTTTTCTGGGCACTAAAGTGAAGTCCATTATCAATTTCATCAATAAGAACTATTCCGCCTTTAGCATCGGGCATAGTCAAAAGAATTGACAATAAGCGTTTCATTCCATCTCCCAAAAGGTTTATTGGAATCAATCTTGATAAACCTATATCGATGAAAATTATGCCACCTGTGCCAAGTGAGATACTTTGTATGGCTGGATCAACTTTATTAAGGACATTGACAATTGATGATAATTGTTTGGTAATAATTAAATCCTCTAATTTCTTTTCAAGATTTAATGCGGTGGTCCAACGTGGAGGCAAAAGGGTGGTTCTAAATTTTTCAACATAGTTTTTTGCATATTCAACCAAAAATGACCCCTGCGAGAAGATCAATTTCGAATCCATGGAAACCTTTTGCTTGTGAACCTCTTTATAAGTTGAGTGAAGACTCAATTCAGTTATGGCATCAGAAATGAAACTAGAATCTAAGGATGAATTATTAATTTGCTTAATATCTCTATTGGAATTCTTATTCGGTTTGATGATTAGTTCACGAAAATGATCGCTTTGATCATAGGTTCCGCTGAGGCGAAGGGAAGAATTGTAATCAAGATTATTGAAAATGTATCGAAAATCCTCAACATCATTTAAAATGAGATCTCTTTGATTACTTATTTTTAGTATGATCTCGGGATTCGTCATTCCGCCAAGAAGAAAAATTGACTCAAGAGCAGAAGTCTTTCCTGAGTTATTTTTGCCAACAAAAATATTTACTCGGCCAAAATTGCTCATTCTCAATTCTGAAATACCTCGAAAACCTTCTATATCGATGCTCTTTAAATGCATTTTTTTAATTTAATTCTACTTCGCATACGCCACACTTCTCATTTCCCTAATCACAGTCACCTTGATTTGCCCAGGATACTGCATGTCTTTTTCTATCTTTTGTGAGATGTCAAAGCTCAATTGGCTGGCGCGTTCATCGGTAGCTTTTTCAGCATCTACAATAACGCGCAATTCGCGGCCTGCTTGTATGGCATAACATTTCTCTACCCCATCAAAGCTCAATCCCACTTGCTCTAGATCTTTCAAGCGCTTGATGTATTGTTCCATCACCTCTCTTCTCGCACCGGGTCTTGCCCCGCTAATGGCATCACACGATTGTATGATGGGAGAAAGAATATTGGTCATTTCAATTTCATCGTGGTGGGCACCAATGGCATTGCACACTATCGGATGTTCTTTATACTTAATTGCCAGCTCCATACCCACAATGGCATGTGGCTTTTCTAGTTCTTCTGGCCACACTTTTCCTATATCGTGCAGTAACCCTGCCCGCTTTGCTTGTTTCACGTTAAGTCCTAGTTCGGCAGCCATGATGGCACAGAGGTTGGCAACTTCGCGCGAGTGCTGCAATAAGTTTTGACCATAAGACGAGCGGAAGCGCATCCTTCCGACCATCTTAATCAATTCTGGAGCAAGCCCGTGAATTCCAAGATCAATAACTGTGCGTTCGCCAATCTCGATAATCTCATCGTCAATATTCTTAGTTGTTTTGGCAACGATCTCCTCGATGCGAGCAGGGTGAATACGTCCATCCTGCACCAATCGGTGAAGTGATAACCTGGCGATTTCTCTTCGTACAGGATCAAAGCCCGAAATGATAATGGCTTCTGGAGTATCATCCACAATAATCTCTACACCTGTGGCCGCTTCTAGCGCACGAATGTTTCTGCCTTCCCTACCGATGATTTTTCCTTTAATGTCGTCACTTTCAATATTGAAGATGGATACACAATTTTCAACTGCGTGCTCGGTTGCCGTGCGCTGAATGGTTTCGATAACAATCTTTTTGGCCTCTTTCGTAGCAGTGAGCTTAGCCTCTTCCATGATGTCTTTAATGTAAGAACTTGCCTTTGTATTGGCTTCTTCCTTCATCGACTCGATTAATTGATCTCTGGCTTGGTCGGCACTTAGTTTTGAAATTCCTTCCAACACAGCCACTTTTTGAGCGTTGAACTTATCAAGTTCTTCCTTTCTCTTTTTAACTAATTCGTGTTGTTGAGCCAAGCTTCTTTTCTCTTCATCTAAATCAGTTTCTTTCTTTTTCACCTGCTCCAGCTCTTTCGAAAGTTGCGTTTCGCGCTGTTTGATTTTTTGCTCGTTGCTGATGATTTGATTTTTCTTGCGATTTGCCTCTTCTTCAAACTCCTGCTTCATCTTTAGGAGCTTTTCTTTGGCATCTAAGATTCTGTCTTTTTTGATGTTCTCTGCTTGAAGTTCTGCTTCTTTAATGATCAGCGAAGCTTTAGAGGTGGCATTTTGCTCCGTCTTTTTGATTTTACGTTTATACAGCACGTTGCCGACAAGAAAACTTCCTGCAGCCGTACTGACAAGGGCCGCGATTACTATTATTATAATATCCATTTTAAAAATGTTAGGTGTATAAAAACACCCGAATTGGCCAATCGGCCACAAAAGGCAGGATTGAAAGGACTAGAGAGCTTGAGAAACTAGCTGATTAAGGTGGTTCATCTTTTCCACCACAGTTTGGTCGATGACTTGCAGATTTTCATCGTCTGCCAGTTTATCTATTAAACAATCGAAGGCGGCCATGGCCAACAGATCTTGTTTATCATCTATTCCGAACTGCTCCCGATAGTGTTTGATCTTCTCATTGAGCAACTTTCCTGCTGACCGCAACCTTTCTTCGTCCTTGCGCTTCACCTTCATGGGGTATTCGCGGTCTGCTATTTTGATCTTAATAGAAAGTTCTTCCATGTATCGGGTTATCTGCTTAAGTGTGCTATGCACTTGTCGATTTCTCGAATATACTCTTCTACTTTCCTTTTCAACTCCGTGGCACTTCCGTCTTCCGGGTTAATTTGGTCTACAATTTTAGTGATTTTAATCTGATTTTTAAAATTATGCAACTGCTCATCCCTCGCCTTGAGGTTATCTTTCAGATCGTGTGTTTCCAATTTGAGGCTACGAATTTCTTCTTTCAATGATTTGTGTTCATTGAGAAGGACTAGGATTTTTCGTTCCAACCCACTCAGGCTAGTTTTTAATGCTTCTTGATCCATGAGTGAAATTTAAGACTTATATTTTAATTGGCAATAGTTCAGAGAAACAACATTGAAGAAGCAAGTTATCAAGACGAAGCCAGAATTGTTTATCTTTACTTGTTATTAAAACCAATGTACTATGAACATAGCGCTAAAAAAGATAGAGCTCATAGAATGGCTGGTAAGGCTGCAAGATGAGAGCCTTATCCAACGGATAGAGAACTTAAAAACGAGCTCTGCCAAAGACAGGTATGAACAGAGAACACCAAAAACAATCGATGAGCTACAAACAAGATTGGATAAATCGGCAAAAGATATTAGTGTGGGAATGGTCCATTCACAACAAGAGGTAGAAGACTACTTTGAGACTAAGTTTAAGTTGTGAAAAAGGCTCACGTTGTCTGGTCAGCCTCGGCATTGGTAGATCTAGAGACAATCCATGATTTTATTTCAGAAAAATCACAACAGGCAGCTCAGAAAATTACCTTGGCCATTTTGGCTAGAGCGAAGCAACTAGAAACTTTTCCGGAGTCTGGCAACAAACAAGAAGTAGTCAGTGATGCAAGAGAATATAGGTACCTAGTCGAGGGCAATTATAAGATGATTTACAGCTATCGCGCAGTTGCCCAAGCAGTATATATAGAAATGATCTTTGATATGCGCTACAATTCTGGCGGTCTTAAAATCTAGGTATCGTCTCCTTTTTCGGAAGCCTCTTTTTAAGGGGAGTTCTAAAAATTCAATTTTTCGCTTTTACAACCTCATTCCTGTTTCCCCAGAGGGAAAATGATTAGCGGAAATTGAATTTTTAGAACTCCCTTAAGTACAAGTCAAAGCTCACCCCTAGCTCTTGCCTAACTTCTTCCCGTTTATGTGGCGAGATGCAGCCTCGCATGACGCATACAAAATTACTTCCTAATCAACGCCCCCATTTTTTGCTCAAAGGCAATCATCAATTTGTTCATCACCTTCTCAATCTCTTCGTCTGTCAGTGTTTTTGAGTTGTCAAACAGCGTGAAACCAAGCGCGTACGCTTTTTTTCCTTCCGGAATTTTATCGCCTTCGTACACATCAAACACGATGATGTCTTTCAGAAACTTCTTTTCTGTTTCATGGATCAGCCGTTTGATTTCCGCAAAGCTTACACATTTATCCAAGACCAATGAAAGATCTCTCCTTACTTCAGGGAATTTCGAAATCTCCTCCACTCTAAACTTCGGGCTTGCCGAGCGGAACAGTATCGCAGTATTTAAATCAGCGTAAAAAACTTCTTGCTTCACGCCAAGTTCTTTTGCTAAAGCCGGTTTTACCTTTCCAACAATTCCAATCTCAGTTTTTCCCTGCAATAACTTGATTCCATATTCAAGAAGCGGATGATTTTCTAATGTTTCTTGCTTCGCATTATGAATGGTGCATTTCTCCAAAATATTGGAAACTTGCTGCGCAACGTCATAAAAACTAGTTGGTTTGGTTTTGTTCTGCCAGTTTTCTGCTTCGTTGTTTCCCGTAATGTAAAGGACCAATCTTTCTTCTTCCTGATAGTTGAACTTTGAACTTTGAACTTTTAATTCATCGATTGCCTTCCAATACACTTTCCCAAACTCAAATAACTTTAGGTCTTTTTGTTTGCGGTTGATGTTGTGGGCACATACTTCAAGGCCTGTGAAAAGCATGGTCTGCCGTAAAATGCCTTGCTCTTCGCTGAGCTTATTTAAAATTTCAACAGGCTCACCTTGAAAAGTAAGTTTCTGCTTTTGTTGATAAGCAAAATTAGTAAGCGAGTTGGTCAATATTTCATAAAAGCCATTGGCTACCAACATTTCGCCAATGGTTCTCTTAAACTTGTTGATGTCCTTGGCGGGAAACTCAGAGAGGTAATCAGTGCCGGCAATATTCGATAGCTCAATGTTATTAATTCCATAGATACGGAGAATCTCCTCAACTATATCAGCCTCACCAACCACATCCACACGATAAGCCGGAACAGAAACAACAAATTTAGTCTCTGTCTTTTCAGTGATTTGTATGTCTAATCTTTCAAGAAGGGAGAAAATCGTTTCTCTTGGAATTTGTTTGCCGATGAGTCGGTTTACGTTTTTATCTTTTACTTCGAACGTTTTGTTTTCAATTTTGGTGGGATATACATCGATCACTTCTGAAGAGATTTTGCCACCAGCAACTTCTTGGATTAACAGCGCAGCCCTCTTTAATGCAAACACCGTCATGTTAGGATCGGTGCCACGTTCGTAACGAAACGAAGCATCCGTTTTTAATTGATGGTGTTGAGAAGTTTTGCGAATGGTGGTAGCCGAAAAATAAGCACTCTCTAAAAACACCGATGTGGTAGAGGCTGTTATTCCTGAGGTTAAGCCTCCAAAAACACCCGCGATACACATGCCCTTCTTCTCATTGCAAATCATCAAGTCATTGGCCGTGAGTGTGCGTTCTTTGCCATCTAGTGTTGTAAATTTTGTTCCGGCTTCAAGTGTCTTTACAATTACTTTGTTGCCTGTTATTTTGGATGCGTCAAACGCATGTAGTGGCTGGCCTAATTCGTGAAGGACAAAATTGGTTGAGTCAACCACATTATTGATTGGCGTTAAGCCGATGGAGCGAAGTCTGTTTTGAAGCCATGCAGGCGATTCTTTTACCGTTATCCCCGAAAGGGTAACCGCAGAATACCGAGGACAAGCTTCGGTGTCTTCCACAACTACATCAATCTTTAAGTTTGAATCTTGAACCTTGAATTTTTCTAAGCCTGGCAGGCAAATAATTCGGTTTAAAGCCGCCTTAATATCTCTCGCTGTGCCTAGATGCGAAGCCGCGTCTGCTCGGTTGGGCGTAAGGCCAATTTCAAAAACATAATCCGTTTCAACATTATAAAAAGAAGCGGCTGGCGTACCGTTTGCAACAGTTGTATTGAGTACAATAATACCTGCGTGTGAAGTGCCAAATCCAATTTCGTCTTCTGCACAAATCATACCTTCCGAAAGCTCGCCTCGTATTTTAGAAACTTTAATGGCAAATGGCTCTCCGCTTGACGGATGAATGGTGCTGCCCGGCACGGCCACAACTACTTTTTGGCCAGCGGCAACATTGGGCGCTCCGCATACAATGTGAAGGGCATTTTCTTGACCAACGTCAACAGTGGTAACCGAGAGTTTATCTGCATTAGGATGCTTGGCGCAGGTTAATACTTCGCCAATTACAAGACCTTTCAATCCACCCTTAATAGAATCGAATGGTTCTATGCTTTCTACTTCAAGCCCGGTGGAGGTAAGCGTTTTGCCGATTTCTTCGGGCGATTCGGGCAGTGCGATGTATTGTTTTAACCAATTGTAGGAAATCTTCATGCGTTTTTAAAAATGCGATTTCAAAATTAGCAGGATAATGTGGAATGGCAAGGCGGGGAGACACGCGTAAAATAAAAGGACGTACCTATTCATGATACACCTTCTCTCCCGCGTAGATAGCAATATTCAAAAAGTTTTCTTTTGGTGGAAACGGGCAACTATAATTGTCGTTGTAAGCGCAATAGGGATTGTAAGCCTTGTTGAAATCAAGTTCGATTGAATTCGATCCAGGTACTTTTTTTATGTCTAGATAACGGCCAGCCCCATAAGTTTCGTTGGCACTGGTGTTATCTGCGAAAGCGAGAAACAAAGTTCCTTTCGTGGCGCCCGAGGCTACCAATTCCAGTATCAGTAATTTATTTTGCTTCCCATTTAATTCAAATTCTGCAAAAGCGTATTCCAAGTATCGCTCTTCTTCTCCCGAACTTGTGCCAAGCAGCATCATTTTTTTAGACGGAATTTCGACCAACTTGGCATTCACTTTATAAGCTAGATCGGGCTCGAAATAATTGAGCGGTTTAACTTTTTCTTTCGCTTTTGCAAAAGGTGATTCCTCTGAATTGCGCATAAACAAGTCTTTTTCTTCGCGCTCTTTTTTTAGCTGGGCTTTGTATTCTTCGGGCGAAAGCCCAGCATTAAATGAATAAATCACGAGGCCAAGAGCAGCTAGAATGAATAGGGTAAGGAAAATGGTGGAGGGTTTCAACTGTCAAATTTGTTTATTGATGGTTCTGTCACAAAAGTAATTTGGCCTCAACTATGAAAATTTTAGTTTCGTTGGGTCTTGAAAATTATTCCAAAAGCGAACAATGTAAATTGCATCATCGTCTGTCCTGTAATACATGGTAATGTGTTTAGTGATTACCCCTTTCCTTATTTGCTTATAACTTGAAATCGGATGCACTGCAGGATTACGAAGAATCAACTGAATTGCGGATTCAACTTTTGCGATAAAATCGGATGCCACATTTTCTGGCCATTCCGCGAGCAGATAATTGATGTTTTGAAAATAATCTTCTACTGCATCGTCAGACCAGATGACTCGCATTACCTGAACTATTTTACTAAACTAGGATACTTCTTTGCAGCTAGTTCATTTACTTGCTCGTGCGTTTTTATGCGACCCTCTTCAATCGCTTTTATGCCCTTATCGATCCATTCTTTTTCCAAGGCAGTAACAGGAAACGTATTTTCAGTAGCCTGTTTTAGCAATAATAGTTGGTTTATAATTTCACTATTTTCGATCCCTTCCAACCATTTGATTAACGATAGTTTTTCTGTCTCAATGTTCACCATCTCAATTTTTTGTTAATCAAAGATAATCACAAATTTTTAGTTGACTGTTTATCCTTGATGATGTAGAAAATGAGTTTATACCTCAATAAGAATACAATCATTTAATCGCCACTGAAAATGCTCCCCATTCTTTAATATCCTTTTCTTTGGAGGTGTACAATTCAAAGAATTTCGGGATTGAAAGATCGGCCAAATGGCCAGGTGAGTTGACTAGCACACAAATGGCAATTCGCTCTTTTTGATGGATTGCCACCTCGCTTCTATATCCATTTACAAAGCCACCATGATAAAGCAAGGTATCTGTTTTGAAATTAATGACTCGCCAACCCAGTGCATAGTGTGCGGAGGTTATCGACTTCCATTTCCAGAAATTATTGTTGCGTGGCACAGCCTTTACAACCGGGGTAAACAACTCCTTTTTTGTTGCTGGTTTCAAAAGGCCATCTTCTTGAGTAAGTGCGAGTAGCCAACGAGCCATATCAGAAATGCTTGCATTAATGCCGCCTGCCGGCGCCACGTTATAATAAGTGGAAGAAATGGGTGCAGCCCGCCAACCTTTCTTGAAATGATGCGGCTTTGCAACGTTGCCATTTCGCATAATAGAATCATAAGTGACAGAGGCGCTGCTCATATTCAGTTTATCAAAAACCAATGACTGGAGATTTTCTGCATAGCTTTTTCCAGTTGCAGCCTGAATTACATCACCTATCAGGCTGAAACCGACATTTTGATAACTATAATACTGACCGGGCTTTCCCAGCAAAGGCAAATCACGAAGATGGTACACGAGGGTGTCAAAATTGACGCCCGCATCTACACGATCGGTAAACGAATGACGTGGTAAGCCAATGGTGTGCGAAAGCACGTGCCTTAGAGTAAGTCCATTTGTTTGCGACACCGTTCGCAATTTAAATTCAGGCAGGTATTGAACTACTTGATCGTTCAACGAAAGAATGTTATTATCAACCAATATTCCAGTAAGCACCGCTGCAAAGCATTTCGAAACAGAGGCAATCCTAAAAACGGTGGTAGTATTAATTGAGTCTTTCTTCTTTATGTCTTTCAAGCCAAAGCCTTTTAAGAAGATGATGGACGAATCCTTTATTATTGCTACTGCGGCCCCTGGCGCAAGGCCATTGCCGATGGCTCGTTCAATAAATTCATTATATTCTAGCAGCAGTTGGTGTGTGTATGGATTAGGGTCGTTGTAAACGGAAACTGGAGGAATTTCCTTTTTCTCACTGATTAAAAGTGGTGCTGGATTGGGTTTTGCTGGCTTGTCGCAAAAAGTAAAGACGGAGCAAATACATACAGCACCGAAAAGCCAAGTAAGTGTCTTTCTTTTCAAATTCGCTTCTTTTTAAATGAGGCCATCATCTGCAAAGCTAAAATATTTTTGGCCAGCAACGATAATATGGTCGAGCAATTGAATTTCTAAAAGTTTGCCTGCCTCCTTTAGTCTTTTAGTTAAATCGCGGTCGCTCTGGCTAGGAATCAAATTTCCAGAAGGATGGTTATGCGAAACCACAATTCCACTAGCTAGTTCCTCAAGTGCAAGTTTGAAGATAATTTTAGGATCGGCTACCGTTCCGGAAACGCCTCCCTCACCCACTCGCTTCTTTTTTATTACCCTATTCGCTTTGTTTAAAAACAGCACCCAAAATTCTTCGTGAGGCAAATCCATCAAATCGCCTTTTATTAAATTGTGGGCATCTGACGAGGTGCTTATCTTCGGTTTTTCTGTTGGTTCGGTGTCTTTCCTCCTTCTCCCTAGCTCTAATGCAGCCACAATAGATATGGCTTTTGCTTCCCCAATACCTTTCACTTTCATTAAATCTTTTACTGAAAGTTTTGCAAGGGCATCGAGATTATTGGCAACCGACTGCATGATTTTTTTGCCTACGTCTACCGCGCTGAGCGAAGAAGTTCCGGATCCAATTAAAATGGCAATTAATTCAGCGTCTGAAAGGGAGTAGGTCCCTTTCAACAAAAGTTTTTCCCTTGGCCTGTCTTCTTCAGCCCAGCTTTTTATATTAAGTGGTTTCGACTCCTCAATTTTCATTTACATCCAAAGTTCAAAATTCAAGGTTCAAAATCAAATCTATGAGGCCAAAAATGCGATCGTCAATATTGACCCTTGAATTTTAAATTGTCATAAATAAAAAAACCCTCCCCCGATTGCTCGCGGAAGGGAAAAATGATTTTTTAAATATCGTTATGCGAAATAGCCCGTTAAGCCAGTGCGTTTACCTTTTTTGTCAATTTGCTTTTTTGATTGGCAGCTTTTTTCCAATGGATCACGTTCTTTTTTGCCAATTTATCGATCATAGAAGAAACCTCTTTCAAAAGTTCTTGAGCTTCGTCCTTCTTTGTAGTAGAAACAAGCTTTTTGATAACCGTGCGAGTAGTTTTGGCTTGGTAGCGATTTCTAAGCCTTTTTGTCTCGTTTGCACGGATTCTTTTCTCTGCTGATTTGTGATTTGCCATGGTTTTTTCTCAAATGGATTGCAAAGGTAACTGCAAAGACCAGATTTGCAAAAATTGATTTCTAAATATCTTGACGAATTTGGGGTTTTTGATAATTTAGCTCCATGTCGGGAAAATTCAATAGTTCAAAAGTCAGTATATTCCAGAAGTCAGCCTGCAGGTTAAATAGTCCGAAAGTCTGCAAAGCCAGGGAGTCAGCACGTAACTCAACGGTCATAGCTCGCAGCTTTTTACTCCTTTCCACCTGTCTGCTGTTGAGTGGGTGGGGTTTTTTTGCCCACAAAAAGATAAACGGACTTGCGGTTTTTACACTTCCGCCAGAAATGATAGGCTTTTACAAAAAGAACATCAATTACCTAACAGAAGCGGCTGTCAACCCCGACAAGCGAAGATACGCAGTTGCAGATGAGGCACCCAAGCATTACATAGACCTGGATGATTATGGAGATAGCGCGGCAGTTAAATTACCTCGTTATTGGAATGATGCCGTCCGGAAATTCGGGAAAGACTCATTAATGCTTCGCGGCATTGTGCCTTGGCATATCAATCGGGTCTATTATCAATTGAAAGATGCATTTGTTGTTAAAGATCCAAAGGCGATCCTTCGCCTCTCGGCAGATTTGGGGCACTACATTGCAGACGCCAACGTGCCGCTTCACACAACAAGTAATTACAATGGTCAAAAATCAGATCAAATCGGGATCCACGGTTTTTGGGAGTCGCGCTTGCCCGAATTATTCTTTTCGGAATATGATTTTTTTGTGGGAAAGGCTACTTATCAGAAAAATGTTCAGTTAACGGCCTGGAGCGCAATCGCGAAAGCCCATGCTGCTTTAGATTCAGTACTTCGTTTTGAAAAAGAGCTTTTCAAAAAAGAAAGTGGCAAAAAATTTAGTTTTGAAACCAAGGGCAAGCAAACACAGAAAGTTGTTTCGTTTGTATATTCAAAAAAGTATCACCATCTCCTTTCTGGGATGGTAGAACGCCAAATGCGAGCGAGCGTAAAAATGGTGGGCGATATTTGGTTTACGGCTTGGGTGGATGCAGGCCAGCCTGATTTGAATTCGATTATAGATTACAAACCAAGTCAGGATGAAATCGCAACGCGGAGGCAAGAACTTAAGGAATGGAAACGGAAATTATTCGAAGCACGCAGCCATGAAACGGATAGTATTTGATTTACTTTTTCATCAATAATTCGGCAACGATGCGCTCCCACTCTTCAGCCAATGAAACGGTTGGCATCTGTCTTTTGGCTTTACTATACCAGTAAGCGGCATTCGACAAGTCACCTTCTTTTCTGTGAAGGTAGGCATGCACCCACGAACCCTCGCTGGAAAGCACATCTTGTGCAATTTCATGAGCTCTTTCCCAATTACCCTTCCCATCCTGCCAAAGGGCGTTTAATAGCGGATTTGAAAAAGAAGAAAATTCATTTTCTAATGAGGATTCGAATTCGGTGATCGTCATAAGCAATAGATCGTCAAGATATAATTGGTTTATACCACAAAAGTGTGTGAACTCGCCCCACTTCGTATTTTGTCGGTTTTTATGTCGATGAAACTTAGCGACTTCAAGTTAGCAAAATTATATCAAAACAAACGATTGCATTTGTCCTTTAAAATTCAAAAATTGTACTTCAAAATAAAACCTAACCCCTTATGATTATTTTCAACGACCCAAAAAGAATTCCTGAAGACTACGGTATTCGAATTGCAGGCGGCTGCATAATCTATTTTTTTGTCATGCGCCTCTTTGGCCTTGAGCAATATTACGAGTTGCGTTACCTTAATGGCCTCATTCAAGTGGCCGGTATTTATCTGGCACTAAAGAAATTTAAAGCAACACACGGCCAGCACCTCAATTATTTTCGTGCACTGGCAGTTGGAGTTGCCACAGCCGCGGTAGGTTCGCTGCTTTTCGCTGGCTTTTTATTTATCTACATGAATACCCATCCAGACTTGCTAAAAAATGTGATTGATAATGAGCCCATGGGGCAATACCTAAACGCCTATATGATTTCGTTTATCGTAGCATTGGAAGGCTTCTTTCTTGGTTTGCTGATGACCTTCGTTTTGATTAACTATTTAAATACTGACGAGGTAGCTGGCTAGTCTAGAGTGTAACAGCAACTACCTTTAATTACTCTAATCACTAAGCTCCAAGTTTATTAACTTGGAGCTTTTATTTTAATAACAAAAAACATGAGGTATTCACCAATAGGCAAAGAACTGTTTATTGCAAACAGAAAAAGATTAGTCGCCCAATTAAAAAAGGGTTCGGTGGCAATTTTTAATTCAAACGATATAATGCCCTCCAATGCTGACGGCACACTGGGTTTCAAGCAAAACTCCGATTTATTTTATTTGACGGGAATTGAGCAGGAAGAAAGCATGCTCGTGGTTTTTCCAGCGTTTCCTGACAAAAAATTTAGAGAAGTACTATTATTGCGCGAGCCAAATGAGCTGCTAGAAAAATGGGAGGGGCATAAACTCACCAAACAAGAAGCCAAAGACATTTCAGGAGTTGAAACGGTGGTTTGGCTTCCTGATTTTAAGAAGCTATTTCATCATATGATGGTGATGGGTGGTGCAGAATTTGTTTACCTAAACACCAACGAGCATTACCGATCGGATATAGTGGTAGAAACGCGCGATGCCCGTTTTATTAATTGGTGCAAGGCCACTTATCCATTGCATAAATTTGAAAGAGTGGCTCCTTTAATGAGCACTTTAAGAAGAGAAAAACAAAAAAAAGAAATTGAACTTTTGCAACGTGCTTGCGATATTACTGAACTTGGCTTTAGACGGGTGTTAAACTTCACTAAGCCAGGTGTTACAGAATATGAAATTGAAGCCGAGTATGTTCACGAGTTTATAAGAAATGGCTCAAAAGGGTTCGCGTACGCGCCCATCATCGCTTCTGGCGCGAATGCAATAATTCTTCACTACACTGAAAACAGCCAAGTGTGTAAGGAGGGTGACTTGATATTGTTAGATGTGGCAGCGGAATATGCCAATTACAATGCCGATTTAACGCGCACTATACCGGTTAACGGAAAGTTTACAAAACGGCAAAAAGAAGTGTACAATTCGGTCTTGAAAATTCAGCGCGAAGCAGCAAAAATGCTTCGGCCATCGGTGGTATATTTTGATTACCACAAAGAAGTTGAAAAGCTAATGCAAAGCGAACTACTTAAGTTAAAGCTCATCGATAAAACCGATATAAGAAACCAAAAACCTGAAAACCCAGTGTTCAAAAAGTACTTTTATCATGGCACTGGGCATATGCTTGGGTTAGATGTTCACGATGTTGGAAATATGCACGAGAAGGTTCAGGTGGGTTCAGTGTGGACGATAGAACCAGGGATTTATATTAAAGAAGAGGGCTTCGGGGTTAGACTTGAAAATAATTATGTGATTGAAAAATCAAGAAATGTAGATCTGATGAAGAACATTCCTGTTGACGTGGAAGAAATTGAAGAGTTGATGAATGAACAATAATTTAGTGTAGAAATGCGATGAAAAAGAAAATTATCTGCGCGCTGATGCTCATTGCCTTTTCGGTTGCTATTCAAGCACACGAATTTTGGTTGCAGCCACTTCAATTTCGTTATCAGGTGAATGAAGAAGCTTCCATCGAATTTATGGTAGGTGAAAGTTTTACAGGCGAGCAATGGGATTTGAAAAAGCATAAAGTGGAATTACTTGATTGGCACACCGCCACCTCAAAAACAGATTTAACTTCACAGATTAAAAATATAAAGGGCTTTCGCTTGTTGCAAAAGTTACCCGCGGAGGGCACGCAGTTATTTGCCATGAAAAGCAATACAGCTTATATTGAATTACCCGCGGAGAAATTTAATGAATACTTAAAAGAAGATGGGCTAGACGATGTATTAGAAGAGCGCAAAAAGAAAAATCTGCTAAATCGCCCATCAACCGAAAATTATACCCGCTTTACAAAGTTGTTGCTCCAAGCCGGAAATACCAAAGACGATACCTACAAAAAGAATGTTGGTTTTCGCATAGAGATTATACCTCAAAGCAATCCTTACACATTGAAGTCGGGCGATTACCTGCAATGCTTGGTGTTATTTGAAGGCAAGCCCTTGCCGCACGCGTTGGTCAAAGTTTGGAGCAGGCTTAACAACACCACTTTTCTTCAAAACATTTATACCGAAAAAGACGGAATGATTAAATTTCCGATCAGCACTAAGGGCGCTTGGATGGTAAGTACCGTGAAAATGATTTCAAGTGATTTGCCCACCTCGCAATATCATAGTTTGTGGGGAAGTTTAGTTTTTGGAATAGAATAATATGGCAATGGATATTTCTGCTGACCAAGCACCGGAACCCGTAGGCGCCTATCCCCACGCAAAGCGGGTCGGTAATCTCCTATTTTTATCGGGAGTGGGGCCACGTAAAAAAGGATCGAAAGAGATTCCTGGCGTAACGCTAAATGAGGTGGGGGAAATTGTTGCCTATGATATTGAAATCCAATGCCATTCAGTTTTTAAGAATGTGAAATTGATTTTGGAAGCGTCTGGTTCTAAATGGGAAAATTTGGTGGACGTTACCGTTTATCTAACCAACATGAAGAAGGACTTTGCTACCTTCAATCGAATTTATGCGGATTACTTTACGATCAATCAACCTTGTCGAACCACTGTGGAAGTAAACGCACTGCCAACGCCCATCGCTATTGAATTGAAGTGTATAGCGGTGATTGAGTAATTCTAGCATCGAGAATATTTTTATAACTTTACTTGAAACGTGCAGTAATGGAAACAATTATTTTGAGAGACCGCGTCACCAATAGAATGTCTGACGAGGAATTTTTGTGGTTTTGCCAAGAGAATAAAGACTTGAGAATTGAGCGAAATAGTAAACTTGAAATAATACTGATGACACCCGTAACAACTAAATCTGGTTTGCAGAATGGAGCAATTTTCGGCCAATTATATGCTTGGAATTTGCGTTCAAAAGCGGGTGAAGTATTTGATTCTTCTACTGGATTTACACTGCCAGATAGATCGATTTTATCTCCCGATGCTTCGTGGATTGCAAATGAAAAGTTTGCTGCACTGAGTGACGAGGAAAAGGATCGATTTGCAGCAATATGCCCTGATTTTGTTATTGAATTGCGTTCAAAAAGTGATAGCTTAGTTGAGCTTCAAAACAAAATGATTAGCTGGATAAAGAATGGCGTTGAACTAGCTTGGCTAATTGATACTAAAGGGCAAACATCATACATTTATCGGTCAAAAAGCCCTGATGTTGAAACCATTCAAGGTTTCAACGCGAAATTAATTGGCGAAGGCCTCATGGATGGATTTATTCTTGACCTCTCGTTGATCAAGCTTTAAACCGCAAAACTTTCGCCACAACCGCATGTACGGCTCGCATTGGGATTAATAAACTGAAACCCTTTACCATTCAATCCGTCAGAAAAATCTAAAGTTGTGCCTAGCAAATAGAGCAAGCTTTTTTTGTCCACAAGAATTTTAATGCCTTTGTCTTCAAAAACTTGATCGGCAGGTTTTATGGTATCGTCAAAGCCTAGGTCATACATTAAGCCAGAGCAGCCACCTCCTTTAACCGATACGCGCACATTATGATTTTCTGTGCGACCTTCTTCCAACCGAAGAACTGCCAATTTTTCTTTTGCTTTATCTGTTACCTGTATCATAGTATCGATTCAAATTTTATTAAGCCACTGGATTCAATACAACACTAAAAACCGTAATTGTGTTCCTGTCACGACCATAATATAATTTCTCCAAAGCGTCCAGAATATTGCTTGCCCTGAAATACGATGTATGTAGTTCGCTGTCGCTTTTTGTTACCCACTGAATGGTATATGAGTTTTCCTTTTCTTTAAAATTCTTAACATAGTCCCACATTTTGCGCAATGCATCTACTTTATCAGAGCCTTTTTCTGAATGAAATAAAAAGGATTGATTGTGACGGGGGTTAATGGTAATCAAATCCAGCTTGGCTTTGCCTTCGTGAAGGCTGTGTTCAAAAATAAGATCGCTGGTTCGCAACCCCAAATAATCTTTGATTTGCTGTTGAATTCTGGCGGCCTCAACGTGTAAATCGCTGAAGGTTTCGGTCATTACTTTCGACATATTTGCTTTCCTAACTTGCTACAACCCTAAAAAGTTTCTGATCTTCCGAGCAAAATTAACAAAATCAGCTAAATACAACGTCATGAATAAATTAGAGCATATTGGTATAGCCGTTAGGAATTTGGAGGAATCAAATAAGTTGTTTGCGAAATTGCTTGGCGTGGAGCACTACAAAATTGAAGAGGTGGGTTCTGAGGGGGTAAGAACGTCTTTTTTCAGATTAGGAGAAGTAAAGATTGAGTTGCTCGAAGCAACTCGAGCAGATTCACCTATCGCAAAATTTATTGAAAAAAAGGGTGAAGGTATCCACCACCTTGCTTTCGATGTAAACAATATTAAAGCGAGCATTGCCGATTATGCCTCGAAGGATTTTACACCTTTGAATAACGAACCCAAAACAGGTGCGGACGGCAAATTGATTTGCTTTTTGCATCCAAAAACTACAAATGGGGTGCTGATAGAACTTTGTCAGGATGCATAGCCATAACATAACGTGAATTTTACGCTCCTTTTTGCTTACCCACTTTAATCAGGAAATTAGAGATAGCGATCCATAAAAGACACAAGAATAAAAGAGCAACAAGCAGAGGCAATGAAAAAACCAACCAAGCATCGGTTAACCGCGATATGAAATTATCATTTCCAGTTATCCGTTGAATTATCCAACCAAAGGCGCAGAATGAGATAATCGCTGCCAATGTGTTTTTTAAACTGGTAAAACCTGCCGCTTTACTTATTAATAGCAACCAAGGCATGGTTACCGCCATAATAAAAAATTGCATCGCCTCAATTCCAAGATTGAAGGCAAGTACCCTAGAAAACAGATCCAGATATGTTAGTTTAAATTCTTGAAGTGTCTGCGAAAATGCCAACCCATGTAAGAAGCCGAAGCCTAAGGCGATGAAAACTTCTTTATTATAAAAGATAGGTCTAACGGCATGAACTGCTGAAACTACTATTGAAAGAGCAATAGTTACTTCTACCCACTGCGATGGAATTTTAACCCAACCCAAAACGCCAACGAATAAAGTTATAGAGTGCCCGATGGTAAAGGCAGTTAAAATTTTCACCAGCTTTAACAAGCTTCTTTTTACGCCACCAAATTTAGACCATCTTTTGTTGTTAACCTGTAAACAAGAAGGCAATAGTAACGTAAGTATAAACAGCAAATGATCTGTGCCTTCGCGAATATGGCGCATTCCTAAATAATACATTTCCTTAAAATCCGCCCAGGCGGAATGATGTTGTAAACTTATCTTTAAGGGGTGGATTTTTCCTGTTGGAATATTCACCGAAATAACTCCAAGTTGAACGTTTGTGTTTTCTGATAAACTGGTTTTTGTAAAGACGAAAATGGATTGATTAGGTATTTGATGAATAATAAGATCGGTGTGCAGCCTAAAATTAGCTAAACTCATTGCATCACTCGGTCTGAGATTAATATATACTTGAATTTCTTGGTATTTTCCAATGGCAATATCTACTGATTCTTGACTTTTTATTCTACTAACAGTAACAATCCATTTACTGCCGAGTGAATCTGAAATGGAAATATGAGTTAGAAAATAGTTCTTTAAACTATCTAAACAATTGGGCGAAGCTAAATTGATTTTATTTTTGAATGCGAGCTCCAAAATTTCATAGGGTGTATGGAATTCTAATTCGACAGATGTTGAGTTTAAAGTTAGCAGGGCTTTACTGTCGGGCAAAGAATGAGCCTGGGTCTGTGTTAATCCCAAGCTCATTAAAAAAAATATAATTACAATTGGTAAGCGCAAAACACTTATCCTTTGGTTCCACCATAATCAGTTAACCGGTCTCTCCATACCGAATGGAAATGCACTCCTGATGGAATTACAATACCTCCGGCCACAATAAATTCAATCCATACCTTTTGTCCTGCAATTCTAAAATAATCATTTTTGGTATTCATAGAAGTGGTGCCACTGTAAAGTATGTAGGTATTATCTAAATCTGCCGTATAGGTGGCAAGAAATGCCGCTGCATTAGCGTCATCAATATCATTGGTGTACGTCTTAATGACGTTAATAAGAAGTTGCTTCTGGTCGCTGGTCAATGTGTTCCCTTGCAAGCCAACAAAGCTGGTGGGGAACTGCCATTCCTTGCCTGGCGTGAGCACTAAATCAGTAAAAGTAGAGCTTGATTTTGCCGAAGTCAGTTGCGAGGTAGAAAGGCCTGCTAAAAAAGCTACAAAGGCATCTCTCTCTTGGCTAATAGGCGCAATGGTGGTTGAGCCCGAAGTAAAGGATATGGGTTCAACGGCCTCAAAATGAGGTGTGGCTCCAACCAACACACCGTTTATATAAGTATTTGCTACTGTTTTATGATGACCTGTTTCAAGAATTTCGAAAGTACCTGTTTCTGAAGGAGTTCCCAAAAATGCTAGATAGTAATTTCCTGAGCCATACGCACTGCCTCCGCCATTTGCAAGCAAATAGTCATCGGCTGCCCACACTTGTTGAACTTCGTCCCATCCTTCATTTGCCACGGTCGTGCTGGTAATGGCCTTTATCAATTCTTTCGCTGCGGCTAATTGAGTAGAGGTTAAGCTCCCTAACTGGATCCCTATTCGCGGAGACATAGAAGCAGGAAGGTTAGACCATGTTTTAGCTCTTGCAAACGTATAGTCTAATTGCAGAGTAGATACTTGACTTGCGGACAGCGTTGCCTTAAAGGCATTTGCCAGACATACTATTTTGGCTATGGGTGTTGTTGCGGTTGAACAATCAGTGCTGCTAGAAGAAGTAACCGTAAAATCGGAAGTGCTAGTGGCCGCGGTAGTATTTGAATTAACCGTTACCGAGATTTTGCCAGTTGTGGCGCCAGTTGGCACTGTGGTTGTTAACTGGGTAGTGGTTGCAGCTGTAACTGTCGCGACTGTGCCGTTAAAGGATATCGTGTTATTACTTGGAGTAGTGCTAAAGTTTGTACCTGTTACTATTACCGTTGCACCTATCACCCCGCCAGAGGGGGAAAAAGAAGTAATAGAAGGCGGATTTGTTGTGGCGGTTGTAACCGTAAAGTCGGTAGCAGAAGTTACAGAATTTGAGTTTACCGTAACAGAAATTTTGCCCGTTGTCGCTCCAGATGGAACCACAACCGTAAGTTGGCTGGTAGAGGCTGCCGAAACCGAAGCATTCGTTCCATTAAATGTAACACTGTTGCCAGAGGCGGTAGTATTAAAATTGGTACCCGAAATAAAAACGGTTGAGCCCACCACTCCACTGCTCGGAGTAAAACTAGTAATAGTTGGTGTAAGAACCTCATTATCTGTTTTATGACAGGAGGTTACGAAGCAAATTGCGGTCACAAAGAGCGGTAACAAAATTCGGTACGCGGTTTTTTTCATTATTCAAATTTCTACCGTTGACGCAGAAAATCAAAAGCTGGTTGGTTCAATTTTAAAAGCTTTTGGTGGTTTTATGGTATTTTTGCACAATTGTTGACACTATGCATGAAAAACGTTCAGAAATTGCCCAACTCGGTGAGTTTGGTTTGATAAACAAAATCAAACAAAAGGTTTCTTTACAGAATTCATCTTCACTTTTGGGAATAGGTGATGATGCCGCTGTGATTGATGCAGGCGATGATTGCGTGTTGCTTTCTACCGATATGCTTTTGGAAGGAATTCACTTCGATCTTTCGTATATGCCTTTGCAGCATTTGGGCTATAAAGCGGTAGCAGTAAATCTGAGTGATATAGCTGCCATGAATGGCAAGCCAGAACAAATTACCATAGGGCTTGGATTAAGCAACCGATTTTCTGTCGAGGCGGTTGAACTGCTGTATGAAGGAATTAGGGCAGCCTGCGAAAATTATAATGTAGATTTAGTGGGTGGCGATACTACCGCATCTGCATCCGGCTTAGTAATTTCTGTGAGCGTAATAGGGCGAGCAAAAAAAGAAAAAATCGCCTATAGAACTGGGGCGAAAGTGAACGAAATCATTTGTGTAACTGGCGACTTGGGTGGAGCTTACATGGGGCTTCAGGTGCTCAATCGTGAAAAGCAAGTTTTTTTGAGCGACCCTAGCGCCCAACCCGATTTGGAAGATCATGAATATGTGGTGGGTAGGCAGCTCAAGCCAGAAGCACGCATGGATATTATTCATGAGCTCGCTGACTTAAACATTGTGCCCACTTCTATGATTGATGTTTCGGATGGTTTAGCGTCAGAAATTTTACATTTAAGTAAAGCCTCTAATGTAGGCGTGAAATTATTTGAAGATAAAATTCCGATCGACAACAACACGTTTGATACCGCACTTGAATTTAAGCTTGACCCGATTGTAATTGCCATGAATGGAGGCGAAGATTACGAGTTACTTTTTACGATCAACCAAACTGATTTTGAAAAAGTAAAGAATCATCCGGATATCCATTTCATTGGTCATACGCATGATAATGCAAACCAAAATGTGTTGATTTCAAAAGCAGGAACTGTTGTGCCAATTCAAGCACAAGGTTGGAAGCATTTTTAGTAAAGAATTTTGGTGAGTTAACTAACGGCAGTTCCTTCAGATTTTATATCGCGAGCTCTTACTTTGGTAACTTTTCCGTTTACGGAAATAACCAATTCCCCGTCTTCTTTTTGTGTCTTTTCAATCAGCTTCTGAATAGCTAGTGTAACACCTTCGGTGATCTTATCCGTTAATTTGTCAGTTTCTACTAAGTTCATGAAAGCGCTATTATCTTTTGCCAAAGATCAACATTTAATACAGAAAATGCCAAGTTAGAATTCCCAATTGCTATGGTCGCTGGAATGGCTTTAGAGTTGTCGTAAATCATCCATCGATCAACACTATCCTTGTAAAGACCAAAAAAGTTTTTTACCCCTGAATAGTATCTTCTTTCGATAATCAATTCTGGTATATCATGTCCTCCTTTCTCAACTCTCGCCTTCACACGTGCCTTCGCTAGTTCAACACTCTCCAACCAAAAATAAATTAGGACAACTTTATACCCCAGTTTTTTTGCTTGGTCAATTACACCAATATAGCTTTTGGTAGCGAGCGTTGTCTCAAAGCCGAATTCTTTTTTTTGTTTGAGTAATTCTTGAATCCGGTTCAGCATGATTCTGCCAGCTTGTATAGCAACTGTTTCTGGCTGGAATGGGGAAAGACCTCTAGCTATTTCATCAGCATTAACAAACTCTTTGCAGTTGAGTATCTCGGGCAAAACAGTAAAAGAAGTAGTTGTTTTACCAGCACCATTACAGCCAGCTATTATGTAAAGATTTGGCATGGATACAAGTTAACAAAAATTGGCGTAGCTCCATTTAAAGTCAATCCTCCGGATAAGGAATAAATACAAACCGTGTAAATTCCTTATCCACAACAAACAGACAGCAAAACTCATCCGGATCTTTGTAAGTTGTTTTAAAATCTTCCTCTTTATCTGGAGCAACCAGTTCACGCTGAACAAATTCGTCCAAAAAAGAAGCGTAATAATTCCATTCTAAACCAAGATCTTTTTTATCGATAAATAGTTTCCCGATAGGAATATCAGTGCGTGAGATAGAGAAAATGGGAAAGCTAAATCCTGCCTTTCTAATTTGATACGAAGCTTCTTTTAGATTATCGCTTGCTTTGACAAAGTCCTGCGAAATGGTGCCTAAATACTTGCCGTTAAGTTCCGGATCGTTGTTCATGTATCGAAATTAAACCGCTAAAATAATAACAACCCAGCAATCCAAAGAATATTCCTTTTAATGCATGTTATTTTCCTACTTTTAAGATTACACAACAAGAAAAACTGATTACGGATATGAAAATTAAACTCCTTCTCTTTTTAGTGACTGTTTCCTCCCTTTGCTTGGCGCAGTCAGAAGAATTGGTTCTAAAATCAATCGAAACACGAAAACAGCTAGAGTCTTCTTTGTTAGCAGGCTATCCTGCAAGGAATATTGGTCCCACCATTCAAGGTGGAAGGATTGTTGATATTGACGTGAACCTAAACGACACAAAAGAATTTTATGTGGCCTATGCCTCTGGTGGAATTTTCAAAACAACCAATAACGGCATCACCTTTTCCCCTGTTTTTGATAATAGTGGCGCCATGGTTGTCGGTGATTTTGCCCTATCGCAATCGGATCCTCAATTACTGTATGTGGGTACTGGAGAAAAAAATGGTAGCCGAAGTAGCTATGCCGGAAGCGGGATTTATAAAACTACCGATGGCGGAAAAAGCTGGTCACACCTAGGGTTGACTAATACGCAGCACATTAGTCGGGTGATGATTGATCCAAAAGATAATAATACCGTTTGGGTGGCTTCACTGGGCGCATTGTATTCAACTAATTCCGATCGTGGAATTTATAAAACTAGTGACGGAGGCAAAACCTGGAAGAAGACCCTGTTCATTAACGATAGCACAGGTGTTTCTGATTTGATGATCAACCCAAAAAATCCAAAAGAACTATGGGCAGCATCGTGGGAGCGCACACGCAAGGCTTGGAATTTCAAGGGCAATGGCGTTGGATCTGCCATTTACAAATCAACAGATGGTGGCGAGACATGGAGCAAGTCGGTCTCGGGCTTTCCGCAAGGAAAATTTACCGGGCGCATTGGCCTTGATATTTGTTGGACGCAACCAAACATTGTTTATGCCATTGTGGACAACCAAGAGGAGGTAAAAGTTGATAAGAAAGAAAAGCCTTCAGATAAGTATAAAATCACCGACTTTAAAAATATGACAGCGGAAGCTTTTGCCAAGTTAGATGATAAAAAACTAGATGAATTTTTAAAAGACAACGACTTTCCGAAGAAATACAGTGCGTCTTTGGTTAAGAAAGAAATTAAAGAAGGCAAATACACACCAAAAGCCATTGCCGATTATTATGGCGAAGATGCCAACGCCAATCTATTCAACACAAAAATTAAGGGTGCAGAAGTATATCGGTCAGATGATGGTGGCGTAAACTGGAAGCGCACACATACATACGACATTGATGGGGTTTATTTTTCATATGGATATTACTTCGCAGAAATGCGCGTGTCCCCTGTTGATCCGAATTTACTTTACATCTATGGTGTGCCGATGTTAAAGTCAACGGATGCAGGCAAGAATTGGGTTGAGCTGGATACTGTTGGCAACGTGCATAGCGATCATCATGCGTTGTGGATTAACCCGAAAGATCCAAAACACATTATGCTAGGCAACGATGGTGGCTTGTATCAGAGCTATGATGAAGGCGCCAATTGGAATCACATCAACAACATGCCTGCCGGCCAATTCTATTCGGTAAATGTTGACATGGAAACACCGTATAACGTTTATGGTGGTTTACAAGATAACGGCACGTTGAAAGGTTCTTCTAAATCGATACCCAATAAAACAAAACATTGGGAAATGATTTTTGGTGGCGATGGTATGATGGTTGCACCTGATCCTCGAAATAGCAAAATAGTTTACACCGGCTTTCAATTCGGAAATTACTTTAGGCAAGAGAGTGGAAAGAACACACGCATCACGCCAAAGCACAATTTAGGTGAAGCTGCTTATCGTTGGAACTGGCGCACACCCATGTTCCTGAGCAAACATAATCCTGACATTGTATACATGGCCGCCCAAAAGGTGTTTAGAAGTTTTAACAAAGGCGATACGTTTGAAGCAACAAGTCCTGATTTAACATTAAATAAGAAGCAAGGCAATGTTCCCTTCTCGACCATCTCAGCCTTGTGCGAATCACCCTTGCAATTTGGTTTATTGTATGCGGGTACTGATGATGGAAATGTGTGGGTAAGCAAAGATGCTGGTGCGAGTTGGATCGATATTAGCGCAGGCCTGCCAGGCAAGCGTTGGATTAGCAGCGTGTTTGCGTCACCACATGATAAGGCAACCGTTTTTGTATCGTTGAATGGATATAGGGAAGATGAATTTAAAACCTATTTATTTTTTAGTACAGACTTTGGTAAGAATTGGAAAAGCATTGGCGGAAATCTTCCTGAGTCGGTAGCGAACGTTATTATTCAAGATCCTGTTAACCCCGATTTATTGTATTGTGGGTTGGATAACGGATCGTACATAAGTCTTGATAAGGGAGCAAGCTGGTCAGTAGTAAAAGATGCGCTGAATGTGGCGGCTTATGATATGCTAGTGCATGCGAGAGATAATGAATTAGTGATAGGTACACATGGCCGCAGCGTTTTTGTAATGGATGTGAAGCCATTACAGGCATTACGAGACGGAGGGGTTTCGAAGCCAATAGTTGCGTTTAAGGCGAATCCGGAAACGCTAAATTATAATGAGAAGTGGGGCGATAAACAATATGAATGGGCCAAAGCCAATACCCCTTCTGTAAGTATTCAGTATTATGTTGGGAAAGCGGGCATAGTGAAAGCGGATGTATATGATGAGAAGAATACTTTGGTAAGAACATTAGGAGCCGATGGGACTGTGGGATTTCATTTTTTAAGGTGGGATGTGAAAATAAACGAAATAGTCAAAGAAGACAAAGCCAGGAAGCAAGTAGGTTCATCTTCTGTCAAGTTTGCTGGAAAAGGTAAATACAAAATCAAGTTTGTGAATGGAACAGAGTCGAGCGAGGTATCAACTGAAATAAAATAATAAAGCTATGAAAAACAACTTAATAATCTCAAGATCAGAATTCTTTAAAGCATCATTAACGCTTGGCACCGGATTAGTGCTGCCATCTGCTTTGCTGGCTCAGAATCAAGAAAAGCAGCCTCCTGTTAAATTGGAGATTGTAAAAGAATTTGTTGGGGTAGCGCACGGAAAATTTGACCGCACAAAAGAGATGTTGGAAAATGATCCTCAACTACTTCATGTTTCCAACGACTGGGGTGGTGGTGATTATGAAAGCGCCATCGAAGCCGCGGGTCATGTCGGCAATAGGGAAATAGCGGCCTACTTACTTTCGAAGGGAGCACGATACAATGTTTATTTGGCGTGTATGCTGGGCCAAATTGAAATCGTAAAGCAAGTCCTGACCGCAAATATGCAATTGCTAAATTCAAAAGGACCTCATGGGTTTACCATGTTGCACCATGCCAATAAAGGTGGCGAAAGTTCTAAGGCTGTGGTTGAATATTTAACTTCTTTGGGTGCCAAAGAAACAAAGCTTGATTTTTATAAGTCTTGAGAATCGTATTCGCTTTTGCTTTTTGTTTTTGTTTTTTTCGGCTAGCTGCTCAGAAGAAAAATGAAGGCTATGTAATTGAAATAAAAAACGCCAGCGCTCCAATCACTATTGATGGTGTGCTATCTCCAGCCGAATGGGGGTCGGCTTCCGTGGCAAAAGATTTTTTCTCAGTGCTGCCAATGGATACCAGCTTTGCGAAAGTGAAAACCGAAGTGCGATTAACGTATGATGAGGACAATTTATATCTAATTGCAGTTTGCTTTCATTTATTGCCGGGACCTTACATGGTGGAGTCGCTCAGGCGCGATTTTGCGTTTGGCAAAAATGACAACTTCCTTTTGTTTATGGATCCGTTCGAAGACCAGACCAACGGATTTTCTTTTGGAGCCAACGCAGCGGGAGCGCAATGGGATGGTATTATGTTCCAAGGCGGATCGGTTGATTTAAGTTGGGATAATAAATGGACTTCGGAAGTAAAAAATGATGATGAAAAGTGGGTGTTTGAAGCTGCTATTCCCTTTAAGTCCATTCGTTACAAAAAGGGCATCGATAAATGGGGCATTAATTTCAGTAGACTGGATTTAAAAACTACCGAGAAGTCGGCTTGGGCTCCCGTGCCGCGTCAATTTCCTACGGCTTCGCTTGCTTATACTGGCACCCTTGCGTGGGATAAAGCGCCTCCTGTGCCGGGTATCAATATTTCACTAATTCCTTACGGATTAGTTGGCACGAGTAAAGACTATCAAAAAAATTTGCCTTCCAGCTCTCAGCACGAAATTGGAGCCGATGCTAAAATTTCGTTGACTTCATCGCTCAATCTTGATTTGACAATTAATCCAAACTTTTCGCAAGTTGAAGTGGATAGACAAGTTACCAACTTAGATCGCTTTGAATTATTCTTTCCCGAAAGGCGGCAATTCTTTTTAGAGAACGGAGACCTGTTTGGAAATTTTGGATATGCTACCGTGAGGCCTTTTTTTTCGCGAAGAATAGGATTGAATGCGCCCATACAATTTGGTGGTAGGGTAAGCGGTAAGCTAGATAAAAATTGGCGGATTGGTGCCATGAATATGCAGACTGCCAAAGTCGATGACGATCAACTTCCAGCCCAAAACTTCTCGGTGCTTTCCTTACAGAGAAAGGTGTTTGCGCGATCCAACATTGGTCTATTAGTCATTAACAAAGAAACAATTGATAATAAGCCGAACTCAGATCCTAAAAAGCCAAGTTATACTGACTACAATCGAAACATTGGAGTGGAATATAACTTAGCAAGCTCAAACAATCAGTGGCTCGGCAAAGCTTTTGTATTAAAATCGTTTAGTCCCAATAAAAACGGTCGAGAGTATACCCACGGTGCTAACCTCACGTATGCAAGCCGAGAGCTAGTCGCATCATGGCAACATGAATATGTGGGTAAGGACTTCGTAGCAGAAGTGGGCTATGTGCCACGCACTGGCTATGTAAAAATCAACCCTCAGGTGAATTACTTATTCTTTCCAAAAGGGAAAACGATTTTAAGTCATGGCGTGCTTGCCAGCTCTACTTATTTTTTAGATGAATCGTTCAATCGGTTAGATGACGAAAACTATGTTGGTTATCGTGTTGTTTCGCGAAAGCAAAGTTCGGCAGGCATTTATCTGAGTCATAATTATGTAAAGCTCTTGAAAGGTTTTGATCCAACTAATTCGGGGCTCGATACTATACCGAGAGGAACTGAACATCAGTGGGATGCTGTCAATATTGAATTTGCTTCGAAACCACAAAGCAGGTTTACCTATGCGGCTTCGTTGCGGCATGGAGGTTATTATTTGAATGGAAAGCGCTTTAGCTTCACCACCGATTGGGGTTATCGCTTTCAGCCGTATGTAAGTCTAGCATTAAGCACTACGTACAATGATATTCAGCTTCTGTTGCCCTGGGGGCATCAAACTTTTTGGTTGATCAGCCCTCGGATTGACCTTACATTCACAAACAAATTATTCTTTACAGCCTTTACACAATACAATCAGCAGCAAAATAATATTAATCTGAACGCGCGTTTTCAATGGCGGTACAAACCCGCTTCTGATTTATTTGTTGTTTATACCGATAACTATTTGCCCGAAAGCTTTTCGGTTAAAAACAGGGCCTTGGTGGTTAAGCTAACCTATTGGTGGGGCTTGAATATCAGACGATGATGAATAATTTGCATCAAGCCATTCTGCAGAGTACTTCTTTAACTCAGGGAAGAATGTCGTAAACTCGGTTTGGTATGCATCATAGAAAAGATTCAGGTCAGTAACAGCTTCTTCCATTTTAGATTCGAAAGGTGTTCTTCTCGCCATTCCAGAAAGCGCACGGTGCAGCCCAGCTTCAGTGCTATAACCAACGAGCCAATCATGAGTGGTCATAAAGGGCAACATCTGTTTGGCCTCTTCTGGTAGTAGTGCAGTGTTTCGGTTGAGCATGTTATAAATGGATTGAGAATAATCCGCCAATGGAATGGGATGAAAGTCTGACCATTGACTAGCCAAAAAATGATCGTAAAACATATCTACGATTACCCCCGAATAGTGTCGGTATTTTGGTGTTAACCTGGATTTACTTTGTTTAACAATGGGATGGTTGTCGGTAAATGAATCGATTGCTCTGTGCAAATGGATTCCAACTGCAATTTCAGCGTCATAGTTTGCCAAAGCAGCTTTTCCTTTTACAAAATCAGCTATGAAGTTCCCAATCAGGATTTTCTCAATGTTACCAGAAAGTTGAAGATGTGCGAGGAAGTTCACGTGTGAAAAAGGTAATATTACTTTCTATTTTAGTAGGAAACAAAGGACTGTTTTTTGATCTTTCGAAAGAAAGAATCCAAAAGTAAAAGACATGTCAATAGATACAAATTTAAAGCTCCTTATAAACTTAGCGCGCATTGATGGCGATGTCGATCCAAAAGAATTAGAGCACATAAAAAATATTGCCCTAGCCAGTGGCATCTCGAAAGCTGAGCTCGATTTTTTAGTAAGCCAAAGTCACAATGTTTTGATACCTCAAAATCTAACAGACGAGCAACGGTTTGAATGCATTTTCAACTTGGTTCAACTAATGAAAATTGACGAGCGGCTATTTGAAAACGAAATGAAATACTGTTCTCAAATAGCGTATAAGCTGGGCTACAACCAAAGCGTGATGTTTGAACTGATGCTCAATGTAAAGACAGTGAAAATGGAAAAAAGTGAAATTGATAATCTCCGAAGATCTACCATTAAGCACCTAAGGGAAGAGTAGGTTTATTTATAACACGCAAATCGTATTAAGAAAAATTAATCCCTAGTTAAGGCTATCTTTAGAAGGTGATTTTACTTTTGAAGTAAAATTACTTGATATGCGCCTTTTTATCATTTCCTTTTTACTTTTTTCAAAGTCTATTTTACTTGCTCAAGTCACTTTTGAGGTAAGAGACTATGTTGGTGTGGTAACTGCTATAGAGCCTGGTAAGACCTTTCAACTTTCGCGGTTGATGCTGCGCGTAGACGGCAGGGAGGAGCCTTTTGTGTTTAATCCTATTTACGGACGGTTGTTTTTAGAAAAGCTAAAAGTTGGCAGTAGAGTTATTTTAAAGGCTACTATTAATGCCAAGGGGAGGGAAATGTACCATACTGCAAGTTCTGATTTAAAGGACTTTATCAGAAACTTTATTCAGGATGTGATCATCGAACTCACCGTTGGAAATGAAATTTTTAAGCTAAGGCCGTTGGAGTCTGATTTTTATGAACGGGTGGAGACGGAAAGACCTAGAATATTTGTCGACAAAAAAGTTGTCGCCTTTTATAGTGAAGAGAATGTTCGAAAAGCGCTACTATTCGAAAATGGGTTGGTGGCTTTCAATAAAGGAATAAATACACTTCACAAACCCTTGGAAAATTTGGCGCTAGGAGATTCAATTTCGTTTACCGGGTTTAAGCTCGATCATTTTGAGGGCGGCAAATACCCAGTTGATGGAGTAAAAGAAGTGTATACACTCGGCCTTTTAAATAGGTTCACTGGGAGGTTGAAGTCTTTTTTGTTTAAACAAAATGAGGTCTGTATCGGAGTAAAATTCTCAACACCCTCAGGAAATGAAATCAAATTATCCTTTCCCAGCGATAAGGCAGAAAAAGTAAAAAAGTTTTTAAAACCTGATAGTGATTTAAAAATCTACCACGGCCGCGTTTATGATCTATCAAAACTAGATTTGCCAGAACTCCAAGCGGTCATTCAAGGAAAGGACACACTTTATATTGAAGAATTTGGTTTTTTTGGTGGAGCGGATGTTGAGCATGAACATAAGCCTGTAGAGTTAAGTGGAAAAATCACTCGAATAAACAAAACAGGTAGAGGCTCGATTGTAAGTATTATTGTAGCCGGTAAATATTATTTTGAACCTGACCCAGGGATAGCCGACCAGATTGGTATATTACTACAACGGGGTAAGGAAGTGATAATTCAAGGTAAAGAAAGGATTAAAAAGAAGGGAGAAATTTATAAGAAAGAGTATACAATAGTTGTTCCTTCAAAAATTATTTTAGACGGCAAAACCTTTTTCAGCGATCAACCATAAATTGATTGATCATCAAAATGTGTTAGTAGGCGAATCAGGTGACCCTAAAACCAAATTAACAGAATGAAAATATTGTTGATCGAAGATGAACCTCGTTTAAATGACTTTATAAAAAAAGGTCTTGAGCAAAATGGCTACGTAGTTGATGCCACGACCAACGGAAGCACTGGCCTAGAAATGGTATCCGTAAATGAGTATGACCTTTTGCTACTTGATATAATGTTGCCCGGCCAAAGTGGACTTGAAGTACTAGACAACATGAAGCGTTTCAATGTGAAAGTGCCCGTAATTATTGTTAGTGCGTTGACTAATTCAAATAATGTAATTGATGGGTTGGACAAGGGCGCTGCTGATTACATCAAAAAGCCTTTTGACTTTGGTGAATTACTGGCAAGGATAAGAGCTGTTACTAGAAAGAAAAATCAGGGTAGTTGTTCAATATACAAAGTTGGTGATTTAGAAATGAACCTGATGCAACGAAAAGTGACCGTAGCAGATGAATTTGTTCCATTAACAAATAGAGAATTTTTGCTGCTTGAACTCCTGCTTGCCAACTGTAATCGGGTAGTAACCAAGACGGAGATGGCAGAGAAAGTGTGGGAAATTGCCTTTGATATGGGTAGTAACGTAATAGAAGTGCACATTTCTCAATTAAGAAAAAAGATCGAAAAAACTAGTCAATCTATGATTCAAACGAAAGTGGGAATGGGTTACTATATTGAGGGAGAGTTAACGTGCAAATAGATTGAAATCATATTTTTTTTCAAGTGTCAGAACCAAAACGTCCTTGTTGTTCTTTGGCGTATTTCTAATTATCATTTTGCCTATCAATTACATCATCTATCAAAAAATCAAAAAAATCTTGGTAGAAGCAGATATAAAAGAACTAAAATTTGAAGCGGAAAAACTCATAGATCAAGTGAGGCTCGATCCGCGCGAAATTCCATTACCTAAAGCGGGCTTCAGAGAGAAGATTCAATTGAATAAAGAAATTTATTTTGAAGAACTTTTTTCTTCACCCTCCTTTCCACCACTCGACCAGTCGTTCTACTTTGTAGACTATTTTCAGCAAGATACGCTCGCTTTTGTAACGGTAAAACGAAAGATTGAATACTCATCGAGTGTTATCCTTCTAACATTAATGCGAAGCAATAATCAGCTTCAGTCTTCTTTGGCCGAACTAACGAGCTATCTTTTTTATGCTACTTCAGCATCGATATTGCTGGCGGGTGTCTTCGTTTATATCATTACCGGCTTTAGCCTTTCGGCAGTAATGAAAATAGTGGCAGCAAGCACGCGAGTAAATGCATCCAACAGTATTGAACGAGTACCGGTACCGAAAGCAAAAGATGAATACCAAGAGCTTGCTAGGGCAATTAACTCAATGCTGGAGCGTATCGAATTGTCCATAAAAAATCAAACAAATTTTTTTGCCTCAGCGGCACATGAATTAAAAACTCCGCTCACGGTTATGAAAGCGGAGCTTACGTTGGCACTAAGAAAAAGCCCTGGTTCGGACGTGGCAAAAATACTCGATAGCAATTTGCGCGAGGTGGAGCGGCTCGATCATATTATCCACAACTTTCTTTTAATCAGTCAGCTAAAAACCGAAACTATTTCGCTGAACAGAAAATTATATGAGTTTAACGAGATTGTTTTTTCAGCAATGAAAAAAATTAAGTACTTAGCTCAAGATAAAGGAAGTTCCATTCAAGTTAGTTTGGAAGAGAAAGATATGAGCGTAGGTATCGATTTCGATATGATGGAAACTGCCGTTGTTAATCTGCTGGAGAATGCTGTGAAATACTCCCCTTACGGCTCAGTCATAACAGTGCAACTATTGCAAATAGAGGAAAGCTTGCACGTAAAGTTTATGAACCCAATACTGAAACCACTCTCATCGTTGGATCGGCTAAAGGAAGAATTTTATAAAGCAGAGCCTCAAAGCAGCGGCTTGGGGTTAGGGCTTTGGATTTGCAATAGAATTCTAACGATGCACCAATGTGAGTTTTCACTTTCTCAAGGTGATAAGAGCTTCTGTGCCTTGATTTCAATGAAACTGGTTCAGGCAGATGATTTTACTTCTTGATCGATAGCGTACATTTTTTTCAAAATGTGATTAAGTTTGATTTTATTTAATCGCAAAAGAAAATGAAGAACCTATTTTCTATTTACCTGTTTTTATTTTCTGTACTAATTGCTTGCGGCAATAACAGTGATTGTTGTGCACAACCCTCAACAACGAAACCTATTTCTGTAAGTATTGGCTTGACGGGCGATGCTGCAGATGTGAAAACGACAACTCAATTTGGTGTTGTGTTAATGGGTGGCAGCACTGACGTGGACGAGGCCATTCAATGGATGATCAGCAAAAGTGGAGGTGGCGATTTTGTGATTATCAGGGCGTCTGGTTCAACGGGGTATAACGAGTACATAAAAAGTTTAGGAAACTTAAATTCTGTTGAAACACTCTTAATCGATTCGAAGGAGAAAGCAAATCTTAACGAAACAAGAGATAAAATAAGAAATGCCGAAGCCCTTTTTATTGCCGGAGGCGATCAAGGTGACTATGTAAAATTTTGGACTGACACGGAGGCATCAAAAGCAATTCAATATCTGATTGACACGAAGAAAGTACCCATCGGTGGAACGAGTGCAGGATGTGCAGTTTTAAGCGAGTATGTATTTGACGCAAGAAATGGTGGCGTTGTTTCGGAAGAGGCGCTGGCCAATCCCTACAACTCATTAGTAAGCATCAGTAAAAGTTTTATTTCTATTCCCGTTCTGAAAAATGTGTTTGCCGACCAGCATTATTCGCAAAGAACCCGCCAAGGAAGACATGTCGTTTTTTTGGCTAAAGCAATTAAAGATTTCAACTTAGTATCTCCACTTGGCATTGGTGTTGACGAAAAAACAGCCGTCCTCGTAGAAGAAAATGGGAACACAAAAATAGTAGGAGCAAACAATGCCTACTTTTTACAAAGTAATAGTGCTCCAGAGCAATGCCAGTCGGAAAAAAAATTGATTTGGAATCAACAAGGGAAAGCTATAAAAGTGTATGTGCGTAATTCCGCTTCTATTGACCAGTTGAACGTTTTCCAAAACAACGTTTCCGCGGTGGATCAATATTGGTCTGTAGCGGATGGCGTATTAAAGACTCGTTAGTTTTTACCTCTGCAAAAGGCAAGAAGTCATTTCAACCCCAGCGAGATGAGTATCCCTTCATCGGTTTCCGGTTTCGACCGATCATTGTTAGAATAGGTTGTTAGCCCAAATCCATTATCATATTCCCACATAGCCCAAGGTATATTGTTTTGCTCTAGTGCCAAACGCATGTCGCGAATCCATGCCAGCCGGCTGGAGCGGCTAGTGAAGGGTTTATACGCACCAAATTCATTGCAGGTGACTAGTACGTTGTATTTCTTCGCCCAAGTATCAACCGGTTTTGCCCAGTTTTTCATACTGTCTAAATTGTAATTTTGCTTTCCATACCATGTGAGCGCATCTTTTAAACTTTGAACGGAGGTTGATTTAACAAGCGAATCGATCACTGATTGTTTGCTCGGGTAAGGGACAGCTCGCGCGGTAATTGCCGGCTCCCAACCAGCCCAGGTTGCTCCTTGATGCGTGAACAAAAATGGATCATAGGTATGAAAATTATAGATGATGTTTGTTTCCCCGTAAGGAACCATCGAAATCAGGTTGGTTCGTCCATTCCATTCTTCAGCTCCCGCGATGATGTAATGGTTGGCAGTAACCTGGCGGATGGCTCGAACAAGTTTCAATTGAACTGGCCACCACCAAGTTACATTCAAATTGTTAAATTTCGATGTGCCTACATGCGGTTCATTGTACACTTCAAAGTACATCTTATCGGTAGGATATTTGGAAAAGTATTGAGCCAGAGCTTTCCAATAGGCTATTGCTTTTTCATCGTAGCCAGCGCTGGTGGCAAGATTTTTCTCAAAAGCTTCATCCGAATTATGAATGCCATCAAAGACTACAGCAAGACCTGCATCAATAATTATTTTGACAGCATTATCAACGTAGGCAAGATTGATTGCCGTTAATTGCGAGGGGTTGTTAGCTTGAAATAATACATTGGTGGCTATGGGCAGGCGCACATAGGTAAAACCCTGCGCTTTGATTCGCGCCATATCCACAGAATTGAAGCGAGTGCTATATTGACTAGAGCTCGAATAATCGTTAAACCAATTTTCTAGGTTAATTCCTTTGGCCAGGGCTTTTCTGACTGTCTCCGCAGTTATAGGTGTGCCAATGTTATTATTGATTATTTCTGTGGGCTTTTCACATGACGCAAAAAGGGTGACTAGCAGTATTAGAAAAGTAGTTACGTTAATCATATTCAAAGATAGAAGGGCAGGACAGATTATCGGTCAATTTTCATCCTAAAAATAGCTGAAAATCCGCTACCTTTGCCGCTTAATAAACTATTGTTTTAGCGTAGGTATGGAAAACATCCGCAATTTTTGCATCATAGCACACATCGATCACGGAAAAAGCACGTTGGCCGATCGGCTTCTAGAGTTTACAGGCACGGTTACTAACCGCCAAATGCAAGCGCAAGTACTTGATAATATGGATTTGGAGCGCGAAAAGGGCATTACCATAAAAAGCCACGCTATCCAAATGAACTATAAGCAAGATGGAAAAGAATTTATCTTAAATTTAATTGATACCCCTGGCCACGTTGACTTTTCTTACGAAGTTTCTCGATCCATTGCGGCCTGTGAAGGAGCTTTGTTGATTGTAGATGCCGCTCAAGGCATTCAGGCTCAGACCATTTCCAACCTTTATTTGGCATTGGAACATAATCTGGAAATCATTCCAGTGATGAACAAAATCGATCTTCCATCGGCAATGCCCGATGAAGTGGCCGATCAAATTGTTGAGCTTATTGGGTGCGACCGCGACTCCATAATCAAAGCAAGTGCAAAAGAAGGCCGCGGTATTGAAGATATTCTGAAAGCGGTAGTGGCCAGAGTGCCAGCACCAAAAGGCGATCCAAAAGCCCCGCTGCAGGCAATGATTTTTGATTCCGTTTTCAATTCCTTCCGGGGCATAGAAGTTTATTACCGTGTCTTCAACGGCACCATGCGTAAAAATGACCAGATCAAATTTGTAAATGCCGATAAGCAATATGGTGCCGATGAAATTGGTGTTTTAAAGCTGGATAAATTTCCAACCAACGAGATCAGCGCGGGCAATGTTGGCTACTTGATTTCAGGTATTAAAGTGGCGAAAGAGGTGAAAGTGGGTGATACGATCACGCTGGTGGCGAATCCGGGCGAGGCGATAAAAGGTTTTGAAGATGTAAAGCCAATGGTGTTTGCGGGTATTTATCCGGTCGAGACTTCCGAGTTTGAAGAGCTTCGCGCTTCCATGGAAAAACTGCAATTAAACGATGCCAGTTTAGTATGGGAGCCCGAAACATCGGCTGCACTTGGCTTTGGCTTTCGATGCGGCTTCTTGGGGATGCTTCACATGGAAATTATTCAGGAGCGTTTGGAACGCGAGTTCAACATGACGGTGATCACCACAGTGCCATCCGTGCAATTCAAAGCCACGCTTACCAATGGCAAAGTGCTTGACATTAATGCGCCCTCTGAAATGCCCGATCCCACTACAGTGGATTTTATTGAAGAACCGTTTATTCGGGCGCAAATTATTTCTAAGTCTGAATTCATTGGGCCGATTATTGGACTTTGCATGGACAGACGTGGCCAGATTAAAAATCAAATTTACCTAACCTCCGACCGTGTTGAACTTACCTTTGAAATGCCGTTAGCTGAAATTGTGTTTGACTTTTTCGATAAGTTGAAAACAATTTCCAAAGGCTATGCTTCATTAGATTATCATTTGATGGACATGCGCGAAAGCGATATGGTAAAGTTGGATGTGCAATTAAATGGGGAAAAGATTGACGCGCTCTCGGCTATTGTGCACCGCCAAAAAGCCCAAGAGTGGGGGCGCAAGCTGTGTGAAAAATTAAAAGAGCTAATTCCTCGCCATATGTTCGAGGTGGCCATACAGGCTGCTATCGGCCAAAAAATCGTAGCGCGTGAAACACTGAGTGCCATTCGTAAAAACGTGTTGGCAAAATGTTATGGTGGAGATATCTCGCGTAAGCGCAAATTGTTAGAGAAGCAAAAGAAGGGAAAGAAACGCATGCGCCAAGTGGGCAATGTAGAGATCCCTCAAGAAGCATTTATGGCGGTGCTGAAGATTGAGTAAGGACAAATTTTGATTCTGATGGAAAGGAATTTTGATGAAGTAATTGCTGACATGTTGATCCAGCTGGCTAACATCGAGACCCGAAGAGAAGCAGAGGATAGAAGGATGGAAGCTTTTGATGGGCGAATGCGTGCATTTGACAAAAGACTAGAACTGACTATCAAGCGCATGGTAAAAATCGAGACCCGGCTGGAGCAGGGTGAAAAAAGAATGGAACTGTTTGATGAGCGATTGAAGCAATCTATTGAATCTCAAAATGAAATAAACAAATATTTTTTGGACTACATAAAAAAGAATCCAATCAAATAACATGGCAAAAGCGAAGTCTTCAAAACCGAAAGTTGAGAAAGCTAAACCTGCCTACTTGGTTGAACTAAAAAAGGCCGAAGCCGCCCTGAAAAAAAAGCAGGAAGAACTAGTGAAGGCAAAGCTTTTACATAAAAAACTGGCGGGCGAGTTTATCGAGCACTGGTTGGTAGTGAGAAGGATTAAAAAGAAACATGGCTTAGTGCCTGGTATGCCAAAAGAATTTTTAAAGGGAACAAACAGTAAATGACAGAAGTAACAACTTACTCACTGATAGACGGTAGAAAAGTTTCCACCGAGATAAAAGCTGAGCTGTCTGCAAAAGTAGCTGAGCGAAAAAAGCTAAATAAAAAAATTCCACACCTAGCCATTATTCTGGTAGGCGATGATGGAGCGAGCCAAACCTATGTTGATCATAAGGTGAAGGCTTGTAAAGAAGTTGGTTTTCACTATACCATGATGCGCTTTGCTGACACCATTAGCGAAGAGAAGTTAATGAAGCACATTGACCATGTAAACGATGATGAAGATGTAGATGGCTTTATTGTTCAGTTGCCATTACCACCTCATATTTCTGTTGAACGTATTACCGAAAGAATACGCTCCGATAAAGATGTGGATGGATTTACCAATCATAATTTTGGAAGTATTATTTCTAAAAATCCTTTGCTAATGCCAGCAACACCATTTGGCGTGATGGAATTATTGCGCAGATATAATATTGAAACACGGGGCAAGAATTGTGTGATTGTTGGTGCAAGTAGATTGGTGGGAGCACCATTAAGCATGATGCTCGTTCAACAAGGCCACGCAACAGTTACCATTTGCCATAAGTATACAGTTGATTTAAAAAGTATTACTCAGCAGGCAGATATTCTTGTAGTTGCCGTTGGTAAACCAGGCCTTATTACCGCTGACATGGTGAAAGAAGGAGCAGTAGTAATAGATGTAGGAACTACCCGTGTTGAAGGGTCGCAATTTAAAAACGGCTATGCTTTAAAGGGCGATGTGGATTTTACAGAAGTCGCTCCTAAATGTTCATTTATAACGCCAGTACCTGGAGGCGTTGGCCCCATGACCATTGCCTCGCTACTATTGAATACATTGAAGGCAACAGAAAACTTGAATCCCTAAAAAGTTTGGCCTTTAGATTTTGAACGTGAAATTTTGAATTTGAAATACCCTTGAATCTTGAACCTGCAATGTTGAATTTGAAATTACCAGTAATGGAACATTTCTACACCATTCAAGGAGAAGGGAAATTTCAAGGCCACGCGGCATATTTTATTCGATTGGGCGGTTGTGATGTTGGCTGTGTTTGGTGCGATGTGAAAGAATCGTGGGATGCTACTTTACATCCACAACTTGAAATAAACCAGCTGGCAACAACAGCTCAGCAGTCAGGGACTAAGATGGTGGTCATTACGGGAGGAGAACCCGCCATGCATAACTTGAGTGCTCTTACTCGCCAGTTAAAAGAAAAAGGATTGCGCACTCACATTGAAACTTCGGGGGTTTATCCCTTAACCGGAGAATGGGACTGGGTTTGCTTTTCACCCAAGAAATTTAAGTCGCCAGATAACTCTGTTTTTAAACGTGCTCATGAGTTGAAAGTAGTCATTTATCACCCAAGTGATATTGCGTGGGCTGAAAGTTTTACTGGATTGCTTAACCCAGCGTGTGAACTTTTTATTCAGCCCGAATGGTCGAAAGAAAAACAAATCACTCCCCTGATTGTAGACTACGTAAAAGCGAATCCAAAATGGAAGATATCACTTCAGACCCATAAGTACATGAACATTCCATAATGAATGACTAAGCATGAATTTATAGAAACATTAAATCATTGGGGGAGGAGTAAAACTCCCTTCTTATTTTTGGTTGATTTTGAAATTCAAAAACCTGTTGCCATTAAACTCAGCGAAGTTAATCCAAGCGAAATTTTGTTTTGGATGAACGGCTTTACTAATGAGGTTAAAGTAGACTTAATCTCAACGGAGAAAAAACTGAAACTGGATCAACGCAGTTTACTTTTCTCTGATTATAAAACCAAGTTCGACATCGTTAAAGAACGACTAATTTATGGTGATTCTTTTTTGACTAATTTGACTGTCAAGATTTCAATTAGTTCAAATTATTCGCTCAAGGAAGTCTATTCATTGGCTAAAGCCAAATATAAGCTTTTGTACCACGATGAATTCTTGGTGTTCTCACCAGAGACTTTTATAAAAATCCATAACGGAAAAATATTTTCTTATCCAATGAAAGGCACTATTGACGCATCTATTGATAATGCGCGAGAAATCATTTTAAACGATCGCAAAGAAATTGCAGAGCATACTACAATTGTCGATCTTATTAGAAATGATTTAAGTTTAGTTGCTACTGATGTGACTGTGAAGAGGTTTAGGTATTTAGAAGAGCTAAAAACAACCTCAAAAAATTTGCTTCAAGTAAGCTCTGAAATTGAAGGCAATCTGCCAGTGGATTATTTGTCAGATCTTGGAAATATAATTGTTTCCTTGTTGCCTGCAGGGTCTGTCAGCGGTGCTCCCAAAAAGAAGACGCTTGAAATTATTGCTGAAGCAGAAGGCGTTGAAAGAGGATACTATACGGGCGTTGTTGGCCTTTTTAATGGTGAATCGCTAGACAGTGCCGTAATGATACGTTATATTGAAAAACAACATGGCAACTTGTTTTACAGAAGTGGTGGTGGTATCACAGCACAAAGTGAGATAGATAAAGAGTATCAAGAAATTAAGGATAAGATTTATGTCCCAATTGATTGAATCGATTTATTTGAAGGGTGGAGTTTTCAGGAATTTAGCCTACCACGAAAGTAGACTCAACAATGCTCGCCTGGCGCTGTTTTCAGCAGAAAAAACAATCAATATTGCTGCTCTCTTAGAAGAACAGCGAATTCCGAAAAAGGGACTATTTAAATGCAGAATTTTATACGGCCTTCAAATAGAAAGCATCGAGTTTCATCCTTATGTTTTACATCCGACAAAATCTTTAAAATTAGTAGACGATGATAGTATTGAATATCATTTTAAATACAGCGATAGAAAAAGGATAGATGAGTTGTATGGGTTAAGAGGCGAGTGCGATGATGTTTTGATTGTAAGGCAGGGCTTGATTACCGATACGTCATACGCGAACATTGTGTTGAAAAAAGGTGACCAGTGGATAACGCCCGCAGCACCTTTGCTGGCTGGTACTATGCGAAGCTTCCTGCTAGAAAAAAAGACACTTATCGAAGAAGAGATAAAATCAAAAGATCTTAGCAAATTTGTTAGCTTTAAATTGATCAACGCCCTTATTGGATTCGATATGCCAGAGATTGCAATTGATAACATAAAAAAGTGATGAACAAAAAGTCGATTTGCCTCGCCATTTTGATGAGTTTTTTATGGGTTTTAGCGGCCAAGTCGCAGAGCCAATATAGCACGACATCAAAAAAGGCAATAGGGTTGTTTTTAGAAGCCGATAATTTTAGGGTGAAGGGAGAGTACGACAAGGCAATAGACTTATTAAATCAAGCACTTAGCAAAGATAAAAATTTTGAAGAGGCTTATTTCCGATTGGGGCTCATCTACCGGGCGAAGCAAGAACTTACTCATTCTACCAACTATTTGGAAGAAGGGCTTGCCTTAGCGAAGGATGGAAAGCATCGAAGGGAATATCTCTATGAATTAGGTGATAACTACCTTCGTTTGGGGAAGTATGAAGAAAGCAAAACGAAACTTGGACTATTCCTGAACGAAGAGAAAATTAATAGCACTAAAATTGGACGAGCTTCAGTTTGGCTGCAGCAAGCGGAGTATGGAATACAATACAGAGGTGAGAAGTTGGATTACGTTTACACACCCCTTAATGATTCGGTAAACAGCTATCCCAATCAATATTTTCCCGTTCTCACTGCCGACAATTCTCAGTTGTTCTTTACTATTCGCTATGGTTCTGGCGTAAATGAAAATGAAGATATTGTGTTCACGTCTAAAAATAATCGCGGAGACTGGCGAAAGCCTGCTTCTGTTTCAGATAACATAAACTCAAACTTGCAAGAAGGTGCTTGCTCTATCTCAGCGGATGGCAGACAGCTGATTTTTACCATGTGTGGTGGCATTACTTATGGACGGTGTGATTTATTTGAAAGCAAAAGGGTTGGGAATGATTGGACAAGGCCAGTGAACCTGGGGCCGTTGGTAAATGGCAGTGAATGGGAAGGTCAGCCTTCCCTTTCGGCAGACGGCAGAGTGCTTTACTTTTCATCAAGCCGAAAAGGTGGGCTTGGCGGTTACGACCTTTGGATGACCAAGAAGGACGAAGCGGGAAAATGGACTAAAGCCCAAAATCTTGGGAATTCGGTGAATACAAAATTTGATGAGATCGCTCCCTTTATGCATGTTAATGGTCAAACCCTTTATTTCTCCTCGAACGGCTATCCTGGTTACGGTGGTTACGACATCTATCAATCCGAAAAATTGAAAAATGGTTGGACTTTGCCTAAGAATCTGGGGGCACCCTTAAATGATTTCGAAGATCAGTTTTCTTTTTTTGTCACTTCAGATGGCACAGAGGCCTATTTCTCTAAAGCCGATGTCAATAATCATGGGCTTTCGAAGATTTACACTACATCCATTCCAAAAGAAAAACAGCTGGCAAAGAAAAGCTTTTCGGTAAAAGGAATAGTTACAGACATCGAAACCTCCAAACCAGTTAAGGCAACTATCGAACTCTCAAACCAAAAGGAAAGTGAAAAAGTAGCATTGGTTGAAAGCGATTCTATAAATGGATCTTATCTTTTTGTGTTAAGTAAAGGCGCCAACTATTCATTATTCGTTTCGGCAAAGGGGTATCTTTTTAAAACCTATAATTTTGAAATCGATTCAACCAAAGCGGTAAAACCGATAATACTAAATATCGAATTGAAACCTATAAGGCAAAGAGCATCAGCCCTATTAAACAATATCTTTTTTGACTACGATAAATACGAGATTAAGGCAGAATCTCATCCAGAACTGGCTAATGTGGTAAAATTTTTAGTCGATAACCCTGCACTTATAATAGAAGTGACTGGCCACACGGATAACAAGGGCTCGGAAGAGTATAACATCAAGCTTTCGCAAAAAAGAGCACAGTCAGTGATCGATTTCTTAGCAGCTAAAGGGGTTGATAAGGGTAAAATGTCTGCCAAGGGTTACGGAGCGTCAAAGCCTTTGGTGGATAATAATTCGGAAACAAACAGGCAATTAAATCGAAGGATAGAGTTTGTAATTGTGAAGTAACGCCAGAATTTCATCCCATCGCTCAAAACTAATATAACCTCTAATACCCAAAAGCACTCATGGATTAGTGCTTTTGGGTTGACCAGAGCCTCAAGAAAATATAACGTGCTAATAAAAACGCAAGCAGTAGTTTTCTTTTGATCTTCATTTCAAAATAATAGTAATACTTTAACATTATTTTGATTTACCGTTTCTGTTTTCTTATTATTGTGAGTATTAATTAATTATTAACTAACCTAAACTATTATGAAGAAATTTTTACTTACGAAATTTCTCTTGCTGTTGCTAATTAGCAGTGCTGCATGGGCGCAAGAGAAAACGGTATCGGGTAAGGTCACTTCGTCTGAAGACGGAACTGCTTTGCCGGGTGTGAGTGTGCTTTTAAAAGGCACAGCAAACGGAACTGTTACAGACGCAGAAGGCAAATATAGCCTTTTGGTGAGCGGTGGCGGGAGTCAATCTTTGGTTTTTTCGTTCATCGGTCTAAAATCCACCGAAGTTGAGATCGGTGAACGTTCAGTGGTGGATATTTCGTTAGGCTTAGACGTGACGCAACTTTCGGAAGTAGTGGTAGTGGGTCAAGGAGCTGCCAAAGAAAAGAAAGCCTTGGGCTATGCCGTGTCGACAGTTGGTGCTGACCAGCTTGCTGCCCGCCCACAGCAAGATGTTGCCAGAATTTTGCAAGGAAAAATTCCAGGAGTCAATATCTCGCCTACTGGTGGTACTTCCGGATCGGGATCAAGCATAAACATTAGAGGGTATAGTTCTTTGAGCGGAAGCACGCAACCTCTTTTTGTCGTGGACGGTGTTCCGTTTAACTCGGGAACTAACAATGGGTCTGATTTTGCTACAGGTGGAGCCGCAGGTACTCCAAGTCGCTTTAGTGATCTAGACCCGAATAACATACAGACGTTAAGTGTGCTGAAAGGATTGGCGGCAACCGTGCTATATGGAGATCAGGGACGAAATGGCGTGATTCTTGTCACAACAAAATCTGGAAAGGGTAAAAAAAACGCAGAGCTGACTGTTCAACAAACGGTCAATATTACAGAGGTGGCCTCATTGCCGAAATTTCAAAATTCTTGGGGAAACGGATTTCAAGGTCTATACGGGGCCTTTTTTAGCAATTGGGGTCCTGGCTTTTCTGAGATTGATTCGGTAGGGCATCCATATCAATTTTTAGGCTCAGCCTCACTTCGAGATGCTTACCCACAATACCTTTTCAATAGAATCAAATATGACCCAGCACAAGATATCAGCAAATTCTTTCGCAAGGGAGTTGCTTCTAATACGTATGTGAATTTTTCTGGCGGAAGCGATAAAGTTGGATTCAACTCTTCTGTTTCTTATACGAAGGAGCAGGGTTTTGCTCCAGGCAACGATCAGACAAAACTAAATCTTAGTTTAGGTATTAACGCCACAATAACAAGTAAATTAACTCTACAGAATAGCATTCTGTTTTCGGTAAATAATGTGATCCAGCCGCCTCTGAATGGAGCCACAGGTGGTGGTGGAACGTTCAATGGAGTTCCCTCATTGTATGGGCAATTCTTATATACCCCACGTAACTTAGATATATTTGATTGGCCGAGTGCTACACCAGATAATAGAAGCATTTACTACAGAGGAGGAAATGATATTGCTAATCCGCTTTGGATTGCGGACAATTACAAAGAACTGAATAATACGACAAGGGTATTTAATTCAACAACATTGTCGTATGATTTAACTGATAATTTAAGTTTTTCATACAGAATGGGTTATGATACTTACACGGAGGCCCAAGAACGGAAATTTAATAGGGGAGGGGTGCAAGGTCCCAACATCATTAACGGTGTTTACCAAACTCAGACGGTTCGTAACCTGATTTTTAATCAGGATTTCATTGTTAGTTTCAATAAGGAATTGAACCAAAATTTTAACTTATCTGCCCGTGTTGGATTTAATGCACGGAATGATCAATTTAAGCGCGATGGTTTATATTCTGAGGGTCAGGCGATCGATAACTTATTTAGGCATTACAATTTCTCCACTGCATCCGCGAGAAGTATTGGATTTTCGGATACTCCTGCCAATGCCCGAATCTTGAATAGGGAGACAGAGGAGCAACGAATGGGGGTGTATGGAGACTTTTCCTTAGACTATAAACAGTATCTTTTTTTAAACCTTGCTGGTAGAAATGATTGGACCTCAACCCTAGAAACTGCCAATAACAATATATTCTACCCAAGTGCTTCGGTTTCCTTTATACCCACAGAAGCTTTCGCGGGAATCAAATCGAGCACTTTGAGCTATTTGAAATTCAGATTCGGTTATGGAACTTCGGCCGGATTTGCCCCTTTCCCATATGGGACGAGATCAGTTGCTTCCTTAAACACGCGTGGTTTTGTTGATTTAACTGGCGCACCCACAACAGTAAACTCAATCGGGAATTTCTTGGGAAATGCAAATTTGAGACCTGAGCTACAACAAGAAATTGAAGTAGGTTTAGATGCGAAGTTGCTGAACGATCGAATTGGAGTAGATCTAACCTTCTATGATCGCAGCACAAAAGATTTGATCACAGAAGCGCCATTAGACCCTTCCACTGGCTATACTAGAACGTTAACTAATGTCGGGAAGCTAAGCAATAAGGGTGTTGAATTGGGTCTTAACGGAAAGATCTTAAATGGAGGTGCGTTTCGTTGGGATGCTACCCTAAATTTTAATATTGTTCGACCTGAAATAATTGAGTTAGGAAGCAGCTTGTCTGAGGTAGTTATTGCTGGATTTTCAAATCGGGGCAATTTTGCAATTCCAGGCCGCCCCTACAATATTATCAAGGGTAACGCAGTAAGGAAATCACCTGATGGACAAAGAATAGTGAGGGATAACGATGGTCTTTATGCTGTCGACCCGATTATTCAAGAGATCGCGAATCCTAATCCAAACTGGACTACTTCCTTATTCAATACCTTCACCTATAAAGGTTTTGCACTAAACATTCAGGTGGATTACCGTCAAGGTGGTCAAATGTATGCTTCCACACCTTCGGCAACAATTGGTCGTGGTACAGTATCTACCGATGTCGAATATGGCTACGATCAAACATTTATTCTACCTGGAGTTCTTGAATTTACTAACGCAGATGGAACGCTAGGATATCGCAAAAACGATAAGCAAGTTACTGCCTCAGACTATGGATTCAATGTCCAGTTCAACGGAACAGATGATACCTCCATTTTTGATGGCACTACAATTCGTTTACGTGAAGTTTCATTAGCCTACGAATTACCTAAAACGATATTCGGCAAAACTCTTTTCAAATCGGGTTCTATTCAGCTTAATGGAAATAACCTGTGGTTCAGGGCAGTCAATGTACCGGCAAACGTCAATTTCGATACTGAGGTATTAAGCACTGGTGTAGGTAACGGTGCCGGATTTGATTATTTGACCGGCCCCAGTGCAAGGCGATACGGTGTCGTGCTGAAACTTACTTTCTAACTTAAATTAAGATATTCATTATGAAGCACTTTAAATCATTTTACATAGCAGTTTTAATAATCTTGGCTACTTCGTGTAAGCTAGATTTGTTAGACGATCCAAACGCAGTAAAGCTTACTTCCACTGGACCGAGCCTATTGCTGAATAATATTCAAATCGATTTGGCGGATTTTTTTAACAGAGCCAGTACTTTTGGAATGCAAATGACACGCCTTCAAAACTCAGGAGGCTCTGTCTATGAGAATTTCGCAAACCCGCAGTCTTTTGACCAAATGTGGTCTATTGGCTATGCTAACGTGTTGACGGATTGTGATATTTTGATTAAGCAGGCGGATGAAAATCGTTTTACCGTTCATGCTGGGATGGCTCGCATTATGCAAGCCTATACGTTATCCGTTTTAGTCGATTACTTTGGAAACGTCCCTTTCTCGGAATCTTTTAAGGGACTTGAAAATCTTAATCCAAAGGTTGACAAAATGGAGGATTTGTATCCTGCCATTATCGCAATTCTAGACAAATCTCTTTCAAATTTAGCAACAACAACAGTGCCCAACGCATTGGCTCCCGCAATAACCGATTTCTACTATGGAGGAAGTATAGCGAAATGGAGAACATTAGCCAATTCTTTGAAATTGAAAATGGGACTCAATTTGAAAAAGGTGGACCCTACGCGAGCGGTTAAAACAATTAATGAAGCCTTGACCGCAGGTGTAATGAGTGCCCAAGGAGACAGTTTTGTATTTAGGTATGCAACCAATAATGCTGATCCAGACGTTAGGCATCCTAGATTCACCGGGAATTATATTACTGGCGCGGGAGACTATATGGCCAATTACTTAATGTGGCAGATGTTTTACGGGTATGACATGACTGATCCGAGAATGAGATTTTATTTTTACCGGCAAAGAGGGGCTAATTCATCCGATCCTAATGAAATTCGATGCGTGGCTCAGACGGCTCCGACTCATTATCCATTCTCTACAGGAACTGCCATTGTGTACTCACCAACTCCTGGAGATCCTACCAGAGTACCTCCCGGTATTTCCTCAAATCCAGGGAGTCCAGCGTGGAGTAGAACATTTTGTTTCCCGACCCCAGTAGGCTATTGGGGTCGTGAACACGTGGATCCTCAAGGTATTCCTCCTGACGGATTAGCTCGGACAACATGGGGTTCATACCCTGCAGGTGGTCGCTTTGATGCAAATGTAAACGGGGGCGCTAACAATCCTGCCTTGGGTATGAGGGGTGCCGGAATTCAGCCGATTTTAATGCGCTCAGCTATAAATTTTATGCGCGCTGAGATTGCATTGTCTCCCGAGTTGGCTGGCGCTGCAACCGCTGGGCCAGCAGAAACTCAGTTTGATTTGGGTGTCAAAAACTCATTGGCTGATGTGCGTGATTGGGCAATCAACGGTACTCTCGGGACAAATGCATTCGGTGCAGCGCCAGCCGAGACAGCCACAATCAACGGTTTTTTTCCTGTTACCGGAACGGTTCTCACAAACGTACGTGTAGCTACTACTGCGAATTTGGCGACCAGATCGGGATTATTAACCGTAGATGGAGTTACCTTGGCTGAGGGTGATCGTGTATTAGTGAAAGATCAAACGACAGCCAGTCAGAATGGGATCTATGTTGCAGCGGCAGGTACATGGACTCGATCATCAGATGCCGACACAGGAGCAAAACTACTTTCCGCGACTGTTACCGTTTCAGAAGGGACAACCAACCGCACGGCTCGATTCGTTCAGATAACAACGGGTACTATTAATGTTGATACTACTACTCCTGCGGCTACCGCGATTAATTGGAGGTCTCCGTTGGCGGATGAAATTGCAAGATACACCGCGCGTGCCAATGCTGCCTTTGCTGGTGCAACGTCCAACGCGAAGATGGATTTTGTTGCGAGAGAGTATTGGATTTCACTCTTTGGTTCTGGTGTTGAGGCATATAACCTTTACAGGCGCACCGGGTTGCCCAACGGAATGCAACCTACTGTTAACCCCTCACCTGGAGCATTTCCAAGGACTTTTTGGTACCCAGCATCTTTTGAGGGCAGAAACTCTGAAGTTCAGCAGAAAACGAACCTTACTGGTAAAGTATTCTGGGATACATTTGATACTAAACTTGACTTTTAAGTGTCTTAAATCTACATAAAATGAAATTTAGAAAATATACGTTATTGACAGCATTTCTATTAGCTGTTGTAGTGATTGGTTGCAGAGACAAAGATTTGTATCCACTTCCGTATGATGACAGGGAAGTCGGTGCTTACATGCGTTTGTATTCGTTAACATCGAACATCATTGATTTGAATGACCTCGCAAATAGTGGATTGGACGCTACTTTTGAAGCCGTAGATGATAATGGCGGAAACAATCTGCAGGAATTCAGAATATTCGTTTCACACAGAAGGAGTACTGCGTTGTCAAAGGAAGTACTTGTAAAGACCATTCCTGGTTCAGCTTTCACAAAAGTGCCAGAACCCACTTTCTCAGAGTACACTCGGGCTAAAGTCAGAGTTTCAGCAGCCGAATCACTTACAGCGCTTGCTTCATCTCAAAATTCGGGCTTTCCTGGTGCTTTTGCCAATGCGGATCAGTTGACTTATCGAGGTGTCATGGTTCTTAAAGATGGGCGAGAATTTACCAGCACGAATACTACGCCAAACATCACCGGGGGTCAGTTTTATAGTGCTTCATTCTTGTATACTCTGACGATTAGAAATCAAACTACCGCGAATTCATGGATAGGGCAATATTCACTGGCGCAAACTGCAATTTGGTCTCCAAATCACTCACCCGCTTTGCATGCAACACCACAATTCCCTGCTTATCTTGCTGAGCGTTTGTTTCCTAATCAAACTGTTACACTAAGTATCCCCGCGGGAGGTTTGTCTACAGAAAGGCAATTCACTGTAAATTATAAAGGACAAAACGTAACTTTGAGGTTTAACTTGGAGCCCGCTCCAACCGCAGCTGCACCCACCACTGGATCGGTATTTATTCCGTTACAAAACTCGACTGTGGATTGCAGCTCTGAAAGGGAATTGTATTGGACAATGCCGACCGCAGGTTCTTTCGGAAGTACTGCTTCACCTCCGCCAGCGTATACAAATACACTTCTGCCCGGGGGAGTAACTGCTAACCAAGGATCTTACAACACCTCTCAAAACGGCTTGGCGGTGGGTAATTCACTGAGCATTGGCTTAGATGACGATGCAGACGAGTATGGAAGACGAAATGGTTATTGCACCTGGACTCGAAGAGTGCGGTTAACTTTGACTAGATAGAATAGGTTTAGGTTCTCGTTAGATAGGAAAGAGCCCTCTAAATGAGGGCTCTTTTCATTTTAGTCAAAAATCGCAAATTATTTTTTTTACATAAAAACCCTCCGAAATCGGTAGAATATTTGCTTTCTAGGTCTATTTACGACAGCTTATTTTTAATAATTTGGTAATGTTAGGCAGTATCCCCTATATTTCAGCCTATTTTAACCTAAATTTATTTATTATGAAGAAAACTCTACTAAGAAGAATCTTCTTTGTGCTTTCACTGCTGATATGCAGTTCAGCATGGGCACAAGAGAGGACGGTGACTGGCAAGGCCACTTCGAAAGATGATGGCAACGGTAGCCCCGGGGTAAGCGTCCAAGTAAAAGGAACTACCGTGGGAGCTATTACAGATGCAAGTGGAAACTACGCAGTTTCAGTTCCCGCGGGAGCAAACACATTGGTGTTCACTTTTATTGGCTACAAAACAGCCGAAGTTGAAATTGGCGACCGAACTGTCGTTGACGTAGTTCTTGAAACGGATGTAACTCAACTAAACGAAGTTGTAGTCAGCGGGTTGGGCTGGCAGGCAGATACCCGCACGTTGGGATATTCCGTTGCGAATGTAAAAAACGAAACCTTGAATCAAGCCAAAGCCTTAAACGTGTTTACGGGTCTGTCAGGGAAAGTTGCGGGTCTTCAGATCAGAACAACTGGTAACGGTATAAATCCCTCTACGCGGGTTACGTTGCGCGGTAATCGGTCGTTGACAGGTAATAATCAAGCACTTGTAGTGTTGGACGGCATCATAGTTCCTAACGGTACGCTCAATTCGATCAACAACAATGACATTGAGAACGTGACTATTTTGAAAGGAGCAAGTGCTGCCGCAATTTATGGTTCGGATGCTGCCAATGGCGTTCTTCTTGTTACTCTCAGAAAAGGAACTGGCAAAACACCAGAGATAAATTTCTCGAATACCACGCAATTAGAAACAGTGAGCTATTTACCAGCTTTTCAAACAGGCTGGGGAGCAGGAACAAATGCATACAGCCGAGGCTACATTCCTTATGAGAACCAGTCTTATGGGCCAGCATTCGATGGCTCTATAGTTGACTTAGGAAAGCCGAGAGAAGACGGTACCATCCAAAAAGGCATTTATTCGGCTAAGCCAAATGCAAAACGAGATGTTTGGAACACGGGTGTTACTCAACAAAACTATTTGTCTTTTTCTGCGGGCGATGAAGATAGCCGCTTTGATATGTCTTTGCAAAATGTTTCTCAAACAGGCGTGGTTCCTGGAGATAAATACACTAGAACGGGTGGTCGCTTTGCAGGGTCACAAAAGGTAGGAAAGTTTCAAGGTTCATTTAGTGCCCTGTACAACGCTACTCAGACCGATCAAAACGCCAACTTCGGCCTAAATAACAACGGCTCTACGTTCGTCAATGTGGGAGGCAATGGTTTCTATTGGGATGTGATTAATTCGGCAGCGAATATTGATTTAAATTCTTATCGCAACTGGAGAAACTTCAAAAATGACGATGGATCCCTCAATGACGGCAATCCGAATAATTATTTCAACGACTATTATGCGAATCCATGGGTAGGTTTAGATTCCTATCGCGCAAAATCTACAGGAAGCGAGTTTACAGGTAATGCACAAATTAATTTTAAAGCAACTGATTGGTTGAATTTAACCTACCGGGTGGGCTTAACAAGCAACTCCACTTTTGGAAAAGCAACTAGTGAGCAATTTAATTACCGTGATTATGCGGCTAAAACTATTTACATAGCACGCGCAAATGTGCCTGGTTACGTTGGCGAGAACTCATTTAATCAAAGACGCATTCAGTCCGATTTTTTTGCCTCTTTTAACAAGACTTTTAGCAAACTTGATGTGCAATTAATTTTAGGTACTCAAGTAACGGATGACTTGACGAAAGGCATCAACATCGCTTCGACTAATTTGGTTGTACCTGGAGTTTATAACGTGAGCAACAGGACGGGCGAACCAATCGCGAGCGAGGTCAATTTTAATTCTCGCAAGTTTGGTGTGTTCACCGATTTTTCGGTCACTTACAATAATCTTTTAACTCTGCATTTCGCAGGGCGAAATGATCAGACATCTTTGTTGGCTAAGGGTAACAACACCTATTTTTATCCTGCGGTAGATATGGCCTTTATTGCTACTGATGCATTTCCAGCTTTAGCTAAAGGTAATATTCTCAGTTATGCAAAGTTAACTGCTGGGTTCGCTCGAGTTGGCCAAGTAACTGTATTACCCTATTCACTTGAACCTGTTTTCAATCAGGGAGGTGGGTTTCCATACGGTGGCCGGGCTGGTTTCTCTATCGGAAACAATTTGCCTGACGGAAATTTAAAGCCAGAATTTACTAGCAATATTGAATTTTCTGGAGATTTTAAATTGTTTGACAATAAAATTGGATTGAACCTGACTTACTACAAGCAAAATTCCACTAATCAAACAGTAAATATCGCTACATCTTCAGCTACTGGATATACAAGTGCTACAATTAATGCTGGTGAGATTGAGAATTCGGGAATTGAAGTTGAAATTGACGCAAAGATCGTTAAAACTCCAAAGGGTTTCGAATTTGGCGCAAATTTGAACTATGCAAATAGAAGCACGTTAGTAGTTTCACTATATCAGGGCCTAGACGAGTTGAATTTGGGGAATAATATTTTTGCTGCCGTAGGTCAGCAATACCCAATTGTAAAAGTCGATGCGTACAAAAAAGATAATCAAGGAAGAGTAATTGTAGACTCCAAAACTGGCTATCCGCTCAACAACACAACGGGTCTAGTGAATGGTGGACAAACTGAGCCTAAGCATGTCTTTGGGATTTCCCCTTATCTGAAGTACAAAGGGTTTAGATTGGATTTCACCGCAGAATATAGAACTGGTAATGTTATTTGGAACAATAGTGGGGAGTCCATGACATTTACGGGCGTTTCAAAAATCAGTGATAGTTATGGAAGGGAGAGATTTATATATCCTAATTCCGTTTTGGAGACGGTCAATACAGATGGATCATCCACCTACACACCAAACACAAGTGTTGCAGTTGAAGATGGAGGTTTAGGTTTCTGGGATAACCATTTTGATGATGTTTCACAGAATTTCGTGACCAGCGCAGCATTTTGGAAATTAAGAGAAGTTTCTTTTTCTTATTCATTGCCAAAATCGCTACTAGGTAAAACAAAACTCATCAAGAAGGCCTCAATTGGCCTAGTGGGTAGAAATTTGCTCATGTTTTTACCGAGCTCTAATCTCTACACCGACCCTGAGTTTAACTTAGGAACAGGCAACTCCGTGGGTGTTAATAGTATATCCATCACTCCTCCCACAAGAACGTACGGGATTAATTTGGACCTAACTTTTTAAATCCAAAAGAAACTAACTATGAAACTAAAAATATTTTTATTAAGCGTAATGACGCTTTCGGTGTTTAGTTGTGACGACTTTGTCGACATCAACAAAAACCCAAATCAAACCACCACCTCCACTCCAGAGCTTGTTCTATCTGCTGCTTTGAATGCAACAAGCAGTCAATTGTTTTTCAATCAAATGGGTGCTTTCTGGGCTGGTCAATGGTGTCCTTCGGGCGATGTGTCTGGATTTATTGCCGAAAAGACCTATGACCTCAATAATACCTATGGCACAGGAATCTGGACCGGTGTTTACGATAATCTTATCGACTACAAATACATTGTTACCGAGTCGCAAAAGACAACTGGCAAAACAGCTATTGGTGCCATTGCACGAATCATGACTGCCTTGCTTTATCAACGTCTTGTAGACACCTATGGCAATGTTCCTTATAAAGATGCTTTGCAAGGAACCGAAGTTATACGTCCAACTTATGATGATGCAAAAACGGTCTACGAAGCCAATATTGAGGAAATAGACGCAGCAGTTGCTATTTTGAAAGGAGTTACCGATCCTGAAGACAGCCCAAAGTCAGCTGACATTATGTTTGGTGGTGATTTAACAAAATGGATTCGATTCGGCAATACCTTGAAATTGAGAATGTTAATCCGTCAGTCCGAAATGCCAGGAAGAAGTGCGTATATCACCAGCGAGATTGGGCAGATCAGTGGTGGCTATTTGACAGAAGACGCGAATCTATCGCCAGGATATTTGAAAACATCTGGAAAATTGAATCCTTTTTGGGCTAATTATTATAGAAATGAGACAGACAATCTAAACAACAATTTTAACTTTTACAGATCTACGGCTTTCCTTGTCTCCAATTTGCCAGGAACCGATGTGCGTAGGTTGTATATAGTGGCTCCTCAAGGATCTTCTACCCATCCAGGGTCATTGAAAACATTTGGTGTCGCTCAAAGTACAGCCACTCCACCCGTTTTCAGTTGGGCCTTTGCGGGTACGCGTACGGGTGTGAACTATGGCGATGAAACACCATCCGCTTATTCAAACGTGACCTCTGGAATCGGGTTTGGTATTTTGAAAAGCTTTGACATGCCGATGACACTGATTACCGCTGCAGAAAGTTATTTTCTTCAATGCGAAGCAGTACAACGCGGGTATATGGGAGGAAGTGCTGCGGCCTTGTACAACAGTGCAGTTACAGCTTCTTTCAAGACGCTTAACGCGGAAACTGTTTCTGTAAACTCCACGAGCGGCTTCCCTACAACCACAAGCACACCTGAACAAAATGCAGCAGCTCGATTGTTAGAAATACCCTACGATGGCACTATCCTGCGCATCGTCACCCAAAAATGGGTAGCGAGTGTTGGGTATGCAGGATTTGAAGCTTGGTGTGACTATAGAAGGACGGGGTTCCCTAATGTCCCGCTATCACTTCGGGCTATAAAACCCAACCCGCCAGTGCGTTTGTTTTATCCAAATCAAGAAATCCAAACCAATGCAGCAAACGTGGCTGCACAGGGTGCAATCGATGCGATTACCACTAAAATATTTTGGGACGTTAACTAAATTCATCAGATATGAGACATTTTAAAAATATATTTTCTTTCGCTAGCCTAGCAGTTCTTTTTTTGATGAGTTCCTGTTTGGACAATACAGGAAACTTGGATGTGTTCAATAGTGTAAATAACAACGGAGTAATATCTATTGGACAAGCTGAACCTGGGCTTAACGTAAAAACCGTTGAGATTAGCACTACACCAACTAAGATTTCAGTTGTTATTAACGCGGCTCGTGTTAACAATACTGTTAACGTAACTGTACAAGTAGACCCTGCAGTGCTAACCGCCTATAATGCGGAACAGACAGCGTTAGATCCTACCTTCGTTCCCTTCGAGGTTTTGCCCTCCAATTTGTACACTATCCCTTCGCTCACGGTGAGCATTGCTGCGGGCAAATTAGATACTCCATTTGAATTTAATGTGAATACAAGCGGTGTTGATTTATCTAAGAAGTTTGCACTTCCAATCGTACTTAAAAGTGTAGACGATCCATCGGTAGTTATTGCATCAAATTTGAATTCAACTCTTGTAGCCATCGTAGTTAAAAATAAGTATGATGGGAAATACAACTTGGATGTGGAACATTCGGGTTGGAGTGCGTTTGGTATTTTCGACATGCCAGCAGGCGTGGCGGAAAGATATCCTGATGGCATCGCACTGGTTACGCTTGGTGCTAATTCAGTAGGTATCGAGAATTTGTGGGCTGGAACTAACCTACTCCCTGGCTTTTCGAATACAGCAGGCAAACCTACCCCAACCCAATTTGGAGCTGCTTCACCTGTTTTTACCTTCGATGGTAACAACAAAATTGTGAGCGTTTCCAACGCCATTGCAGACGATGGGCGTGGCCGAAAGTTTGCGTTAAACCCTACGGCTCCTGCAAGTGACAATAGTTATGATCCTGCAACGAAAAAGGTGATCGCTAATTTTTTATTCAAGCAAACCGGAAGACCAGATATGAACTACAGATTGACAATGGTATTCTTTGGCTCTAGATAAAATAATTAAACACTCCCCTTTTGGGGAAAACATTAACAATAAAATAATGAAAAAGAAATTCATAATTGTAAGTCTGCTGTTAGCTTGTCTAACAGCATGTAAAGATGAAGAGATAAAAGGGCCATCCAGTGCAATTTTTTTTGGTGGCACTTTTTCGGCCAGCGAGTCGGATGGAAAAATAACGCTGGGCATACAGCTAGATAAGCCCACCACAACCGATTTAGTGCTTAACTTGACCGCTGGTGGTACCGCGACTTCGGGAGTTGATTATTCCCTTCCTGAAGCTACTACCACAATTAAGGCAGGTGAGACTAATGGCTCGTTTAGCCTTTCTATTGTGTTAGATTGCTTGGCAGAAGGAGATGAGACGATAGAAGTCTCGATGTCTTCAGCGAGCGGTATTAGCACCACTGGAACATATGTAGTTACCATCTTGGCTAACAATGCTTATGTTCAAAAGAATTTTGTTGGGAAATATAGCGCCAATGAACCTGGTTATGGCGATTATGACGTAAATTTTTCGGGAGATACAGATCCTAACACAATTATTGTCGACAATTTTTGGGATTCGGGTGGAAAAGTAAGGTACAAATTTGACCCTTTGACCAATAAAATCAACATCCCAACTCAGGATGTGGTTATGGGAGGCACTACTTTTGTGGTATCGGCAGGAACGACACAAGGCACTTACGAAGCGTGTACCGGTAAATTTACAGCTCCCTACGTTGTAAAGCTCAAATCCAGCGGAGCAGTTCAGGATGTAAACACACATACGTTTACGAAAAAGAAGTAGTCATTTTTTACCAAAAAGGTAGAGACTGTTCAGCAATTGAGCAGTCTCTATTTTTTTATTGACTTTTGATCTTTGTATCTTGCATCAAAAATGACGAATAGGTTATGAGGATAGTTTTTTCTTGTTTGCTGGTTGTAGGTTTCGTTAACTCAGGCTTCTCTCAGGTAGAAGTAAACCGATTGACAAATATCGTTCAGTCTGTTTCAACAGGTAGTGCTGGATATGGCAGCGGATTTAAAGGTACCTATAGTGTAAAATCGTCCATCAAAGGGGATCCCTATTTGGACACCGCTTTTAGAATGAGTCGATTTAGACTTTACAAATCAACGGAGTTAATTGAAACGCCCTCAAGGTATGATGTGCTCAACAACGAATTAGAGATTCGCACAACTGGAGGTGTGATGGTTTTGGCAAGTAGATTAGTCGAAAAGTTCACTCTACTTCGAAGCAGAAAAGATACTGTTGTGTTTGTAAACTCAGCTGATTATAAGTATGATGATACTCAGTTGATAGGATTTCTTCAGTTGCTTTGTGATGGAAAGATTCAGTTATTAAAGCAAACTCGCGCGGAAATCGTTAAGCCATCTTACAATCCATCTCTGGAAGTAGGCGATCGCGATTCACATATTGTAAAAAAAGAGACTTTATTTTATTCGTTGAAAGGTGGGGAAATTTCTAAACTTAAGGGGAAGTCCGAAATTTTGACTTTGTTTGGTGATAAAAAGGATTTGATTAAATCATTTGTTTCGTCTAACAAGTTAGGATTTAAAAGCGAATTGGATATTTCGAAGATTTTTACATACTACAATAATTTGCAATAAAATTGGGCATATTACTGAAAAATAGTTGGTGACACCCCGTTGGGGGCATTGACAATCATATAGTTACAAGGAGTTTAGTGAAAGTGGTTTCACTAAACTTTTTTTGTTTATGGAAAAGA
>JAIYCV010000043.1 GCA_027487845.1 Flammeovirgaceae bacterium
ATGAAAACCATCCCACCCCACGGGGTTATTTCCTTGTCTGTATAACCAATTTCAAACTCCATAACACTAAAATAGCTATTGCTACGCATTAGAAAAACCTATTGCGTAATTTGGGCTTAAGTTACACAAGCGGATGCTTGTTAAATTACAGGTCTTAGCGGACGCTAAGACCAGGTGAGTAGAAGAGGAAATGAATAGAGTAATGAAATTAAATCTTAGCTCCTTTATCTTTTCATTAACTCAATAAGCTCTTTCATAAATTTGTAAGCCACCATGGCCGTCATGTTTTGATGGTCGCGCATGGGGTTGTACTCCACAATATCGGCACCCACTACTTCCACGTTAATCTTTTGCAGCATTGTCAATACTTCACGAACAGATAATCCACCCGGCTCGTGATGAGAAACGCCCGGTGCAAAGGCAGGGTCTAGCGCATCAATATCTAATGAAATATATAACGGCCCTTTTAAATTGTTGATAAAATCATAATTGAAATTCTTCATCTCAATTTGAGTTACATCAAAACGTTTTGCTTGTTCGCGCTGATGTGGATTTAAGGTGCGCAACCCAACTTGTGTTAGACTTTTTACCAAGTTGTTTTCTAGGATGCGCGCAAAAGGCGAAGCATGTGAAAACGGATTGTCATCAAAATTGTCATACAAATCCCCATGCGCATCAATGTGTAAAATAGAAAGCGTAGGATGCTTTATGGAATGTGCCATGATGATGGGATACGTAACTGAATGGTCGCCACCTAGGGAGAGTAGTTTACCTTTTTCAAGCTCCAGCGATACTCGCTCAAAAATTGATTCCATGTTTGATTGCGTTTCGGCATGGGTAAAAACAACATCGCCAGCGTCAACATACGTTTCTCCTTTTTTTACTAAGATTCCATTTTCAGAGTACTCGTTTGCCGAACCCTCGGTTTCCATCAACCGAATGCGAGCTGGTGCATACGCAGGGCCGCGCAAAAACGAAGAGTTTACATCATACGGGATGCCTAAAAGACTAACTTGTGCCGTTGAATCAATCATGGTGCGAATAGTTTATTTGCTCAAAATCCAATCGGAAAACCTTTTTCGTAAATACAAGAGAACGATATAAAGTTAAAACTAATTTATGTTCGCCCGATAGATTTGTGGATTGTTTTACAGCGAGGTAACTTTGGTGTAATCGCTATTCTAGGCCTGGTGTTAAGAAAATCAACTATGCAAACTCAACCGCTTGAAGCACAAAAAACCAATTGGTCACAGGTTTATAGCTTATTGGCATTAAACGCTGCCATTGTAATAAGTTGGATAGCCTATCATAACTACCAACCCAAACTGCTGAACCTTTTCCATTTCGAAGAATTGTCATTGTTTCTCGTAGTGGCACAAGCACTGATTCTGGTATTGATCCCTGGCACCGCTGGCCTGGTAGGCGACTATATGATCAAAAAAAACGGGAATTACTTTGTAGTATTTACGGTTGGAATCAGCGTGACGGCCATGGTTTTCATGTGCATAGCATTTACTATTGGAGCTTCCTCGTCTATCCATTTAACGGCAGCATTACCTTTCATGATCGTAATCTGGCTAATCTCTATGAACATCTTTCATAGCCCGGCTAACTCAATGCTAGAAATCTTCGCTCCTGCAAAGGAACTTCCTTCAGCGATGGCCTTAATGGTGCTAACCACCGAACTTTTGTACGCGTTGGAACCGTGGGTGGTAGATTTTGTAGATGCCATCGGACCAACTTATACGTTTGCACTTGGGGCTGTGTTGTTAATTGCCACTGGGTACTTTTTCAGAAAAACCACCAGAGATGTCAAACTTTCACGAGATGTAGAGGAGGCTGCTGCTGTGCAAAGCAGTTACCTAAATGTGTTTGTTGCCGGACTTTCACTGGGGCTTGCCGTTGCCATTATCAACAATTTTGTACCACTTTGGATGCTCTCTAAAAAAGGAATTGAAGTTATTGCAACCAAGCAATCCGTATATGTTTCACTCATTCTATTTGTAGCTGCTTTGGCGGCCTGGCCGCTCTCCATGCAAGTGAAAAAAATGGGAGTAGCGAAAGGATTGCGAATAGGATTAGCTGGGTCTTTTGTTTGTTTCGCGCTCGCTTACTTTCTGCCTCTTTACATTGCGTTGGCAGCCTGTGTTTTTGCCGGTTTGTTTTTCAGTTTAGCTTCAGTATCGGCCTTCCCCTACGCATTAGAAAATCTCGCTCCAAAGAATGTAACGCTGGGTGCCGGATTATTTTTTGGCAGTCTAGAACTCGCGCAAGGTTTAATAAGTATAGTAGAGAATCTTTAAAAAACTTATACTTTGTTGTGTTTAGGAACGGAGTCCATCGGTAGCCACCAAAAAAATAACCTAGTTATCTAATTTAACTTTCACTGCATTCGGTCCTTTAAAGCCCATTTCTACTTCAAAAGTTACTTTATTGTTTTCTTTAATAGGATGCATCAAGCCATTAATGTGGACAAACACGCTTTCTTGCGTTTCCGAATCTTTGATAAAACCATACCCTTTGGCATCATTAAAGAAAGTAACGGTTCCTTTGCGCACGGTGTCTTGCACAACATCAATTTTCTTTGGCACACCAATCTCAATATCCGATTCATTGATGATTCTTCTCTTTTTAGGATCGGGAGGCGTAGACGTTAAATTACCATTTTCATCCACATAAGCGATCATATCGTCCAGACTTTGGCCTTCTTTAGCATTAGCCTTTCTTTCTTCCCTGCGTGCTTCTTTCTCTTTTTTCTTCTGCTGCTTCTTTTTTTCAAGTTCCTTTTTATTCCAGGTTTCTTGTGATTTCGCCATACGGAGTAATAATTGTTAGTTGGTTTTAGGTAAAGGTAGCGATTTTATTATGCTGTCGTGTGGAGGGCCGATACATATTATTTTACAACGTAGTTCTTTAGCTGAAAACGTGGCTATTTTCCGCATGACACCTTCGTCAAAAGTCTTTATTCAGTGCTCTTTTGCTTCAATGCCTTTCCAATACTTTTATCCGGAATGATCCACACAATGGAAACAGTCAAAAAGAGTAAATACGAAATAATAGTATTTACAAATGCCATTGGAATTGCCGCGGTGTAGGCCACCACAGAAAAAATGCCTTTTCGCTCCATTTTCATAAATGCTGCTTTTAAACTACCACCGTGGCGCTGGGTATTAAAAATGGCGCGTTGAAGAATACTATACGAAATGCCACACACAAGAAGTAAAATAGCATAAGCCACCGCTGTGTTAGGACTAAAGTGGTTTTCGCCCATCCAAGCGGTGGCAAATGGAATTAACGACAGCCAAAACAATAGATTTAGGTTACCCCAAATAATAGAGGCGTTTACGTTTTTAACTGTGTGTAGCAAATGGTGGTGGTTTCCCCAATAGATGCCAATGAAAATAAAGCTCAGAACATAGCTACTTGCAACTGGCCAAAGATCAAACAACACACTCCACGTTGCAGAAGTGGGAACTTTAAGTTCGAGTACCATTATGGTGATAATGATGGCAAGCACACCATCGCTAAAAGCTTCAAGCCTGGTTTTTTCCATGATGACTCAAAAATAAGACTTTAAAGCAGTGCGCAAAAGGAGCACACAATCCATCAAAATTTTAATGTTAATCAACTCTTTCTCCATTATCGGAAAACCAAAAGAAACCCATTCATTCTCAATTAGCTTAATTTCTCTAATTTCTCCCGTAAAGCCACCGCTAATCCCCGGTCAATCATGTTTGGTAGTTCTTTCATGGCGGCCTCAATTTTGTTGAGCATCAACTCTCTCTCTCTACTCTTAAAAAAGCGAAAGCTGCTTCGGTAGCCAACACCTGAGCTTTCGGCAGAATGGCTGACGGCTTAAACTTTTCCCAATATTCGGTCGCCCTTGGTAGATCTTTCATGGCATAGGCGTAAAAAAATGCAGCATCCATCCACACAGCCGAGCGCATTCCTTCCGGTACTTCGTCAGCTCTGCTGGCATACTCCAACAAATATTTTTCTGCCAACTCAATATCTCCATCATCAAACGCCATTTGATGCGCGTACGCATAAAGATAAACCCCAAAGGGTGCATTGATTTTTTCCGCCAGCACCATTGCTTCTTCCAACTCATTTTTATTGTATAATTTGGGTCTTGTTCCTGCTGTACTTAGCCCGATCATCTTCAGTATTAATAATTCAAATGCTGCCGGCTCTCCGCCTTTAGCAAAGCGTAATATTCTAGCACCATCAGAAGAAAAGCCACCCACATGAACCGGGATTACGGTGACAATAAAAATAACTAGTGATAAAAATGCGGTCATTGATAAAAGGTATGAAATTAGATGCAGTACATCGTTAGTAGCTAATTGCTCCATCAATTTATGAGACGCAAACGCAATAGCCGCAAGCAATAAACTGGCCACCGGACCACCGGCAGCATAAATGGAGAACCGCTGGCTCAGCCTTTCATTCCCTGTTGGCAAACAGATCACCAGGCCACCCGAAACATTCACATTTTTGTTCCACTTAAATTTCCACCCTTCTTGTTCTTTATCCCACATAAAAGGACCTACCACAAGCATTCTGAAATCAAAATTCATCTTTATTCCCGCGAAGGCGTGACCTAATTCATGAACAGCAATTACAAATAAAAAGGAAGGGATAGCCAGTATGGCAAGCCCAATGGCAATATTGGCCGGAATAGTTTCTGCAGCCAGTACACCAACACGTGCGCCCATAAAACCCACGGCTGCTCCCAATAAAACTAAAACAAGGATGGTAATTACTTTCGATATTTTATTTTTCTTTTTCAAAATGGTAGTATTTATTCTTCAACAATTTGTCGGAATTGACTTCGAATAATTACAATGACTGAGAACTAAAGTTAGGCGGGTTGGATAAAATAAATTCCATAAACATTCAGATCGAAAATCCGTTACCTTCGCAGCATGTCTCTTTTTATAGCCGCTATCAACTCAGGAAGTAATGGCAACTGTTATTATGTTGGAAACCAGCAGGAAGCGGTTTTAATAGACGCAGGCGTTTCATGTCGCGAGACAGAGCAACGAATGCTTAAGCTAGGCCTTTCGATAAAAAAAGTAAAAGCAATTTTTATTTCGCACGAGCATACTGATCATATAAATGGACTAGTTTCACTGGTTAAAAAATATAAAATTCCGGTTTATATAACAGAGGCAACTTTTAAGAACTCAAACCCTAAAATTGACGATAAGCTATTACATCATTACGCTGGCGCTGAACCAATAAAAATTGGAACGTTAAGTATTTTACCTTTCTCGAAATATCATGATGCGGCCGATCCTTTTAGTTATGTCATTGAATTCGCTGGAATAAGAGTAGGCGTTTTTACCGACATAGGAAAAGTTTGTGATCGACTTGTAAAGCACTTCAAACAATGTCATGCTGCTTTTCTAGAATCGAACTATGACGAAACAATGTTAGAACGCGGAGGATATCCGCTTGCATTGAAGAACAGGATACGAAATGGCAACGGACATCTCTCCAACAAACAGGCAGCGGAGCTTTTTATCAAACATAAGCCTGCCCACATGAGTTATCTGTTGTTGTCTCATTTATCAAAAAATAATAACTCGCCTAAAATCGTGAAAGACTTATTCGAATCGATCGCAGGAAATGTAAAAATTGTAATTGCTTCACGCAATAAAGAAACTGGTGTATATCACATTCGCCAACAAAAAGCAAACACCAAACTGAAAACAACTGATGCATTGGAAGTTCAGCTTTCGCTTTTTTAGAATCCTACAACCACCCGTTTGCTCGAAGCCAGTTAAGTCCCCTATCAAACCAATCGTCCTTCGTAGTTTTATTGTTCATGCCAAAACCATGACCACCATTTTGATAAAGGTGCATCTCGGCCTTTACGTTGTTCCTCAAGAGTGCTTGGTAAAAAATTATTGAATTTTCTGGTTTTACACCGTTATCATCGCTTGCGTGGACCAAAAAAGTAGGTGGTGTTTGACCGTTTACTTGCAACTCATTTGAATACAAATCAATTTTCTTTTTTGATGGTTTTTTTCCAATCAACTGATCGCGCGAACCCAAATGCCCAATGCTATCCTGAAAGCTTATAACAGGATAGATTAACATCATAAAATCAGGGCGAAAGTTTCCAGGTTCACCAAGGGTGTTTGTTGAAAAGTGGGTACCCGCGGTCGAAGCTAAATGACCACCTGCTGAAAAACCCATTATCCCGATTCGATCGGGCTTTATGCTCCATTCCGCTGCCCGGTTTCTTACTGTAAAGATGGCTTGTTGCGCATCTTGAAGTGGGCCAATCTCTTTGTCTATCATGGTTAAAGAATCCGGTATACGATATTTAACAACAAACGCGGCAACCCCCGCTGCAGCAAAACGTTTTGCCACATCCGTACCTTCATGTGAGATCGCGTTTACCCAATACCCACCACCGGGAAAAATGATGACAGCAGTGCCGCATGCATTTCCTTTTGCTGGCAAAAAAACTGAAAGTGTCGGTTTAGAAATTTTACTAACAATGGTTATCCCGTCTTTATTTTCTGTTAGCTCAGTATCTCTAGATGGCTTGCTATTCGGTATCTTATCCACATAAAGTGGAATTGTAATTTGAGCATTCATTTGTAAACAAACTACCAATAGTAAGAATATTGTAAATAATAAATGTTTCATAAGTAAGCGTACTTCCTAGAAATTTGATATTAAAAGTATCGCTTTTCGCTGAATTATTTTTTTAAATCAAAAATATCAATCAGCACCTTATTCAATAGGTCCATGTCAAGCCTCCGGCCATCTTTAAATGACTTTTTATCTTTGTTTAACAATAACGCATTCCACTGCCCTCGCCCGTCATTTAATCCATTGATACCTTCCCCCGCATTTAATCCCTTGCGCTCAACATCAAACGAAACTTGTTCGACCCGTGTAACATAGGTATTGTCTAGTAATTGAATAGCAATCTTGCCTGTCCAAAGACCGTTTACAAATACAGGTGAAGTGTAGCGCGCTGATCCACCGTATTTTTTATAGTCAACTTTTAGTTTAACCAGATCGGCAGTAATCTTGAAATTCCGCTCATCTATATGTCGAATGTTGTCGTTCTTTTTAAGAAAAACGATTAATGAATTTTTTAATACTTCCTTTTCTTTGGTGGAACTGGAAAACGCCTTTTGCCAAACCGCATCCTGATTGGCAATACTCCAATTGGCATAACTTGTTAAACTATTAGAAAAACCTGCCGACTGAGATAGAGAGGTAAGAAAGGTGCCTATCAAAAGAGCAATTGTCAAGGTGCTTTTTATCATCTGATTGATCTGAAAGTGGGAGGTTAAATCCCCTTCAGAGTAAAGCTGCAAAAATAATGTCTTTGCAAGCTGAACACAATAGTTTGATAAACCTAACGAAAAAAAAGAGTTGCCTATTACGGAATTATCGCCAGCGGCATTCTTATTCGGTGTACTAATTCGTCAAATAATTCTTTATTTTCCTCACTTAAATTTTTACTTAGAACGAGCAAATCAATAGAATGTGTTTTCGCATGACTGTCAATTCGATCGGTAAAAAAACCAACCTCTGTCTTAAAATCATATGAAATTGGATGCCCCTTTAGCATCGAATGTTCCAATGCGGCAAAATCCGTAAACGCTTGCTCTTCGCGATTCTGTTTCATCTGCAGCGCTTTACCATCAGACTTAAGAAGCCTAAATGTATGCAGCACCGTAATGTGACCTTTGATCTTTTCTGCCATCTCTACCGCCCACCGCAGTGCTCTATTTGATGACTGAGAAAAATCCGTAATTAATAGTATTGTTGATTCCATTTTTATTCCGTATTCAGAATATTCTTCCATGGTACGAACTTACAGCCTGCCGCATTTTAGGCGACCGATTTTTATCAACAAAAAAGATGATTTTTGTCAAGTAGCATTAGCGGAGTATCTTGCACTATTACTAAATTTTTACAATGAAGTCTTCCCCATTATTATTTATTTCTGATGATGCCTTTCGCGAAATATTTCAAAGTATGGCAGAAGGAATAGTGATGGTAGACGAAAATGGAATAATCGTTGCGTCTAATCCGGTAATCGAACAAATTTTCGGATATGCCAAGCATGAATTGGATGGAATGCCGTTAGAGAATTTACTACCCGAAAGATTTCGCGGCCGCCATAAGAATTTGAGGCTCGGTTACAACGCACATCCCGAACCAAAACGAATGGGAATCGGCAGGGATTTAGTGGCACTTAGGAAAGATGGAAAAGAGTTTCCTGTTGAGATAAGCCTTAGCTACACCCGTGTAATAAATAGACTGGTGATCATCGCATTTGTCAGCGACATTTCTCTCAGAAAAAAGTCGGAAGATGCACTAAAGGAGAGCGAAGAACAACTGGCGGTTTATGCTGGCGAGTTAGAAAAAAAAGTGAGTGCACGCACAGATGATTTAAACAAAACAATCCGCGAACTTGAAAAAGAAATAAACGAGCGCAAAAAGGCCGAAGCAGAAGCTCGCAACGCGTTGGAAAAGGAACGTGAATTGAATGACCTTAAGTCTAAATTTGTATCCATTGCGTCTCATGAGTTTAGAACACCGTTAAGCACAATATTAAGCTCTATTTCATTGGTAGATCAATATCGCCAAAGAAATGAAATTGATAAAATGGGCAAACACACACAACGCGTTCGGAATTCGGTAGATCATCTTACCAGTATCCTAAATGATTTTTTATCGCTAGGGAAACTCGAAGAAGGCAAGATTGATGTTGTTGATGAACCCATCCAGTTAAACTCATTACTGCAGGACATTCAAGAGGAGCTAGATCAGACGTTAAAACCAGGTCAAGCAATTATTGTTGAATTGGAAAATACTGAAGAGACGATCACTTCTGATTCACGTATTATACGAAACATTCTTTTTAATCTTCTTTCTAACGCCAGCAAATATTCTAATAACGACAAAAAAATTAGTGTTTTCGTCCGCAGAGAAAAGGCTACGTTAGTCATGCGAATAAAAGATGAAGGAATTGGCATTCCGCAGGAAGATCAAAAGCACTTATTCGATCGGTTCTTTCGGGCTAGTAACGCTTCCTCTATTCAAGGCACTGGCCTAGGTCTCCATATAGTGAAACGGTATGTAGAATTGCTCAATGGAACAATCAGCTTTGAGAGCGAAGTTATGGGAGGAACCACATTTATAGTTTCAATTCCATTAAAAATCAATATCTAACGTTATGAAGATTCTTTTAATTGAGGACAATCTAGAAATTAGGGAGAATACAAGTGAGATACTATCGCTGGCTAATTATGAAGTCATTGCCGCTGAGAATGGGAAAATTGGAGTGGAACTTGCTCAACGCGAACTGCCTGATCTGATTGTTTGTGATATTATGATGCCCGAATTAGATGGCTATGGCGTGCTTCACATCTTAAATAAAAAAAAAGAGACGGAAAGTATTCCATTTATTTTTTTAACAGCAAAAACTGAACTCACCGACATTCGCAAAGGAATGAACTTGGGTGCCGATGACTATCTCACAAAACCATTTAGTGATACAGAATTATTAGCTGCTATAGAAACACGTCTAAAAAAATACTCCATCCGCTCAAAAAAATATGAGACAACTTCGGAGGGATTGGCTCATTTTATCAGCGATGCAAAAAAGACATTACACCTAAAGGAGCTTTGCAACAATAACAAAACACGCCTTTATAAAAAGCGAAGTGAATTGTTTACAGAGGGCGATGCTCCCCGCTTTCTATTTTTCATCCAACAAGGCAGCATAAAAAGTCTTAAATCACATGCCGATGGCAAGGAGTTCATCACTAACCTCTATAAGACGGGAGACTTCTTTGGCTTCGAGCCGTTACTTGAACACAACACCTATTTAGAATCAGCAGTAGCGTTAGAAGATTCTGAGATTGTATTAATACCGAAGGACGATTTCCTCACGTTATTATACAGTCATTCAGATATTGCCGCGAGTTTTATTGGCATGCTTTGTAAAAAAGTTCTTGAGAAAGAAAAGCAATTACTACACTTAGCATATAACTCCGTGAGGCAGCGAACGGCCGAGGCCCTACTAAAATTGGAAAAGCTAAATGAAGGTAAAGATAAAATAAGCATTGCCCGCGAAGACCTAGCCAAAATTGTCGGGACGGCATCAGAATCGGTGATACGTGTATTATCTGATTTTAAAGACGAGGGCCTAATAGAAATAGAAACGGGAAAGATAAAGATTTGCCATGCTGCAAAACTTGAGAAAGTAGTGCGATGGAGTGTGGCAAGGTAAATTAATACGGTTTTTTTTGTAGTTTTGATGTCGTTCGTTTTGTCTAAGTTGACATTAAACTATGAAGTTAAAAAAAATACTCTCGGCTGGCATCCTTGGAATTTTATTGGTTGGCTCAAGTTATGCACAAAACGCGAAAGCATTAATCGCTGAAGGCGATCGACATTATAGCAAGAAAAAATATAAAGAGGCAATCCAATCCTTTCAGCAGGCGCTGGACATAAACCCAGACGATGCTGAAGTAAACTTTAAAATCGGATCAGCTTACCTGTATTCGGATACCAAATCGAAAGCAGCATTTTTTATTGATAAAGCATATAAGTTAAACCCTTATATTGACGATAAAATCGACTATAACCTCGGATTGGCATTTCAGAATACCAATAATTTTAGGCAAGCGATTAAACACTTCGAGGCATTTAGAAAGAAGAATAAAACGCTGGCTGGCTTGGCCACTATTCGGATAAAGCAATGCATTCTTGCCGATTCTCTAGTACGCAATGAGTTAAATGTGGTAATAGAAAATATCGGCTCCACTATCAATTCTCCTTTTGAAGATTACGCACCTTTAATTTCACCCGATGGCAATTCGTTGATCTTTACTTCGAATCGCGAGATAAATAGAAACGGCACCCATAAAGAAGATATTTATAAAACTTCAAAGAGCGATGGTAAGTGGAATGAACCAGAAAAAATTACATCTATCAATACCGATCAAAATGATGCGGCATCATCGCTTTCACCCGATGGTAAAACAATGTTCCTTTATTATGAAGTATTTGCAGGAGACATCTATGAATCTACTTTTGATGGACAAAAATGGAGTAAACCCGCTGCTCTTAATAAAAACATAAATACGAAAGAATATCAAGAGACTTCCGCGAGTGTTTCCCCTGACGGTAAAAAACTTTATTTTGCAAGCAGTAGGCCGGGTGGCTACGGTGGGCTAGATATCTACATGAGTACCCGTGAAGCAAACGGTGAATGGGGAAAAGGTTTTAACGTTGGGGGGATGATTAATACAAAAGGCGATGAAGATTCACCTTACATCCATTACGATGGAACTACGTTGTATTTTTCATCCAATGGTCATCCAGTCATTGGTAATTCTGATATCTTTTATTCGGAATTTAAAAACAGAAAGTGGTCAAAAGCCATCAACCTAGGGTACCCCATCAACTCCTGGGAGTATGATGGCTTTTTCAGTATATCGCCTGATAAGAAAACTGCCTATTTTGCTACAGTAAAAGAAGCCGGCACTGGTGGGAGCGACATCTACCAAGTTAAATTTTTAGAACCGAGGTATAAATCGCAGCAGAAAAACGCATTGCCAATAGCTGAGAAACCAAAAAATGACGATTATAAAAAGAACGACTTTACTGATCCACTAATTAAAAAACTTAAGGAACAAAAAGTAGTAACATTGCTCCGCGGAAAAGTGATTGACGAGGCAAATGCGGGTGCATTAAACGCAACTATTAGTTTACTCGACAATAATACTCAAAAACTTCTTTCCAAAATTAGCACCGATCCACAGACCGGAGAATTTGAATTGGTAATACCACATGATGGGAATTATGCTGTAATTACTGAAAAGTTTGGTTATCTCTTCAATTCGTTGAATTTCACTCTTCCTAAGTTTAGTGAATACCAGGAGGTAGATACCCATATCATTCTCACAGCTGCTCAACAGGGCGCTAAATCCATTCTGAAAAATATTTTTTTTAAAAGTGGAGAATATGAAATTAACGCCCAATCAACCGCTGAATTGAATAAAATATTTGATCTTCTCAACAGCAATCCGTTATTGAAAATTCAGATTAACGGTCACACCGATAACCAAGGATCGGCCGCGGCCAATAAAGTTCTTTCTTCAAAACGTGCAACTTCAGTTATAAACTATTTGATTAGCAAAGGCGTGAGTGCCGCCAGAGTTTCAGCAAAAGGATATGGATCAGACAGACCAATCGTTTCAAACGATGATGAAAAAGAAGGGCGTGAGCTTAACAGAAGAACGGAGCTTGAAATTACTTCGGCTGGCAGACAACAATAGAAGCCGCAACTGAATTGCCTGAATGCTGCCAAAAAACCCTTGCAATTAGAACTACTCCAACTGCTAGCATGGCCACAACAGTTAGTTTGTGAAAGTTAAACCTAATCTTTTTTAAAAAATTCTGCGCAAAAGAGGTCAACCCGACCATTACCGGAAACGTGCCTAGACCAAAAAAAAACATAAATAAAAATCCACCCATTATACTTGGTAAAATAATACAATAGGTTAAAGCCAAGTAGGTTAAACCACAAGGCAATAATCCGTTTAAAAAACCAAGCACAAAAAGTGACAGTATATTTCTCTTAGCAAGAAATCTTGAAAATATTTTTTTAACAAACGTTGCAAATTTCTGCATCGAGTTGGCAATTAAGGGAAGCTTAAAATTAGTTGCACCAACCAAACCCAATACAATTAGTAAGCCACCAAGACTCACAGAAAATAAAGTTTGAAATTGAGAGAAGTTAAAGAGCGAACCAAACTCACTGATTAAGGCCCCTTGAATACCGTAGCAAATAACGCGTGCACCATTATACACAACTCGATTTAAAAAAAAAGGCGATTGCCAATTTGTAACAGCCATTACCAACGGGCTGCACATTCCCAAACAATGAAAACTACCCAGAAAGCCAAGTACGAAAGCTGCTAGCATCATTAAAGTTTAATAATATCCTCAACGTAAAATTCTTTCCCATACATTGTCCAAAACATTTTGGCGCGATACATGCCAGAAGGTAACGATGCAACATCCAAACGCAATACACTATCTGTCTGAGATTCTATTTTAAATTTCACGTCAAGTCGACCATCAGAAGGTCTAAACAATCGAAGTTCTCCGTTCTCAACTAAAGAAAGTTTGTTAAACACTACATTCAAATCAGAACCACTTTTTTGAAAAGAAGGCTTGCTAACGAGTTGTTCAGCATTATTCAATCGTTGAATCTGCTGCTGATAATTGAGTTCATCCTTATAATAGTCTTTTGAAACCAAGGGCATATCCTGCTTTACGCATATGTATACTAAAACAAAAATGAAGGTCGCAAAAAAAAGAAAGGCCGCAACAATTGATTTTCCCCAATTCATAGTTTTATTTTTTTGAATGTTGTTATCGGCCCGATGAACTTCACTTTGATTTTCTCAATTAGACGCCCATTTTCATAAACTCCCAAATAGACAATACTTTTTGACTGTGTGATCTTATCTGCAGGAATTTTAAGAAAGCCAATAGTTTTTAACATGCCTTCAGCCGGCACTATGATTGGCTTGCCGTCCGGCTTCATAAAAATTGCATCAGCAGGTGATTCAACCTTCATCTCCAAAGGTAAATCGTTAAACGTTTTATTTACAAATTCTATATTGTACAAGTTTGTAATGAATCCAATGTCATCCCGCTGGTAGAGAGTACCCGGCACTTTTAGAACCGTGGTTTCTACATCCGATCGAGTTAATAAGTTAAAACTCAAAAAGCTTAGGAGCCCAATAAGAACAATCACGTATCCAATCACACGCGGAGTTAACAAACGAACTACTCCGTTCTTAATCGAATTGTAGGAAGAATACCGAATAAGACCTTTAGGCTTATCAATTTTGAGCATCACTTCATCGCATGCATCAATACATGCTGTGCAGTTTACGCATTCAAGTTGAGTGCCATTACGTATATCAATTCCTGTAGGACAAACGTGCACGCAGAGTTTGCAGTCAATACAATCACCAGTTTTGGTTTCTTGTACTTTATTTTTTTGGATCTTTCCCCGCGGTTCGCCTCTCAACCAGTCATAAGCAACCACGATGGAATCTTTAGTCAACAAAACACCCTGCAATCTCCCGTAAGGACAAACTACGACACAAGCCTGTTCACGAAAGCGGGCATATACACCATAAAAAATAAGCGTAAAGGCAAAAAGCCCCGTAAATCCTGCGAGGTTTTGGCTAGGAGAATTCTGAATGATAGCCCATGTTTTTTCAACTCCGATTAAGTAGGCCATACAAGTGTGCGCAATGATTATAGAAATTGCTAAAAACACAACGTGTTTTGTTGTTTTTTTTACAACCTTTTCCATGGTAAATGGGGCGGCATTTAACCTGCGTTGGTCATTGGCATCGCCCTCTATCAGGTATTCTATTTTTCGAAACACCATTTCCATGAACAAGGTTTGCGGACACATCCATCCGCACCAAATTCTTCCGAAAACAACCGTGAATAAAATGATGAAAACAAAAAACGTAATGAGCGTTAAAGCCAGCAAGATAAAATCCTGCGGCCAAAATACTTGTCCTAAAATAACAAACTTTCGTTCGAAAAAATTGAGCAATAATAGGGGCTGGCCAGAAATTGTAATGAAAGGACCACCCAGCAGTAAGGATAACAATACCACAGTCACTACTATTCTCAGCTTATGATAGTAACCCGAGGGCTTTTTTGGATATACCCAAACGCGTTTGCCTTGCGCATCTACAGTGGCAATGGTGTTCCGGAATTGTTCATCGTATTGATATAAGTCACTGCTCTTTTCCATCACCATGAATTCATTTATATCTTTCACCAATCAACACCAATTACTTAGCTAGTGCCTGAATTTTTACCGTGTCTAACTTTACTGCAGTACTGTCTTTTACTTGTGAGTCAACAGGCTTATACAAGACGCCTTGTGGTGCTTTGGCATTAGCTGGATTGGTGCCTTGCAAACTCATGACATAAAAAGCAACTGCTTTCACGTCTGACGGACTCATGGCCTTGCCCCACATCGGCATACCTTTCTCAACAACACCATTTTTTATAGTACTGTATATGCTTTTAATATCTCCACCATGCAGCCAATATGGATCGGTAATATTTGGCCCAATCGCATTACCACCCCCATCATTACGATGGCATGGCACGCAACTTCCAGAAAACACTAGCTTGCCCTTACTTAAAATGGCATCGTCCTTGGTATATACTAATGCATTCTCGTCAATTGCAGCGGTTGGTTGACTGGCTAAAAAGGCTTTGGCTTTTTGATCTGCCAATGCTACCTCATTCTCATACTCTTGACCAGAAAGTGGAAGAGAACCAATTATGTGGAAGGCCACCAGGTAAAATACACCCCAAACTATGGTGCCATAAAACAACAACTTCCACCAAGGGGGCAAATGATTATCTAGTTCGCGAATACCATCATAATCGTGCCCCATGTCTAAATTCTCTTCTTCCGATAAGGGTCTTAGTGAATTCCATCGAAGCCAAGTCTTCTCCCAAAATGAAATCTCTTTCACGTAAGCCAAGCCCAATTTCTCAGCTCGTTCTTTTGCAGCTCGCTCGATGAATAAATTTAGAATGCGCAACGCAAAGGCAGCTGTTATCAGTACCAAAATAACAGTTACTAAAACCAAGACTGAAACTAAATAAAGTGGGAAAAGCGGATGATTAAAAGGATCTGACCAAAAAGTAGACCTTCCACTTGACTGATCCTGCGCCCAACCAGTTGATGCTATCAAAAGCAACACTACAATGGACGTAAACTTCTTACTATTTTGCTGCCTTTCTCGCAATTGCTCGCAAATACCTTTAATCGATTTCTTCGTTTGATCGAGGTTGTTCATTTTATTTTGTTTGATTTCGCATGTCATTGTCATGCGATGAGGTCTATCATCTCGGTAAGGATTCATAGCTGCTCTAGTTAGGTTGTTTAACAAATGTTTTAGTGCCACCATCGTTCAAAGGCATCTGCTTCATGGTATCGATAAATTTCTTATCGGAAGTAAATACCCACCATAGTAGGCAGAGAAAAAAGAGAAAGAATATCACGAAAGAGACTACCGGCCAGATGGCGATGTTGTCTATGTTTTGAAGCACATTTTTATACATGATAAAAGCTTGTTTATAATGTTAGATATGAAAGGTCAGGATCTTAGTTTGGAGTCTTCAATTCAGAACTCGCGACTTTCTCTGCCTTAATGTCTTTTCCTAGCCGTTGCAAGTAGGCAATGAGCGCCACAATCTCAGTTTCAGGCATCACTTCAATTTCATCCGCCTTTAAACTCGCCACAATCTCAGCGGCTTGCTTATCCAAATCGTCATTGGCTTGACTTTCATAGCCATCTTCATAGGGCACACCAACAGTGCGCAATGCTCTAATTTTTCCGGAGGTTAAGCTTTTGTCAATTGACTGCTCAAATAACCATGGGTAAGCAGGCATGATTGATCCAGTAGATACCGCATCGGGAGCCAACATGTGGTTATAGTGCCAGGTGTTTGAATACTTTCCATTCAATCGATGCAAATCTGGGCCAGTTCGTTTTGATCCCCACAAAAAAGGATGGTCATACACATATTCTCCTGCCTTCGAGTATTCACCGTAACGCTCTGTTTCAGAACGAAACGGCCTAATCATCTGTGAATGGCAGTTTACGCAACCTTCCCGTATGTAAATATCACGGCCGTGTAATTCTAAAGATGTATAGGGCTTAACGCTGCTTATGGTAGGGATGTTGGACTTTATTAAAAAAGTTGGCACCATTTCCATTATCCCACCAATTAAAATCGCTACGAGTGCAAGCACTGTAAATAAAATTGGTTTATGTTCTAACAAACGGTGATGCCAGCCACCAGATGTAACACTGTATGCTTTTGCCAAGGGTGCCGCTTCTGCCTGTTCGTTTGCAATGAAACTTCCGGCATATGCAGTTTTAATCAGATTATAGGTCATTAAAATAGCACCTATCAGATATAAACCGCCTCCAATTGCGCGCAACATATGCAAGGGCAATACTTGAACCGTTGTTTCAAGGAAATTCTTATAGACAAGAAAACCTTCAGGACTAAATTCCTTCCACATCAGACTTTGCACAACACCCGAAACATACATTGGCAGTGCATAGAAGATAATGCCCAACGTCCCCAGCCAAAAATGAATATTGGCCAATTGGGTCGAATACAATTTAGTTGCCCACATGCGAGGCACCATCCAATAAAGAATTCCGAATATCAAAAATCCATTCCATCCGAGACCACCTACGTGTACGTGAGCGATAATCCAATCCGTAAAGTGTGCAATCGCATTTACATTCTTCAGCGACAAAAGTGGTCCTTCCAACGTTGCCATACCATAGGCGGTAACTGCAACAACCATAAACTTTAGTACAGGTTCTTCGCGTACTTTATCCCAAGCACCGCGGAGGGTCATAAGTCCGTTTAGCATACCACCCCAGGAGGGAGCTATTAACATGATGGAAAAAACAACACCAAGCGATTGAGCCCAATCGGGTAACGAGGTATATAGTAGATGGTGTGGACCAGCCCAAATATAGATGAATATAAGCGACCAAAAGTGAATGATCGAAAGTCGGTATGAGTAAACAGGACGGTTAGCTGCTTTTGGGAGAAAATAATACATTAATCCTAAAAATGGAGTAGTAAGAAAAAACGCCACTGCGTTGTGGCCATACCACCACTGAACAAGCGCATCTTGAACGCCTGCATACCAGCTGTAGCTTTTAAAAAGCGTTACAGGAATTTCAAAGGAATTTACAATATGGAGAACGGCTACGGTGACCAATGTGGCGATATAAAACCAAATAGCAACATACATGTGCCGCTCTCTTCGGGTAAGAATAGTACCAATCATGTTCCATGCGAACACAACCCATATCAATGTTATGGCGATATCAATGGGCCACTCAAGTTCGGCATACTCTTTCCCTGATGTAAAACCCAAGGGGAGCGTTATCGCGGCCGCTAAAATAATAAGTTGCCATCCCCAGAAATGAATCCAGCTAAGCGCATCACTAAACATACGCGCCTTCAGCAAGCGCTGTGTTGAGTAGTAGACCCCTGCAAACATGGCATTACCCACAAACGCAAAAATAATAGCATTTGTGTGGAGAGGCCGAATACGCCCAAAGGTGGTGTATTGCAGATCAAAATTGAAAATCGGATAAAACAATTGAATGGCTGCCAAAAGGCCAACTGACATGCCAACTAATCCGAATGTAACGGTAGCGATTATAAAGGCTTTTACTACCTTATTGTCGTAACTGAATTTTTCTAATTCCATACAGGTTTAGGCGTTTACTTTTTTGTTGCATAAAAGTATAAACCGACCCTACTTTAGCTACTGACTGAAATTAGAAAACCAGATGATTTTTGTCAGGTCTTGAAGTCAACCACGAACTTCATTCAGGCCTCTACTGGCACAAGGATACATCAAGATAACAAAAGGACTGCGAGGATTGACTACTTCTCTTTCTTCTCCACCTTATCGTCAAATAGTAATCGAACGGAAGGGCCGTAGACATCATCGTACTGGCCGCTGCGCAAACTCCAGATAAAGGCACCCAAAAAGCAAAGGGCGATGGCAAGCGATATTGAAATCAGTAAAATGATAATAGTCATGACGGCCGATTTTTGGAAAGATGGCGAGAAACATAATTCACTGCTAGGGTAGAAAAACCGACTACGCTTACACTCGATATCGGCATTAAGATGGCAGCCGTAAGGGGAGTAAGGTGACCAGTAACTGCGAAGGTCAGCGCAATGGCATTGTAAAAGAAAGAAATAGAAAATGCAACTTTCAAAATAGATGATGATTTTTTAGCCAAGGCCAAAAAATCGTCAAGTTGATGTAATCGATCCCCCTGCAGAATTCCATCACAGGCGGGAGTAAATGTACCCGTGTCGTCAGTAATCGCAATGCCCACATTACTTTGCTTCATAGCACCCGCATCGTTAAGCCCATCGCCTAACATCATCACCTTTTTACCTTGCTGCTGCAACGATCTTATAAAACCAAGTTTATCATGTGGCGTCTGATTAAAATTCAAGATAACCTTGTTGCCAAACAATTGTGCCATTGCCACTTTATCCGAATCATTATCGCCAGAAAGCAACGCCACACATTTATGTCCTAGGCGCGAAATCATTTGGCCTATGTTATGCCGCAAGGAACTTGCGATGGTGAAATAGCCATTTACCTCATTATCAAATGATACAAAAACACAAGAAGCTTGGGCGGGTAACAATCCTTTAAACCCAACGAAAACTGCCGAACCCACCCGAAGCAACCTGCCATTAACTTTAGCCTCCAAGCCTTGGCCCGGAAACTCACGAAAATTTTCTATTGAATAATTACTTGTCTGGCGTATAAAATGATTTACAAGATTACTAAGCGGATGTGTAGAGCAACTGGTAAGTGCTTTTACATAACCCATTTCTTGAGTCGAAAGTTCACCGTGAAATAAAACAGAAGGCTTTTTTGTATGGGTCAGTGTTCCAGTTTTATCAAACACAACCGAATCAATAACCGCCATGCGTTCAATCACATCTGCATTCTTCAAATAGAAATTGTTTTTACCGAAGGTGCGCAACATGCTACCATAGGTAAAGGGAGCTGCCAACGCCAACGCACATGGACAAGCCACCATCAATACCGATGTTAACACAAGCCACATTTCTTTCGGTGCCACCACTTGCCAATACACAGCAGTAGCACTAGCAATGCCCATCACAATCCACGTAAAAACGCGAGCCAACCGATCGATAATTTTTTGGTAATTGCTTTCCTCGCGTTTGCGAAATGCCTCGTTGTTCCACAAGCTGGTCAAATGACTTTGAGAAGTAGGTTTATCAATGACCACTTCAATTGGTTGCCCAATTAGCCTGCCGCCAGCAAATATCCTATCTCCAACTTTTACTTTTATTGGTTTAGATTCACCCGTTACAAAGCTATAATCAATATATGCTTGCTCAGAATTAAGCACGCAATCGGCTGGAATTATTTCCATGTTCCGAATTCGAACCTGATCTCCTTTGCGGAGTTCATAGATAATGGTAGGCTTCCAATCATGCTCTTGTTTTTTATGAACGGCAAGCGGGAAATAAGATTTGAAGTCACGATCAAAAGCGAGGCTCTCGTAGGTTTTGCCTTGAAACCATCTGCCAATCAACAAGAAAAATACTAGTCCGGTAAAAGAGTCTAAATAACCTGGCCCCGTGGCAGTAAAAATATCATAGCTGCTTCGAAAGAATAAAGCAATCAGCCCAGCAGCAATGGGCACATCAATGTTAATCTGCTTTTGCTTGAAACTTTTCCAAGCTGCTTTTAAATAGTCGAACGCGCTAAAGAAAAAAACAGGGACCGAAAGTGACCAATTCAACCATGAAAAAACACGTAATAAATTTTCATCAGAATGATCGATACCCAAGTATTCAGGAAAACTGAATAGCATCACGTTGCCAAAACAAAATCCGGCAACAGCCAATTTAATCACCAACGCTTTTTGGGATTGATCTTGCAATACCTTTTCGCCCTCTAGGCTGATACTCGGAAAATACCCGACTGAATCCAGTAAAGCCGCAATTCTACTGAGCTTCACTTGCGATGAGTTAAAATCTATCGTTACTGATTTTTTGGGGAAGTTTACATCAGATCGAATAATACCAGCATCCAACTTATGCAAATTCTCAAGCAACCAAATACATGAAATGCAATGAATAGAAGGTATATAAAAAATTGCCTTCGAGAAGGTTTCGGATTCGAATGTTAGTAGTTTTTTTCGAACCTCCGGCTCATCCAGATAATGGTATTTACCAGCATCGGATAAATCTACTCTAGCGCCAGGCGAATCACTTAAGTTATAGTAGTCACAAAGGTTATTTGAATGGAGTATTTCAAAAACAGTTTTGCATCCAAAACAACAGAACGGTTTTTCATCAATAAAATTTACTTCTTCATCGCAGGGTTGCCCACAATGGTAACAGATCAAATCAACATCAACTTCCTTCGCAGTTATCATGCGTCATTATGTTCATTGTCATCTTTCATTACGGATGTCCAGATCATATAGTTAGCATGATTGACCAAATTTTCTGTCAAGCTTCCTTTTAATAAATGGTTCAGCCCTCGCCTTCCGTGTGTACCGATGGCAATCATATCCGCGTTGATCTCATTCGCAAAATGGAGAATCCCTTCTTCGCCATCGGTATAATTGTAAATATGAAGCGAATAATTTTTTAGCATGAATCGCTTTGCAAAAGCTTCAAGTTTCGCACGGGTTACTTTATCGTTACTAAAATTGAGTGGAGTATTAATCCAGACAATGTTTAGATGAGCTTTGTAAAAGTTTTGCAACGCTTTAACTTTCAATACCAAGTCTTCTTGCCCTTCTTGCTCCAATACATTTGGGAATACAATGTTATTGATCGGGCCTTTAAAATTGTTTTTCAGCACGATCACAGGGACTGGTGAAGTGCGAACAATCTTTTCAGCATTTGAGCCTATAAAAATTTCCTTCAGGCCATTGGCTCCCTGAGTTCCCATAACTATCAAGTCTGCTTCCTTTTCTTTTGCGCAATTGTTGATCAGTGTATAAATCGGTCCAAAGGTCACTTCTGTGTTAACCTTGGCAACTTCCGCGGGATATTTTGCCAATAATTTTTTAAACTGTTTTTCTGCATTCTCTTTTAATTCTTTGTATAGATCGTTCTCAAAATAAAGCGAAGGCATCAAAACAGAGTCATACATAACGGGCAACTCAATCACGTGTAGTAAATAAACTATACCTCTTGATTGTTCAGCGATATCCAACGCAAAACGGAACGCATTTACAGCGGGTTTTGAGAAATCGCAAGGAACTATTATTTTTTTCATTTGTTTAAATTAGTAGTGAGATATTAGTATCAAGACGTGAGACCTCATAATCATACTGTTGATTTTAAAGTATTTTAATGACGATTTCATGTGTTATTGTTGTTCTTATGAATTGACATCCAAAAATAAAAACAGCAATCATCACCATTGCTGAAAATGATCAGGGGTATTTATGACTTTCATCAGTTTCTATCAATTCGGTTAAAGTCATCTTGTTAAAAAAAAATATGAATGTATCGGTCAAATTCCTAGGAGCCACCGGAACAGTTACCGGCTCACGTTTTCTAATTGACATTGGTAATTTTCGAATGCTGTTCGACTGTGGCATGTTTCAAGGCCTGAAGGAATTGCGCCTACGTAATTGGGATGCGTTTCCGGTTGATCCTGCCACCATTCATGCTGTTGTAATTAGTCATGCACATATTGACCACACAGGTTATTTACCTAAATTAGTGAAGGATGGCTTTAACGGCCCCATATACTGTACCGAACCCACAGCAGATTTAATGGGAATCATGCTCTTAGATTCTGCTAAACTTCAAGAGGAAGAAGCAGCATTTTCAGCAAAGCGCGGTTACTCCAAACATAAAAATCCCAAGGCGTTATATACCGCAAAAGAGGCACAAGATGTTTTTTCCTTAATAAAGGAATTTCCATTTGATCAACCTGTTAGCATTCATCCAACGGTCTCAATTATTTTCAGGGATGCAGGCCATTTGCTGGGTGCTGCTATTACCGAACTTACAATTAGAGGCGAAAAGCAACAAAAGAAAATAGTTTTCTCGGGAGACCTTGGGCGCAGTCATGACGCGATGATGCACCCACCTGCAACAATTAAAAATGCAGATGTTTTGTTCATTGAATCTACTTATGGAAATAGGGATAATCCAGCGAAAGATCCAGAATCAGATTTAGCCCGGATTGTCAACGATACAATGCGAAATAAAGGAGTTTTGTTAATCCCTGCTTTTGCGGTCGGCAGAGCGCAGGAGCTTCTCTATTATTTTCACAAATTGATGAATGAAAATAAAATACCCGATGTGCCTGTGTATTTAGACAGCCCAATGGCCATATCAGCAACGTATCTGTACTATAAGTACCAACAGTATCATAAAGTAAAGTTTACGCAAAGTGAATTTGCTCAAGAGATGGATACCAACATGCTGGTTTTTGTAAAGACCGCCATTCATTCCAAGTCATTGAACGAACTCAAAGGCAACGCAATTATCATTTCCTCTAGTGGCATGATGACGGGGGGAAGAATTTTACATCACATGTATAACCGCTTGCCAAGAAAAAATGATACCCTTCTGATTTCGGGCTATCAAGCCGCGGGTACCAGAGGGAGGAAACTCGTGGAAGGCAATCCAACGATAAGGATTTTTGGTGAGGAAATTCCGGTAAACTGCCACGTAGAAAATTTAACCTCATTATCCGGCCATGCCGACAAAAAAGAACTATTTACTTGGATGGCCAACTTCGAAACACCTCCTGAGAAAGTATTTACCATACACGGAGAAGGCGAGAATCTAGTTGCCTATGGAGAGAACATAAGAGAAAAATTAAAATGGAAAGTGATTCAACCAGATTACTTGGAAGAGGTTAGTTTATTTAAAGATCTTTGATTTTGCGACTTCTACTTTCACTCCACCTCCACATCAAACGCACTATTCAATATTTTTCCATTTCGTTTCATTTGTATCCAGATGCGATAGCTGCCCGCAGTGGGGAATGAATAAGGGAAGGTGACGGTGGCGTGGTCTGGATGATCAGGGTCTGCAGTATCGGGCATATTTCCCATAAGTTTTTTATTTCGGTCGTCTTCGCTCAACGCATCTAACGAAGCAACCAACTGATTGACACTGTCCATAAAAATAGTTGCTTTGGTAAGCTTGCTCCAATTTACCGGACCAGTTTCTTTATCGATTCGTTGCTGAATAGTAGCTTGTGATGCCATCGAGTAGCTACCAACCGGATGAAGATGTATGTACACGCTTCCATCGGTCTTCATTACCACGGCATGGCCCATCATACCCAAGTAGGGCTGCAGATCGGCTGGCTTTCCATTTTCATCTAAAATCGAAAACGACAATTCGTATAACTTGCCCGCAAAATACGATTCATTTTGTCCCTTCTCCCAAATGGCTGTGGAGCCATCCGCCAACGGAGTCTTTATTCCAGGCTTACCGCAAACTACTATGTTGCTTGCAAGAAGTGGGTCATTTAGGTTTTTATTGATCGGGTTGGTGATAAAATACGTATCGTCCCGATTTAATAATGCCGAATCTGCTGAAGCACTAACTACTGGTATTTTATTTTCGATTTGCAGTGTGTCGGGTATGGTTTCAGAAAATCCACTCAAGCGAGTGATATCACCAAAAAGTAAATAGGTTCCATTTGGCAATTGGGGCAATGGTGAAATGAACGTAGCAGAATCTTGTCTTTGAGGATGCAGGTGAGCAAAAACATCCATGCTTTCGGCACGTACCAAAAACAGGTGCATTAACTTGCCGTGATCTGGCACAATAGCAGAAAGTTTGCGCGTAAAATTTAGATCGGCATGACGGGTAGTATCTATCTTCAATTCTAGAAAATTCCTTCCCTGCTTTTGAATAACAGAGGACGCTGCGCGCAGAGGTTTATAAATAAAACGTTTATAATTGTCTGCCCAACTATCCCACCAAGTTTTTCCTCCCCATAAAATCAACAGCAGCAGGACAGTGCTGATAACTGCACCTATCCAACGTTTTCTATTTACCCACGCATTTATTTGTTCGTCTGGTCTTACTAAACCATCGCTTACGCTAGCACTAATAATAGTGATCATCAACACCACAAGTAATACACATAAGCCAAACAACATCCAGCCGAGAGAGGTGGGCATTACCTTCTGCGTTGTTGAAATAGCCATCACCGGAACGAGTATTTGACCGATACCGCTTGTGCCTTTCACTTCTAAGTGAATGCTTGAGGTACCAGAATCCATCAACCAAACTAAGCCTTGATAATGTCCTGGTTCATTTGGCACCGGTTTCATTTCGTCAGCGGATGGCGTGCCTTTACTACCTGCATACCAATAAATCGGTTTCGCCCAAATTGATTCTACTCCAATTCCTTTTGTATAAATATTAATAACGGCTGTGCCGGGAATAACGTCAGGAGGAGTAATCAACACCAACAGACCATACGCACCTGCCTTCCCTTCAAAGGTTACGCCAGGGCTGCCGATATGAGAGTCTGCCAAGAACGACAGGCAAAGCAGAAGAGTGACTAAAATTAGTTTTCGCATGGGAATTTTTTATCGAACAATTTTTTTCATCCAGTTGCCCCACGAGAGGCCAACAAAAGCAGAAACTATTGCCAAGCCAAGAGCAATTGATAAACCGATTACTAAATCCATTCCTGAGCTGATCATCCAATCCGCAAAAGCGTACCTGAATTCCCAGGTTGGCTCGCTGCCAAAATACCACCGCGAGGTAGCAAAAAACCAATGCCCCTTTGATGCCATGAGCACATTCGCAAAAGGCCATTGCACAAGTAAAAAGACAACCAAGAAAGCGAATCCGTAAAGCAGTGATTTTACCCACCGATTTTTATCGATGCGATGTGTAATCAAATCAATAGCAATAGCGGGAAACAGCAGTAACAACGGAAATTCAAAAGGTTGAAATGTAGTAATGGGATTTAGCACAGGGCCTAGCCTTGGCGTGGCGGGAAAGAGTGGAAGAATCCAACTCATTAACAAAAGAAAAACTGAATAGACGATGGCAGCAGAGGCAGCACCCCATTTTGATTTTGAAGCCATCGAGAACGCTACCATAAAAATTGGAAATAGAACCGAGGCTACTTGGTACAAGCTAACATTGTGCATGTCGTGACGATCGAAGGAATCAGAGGCGATGGTGAAAATCATGGCAAGTACAAAACCTGCCGACAACGTGAATTGCAACGTGTACGTTTTCTGAGCTGCTTCGCCAATTTGCTTTTGAGCGTTTTGGTAGGCCAACACGCTAATAATAGCACCAAACTGAATCATTATCATACCCAACAGCAAAACCGTGTGTGGTGGCGAAAGGATCGTAACATCCAACCCGTAAGTATTGTGCCACCAATCGTCAAAAGGCGCAGAGGTAAGCATGGCAATAGCGCCCCAAATGCAAAAAAGGTTTCCCAAGCTGCCACGAAAAAAGCCCCAAAATTTTACTGTGTTGTTGATCTCTAGTAAGGAAGGCGAAAACGTCATTTTCAATACGCGATAGCCCGAAAACAAGCCCGCCACCACTCCGCCAAAATAAATTGCTAAGTGCGGTGAAGAAAACAAGCCATCGCGCCCAATACTGGTGTGCCATGAAATATCCCAAATCAATCCAATCATGATGCTTAGTGAACAAAGCACGGTGGCATACAAGTAAACAGGAACAAGTGATTTAGCTGTTACCATCTCGCTTTTTAAAGAGTCGGCAGAAATAGATATCGTATTCATAAAAGAGTAATATTGATCAAATATATTTTATTCTTTATTCAATGTGAATTTTATACTCCTCAAACCTGTTGAGTACTTCCTTTACATAAACGATAGGACCGTAGCATCGGCAATATCCCGCTGCCACTACTTTATCGCGATAGTATTTCGGATTTGACTTTTGGCTCAACATGTATTCTACGTTATTGTCCCATTTAACGGGACTCCTTCCGTATTTGTTAGCAAGATTTCGCGCATCCAAAATATGCGATAACCCAACATTGTAAGATGCCAGCACAAACTTTACTCGCTCGGTAGAATCGGTAACCGTCTTGGCCCACTCATTATCGAGGAATTTTAGGAATCGCACTCCCACTTTTATGTTTTGACTAGGATCTTCAATATTAGAAACGCCAAAGTATTCGCCCGTTTCGGGCATCACTTGCATAAGTCCAACCGCTCCCGCCCATGATTTTATCGAAGGATTAAAATTCGATTCTTGGTACACAACAGACGCAAGCAATCGCCAATCCCAGCTTAAAGTTTTAGCCCCTTCTTTGAATTGATCATCGTAGGGAGACAGCTTGTTTCCCGACAGTGAGGAATAATCACTCGAATTAGTGATCATCGAAAACCTCGGGCTATTGAAATACTTATTGTAGATAACCTGATAAATAGCACTGGATTTAATTCCACTTAGCCAAGAATTAGTGGCCTTCACCAGCTCAGGGCTATTTTTACGAAGTGCCCATCCTATTTGTTGGGGTAAACTGATGGGCATATTAATGTCAAGGTTGGGGTAATACCATGAGTTTACCACTGCAATTGTTCGGTCTGCCACAGTAAACTTTATCTTGCCATCCGCCACACCCTGTATCAACGATTCCGTTTCGCCATCAATTGTATCTTCTTTAACGATGATTTCACCGCCAATTTCCTCCGATAAATTCTTTAATCTAGTTTTGAAAGACGATCCGTTTTTCACAAACACTTCTTGCCCTATCAGCTCAAAGGGTGTCTCTACAAGTTTTTTACTTTGCTTATTCTGCACTAATACTTGTGTGGTCACATAATGTGCATCCGTAAAGGCGAAGTATTGAGTTCTTTCTTTTGTAATTGAGAGTGGAAAAGCAACAATATCGGTTTCTCCTGTGTTAAGAAGAGTAAAAGCTTCGTCAATGCTTGAAATAACCTTAATTTTTAAGCTTACTTTTAAGTATTTGGCAAGCCGTTGGAGCAATTCGTATTCATAGCCCATGGGGTTGCCTTTGTAAATAAAATAGCTCACCGAATTATTATCCAATACAACATTGAGTTCTCCCCGCTGCTGGATTGCCTTTAGATCAAGTTCGACCGTGGGCTCGGTGACAAAGTTTGGCTCGTCATGTGGCGCTTTGCAAGCGAAAGCTATTAATACCCACAAAAAAAACAAACTTACTTTCCGATTCATAGTTGAAATTAACAAAAATCATTAAATTATAAAATAGGATTGCCCATTGCTTTGTGAATGAACCTGTACCTTGTAGCTGTAATTATCGATTGAAGAATGAAGTTTTACACCACTGCCGTATTTGTATTGGCTTTTTCAATTGCCGTATCCCAAGTGCTACCCACGTGGAAAAAAGGCTTTCTTGACATCCATCATATTAATACAGGTTCTGGTAATTCTACTTTTATTATTTTTCCTGACGGAACAACACTTCTCGTAGATGCGGGTGATACGCAACGTAATCAAAGTGCGAAGAATCCGCTTAAAATAGCGCCCCAGTTCCCAGCAGATTCAGTTACTGCCGCTCAATGTATTGCGTTTTATATAAAAAAAATACTTCCAACCGTTCAACATCTTGATTATACAGTGATCACGCATTTTCATGGCGATCATTTTGGAACAATCAGTCCAAATTCCAAAACTTCTACAAAGGGAAATTATAAACTTTCTGGCATTACCGAAGTAAATGAATACTTGCCTATCACTAACTTATTCGATAGAAATTATCCAAGCTACAACTTCCCGCTAGATATTTTAAAGAACAATTACGACTCCACTTCTTTCAAGAATTATTTACAGTTTATTCTAAGTGAAACTACTCAGCGCAAGCTGAAGGTAGCATCAATTATTCCAGGCAGTTCAATTCAGCTTGTGCCAGTTATAGGTCAAAAGTTGCTTCCTGAATTTAAAATCAGAAACTTGGCAGCGAACGGAAAAATATGGAGCGGAGAGGGCGAGTCAAGCATTTCGATCTTGCCCAATCAAATCGAAAAAAAAGACTTTAACGAAAATCCACTCAGTATCGCATTAAAAATTACCTATGGCGATTTTGATTATTTTACCGGAGGAGATTTAACAGGTCTACATGGATTAGGATTACCATCTTGGTTTGATATGGAAACCCCTTTATCGAAAGTGGTCGGAAAAGTGGAAGCCCTTTCGCTGAATCATCATGGTGTGCGAGATGCCACTAATGAGGCATTCCTCAAAGCTACAGACCCACAAGTGATCGTTCAACAATCATGGAGTTCAAATCATCCTGGGGAAGAAGTTCTTCATCGAATTATTTCGCCTTACTTGGGAAGATCCAAACGGGATATCTTCGCAACGTATGTGCACCCAGAAACCATTGTAACCTACGGAAGGTGGCTAACGGACAACTACAAAGCAATTGAAGGGCATATTGCAATAAGAGTAAGCCCCGGAGGAAAAGAGTTTTTTGTGCACGTAATTGACGATCGGACAATGGACTTAAAAATAAAGCAAACCTTTGGACCCTACCCCACTTCAAAATGAACAATCTATTTGTTGAAAAATGTGGATACAGTACTCGGGAAATCGGTTATTAATATGCCCAACTTTTGACTCAAAACCCGATCGAGATAATACTGTTTCTGGAATGGCTTGCCTTCGTTTCTACTAAACTCACTCATATCGCCCATGATTAAAACTCCAGCAATGCTAAGTTCTTCGATGCGTTCCTTGGTGGTTTTAGAAGTTACATAGGCTACCCTGTTGCTCAATGGGATAGTTGCTGCCGCATCTCTTTCATCAGGGTTGTCATCCAAATACGAAATACTGGCTTTAGGTAGCAATTGAAATGCTTTGCCAGTATGCTTAGAATTGAACGTAAGTAACAAACACTTTCCTTCCATTCCTTTTTCTTTCACACGTGCTAAGGCTTGATCCCAAACATCGTCCTTGATATCAAGCATCAATACTATTTCCCGAGTAAACGCATACTCCAACAATTGCTCAAATGTGGGGATTCTCTCTTGAGTCAATTGCCCTTGTGCATTTTTCAAAAACAGAGAAAATAAGTAGTTGTCCGTTTTGTCATTAATTGCTCCAGACCCGTTCGTAGTTCTGTCAAGCGTGTTGTCGTGCATGATGAACAACGTTCCTTGTTTGCTTTTGCGAAGATCAAATTCAATTACTATCGGCAAGCCACTTGCCTGCGAAAATGTGTAGTTAAAGGCAGCCATTGAATTTTCTGGGTAGTCGGAATAAAATCCACCCCGATGCCCACAAATGAGAAGTGGTCGACTTGGCGAGGTAAGTAGAGGCTGAGCCAACGATTCGGATCCCTTAAAAAGAGAAAATGAAATGGCTAGAATCAATATATATTGCTTGCACATAATTGGAATCAACTAGTAATAAACACAAAAGGCGATCTTTTTATGGATCGCCTTTTGTAAACATACTTAAAATTTTTAGTTGAAGATATATCGTAAGCCCAATTGAGCTTGCCATACGCTTCCAACTGCTATACTTTTTACATAAGAATCTCTTAGAAGTATAACCGAACTAGTGCCATCCGGATTTGTGATTGTTTGAGTAGCCAATCTATAAATTGGTTTACCTGTTGCATCAAAGCCCGAAGAGGTACTGCCTGTTCCACTAGTCGCAAGATTAAGAGGAGCAGGTTGCCCATTTACAGCTGCTGTGGGAGTCCAAGACACTCCCCATTTATCATTCAATAAATTGGCAACGTTCAGTATATCAAGCCTTACTTGAATCGTGTGCTTCTTAGCATTAGGGCCATTCTTATAGTTGAACTCCTGTAGAACTGTAAAATCCCAACTATTTAACCATGGCAATGCATCCCCGTTGCGCTCTGCGAAAGAACCTCTTTTAGAATTTAGATAGTCGTTCCCTTGAATGTACTTTTCAAAAGCAGCCACTTGATCTACTGATGAATAAGTAACTGCTGAGGATCCAGAGCCAACTGTAAGCGGAGCAAAAGTTAATTCACTGGCACTTTTCGGAACATAGATCAAATCGTTCCCTTGACCATCTCCATTTAAGTCAGTATTACCTAACGAATAGGATAATTTTCTTCCGCTTGTCGCTGAAAGCCCAAGGGTAAACATGGTAGATCCACCAACACCTCCAGCAATATCATAGTTTAAACGATAGTTAGCATAACCAATAATCTTATGACGAAGGTCATTATCTGCGAATGCGTTGAAGAGATAATTTTGCCCAACTGTAGTTGGCATATTTGCTTGAACTGTGCTTCCCACAGATTGCACATCGCGTGCTAGGCCGTAGGTGTAGGCCGCAAAACCTCCAAAACCTTTTACTGTTGGTTTCTCCACTTTGAATGTCAACGTGTAAGAATCTCCGCGCTGGTAGTTTTTAAGTACAAAAACATTTGTAACGGCTGGGTTAATGAAACGAGCAACGTTCTGAGGACTTGTAGCAGTTCCAGAACCGGAAACACCAGACCCTGGGAAGCGATCGCGGTCATCTGAGCCGGCAAAAATACGATTTGGAGCTTTCAAGTTGGCATCGATGTAACGCAACGCTTGAATGTTTTTATTGTAGATAAGCTCTACGGTACCAACCAAGCCAAAGGGGAGCTTTTGGTCAACTGCAATATCTGTCTTCCAAACGGTCGGATATTTTAGATCCGGATCAGTAGCGTTGATAGCGTATGGCAATAATTTGCTCAAGTCTGTGCTTGCAGGAGGGCGAACAGCAGCAGGCAAAGTAGCTGGATCAGTTCGGAAAGGATAGGCCGTACCAGTTCCAGAAATAACGGCAGTATTTACCCCATTGTTACCTAATTGATTCGATACCAGTACTTGAGGAATTCGAGATACGAAGATTCCCGAACCACCACGAATTTGAGTCGTCTGATCCCCTTTTAAATCGTAGTTAAAACCAACGCGAGGAGAAAGTAGCAAATTGGCAGAAGGGAAAGCTCCGGTATTAACTTTATAATCGTTGTTATTTTCGTCTTTAAAAGTTAATGCACTTACAATAGGATTTGTGAAATCAACAGCGGTGGAATTATCGTAAGAGAAAACATCACCGCGAAGACCCACCGTTAGCTTAAACTTATCGGTAGCTTGATACTCATCTTGCGCATAGAAGCTGTACGTACTTACGTTAAGAGTTTGCCAAGGTTCTGCTCCACCAGGTAACAATGAATACCGAAGATTGTAGCGAACAACACTTACCGGAGAGGTTGTAGCATTCGGGTTTAATAGAAAATCATCCACTGCTCTCTTATAATCCGCTATTGAGCTATATACATATAAGCCATTTGATACCGGGAAGAATAAGTTGTCCGACTTGTACTTTTCGTAAGCCAACCCACCGGTAATGATATGTTTGCCAGAATAATAGGTAAAATTATCAGTTAAATTTAGGGTTGAGTAACGAAGCTTGTTAGAAGGTGTGAATGGGTCAAAACCAAGACTTGTATAGGTCGATCCACCGCTCTGAATTTCAATTGTTGGGAACAAGCTTGTTCTATATCTTCTATCCTCACTTTGATAGTTGTAGGTTGCGATAAACTTATTTGAAAACTTACCTCCGAAATTTGAGTTTAATTCTGCCGCTAATGAGCGTGTGTTATCTTCAATTATATAACCCGTATTTTGGGGCGACAGTGCAGTCAAAGAGTTAGTGCGGTTACCAAAACCTGCAGTGTTACTGCTGTTACTTCCGCTTATTAAAATCTCAGCATCCGAATCATGCTGCGAATACCTAACTGCCAATTTGTGGTTATCGTTGATGTTATAGTCCAAACGCACCAATGCTTTCTTGCTATTGGTTTGATTGTTAAACCCGTACAGTTCTCCAGCATCCCAGCCCAATTTTGAAAGAGTATAGCTGGCTAAGTCCTTCATGTCTGCCAATGTCGTTCTCGAAAGGTTAGATGTAGATTCTGACCCAGTTGGAAAGAAAGACAATGCCGGAACAGAGCTTTTGAAAGCTTCGTAGTTACCAAAAATGAATAACTTATTTTTTATAATAGGGGCACCGATTCTGAAACCCCATGTGCTCTCGTCCACAGTAAAAGGAGCCAATTTAATTCCATCAGCGGATTTACCGACAAAATCATTGTTTCTAGATAGGCTGTATACAGATCCTGATAATTCGTTTGTACCAGAACGCGTAACCGCATTCAAAGCCGCCCCTGCAAAACCTGATTGACGTACATCAAATGGGGCAACGTTTACCTGCAATTCATCAAAAGCATCTAACGAGATTGGGGTTGTACCTGTACGCCCGCCCGCTTGTGCCGAGTTACCTAAACCAAAACCATTGTTAAAAACAGCACCATCCACTGTAAAGTTGTTCAAACGTGCATCTTGTCCTGCAAATGACTGGCCGTTGCTATATGCATTATATTTTACAATATCATTAATTGTACGGCCAATAGTTGGAAGGCTATTAATAGCATTTCTATCGAAAGAAGCAGCTGCACCCGTGCGATCAGCACTGAAAATATCGTTTCGGTTTCCAGAAACTACAACTTCTTGCAATTGAGTGCTCTCGTCAACTAAGCTTACATTTAGATTTGCAGAGGTACCCAAATTCAAGAAAACACCTTCAAACACCTGTTCTTTATAGCCTACAAAAGAAACTTTCACAGTATAAGGACCACCAACGCGCATACCCTGAATAACAAAACGACCATCGGCCTGGCTCAACGTTCCGTAATTTGACCCAGAAGGAACATGCGTGGCTACGATATTTGCACCCGGGAGTTCTTCAATAGCACCTGAGTTGCCAGATTTTGCACCTACCACCTTTCCAGTTAAGGAAGCGGTAGTAATCTGAGCGATCGCGCCTGCATAGGCCGCTAGCATCAGTACCAAGGTAAACAGTAAATTTTTTCTCATAAGATTGTTTTAATAGTTTGATTTTAATCGATCGCAAAAGTACGCTTTGAATTTCCCCAACTGAGTGTTTAAGCTTTACCCTTTTTAGAACTTTAAATTGAAATTGGTAACAATAACTTAACAAACAGTCTGATGAAATTCTATGTTTTTCGTAGATTTCAGCAATTTTCGCGCAAAGTATATGTTTACAAATATTAAACCTAATATCAAATGAGACCGAAATTTTACCTGGCATTTTTTTACTCTTTGTTAACGTTTGCAAACGCTTTTTCTCAAACAGATTTGTCGTATTATTTACCAGAAAAAATTTCGTACGATCAATCCATCCCAACGCCAAAATCAATTATTGGCCATGAAGTGGGCGAATGGCATGTGAGTCACGATCGCCTTGTAAACTACATGTACGCACTTGACAACGCTTCCGACCGAGTAAGCCTTGAACAAACTGGATCAACTTACGAAGGCAGGCCGCTCCTACTTTTAACCATCACCTCGTCCAAAAACCATAAAAATATCGAGGCGATCAGAACACAGCATTTAAAATTAAGCGATCCCACTCAATCGGGAAGCGCAGATGTAAAATCAATGCCTGTAGTTTTTTATTTAGGATGCAGCATCCATGGCAATGAACCTAGCGGATCGAATGCCGGGCTTTTAATGGCTTACCACTTGGCCGCAGCGCAAGGACCAGAAATTGAAAAATACCTCGAAAACACCGTCATTCTGTTCGATCCGAGCTTCAACCCCGATGCCCTCCACCGTTTTTCTACATGGGCAAATTCAAGAAGGAGTAAGCTAATTTCTACCGACCCCAATGACATGGAGCATAACGAAGCATGGCCGGGTGGCCGCACCAACCATTATTGGTTTGATCTTAACAGGGATTGGTTGGTGGCACAATTACCCGAAAGTCAAGCACGCATCAAAAAATTTCATGAATGGAAACCCAATCTATTAACTGATCACCACGAGCAAGGAACTAATGCCACGTTCTTTTTTATGCCGGGCGAGCCTACGCGGGTCAATCCAATCACCCCTAAAAAAAATCAAGACATCACCCGCAAAATGGGCGAATATCATGCGAGAGCATTGGACGAGATTGGCTCTTTGTATTTTAGTCAAGAAGGATACGATGATTTCTACTATGGCAAGGGATCGACCTTCCCTGATGCAAATGGGGCGATAGGCATTTTATTCGAGCAAGCTAGCTCACGCGGCCATGCACAAGAAAGCGTAAATGGCGTGCTGCGATTCCCGTTTACCATTCGTAATCATTTTACCACCATGCTTAGCTCATTGAAAGCGGCAAATGAAATGCGCGAAGAGTTGCTAAACTACCAACGCGATTTCTATAAAACCGCTGTCGCTGATGCCGCCAAAGATCCCATCAAAGCATATATTTTCGGAAGCAAAGACAAAGCAAGGAGTTTTCATTTGGCCGAGATCATGAATCGCCAGAAAATTGATTTGTACCGACCCAGTTCTAACCAAACGATCAACGGCAAAAATTTTGAGGCAGAATCCAGTTTTGTAGTGCCTATGAACCAAACTCAATACAAACTCATAAAAGGCATGTTTGATAAACAATTAAAATTTACAGACAGTCTTTTTTACGATATCTCCAGTTGGGTATTGCCGATGGCAGCTGGCGTAGATTATGAAGAACTCAAAACAGCACCGACACTGGGCGAAAAAATGAATGAACTTTCAATGCCTAAAGGTAAACTGATTGGCAAGGGAGATTATGCTTATGTAATTGAACCTTATGGATATTACACCCCGCGCGTTATCTATCAATTATTAAAAAATGGAATTAGAATAAAAGTTGCCACGGAACCTTTCTATCATCCTAACGGAAAGAAATTTGAACGAGGATCTATTTTGATTTCAGTAGATAACCAAGAAGTATTCCCGCAAGCATTAGAAGCCATGATGAAAGGCATTACAGAAAAAGATGGAATTGACGTTTTTGCGTTTAACACTGGCCTAGACTATAAAGGGGTGAGTCTGGGTAGTGGTTCGTTCATTACGTTAAAAAAACCAGAGATTGCGATCTTGGTGGAAGGCGGAGTTTCAGCCAATGATGCGGGTGAACTCTGGCATTTGCTGGATCAGCGATACGAAATACCAGTAACAATGTTGCCCTTGAATCAATTCAATTCCGCGAACCTGAATCGATACACTACGATCGTTTTCCCTGCAGGAAATTATGCCTCCATCGCTGATGGCGCCAAAGAGAAATTAAGAATCTGGCTTCAAAATGGTGGCGTTGCCATTGGTTTTGAAAATGCACTCACTTGGTTTCAATCGGCAGGGTTGGGCAAATTTGATATGAAAAAAGAAGACGATAAAAAAGAAGCTAATACAAAAGCAAAGCCCTATGGCGACATTCAAAAAAGTGTAGGTGCCCAAGAAACAAGCGGATTGATAATTGAAGCGGATGTTGACTTAACTCATCCATTGCTTTACGGTTACTACACTTCAAAAATCCCGATGTTCAAATCCAACAACCTATACATGGAAAAAGGGAAAGGTGCTTATGCCAATCCGCTTACCTACGAAAGCAATCCATTAATTAGCGGCTATATTTCAAAGCCTAACTATACAAAGCTGAAGCAAACTTCGGGGATTGGCGTTTCTGTTCAAGGTAAAGGCAGAGTGATAGGCTTTACCGAAAACTTGGCGTTCCGTGCATTTTGGTTTGGCGCTAATAAAATGTGCATGAACGCCATCTTTTATGGAGGGCTAGTAAGTGCTGAAGCAGGAAGGTAGCTGGTGATCAGAAAAGACTTCTTGGCTGATTAAACTGATTTCAAAGTTTCCCAAATTGAAACAATGGATGAGTCTCGATCTTTAAAAAAGACGGTTTTAGTTCATTTTCAGAGTTTGGCATAAGTATGGTTAACGTATTAAACCCAGATTACGCATTAGAGAATTGAAATGGAAAATTGACTGAATTGGATTGGTTCCAAAGGCCCTTGCACCACTCTCTTCTTTTCATGTTCAATGCGAGTTTAAGGGTGAATTGGTCTCCAAC
>JAIYCV010000005.1 GCA_027487845.1 Flammeovirgaceae bacterium
AAGTTGCTCGATCATATTGAAGGAGATTTGATTGAGGTTTACCAACAGCGATTGAATAAAGTGGGTAAGCGAAAGGCAGAAATAAAATTCTTCATTGATGTGGTGCTGCTCTTTAGGCCAAGTATTATAAAACCAATAGAAGGATATCACAATTTAAACAACTACGGTATGATCAAAAGTTATTTTAAAATCGGGTGGAGAAATATCCTAAAATACAAGGTATTCTCATTCATAAATGTGTTTGGCTTAGCCGTAGCCATGTCGGTATGTATGCTCATCATTTTGATGTTGGCCGATCAAAAAAGTTATGATCGGTTTCACAAAAAGAAAGATAACATCTATCGGGTACTCACAAAAATACCAAAGTCGTTAAAGCCAAATGCCTCTAGCCCGTTTCCACTCGCAAGTTCCATCAAATCTGACTACCCAATCATTACCGATGCCACCCATCTAGTGCCCGGTGTTGGTGGAGATGCCATCTATCAACAAAAGGCCACAGAGATGCGTGGATTTTTTGCCGATGCTTCTTTCTTTGACGTGTTCAGTTTTGAAATGGAGAAAGGGAACAAGCAAAATGCTTTGTCTTTGCCTCAGTCCATGATTATCACGACCGAAATTGCCCACCAATTATTCAATGGAGAAGAGCCCATCGGAAAAACAGTTGAGTTCACCAACCGAGGCTTAAGCCATCTAAAGGTGGAGGGAGAAACCACTCCTTCCAATTGGGGAATTTTTACAATCACCGGAGTGATTGATGCACAGAAATATAAGTCGCACATACAGTTTGGCGTGTTGATCTCGAGCTCTTCCATCAAATCGCTTGCCGTGGATGGAAAGTTTAAGGACATGACCGATAACTGGCAAGAGTATTCTAACTGCTACTCGTACGTACTTCTTCATCCTGAAAGCAAGGCTGAAGATTTAACGAGCGCTTTGAATGACCTGACCGGTCGAAAGTACAAGGACAATGCAGAACTAAAAGACTTGAAGCTAGTTGCTCAGAATCTAATGGACATTACGCCAGGAATATTTGTGGGCAATCCAATCAGTTTTAGCTTGCCCATTGAAGTGTATTATTTCTTGTCTTTTTTGGCACTTGCCATCATGCTATCGGCAGGTGTGAATTACACCAACTTATCAACGGCAAGGGCACTCACTCGCGCGAAGGAGATTGGTGTTCGAAAAGTGACAGGCGCCAAGCGAAAAGATTTGATTTTTCAGTTTTTGAGTGAATCCATTTTGATTTCTTTACTCTCTTTAGTACTCGCTATGATTTTGTTGTTGTTTGTAAAACCGGCATTCAAAGGCTTGTGGGTCAATAACTATTTGAATTTTGAATTACATGATAGCATCCATGTCTATCTCTATTTCATTTTGTTTGCGTTATTGGTTGGGCTATTGGCAGGAATTTATCCCGCCTTCCGCTTGTCTAGGCTTCAACCAATTTTAGCAATTCAGAAAAAAGAAAGTGTGCCTTCTAAGAAATGGGGCATGCAAAAGTTTTTAAGTGTGTCTCAATTTATTGTTTCGCTTTTTTTTATTACCACGTCCATCTTGTTGTACAATCAGTTCAAACATCATTTAGCTATTGACTACGGCTTTAATGCAAAGCAGATCGTCAACGTCAAGTTGCAAGGCAATGAGTATTCAAAAGTCTCCAATGAGCTAAGTAAAATTCCAGGCGTTGCTTCTATTTCTGCTTGTGATTACTTGCCGGCCACAGGTACTCAAAATAACACAGCACTAAAAATAGCAGGTAGCGAAAAAGACTATCTAGGAGTTACTGTATTGGTGACTGATGAGAAATTCATGGAAACCCTTGAACTCAAGATTATAGCGGGCAAAAATTTGCCTGATTCGAGTCGCGCGCACAATCGGTTTGTTCTTTTGAATGAATCGGCAATACAAAAACTAGGTTATCAACATCCGTCAGAAATAGTTGGTGAACTGATGGAACAACATGGCAATAAAGAAGTGTTAGAAGTAGTTGGTGTGGTCCAAGATTTTCGTTTTCGTATGCCGAGTGAACAGGAAATCATTGCCCCCATAATGATTCACCATCACCCATCCAGCTTTCGCTACGCAAATTTGAAAATCGTATCGAATGATCAAACAGAGACAATAGCTCGTCTGGAAGAAGCATGGAAAAAGCTGGATCCGATTCACCCTTTAGATTATCAATTCTACGATGAACAACTAGCCGAAACCAATCAGGGTTTTGTGGATATTGTTTCAATAATCGGCTCTTTTGCATTCTTGGCTATCACCATTGCCTGCTTGGGGTTATTGGGAATGGCAACTTACACCACCGAGCGCAAAAGCAAGGAGATTGGTATTAGGAAGGTGATGGGCGCGGGCGATTTGAGTGTTGCACTGTTGCTTTCAAAAGGATTTTTGAAAATGCTACTAGTGTCAATAGGTATTGGCGCGCCTTTCAGTTATTTCATTAACAATCTTTGGCTTCAGCATTTTCCCAACAGAGTTGAATTTGGGTTGGGGACTTTATTGTTGGGAATAGTTGTCTTGTTAGGTTTGGGCTTAATCACCATCGGCTCACAAACGTTTCGGGCATCTAAACGAAATCCGGTGGAGAGTTTAAAGTCGGAATGAGATTGCTAATCGTTGCTCGAATGCTTTCACGAATAACCAACAACCAATAACGGACAACGATGAATAAGCCACCTAAACTCCCCCTACGCTTCTTCCGATGGTACTGCCACCCGAAGTTGCTCGATCATATCGAAGGAGATTTGATGGAAGTGTATCAGCAGCGAGTGAATAAACTAGGCAAGCGAAAGGCAGATTTAAAATTTATCATCGATGTGCTATTGCTTTTCCGCCCAAGCATTATAAAACCAATAGAAGGATATCACAATTTAAACAACTACGGTATGATCAAAAATTATTTTATGATTAGTCTCCGACAACTAATCATAAACAAGACGTTCACTTTTATAAATGTGTTCGGTTTGGTGTTGGGCATTTCATTTAGTACAATGCTCTACACCTATGTAAGCAATGAACTTTCCTACGATTCCTTTCATCAGAAATCAGACCGGATATACCGAGCACTCTGGGTGAATAAATCTATCCCCGATAATGTCCGCAACTTCGGCAGTATCGTGCCGTTGATCGGTCCTGAATTAGTAAACTCGTTTCCCGAGGTAGAAGAGATGACCCGGCTCTTTCAATTTTCGGGTCAGGTGGTGATGGAAATTGGGGACGCTAAGTATAGTGAGCGAAGCTGGTTCATGACAGAAGACAAGAATTTTTTTAATGTGTTCGATTTTAAGTTTATCGCTGGCGACAAAGCAACGGCACTCAGCCAGTCGTTTTCAGTGGTGTTGCCGGAGTCCACCGCAAAAAAATATTTTGGTGAAGAAAGTGCACAAAACGCCCTCGGTAAGACTATGAACCTGCAAGGCATCGGTTTAGTTAAAGTAACAGGCATTATAAAAGACCTTCCTAAGAATTCGCACCTGCAATTTGACTTATTGTTTTCTAAAATTCTTGTCAATCAGGATTGGACCGATTATTTGAATGGCTGGCAGGACATAGGTGCTTTCACCTATGTGGTATTGAAAGAAGGAAAATCAATACACGAGGTAGAAGCGAAGATGCCCGCGTTTAGAAAAAAACATTGGGGACCTAATCTGGAATCCCGTGAAATTGCTTTTCAGCCCATTAAGGATATTTATCTGCACTCGGGTGACATTCAAAATGGCTCAGAAAGTGAACACGGTCGGCTTTCGTATGTCTACATCTTTTCGAGCATGGCCATATTCCTGCTAATCATTGCGGCCATCAATTATATCAACCTCACCACATCCAAGGTTTCTTCGCGCGCCAAGGAAATCGGTATTCGCAAAGTAGCAGGAGCTGTAAAAACGCAACTTATTTTTCAGTTTTTAACAGAAGCTTTTGTCATCACCTTCCTTTCCATGGTGCTGTCATTGGTAATGATGAATCTGTGTTTCCCTTTCTTCAATTCAATCACCGGAAAGGATTTTGATCTTTCCTTAAAAACGATTGGTGAATTCATGCCAGCACTTCTGATGATCACGTTGATCATTGGAGTCATCGCGGGAAGCTACCCGGCCTTCTACTTATCAAAACTAAAACCAGTCGCCACGCTCAAAAGCCAGAAGGTGTTTACAAAAAGCAGATTTAATCTCCGAACGTCACTCGTGGTTTTTCAATTTACCATCACCATTGTATTGATTGTGGCTACACTGGTGATCAACAACCAGATCAACTTCATTCAAACCAAAGACATGGGCTTCAACAAAGAACAACTGATGATTATTGATATCAACAGTGGTGCTGTTCGCAACCAGTTTCAGGCGATGAAGAATGAGTTTTCTAGAATTGCAGGAGTGCAGGAAGTGGCCGTTTCCTCGCGCGTGCCGGGCGAGTGGAAGAACATTCGTCAAGTGTATGCGCGAACCACCAATGAAGCAAGTGCAAATGCAGACTCGCTGCAAACCTATTTCATGGGGTTTGACGAAGACATGCTGAGCACCTATCAACTTCAACTGGCGGCAGGTAGTTTTTTTACAGGCACCGCAGCCGATTCCATGAACGTGGTGGTGAATGCATCCGCTGCAAAGGCCATGAACTTGCAAAATCCGGTAGGCACCGTGCTTCAGATTACCACACGCAATGGCAAATGGAACGCACACGTGATTGGTGTACTGCAGGATTTTAATTTTCAATCACTGCATCAAAAAATAGCGCCTATCATTATTGGCTATCGCAACAATCCCGTTCAAGCCATTGATTATTTTACCCTCAAAGTATTGGGCGACACACAACCACTGATTGAGGGCGCGGCTAAAATCTGCGAAAAGTTTGATCCCGAAACGCCTGTTGAATATCATTTTCTTACGGAGCAGTTAAACACCTTTTATGTATCCGAGAAAAAGGCAGGCATGATTTTTCAGATGGCCGGAGCGCTGAGCATACTGGTAGCCTGCCTCGGGCTGCTGGGCTTAGCCAATTATCATGTAGAGCGCAAAAGCAAAGAACTTGGCATCCGAAAAATACTTGGTGCTGGTTCACTCAATTTATTTTTGATGGTCTCACTTTCGTTTACCCGGCAGGTGGTGCTTGCCTTTGTGTTGGCCTGTCCGCTGGCGTGGTATGTTATGCGCGAGTGGCTGGGTGCATTTGAGTACCGCATTCCATTGGGTGCGGGTGTGTTTGTCTTGGCCGGTGCGATGGTGCTGCTGTTGGCACTGCTCACAGTATCTTATCAATCCGTGAAGGCAGCCATGTTCAATCCGATAGACTCGCTGAGGAAGGAGTAATTAGGAGATTGATTAGAGCGCCCCCCGATGCGCGCAAGTTATACACAAGGCTATCGGGGTTAGGCTTTCCGCTACAATCTTTTTACGACAGCGCACGGCATCATATGCATCCCATAATTCTTTTTCGAGTTGGTGTATTTGGTCCTGGGTCATTGGAGTATTATAACTTCGAATCTAGTTCAATGGATTTGTGCCAGTAGTAATAAGCTTCAGGATTTATCTTTTTCAGCTTGTTGAGTTTTGTTAGGGAGTGATCTTCAATAGCCCAATCTTTTATTTCATCTGCATTTTTAAAACGAGTTATTGATTTCTCCTGGATTAACAGTAACCTGGTGAGATGAGCAATTTTAGAAGCCTGTGAGATGGCCTTATCAATATTATAATTTTCCGAAAAGATGTAGGGTTGAATGCGCTTTACTCCGGAAGCAAGTTCTTCAAAATTACCGTTTCCGAGTTGGCCATGCGATGATAGACATAGTGAGGCTTGGTAAGTGTCTTGCAATACATCGATAGGAGCCTTTGGAATTTTGCGGTAACTCAATTCCGTTTGAGCTATGTTGTCAAAGGTTTTTTTAACAATGGAGAGATCGTTTATCTGATCGAATAGATAGCCCAAGTCATATAGCTGCTTAATGATTTCCATACTTGCACTTTGCCCGCGCTTTATATAGGGTATGCCGGTTGTTTCCGGGGCAAAGGCAGTTAGCTTATCTCCCGTAAGATCTTCAAAGGAAGGAACCTTAACGATTTCTGGCGTGTCAGCTAATGAAAGGAAAGTACTTTCGATTGAGATTGATTCAATCTTATGGTAGCCAGATTCACCAAACAAAATATCCAGCAACACATAAGCTTGCTCTGCTTTTTGCGCAGCGGGTTTATAAAAAAATTTATAGTGTGCCTTTTCAATACTTGATTTTGTTTCGCGCTTCTGCTCTTCCACTTTACTGAATCCTCTTTCTTCAGCTACTTTGGTTAGTAGTGCTGGTAGACCTCCTTCTTTTTTTGGAATGATGATGTCGATATCAATAGATAGTCTTCGGGCGGATCCCAGTTTTAGCATCAGGGCTGTACCTCCTTTGAACGTGAAAGGCTGGCCACTAATTACAAGGCCTTCTAATAACCACAGAGCCCGAATAACTTTTTCCATCAAGAGGGGGTCTGTTTTTCGCTGTTTAGCAATAGCTGAAATCCAGGCAATACCTAATGACTCTGGTTTAATCATGTTTTCTAACTTGCGGCTGCAAGCTTAGTTTGCTGCGGATTATAGATTTTCTTTAAGTACTCAGTTATCTCCCTCTTCCTTCTTCTTCTATCGGCATATCGGAGAAGTTTATCCTGCTGCACGGTGTATTTATTAAAAGCATTCTCCCAAATGTGCTGCAACTCTCTGCCTTGATAAGCAAACAATATGTCTTTATCACAAATGAGATCCACTAATATTTTTTCCAGTGTTGGAAAATTAATGCCCTCTACTTTTTGAAGCGGTGCTTCTGAAACAATTGGCTTTATAACGATGGGGTTTTTCTCAACTGAGACGTAGCGCTCCATTATATCTACTGTTGGCTCAAGGAACACAGCTTTGCCGCTGTCTTGTAATTTATGAAAAACGGATTCACAAGCCTCCTTCTCTGTTTCTAAAATGATTACAGACTTATTGGAAAGGTGTTGAGTCATGTCGTTGAGCCAACTGGTTTCCCAAACACATAGTTGAGTATATGGAAACTGGATTGATAAGTCGCGGTAGAGCTTTACGATTGATCTTGTTGGTGAATGTGCAAATACTCTCATTTCACCAAAGCGGAACTGACCCCGGCTCGTACGCTCAAGTATGCTCAACTGTACAAGCTCATAAATTCGCCAATTGAGCGTTGAGTCTTTAACATCAGGTTCTAAGTCTCGATAGAAATTAGCCAAATCATGGCTAGAAAGGGCTTTTTTACCCTTAAAATGCTGTTTTAATTGGTCAATATGGAGCTTTTTGGCTATTGTGGTATTTTCTATAAATCGGCAGCAATATAGAAAAAGTGCCGGAAATTGGAAATTAGTATTTTAACTATCGAGCCTATCTATCGAGGCGGGATACCCGTAGACTGAACTTAACCATATCCTGACAGGCATTGAGTTTTTCAGCAATTTCTTTAAGTGAATTACCATAAACCTTATAGCGATAGTGAAGTGCTATTCTTGGTAATTGAAGGCAACCACCAAGCCACTCAGCTTCTTTTTCCATTTCTTCATCACAATCACGCCCCAACTAGCGCAAACGTCCGCTTGTGACTAGACATCCAATAGATCAATGAAAAAGATAGACATCCTCAACTTCATTACCGACTTTCGCAAAGCCCCCAACGACATTAAGACATTAGCTGAAATTCGTGCGCACTTAGGCACAAGCGATGAAGCCGCCCTGCTACAATTGCTGGAAGAAATGAAACACATGCGCACCCTGCGCGAAGTGGAGAAAAACGGAGAGAAGGGTTTTCAGGTGAGGGCGAAGTGAGGTTTTGAAAGAGGTAACCAATAAGAAATTATTTTCGGCTGGCAAATAATATAGTATAGAACTCAAGTTAGGTTGAGTAAAAAACCGCAGGAGTGCCGAAACGGAGTCTCTGCGGAGAAATTAGAGTAAGTTAAATCTTGTTTGGGCGTGCCCCCGATGCGCGCAGGCCGCGCACAAGGCTATCGGGGTCAGGCTGTCGCTACTCGCCACCAGCCGCACGTGCCATGTCGGGCTCAAACATGCCGCTCCATCCTTCATGCGGGGATTTCAAATAAAATGGAAGACTTGCTTTTGGTAATGCCATTGGTATTTATTATTCATTGCCTTCACTTGCTGACTCAGAAATCTTTTGATACTCAAATCCGATCGGTTTGTTTTCTGAAGATGCTTTGAGTAAAGCATTGAAATCTTGTGGCCCAGCTAACCGGGAAGATGCCAACTCACTATGTTGGTTACTTGGTGTCCTAGTCAAAGCATAAATAAAAAAACCAAATAGTAAAAGGAATAGAAACATTCCTATGGACTGAATAATTCTAAAAGTAGATTTTTTCATTCAATTACTTATTTAATGTTGGTACAATTCCATGCTCATTCATCCAATCAATAGCTTGGAGTATTTCCTTTTCTGTAAATCGCTTCTTCCGCTCATCCCACTCATAAAAGTCCTTAATAAGCGATGCATTATTTACAAGTTTATGATTTGAATTGAAGTCCATCCAAAGGAAGAAAATCGTGGCAACGATTTCACAAAAGTCCGAAGACTTCTTCCTAAATAATTCGATAACTTTCTCAATATCTTCAAGTTGATTTTTGAAATATCTCTCATACCAAACCTGATATTCACCGACCTTCTCATCTGGAGTATACTTGTAAGCACCATAGTGGGTTCGAGTAACGGTAAACCATCTCTTCCTTTTGAACTGAGCATCGAATGCTCGCATTTGTATCGGATCTAATGGCCCCGCTGCATATCTTCCATAGGAAGAATTCAAATTCATTTCACAAATCTTGTCACACAATAAGTAAACCTTAACAAATTTCACGTGACCAAATGTGGGTTCCCCATGTAATCGGTTCGCAATTTCTGCAGCCAACACTAATCTTTTGAAATAATCATTCTTGGTTTTAGTCGGCTTTGGAGAATCATTAGATTTTAGTGAAACGACTTTTTCTGTTTTGATAGATTTCACACTTTCACTGCCTGATTGGCCTTGCAAAAAAGAAGGCCGCTTTAAGTGCTCAGGAAAAATCACTTGCGTTTTGCCAAATATTTTGTTGAATTCTTCAAGCTCGTCATCGTTTGTAGGCAACAGGTATCCAAACCTTCTCATGTCAGCTTGAAGATTTACTTTTTCATTTGGGGTCAAATCCTTGTTTTCGGTTTTGCCTTTTGTTTTTCCCATGTCTTAGATTTTACAATTTCTTAAGCCTTCTAGCGCTCTTTGTTTTGCTTTGCGAATAGCGGGAGATTTTACTTGGTATTTCGTTCTTAAATTTTCCAATGCCTCATCTGGCAAATGGCCCGTGTTGCGTTCTTTAAATTCACTTTTGTCCAAATGTTTTTTCATCTCTTTTGGAACGGCACAGGAACCTAAATCACTCTTAAGTTTTAGTAATTCAATTTCCTTGTCTGAAATATGATCATTTATTTCTTCTTTGAGAGTTCCGTTGTCAAGACATATAAGAAGAACCTCTTTAGACATTGCATTTAGATTGTTCCAAAAAACATCAAACTTTACTTTGTCATAGGTCTGCTTATATTTTTCCCTTTCAAACGTTTTGCCGCTATTGTTCTCCCTTAGTTGCTCGAGCCTATAGTCGACTAAGACCTTTCGCTCTTTCTTTGAATCAGCTGCCAACTTTAAGAATTTATTGTTTGCAATTCTAGACAGCCAATTTAGGAGCACTTTTTCACATTCAATATCATTCCAATTATCACCAATTTCGAATGTTTTCAACTCTTCAAAGGCAGTTAGAAAGGTATCATTAAAGACTTCTTCCATCCTAGGTTCCCAATCCGGTATTCCTCGATATAGCTTTGATGCGGCTTTTTTTAATCGATCGTAAAATTTAGGACCTATTTTATCGTAGAATTTAGTTTGAAGTCGTTCATTTTGTTGGTCATCCTGACAGTGAATGAACGATTCTAGAAGAACAACTAAGTCTGAGGTGGTCCAGTTTAGCCGGACAGTTATTTTGTCAGATTTTCCAAACAGATATTATTCAAAACGGAGGATGGTCAATCCATCCCCTCGTAGTGAATCAGTCTGTAATTGGGGGTG
>JAIYCV010000008.1 GCA_027487845.1 Flammeovirgaceae bacterium
AATGTTCAGGCCAATTCAACCTAAAATATCCTTGCGGTGATATAGGGTACAGTTATTTTTTTATTCTTAAACAAAAAAATGATTTTCACACAGCCTCGCAAACGCGCGCCAGCGAGGGGAATATCGGTATAGTTCGGCAAGGGATTATTATGCTAATAAAAAGGGGTACTTGGAGCTAAATAAAATCGAATAGCAGGGGCACGCGTTGCAAACGCGCGCTAGCTTTATATATTTTCCCCAGTTAGCGCGCGTTTGCCCTAGCTTGCTGGAGCGCGTTTGCAACGCGTTCCTTCTTAATCTTAATGTTTTAGCCTTAATGCTAAATTTCCATGAGCGTTTGCAACGCGGGCTGTTTTTGTAATCTAGGCCAAGTTAGGGTCTACTAGCGTCTCTTTTAAGCTATCTATTCCGAAAAACTGATCTAAAAATGGTATAAAAAGTTAACTTTGACAAGACAAAAATATGGATATGGACATTCAGGCAGAAAAATTACTATTGATTGAACAACTCCTTCGGGTAAGAGATGTTCGGATAATGGAACAGGTACGTCAACTACTTAATAAAGAAAATAATCCGATAGTAGGTTATGAAGCAGATGGGCGAGCCATTACGCATCTTGACTTTATTAAGACGATTGAGCAGGCAGAGAAAGAGCATGAGTCTGGAAAGTATCAGACAATAGACGAACTTGAAAAGGAATCAGAGGCTTGGTGATGAAGAAGCACTATCGGGTAGTAATACCACCTTCGGCCAAAGAATCCCTATACGATATCATAGAGCACATCAAGAAAGATTCACCAATAGCAGCGATCAAAGTTCGCCAAAAACTCATTGACACTGCTAAGAGTCTAAAGGAGTTGCCGGAGCGATTTTCAAGAGAGGAATACCTATTGGGGAAACCGGGAAATTACCGTTCAGTTGCATTGTGGCATTACAAAATCGTTTACAAAGTTCTGGATGATGAAGTCGTCCTCCTAAGGTTTATCCATACCAGCAGAGATCCAGAATTGATCAGAAAGATGGAATAAAACGACCCCCCGTTAGCGCGCTTCTGCTCTAGGTTGCTGGAGCACGTTTGCAAACGCGCTCCAGCGAAAGTTCCTTCGCCCTTGCATTCTTTTATTTTCAAAAAACATTCTGTCGCCTTAAAATAATAAGCTATTTTTGAAATATGCTACGCACATTATTCTGTTTCACCTTTGTCTTGATGGGGTCGCTCCACGGAATGGCACAAACAACCAAGGCGGACAGCCTGCTTAAAAAAGCAAGCGGAGTACGTGTAGATACCCTCATTCCCATCAACAAAAAGATCGACAAAGTTGATTCAGTTAACTCCAGGGCGAATGCAGCGTTGAACAAATTACAAAATGTTAACCTAAACACAACGCTTACCCTACCCGATAGCCTGAAGCCAAACACCGCCAAATACACAAACAAAGTAGATTCTGTAAAGCGGAAGCTTTCTACTAAAATCGATAGCCTAACAGCTCTTAAACTACCAACTGCAAAATATACCAAGCTTCTGGACAGCCTAAATAAATCTGCGCCCGTTAAGAAGATACAGCAAGCGCAGGCGGGAATTCAAAAACTAGAAAAGAAAGTTAACGCACCCATTGAAAAAGTAAATGCAAAACTCAACGGAGCTGGCTCAAAAGTAAACGCGAAACTAAATGAGCTTAACAAAGAAGGCCTCGACTTGCCGGAAGGTGTAAAAGTACCTAACGCTAGTGGCGTAACAACGCCAGGCCTAGGTCCTTTACCTGGTGCGAACACCCCCAACTTAACTACGGGATCACAACCTAGCTTATTGCCGGGTATGCCAACAGTAAATCCTAATACCAACGTAGTACAACAGGAGCTACAAAAGATCACCTCGCTACCTCAAAAGGAGATTAGTCAGCTAAAGAATACGGGTGCGCTAGGTGATGCAACGAAGGGTTTAAGCCAGGTAAAGCAAATTAGCACGCAAGCAAAAACATATACGCAAGAAATAAAAAGCGTTTCCGCAGGCGACCTTTCTAACGCTAAAAACATTTCAAAAGAACTTGAGGCAAGGGCATCTAGTATTGGCGAGGTGAAAGAATTGCAAGCGCAGACCAACATGCTGGACCAGTACAAAGGCATGGCTGCTAAAGGAAACAACCCAGAAGAGCTGAAAAAGCTTGCGCAGGAGCAGGTTAAAAAAGAGGCTATTAACCACTTTGCAGGGAAAGAGCAATTGTTGCTGGGGGCTATGGATCAACTTAGCAAGTATAAGCTAAAACACCCAACCGCTACGGAAGTGAAAGCCGCTTTTAAGGGAGTATACAACGAAATGAGTGGAAAGCCGCTTCGCGTTCGTTTAGTTCCTGGGTTTAACCTGCAGTTTCGAACTGCCAGCGATTTTAGCATAGATTATAATCCCTTTATAGCCTATCGTATTTCGGGCAAGTGGTCAGCCGGCTTTGGCTGGGTAGAGCGGACGCAATTTCACTCATTTATAAGTACCGTTCCCACCGGTAGAGTATTTGGCCCTAGGTTATTCACCGATGTGTATTGGAAGAAAGGGTTTTCCTTCCGTGGGGAAGCCGAGCGGATCAACAATTTTGTTGCCGCTAGCCAAGTGTTTGGACAGGCAGAAGACGGAAGGCAGTGGTCGTGGAATTTCTTTGTGGGTGTCAAAAAAGAGTATAAGTTCACAAAGCACATAAAAGGAAACATTCAAGTACTCTATAATGTTGGGCACTACATACGCAATACCAATGCCTATGGCGACAAATTGAATGTAAGGATGGGCTTCGATTTTTCGCTAAAAAAGCGAAAATAAAATAGGAAATACACATTCCCTCCATTCCTTGTCGGTGCTTTTCAGTTAAGGGGGTGGCCTCGCCATCTTAGAAGGCAGTTCAAGGATCGTCATCAACGTGGAGACGCACCAAATAAAAAACCTTTTGGTTTAAGTATTAGCACATTAGTTTGCAGTTCCCTTTTTTTTTAATATTTTGCCTTGCCTATCACAACAACGGCTATTAGTCATTAAGAAATCTTAATACAAAACCCAAATTTTTATGAAAATGAAAGCAACCTTTTTGGCCTTGCTGTTAGTTTCTGCTACCAGTTTCGCCCAGAAAAAAGGAAAAGAGAAAACGCCCACTTCACCCGAAAAGCAGGTAACTGCCTCGTTAACAGCGCCCGTTAAAGTAACTACGGTAGAGGGCATTACCGAGTACCGTCTGGCCAATGGTTTAAAAGTGCTCTTGTTTCCCGATCCATCGAAACAAACAATTACCGTAAACATAACGTATCTGGTAGGTTCAAAAAACGAAAACTACGGAGAAACTGGTATGGCTCACTTGCTTGAACACCTTGTTTTTAAGGGTACTCCAAACCATCCTGATATTCCATCTGAGTTGACCGCGCATGGGGCCCGGCCAAACGGAACTACCTGGGTAGACCGCACCAATTACTACGAAACCTTCAACGCAACGGAAGAAAACCTAAAATGGGCCATTGACCTTGAGTCGGATAGAATGGTGAATTCATTTATTGCTAAGAAAGATTTGGACAGCGAAATGACGGTTGTGCGTAATGAATTTGAAAGCGGTGAGAATAGCCCATTTAGAGTGTTGATGGAGCGTGTAATGGCAACTGCCTTTATATGGCATAACTATGGCAAAACAACTATCGGGTCGAAGGCCGACTTGGAAAATGTGCCGATTGACAAACTTCAGGCTTTTTACAAGAAATACTATCAGCCAGATAATGCTGTTTTGTTAGTGGCCGGAAAATTTGATGAGACTAAAACACTGGAGTTAATTAATCAAAAATTTGGCATCGTGCCCCGTCCAGCCCGTGAAATAGCGCCCACGTATACGCTGGATCCCGTCCAAGATGGTGAGCGCACCGTTACACTAAGAAGGGTAGGTGATGTTCAGTTAGCGATGGCCGCTTATCATATTCCTGCCGGCTCTCACAAAGATTATGCAGCCATTGAAGTGTTATCAACCATTTTGGGAAGCGAACCTGCTGGCAAACTGTATAAATCAATGGTAGATTCTAAAAAGGCAAGTAGCATTGGTGCGTTTGCTTTTCAATGGAAAGAGCCAGCTCTGTTATTGGCTTACGCAGAAGTTTTGAAAGAAAATTCCTTAGACGATGCAAAGGCAACTTTAATTAAAACACTTGATGACTTGACCACTTCTGCCCCTACTAAGGAAGATGTAGAACGGGCAAAAAATGATATCATTAAACAAATCGAATTAGGCTTCAACTCTTCTGAGCGCATTGGCCTTGAGATCAGCGAATTTGTAGGTACGGGTGATTGGAGATTGCTTTTTGTTACGCGTGATAAAATAAAGGCCGTTACCGTGCTTGATGTAGCGCGTGTGGCAAAGCAGTATTTAAAGCCCGATAATCGCACGTTGGGCGTATTCATTCCCACAGAGAAACCTGAGCGTTCGGAAATACCTGCCACCCCCGATGTAGAAGCCTTGGTGAAAGATTATAAGGGCTCTCAAACAATTGCACAAGGCGAGGAATTTGATCCAGCACCAGCTAATATTGAAACTAGAACAAGTAGAACGGAGCTTCCAAACGGAATGAAGCTGGCCATGCTGTCGAAGAAAACCCGCGGTGAGTCGGTAGAAGCCCGTATTACACTTCGATTTGGCGATGAAAAGTCGCTGCAAGGAAAAGGTTCTGCGGGAGAGTATGCCGCAAGCATGCTCAATAAAGGAACATCAAAGTATACCCGCCAGCAAATCAAAGATAAGTTCGACCAGCTAAAGGCCAACGTTTTCATTGGGGGTGGAGCCACGCAGGCTTTTATCAACATCAGTACTACAAAGCCAAACTTGGTGGAAGCACTTAAGTTGGTAGCCGATGTGTTGAAAGACCCTACTTTTCCAGCCGATGAATTTGAAAAAGTGAAATCGGAAGAATTGGCAGGCATTGAATCGCAACGCAGCGAGCCGCAGGCAATCGCTTTCAATAAAATTCAAAGGCATACTACTCCCTATCCAAAAACGGATCCTCGCTACATCAGCACGTTCGATGAAGAAATAGCCACCATTAAAGCATTGACCATCGATGAAGTAAAGAAATTTTATAAAGACTTTTACGGGGCAAATAATGCCACCATGGCGTTGGTGGGCGATTTTGACGCCAACGAGTTGAAGACGCTAGCTACCGAGTTGTTTGGAAATTGGAAAAGTGGACAAGCGTATGCGAGAATTACGAATAAAGCGACTGCGGTCCCGGCAATCAACGAATCCATCGAGACGCCAGACAAGGCAAATGCTTTTTTTGTAGCGGCTTATAATTTTGATTTCAGAGATGACAATGCCGACTACCCGTCTTTGGTGCTGGGAAATTTTATGCTGGGCGGAGGCTTTTTGAATTCGCGCTTGGCAACCCGGATTCGCCAAAAGGATGGGTTAAGTTATGGAGTTGGTTCCCAGTTTAGCGCAGGGTCGCTCGATCCGATTGGTTCTTTCTTCGCCTATGCTATTTATGCCCCTGAAAATGCAGAAAAGCTAGAAAAGGCCTTCAAAGAGGAAATTGAAAAAGTGACTGCTACGGGCTTTACAGCCGAAGAAATAACCGAAGCCAAATCAGGCTGGTCGCAATCGCGCACAGTAAACAGAGCCCAAGATGCAGGATTGGCAGGCACGCTAAATAACTACCTTTTCATAAAAAGAGATTTGAAATGGGACGAAGAATTTGAGAAAAAAGTAATGGCACTGACGCCAGAACAAATCAATGCCGCCATGAAAAAGCATTTGAAGCTGGAATCATTTAGCATTATTAAAGCAGGTGATTTTGTGAAAGCGAAATCGAAAGCGGCCGAGAAAAAATAGTATTCAAGGTAAAAATCTAAAAAAGGTCGGCCAAAGGCCGACCTTTTTGCTTTTTATACCTTTTGAGATCAAGGGAAAAGGGCTTTCTTGTCGGAGAGTGTCGAAAATCCTACTCGATGTCTTGCAAATCTTATAAATCTTGCTCATTTTTGCAGCCCTTTAGAAATAAAGGTTAATTTATTACTATTATGAAGCGCACCTACCAACCTTCCCGCAAGAAAAGAAAAAACAAACACGGCTTTCGTGAGCGTATGGCTACTGCCAATGGTCGCAGGGTGCTTGCTGCCCGCAGAAGAAAAGGTCGTAAGAAGCTTACCGTTTCTGACGAAAAGACCCTTAAGAATAACTAATTCTTTTAATGTAACTTGCCCTCAAGGGGATTATCATTAATCTCATGGGTGAGCATACATTTTCAAAACAGGAAAGACTCAATAAAGAAATTTGGATAAAGGAACTCTTTGAAAAGGGTTCCTCTTTTAATTTATACCCTTTTAGGGTGATTTATTTTATCCACCCGGACCAAACTTGGCTCGTTCATCAGTTACTCATATCCGTCTCGACTCGTAATTTTAAGAAATCCGTTGATCGCAACACCCTAAAACGTAGAATCCGGGAAGGTTATCGCCTTAACAAACCCGTTTTGATAAGCCCAAAAAAATTACTAGTTGCCTATATTTACACTGCAAAAGAAATTTTGCCTTCGAATATCATTCATGAGAAAGTGATCCGTTCGCTTTCAACAATTAGCGGCCGAGAATCAAAAAACGCAACGGATAAAACGAAATGAGCGAAAAAGAAAAATTTCAGGAAAAGCGAAAGGGGGGGGTGGCATTCAAAACGTCCATTACGGGAGTTGTCATTTTCTTATTATTTGCATTTGTTTCTCCTGGAGAAAAGTACTTTGAGATCGCAAAAAGCATTGATATTTTCTCCACCCTCTTCAAAGAAATAAATGCCTATTACGTGGATGAAGTCGAGCCCAAGAAGTTAATCCATACAGGCATTTCTGCAATGCTTGAATCGCTCGATCCGTATACGGATTACATCCCTGAGGAAAGCCAAGAAGCCTTCGGTATTTTAACTACGGGTCAGTACGCAGGCATTGGAGCTTTGATCGGCTCGTTAGGTAAAAAGACAATTGTCACCCAACCGTATGAGGGTTTTCCAGCTCACAAGGCGGGTATAAAAGTAGGCGATGAGTTGATTTCGATTGATGGAAAAAATGTAACAGGTAAGTCTACTTCCGAAACCAGTGCATTGCTGAAGGGGAAGCCAGACACGCCTGTTGTGGTGGAAATAAAAAGAACTGGACAATTGAATCCAATGAAATTCAACCTCGTCAGGCAAAAGATAAAAATTGCGAATGTTAAGTACTCTGCACTACTTGAAAACAAAGTAGGCTACATTAAGTTGGAAGATTTTACGCCTGGTGCAGGAAAAGAAGTGGAGCTTGCAGTCGTAAAACTAAAAGAGCAAGGAGCCGAAAGTTTAGTATTGGATTTAAGGGATAATCCGGGCGGACTTTTGCATGAGGCAGTTAACATAGCCAATGTGTTTATTCCAAAAGAAAAAGAAATAGTTGCCACCAAAGGAAAGCTCACGGAATGGAATAAGTCCTACATCACCCTGAATAACCCGATTGATGTAAGTTTGCCGCTGGTAGTCTTAATCAATAACAACAGCGCATCGGCATCAGAGATTGTGGCAGGGGCGTTACAAGATTATGACCGTGCTGTGTTAATAGGGCAGCGCACATTTGGAAAAGGGCTGGTTCAAGTTACTAGGCAATTGCCTTACAATTCTCAGCTAAAAATAACAACCGCTAAATATTACATACCCAGTGGGCGGTGTATTCAAGAACTTGACTATGCGCATCGCCAAACCGATGGACACGTAAATAAATTTGCGGATTCGCTCAGACGTGAATTTAAAACTTCAGCTGGAAGAAAAGTGTTTGATGGAGGTGGACTAAGCCCCGATATCCAGCTTGCCAAAGAAGATGTTTTGGCCATTACCTCCGCACTTGCTTCTTCTGGGTTGTTTTTTGAATACGCTTCGATTTTTTGCACAAGCCACCCCACACCTAAATCATTAAAGGAATTTAAGCTAACCGATACGGAGTATAAAAGCTTTGCCGCATGGGTAAGCGACAAAAAGTTTTCTTACTCCACCGAATTAGAAAGGCAATTAGAAGGCTTCATTCAGGTAGCTAAAAAAGCGGGAGTTTCAAATTTACAAACTCAGTTATCGTTGCTTGAAAACAAAGTAGACCAAAGCAAAGCAAGTGATTTGATCCGCTTCAAAGCGGAGATCAGCTTTTCACTTGAACAAGAAATTGCGTTTCACTATCACTTAGATAAAGGATTGGCCGAGGTATCCTTGACGCACGATAAAGAAATGGAAGCAGCCAGGAAAATACTTGCCGACAAGGAGGCGTTTCAAAACATATTGAAAGCAAACTGATGGCGATACTTCTTTCCATCGAATCTTCGACTTCGGTTTGCTCTGTTGCTATTCACAAAAGCGGTAAGCTAGTCGTATCTTCTGAAATGTTTGTTCCGCAATCTGCATCCACTCACTTGGCAGTAATGGCAGAAGAATTGTTTCATCGATCGGGCATTCAAAAAAGTGAATTAAATGCCGTGGCTGTTGCTGCTGGTCCAGGCTCATATACCGGTTTGCGAATAGGTGTATCCCTTGCCAAAGGGCTTTGTTTTTCGTTAGGCATTCCGCTGATCTCTGTCAATACGCTCTTATCCATGAGTCATTACGTGCGTTCTGCTGGTTGCGGTGGCTACCTTTGCCCTATGATAGACGCACGAAGAATGGAAGTATATTGCCTGCTGATGGACGCGCAGGATAAATTAATTAAAGCTACAGCGGCTACTGTAGTTGATGAGCTAACATTTAAAGAACCACTTGATGAAAGCATAGTTTATTTCTTCGGTGATGGCGCTTCTAAGTGCAAGGAGGTAATCCATCATCCAAATGCTCGATTTCTAGATGACATCGTTCCCTTGGCTTCTTCTTTGGGGGCGCTTGCATTCGAGAAGTTTCAAGATCAGCAAACCGAAAACTTGGTCACGTTCGAGCCGATTTATCTCAAAGAGTTTTTGATAAGAAAACCAAAAATACAAATTTGATGTTAGCGGAAGACATGGATACTAACACCACAGAAATGACAAGTAAAGCCACTGACGAGGGCGGAACGGCTGGGTATGCTCTAAACCGAGTTTCATTGAGTGCGCTTAAAACATTAGACCTCGAAGATTATTATACCCAAGGCGAAAGAGTATTGTTCGATTTAAAAGACAATCTCTACCAAGGTATGATTCTTCGTGAGAAAGACTTCCGCGAGTTCATTAAAAATCATGATTGGCAAGCGTACAAAAACAAATTTGTCGCCATCACGTGTTCCGAAGACGCGATCATTCCAACATGGGCTTACATGTTGATAAGTTCTGCCCTGCAGCCATTTGCTAGCAAAGTGGTGTATGGCTCGTTAGCCGATCTGGAGACAATCCTGTACAATGAATCACTTTCGAAAATTGATTGGAATGCCTACCAAGGTGCTAAGGTGGTTATTAAAGGGTGCAGTAAAATTGAAGTTCCAGTGGCTGCCTATGTTTATGCAACCAATCAACTCCGTGGGGTGGCCGCTAGTATCATGTATGGCGAGCCTTGCAGCACCGTGCCGATCTTTAAAATAAAAAAGCCTTAAAAGATTTCAATTTTTGGGCTGTTCCAAGTCCGCCAGCCCAAATCCTTCAAGCGGTTGGCGTTCCCAGCTTCCCGAGCTGAAGTGTTTGTTTACCTTCAATTTTTTGCGTCATCCTAAAATCCTCTTAATCCTGCTATATTTCGCCTTCAATTTTTAGTTATGCGACAACACCTGCTGAGCGATGGAGCCAACGAACTTAGCTACGAGATCCGCGAGATCGTAAAGAAGGCCACCGTAATAAAAAACCTGGGGCGTGAAATTTTTTGGGAAAACATTGGCGATCCGATCCAAAAAAATCACATCCTTCCCGAATGGATTCGAGCCGTAATTGCCGATTTAGCATTGCAAAACGACACGTACGGTTATTGCCCGTCAAAAGGAATTTTGGAGACGCGTGAGTTTTTAGCAGCGCGTACCAACGCACTCAACAAAGTTCAAATCAGTCAAGATGACATTTGTTTTTTCAACGGCCTTGGCGATGCCATCGCAAAAGTGTATCAATACATAACGCCCACTTCACGTGTGATTGGACCTAGTCCGGCCTACTCAACACACTCCAGCGCAGAAGCTGCGCATGCCAGTCATGAACCGTTGACCTACACGCTTGACCCTAACAACAAGTGGTATCCCGACTTAGATGATTTGTACAACAAAGTGAAGTACAACCCCAACGTAGTCGGCATACTTATTATTAATCCGGATAACCCAACAGGCATGGTGTACCCGTTGGAAACATTGAAACGTATTGTTGCCATTGCGCGTGAGTTTAACTTGTTTTTGATCTGCGATGAGATCTATTTGAATATTACCTACAACGGGGCGCGGGCTTATGCTCTTGCCGAAGTGATTGAAGATGTGCCGGGCATAGCCATGCGAGGCATTAGCAAAGAATTGCCTTGGCCGGGAGCACGATGCGGCTGGATGGAATATTATAACCGCGATAAAGATACCGACTTCAACCGCTTATGTCAGGCGATTGATAATGCCAAGATGATTGAAGTGTGTTCTACTAAGCTTCCGCAGTTAGCGATACCAAAAATTCTGGGCGATCCACGTTTCAAAATTTATCGTGAAGAGACGAACCAAAAGATTGGTAAGCGCAGTAGAATTATTTCAGATATTCTTAGCACCGTGCCAGAGCTAACGTTCAACCAAACGTTTGGTGCTTTTTATAACACCATTATTTTTCGCAAAGGCACGCTTAGACCAGATCAAAAAATCAAGATTCAAGATGCAAGGATAAGAGCGTTGGTGGAAGAGTGGACAAGCACTGAGATGCCGCTCGACAAGCGTTTTGTATATTATTTGCTTGGCGCGAAAGGTGTGTGTGTGGTGCCTATCTCTTCGTTTTGCTCAGAGTTGCAGGGTTTTCGAGTTACCTTACTGGAAGAAGATGAGGCTAAGTTGGTAAAAACATTTACAGCCATTAGAGATGGTATTGTGGAGTATTTGAGGAGTTGATTGCAACTATACTAACAAAATTGAGTTCGTGTATTTGGGAGAAACAAAATATTACTTTAAAACCTCAACTATCGCTCTTTCAACTATCGAATCTTTCATTTTTAGAGAATCTTCTTTTGTTGTATATACAATAATGTCAGGTTCAATACCCATGCGTATGGGTTTTCTATTTAAGTCACAAAGCAGGGAAGTAGAAACTCGATATGACCAACCGTTGGGTAGCTCTTTTAAAATGGGTGACGTGCCACTGCCTCCATTAGTGTAATCTCCTATTTGAATTATTTGTGGAAAACACTTCATAGACAGGACGAATTCTTCGGTCGCACTGAAAGAATATCGATTGGTTAAAACTGCAACCTTTCCTTTAAACTGCACTGACCCAGAGGGCTCAATATCATCGGCAACGAAATCACTCATCTTGGTGGGTTGTTGTTTATTCACGCGGTATCTTTCGTAAGCATATATTCTTTGCTTATCTGCAAACCTACTCGCTATGATTTGTCTCGGACTTTTGTTTCCACCGCTATTACTTCTCACATCAATAATGATTCCTTTGACTTTGTTAAAATCTTGAATGATTTGATCAATTATTGAGTACTGTTCATCTTGATTGCCGAAGGTTCCGATGTAAATGTAGCCCACATCTTGACTTATTAATCCGTAACCAATGGCACTGTTATACTTGTAATAGGTTAGATAATTTTGCCGTATCCAATTGAGCCCATAAAAGTTAAAATCGTATCGCGGATAGTATCCAATCTTAGCTTGATTTTTTGGATAGATAGTTGTGTGTCCATCCTCAAGGATATTTACCAAACGCCCCAACACATTTTTCAGATCGTACTCACTTGTTTTTTGATTTATTTGAGGCCGATAAATATTATAGATTGAGTCCCAATTTACCCTTTTACTTTCAAATTCAGGCCAACAGTCATCAACGCCATTCCAAAACTCATCAAAGATTTCTATTGGGGTGTTTGTAGGATCTTTCCCAAGAAAAAAATCGGTGCAGGAAACCAACAGAAGTGCCGCGATAAATGATATTTTTCTCATTAGTTGACCTTAAAAATGACCGAAGTTGTTAGCTGATGACTTAAGGAAGTTAGGGTCTCGAACTTTCTTAAATTATTTAACTGAAATTGATACTCAAACCTCAAATTCCATTTAACTGCTAATGATTTGCTAAAAGCCATTCGCCAATTTATTGTCGAAAACTCAGAAATTCCAAGTAAATTTAGCTGTGGAGGCAAACTTCTTGCATATCCAGCTTGGAAAGAAACAGCCATTATTGATGACCAAACCTGTGCACTAAGCAAGTCTTTCCTCATCGGCAATTCAACTAATAAACTTGGGCTCAATGAAGTAATCAATTCTCCATTGATATCAGAAACGCCAGAATAATTACTACTCTGTCGAAAGTTAATATTTAGGTCAAAGAGTCCGCCAACAAAAAACAGTATGTTATTGCTTTTTGATCTAAATTTTCTGTGATGAGCAAATTGAAGATAACCAATTTGTCCATTAGTAGAAAACCCGTTAGAAGAAGATGTTAAAAATGAAGACGCATAAGACAGTTGAATATGATTTTTGCTTTTTTCTCCATCAGCCTTAACAAAAAATATAACGGGAGATGCTGACCCACTATGGGTAAACGAGGATACTGATTGATCTTTGATGGCGTAATAAATCCAACCTGTTCCCAATCCAATTTGTTTTTTCCGCGACTGACAAAGCGAAGAAAAGGGATTACCAATAAAGATATTAGAATTGCAGTTTTCACCTTGTCAAATTGCCGAGAGTACAGCAAAGATAACCCCTCTACCTAACACTCGTCCAACAACTGTATAGAATTTTTTTTGGCCTTTTACTTGAATACCACGTTAAAATTGGTGAATCTTGTATCGAAGCAGAAGAAAATTAACACATGATGATCGTATCCAATAACGACAAGTTTAATCTCAGCACCTCAAGTGTTGTGATAAGTGTCATTATTCTCCGAAAACCGGGGCAGTGATGATTATGTTTTAAACTATATCAAAACCGCCCCGAGAGATTGGGGCGGTTTTGTTTTATATGGGCTACTGCAAACTAACGATTGTTTTAGAAGTATGGAATATTATAACAGCGAAACGATTCTCTTCCTAGACGGAAACTTTGTCAAAGCCAGCGAAGCCAAGACCGACCTTTTCGGGCAAACTTTACATTATGGCTATGGCGTGTTTGAAGGCATTCGTGCATATGAAACGGTGAATGGCACAAAACTTTTCAAAGCACATGAGCACTTTGAGCGATTGAAAAGAAGTTGCAAACTCATGGGCATTCCTTTCGAGTATTCAACCGAAGAAATGGTGCAGGCAACCTATCAAGTGCTGGAGAGAAACAGCTTATCAAATGCCTACATACGTCCGTTAGTTTTTTGCAGTCCGAATATGTCATTGACTGCCCCAAATGGAGTTTCTTTGATGATAGCCGCTTGGGAATGTGAACAACACCCTACCTTAAAGCCATCGCGGATCTGTATTTCATCGTTCCAGCGACCCAACCCGAAAGCGGTAACCATGGAAGCCAAAGTCTGTGGCTTGTATGTGAACTCCATTTTGGCAACAACGGAAGCAAAAAAACGCGGCTTTGATGATTGCTTACTTCTCGACCTTAGCGGATTTGTAGCAGAAGGACCAGGAGCCAACTTCTTTTATGAGAAGGATGGAATTATTTACACGCCCCCTGCCGAAAGTATTTTACCAGGTATTACACGCAAGACGGTCATTCATATTTGTCGCCAATTGGAGTTGCCGGTGGAAGAAAAATATTTTAGACCCGAAGAATTATTTGAAGCGGACTCGGCCTTCTTCTGCAGCACGATGCTAGAGATTGTTGGCGTAAGTTCAATCGAAGGTCAACCAATGGGGCTCGATTGGAAAGATTCGATGGGCGCATTAATCCAAGAGACGTACCGGAATATTGTGTTAGAAAAGAGTTATTCGTATGTAATTGTTTAAACTAGCCTTGAGCTATGAGCTTCAGGTTTTGAGCCAGCGTGCTCACTTCTCGAAGCTCGCGGCTCGTACCTTATAAGATGGAATTGAATAAATATAGCAAAACAATCACGCAAGACCCAACACTACCAGCATCTCAAGCGATGTTGTATGGAATTGGTTTGACGGAAGAAGATTTGAAAAAGGCTCAAGTTGGAGTGGTAAGCACCGGCTATGATGGCAACACGTGCAACATGCACTTGAACGACTTAGCAAAAGAAGTGAAACAAGCCGTTTGGAAGCAAGACTTGGTAGGATTGATTTTCCACACCATTGGCGTAAGCGATGGCATTGCGAATGGTACCGAAGGCATGCGCTATTCATTGGTGAGCCGTGAGGTGATTGCTGACTCAATAGAAACGGTGTGTGGCGCTCAGCATTACGATGGCCTCATTGCCGTAGTGGGTTGCGATAAAAATATGCCTGGCTCGTTGATTGCCATGGGTAGGTTGAACCGTCCTGCAATTATGGTGTATGGTGGCACTATTGCCGGTGGTCATTGGAAAGGAAAAGAACTGAATATCATTTCTTCATTTGAAGCCTTGGGCGAAAAAATACAAGGCAAACTTACTGAGGAGGATTTCAAAGGCATCATACAAAATTCTTGTCCTGGTGCTGGTGCGTGTGGTGGTATGTACACAGCTAACACAATGGCATCGGCTATCGAAGCATTGGGCATGGCATTACCGTATTCGTCTTCTAATCCAGCGTTAAGCAAAGAAAAATCCGAAGAATGCATAGAAGCGGGAAAAGCCATCCGCTTGCTGTTGGAAAAAGATTTGAAGCCTCGTGACATCATGACGTTCAAAGCCTTTGAAAATGCCATTACTAGTGTGATGGTGTTGGGTGGATCTACCAATGCGGTATTGCATTTGATAGCGATGGCGAAGAGTGTAGGCGTAAAAATTACTCAAGAAGATTTTCAACGCATTTCGGATAAGACGCCATTGATTGCTGATCTTAAACCAAGTGGTAAATATTTGATGGAAGCGCTTCATAAAATTGGAGGCGTTCCATCGGTAATGAAATATCTGTTGCAGAAAGGATACTTGCATGGAGATTGTATCACGGTAACGGGCAAAACAATTGCTGAGAATATTGCCAGCGCGAAAGACTTGAATTTCGATACACAGGATGTTATTGTTCCCTTCGAAAAGCCAATTAAAAAAACAGGGCACTTACAAATTCTATACGGGAATTTGGCCGAGAAAGGATCGGTTGCAAAAATTACAGGCAAAGAAGGTGAACGCTTTAAAGGAACGGCCCGTGTTTTTAATGGCGAGTTTGACTTAGTGGATGGCATCAAATCCGGAAAAATAAAAGAGGGCGATGTAGTAGTAATTCGTTACGTTGGCCCAAAGGGTGCCCCAGGTATGCCAGAAATGTTGAAGCCTACAAGCTTAATCATGGGGTCAGGACTTGGTAAGCATGTTGCATTGATTACCGATGGAAGGTTTTCCGGAGGATCGCATGGATTTGTAATTGGTCACATCACGCCAGAGGCAGCCGAGGGTGGGTTAATTGGGCTTGTGGAGGATAACGACTGGATTGAAATCGATGTAAAAAAACATCAAATCAATTTGTTGGTAGATGAAAAAACATTGGCGATCAGGAGATCGCACTATACCGCACCAGCACCTCGCGTTACGAGCGGTGTACTTTTTAAATATTCAAAACAAGTTAAAACAGCAGCTGATGGATGCGTTACTGACGAAGATTAAACCTGAAGTTGATACCGTAGTTCAACAAACAAAAAAGATTTCGGGCTCGGAATCCTTGCTTCAATCATTAGTAGAGGAGGGAGTTACTACGTTGTTCGGATATCCTGGAGGTGCTATCATGCCTGTGTACGATGCCCTCTATAGTTATGCTGACAGACTTACTCATATTTTAGTTCGTCATGAACAAGGAGCAGTGCATGCAGCGCAGGGATATGCGCGTGTGTCGGGCCAAGTGGGTGTCGCGTTTGCTACTTCTGGGCCGGGCGCTACAAACTTAGTTACGGGTCTGGCGGATGCGATGATCGACTCAACTCCGATCGTTTGTATTACAGGTCAGGTGTTTGCACACTTACTGGGAACGGATGCGTTTCAAGAAGTGGATGTAATTAATACCACGCTGCCCGTTACAAAATGGAACATTCAAGTGACCGAAGCGAAAGATATTGCTCCCGCTATCGCGAAAGCATTTTACATAGCCCGCACAGGAAGGTCAGGGCCTGTATTGGTTGACATTACAAAAAATGCGCAAAATGAAAAAATAGACGAAGTAGCCTATAAAAAGTGCGAGGGTATCAGAACGTATAAGCATAAGCCCATCCTTCAAACCACACAAATTGACGCTGCTGCCAAATTGATTAACAACGCAAAGCGTCCGTATATCTTGGCGGGTCAAGGGGTTTTGTTATCGGGTGCCACCAAAGAGCTTATTGCTTTCTCAGAAAAGACGGGTATTCCTGTCGCTTGCACGCTCTTGGGTTTGGGTGCTTTTCCACAAGATCATCCAAATTACGTGGGCTACTTGGGCATGCACGGAAATTATGGCACCAACGTGAACACCAATGCCTGCGATGTGTTGATTGGTTTGGGTATGCGCTTTGATGACCGCGTTACCGGTAATGTGTCGAAATATGCTAAGCAGGCAAAAGTTATTCATATTGAAATCGATAAAGCGGAAATAAGTAAAATTATTAAAGCTGACGTGCCTGTTCATGCCGATGCCAAAGAAGCGTTGATTGCCTTAACCGAAATTTGTACTCCTAATAATTTCGAAGCTTGGATTGAAACTTTTCGAAAGTTCGATGCCATTGAGCACGACAAAGTTGTGCGGCATGAATTTAATCCGAAAGGAGAAGAATTAATGATGGCCGAGGTAATCAATCATCTTTCAAATCTGACTAAGGGAGAAGCAGTAGTTGTAACTGATGTAGGTCAACATCAGATGACAACATCAAGGTATTATCGCTATCAAAAGCCAAGAACAAATATTACTTCTGGTGGTGCTGGTACAATGGGCTTCGCCCTGCCTGCTGCCATGGGAGCAAAACTAGGTGCTCCCGAGAAACAAGTGGTGGCAGTTATAGGAGACGGTGGTTACCAAATGACGGTGCAAGAACTTGGCACCATTATGCAGTACAAGATTCCCGTTAAGATTATGGTGCTAAACAATAATTTTTTAGGCATGGTGAGGCAATGGCAACAACTTTTTCATGAGAAACGGTATTCATTCACCGAAATGGATAATCCTGACTTTATCAAGTTAGCCGAAGCCTATAGTATCAGAGCAAGAAAAGTAACGAAGCGCGATGAACTGCAAGAAGCTCTCAAAGAAATGTTGGCTGCGAGAACGTCTTATTTCTTAGAAGTAGTGGTGGGCAAAGAAGACAACGTATTCCCGATGGTGCCAGCAGGAGCTGGAGTGGCGGATGTGATTTTGGAAGCACCAATTAGTAGTAAGTAGCAAGACACAAGTAGTAAGATAAAATAATGAAAGAAAAAGTATTAAATCTCGTGTCTTGATACTTGTGTCTTAAATCTCAAAAGAAATGAAACAAGACTATACCCTAATCCTAACTGCAGACAATAATTTTTCGGTACTCAATCGGATTATTAACGTATTGAATAGAAGAAGAGTGCGTATAAAAAAGATGATGGCGCATGAATTGGAGGATGACTTCAGGCGTGGCGGTATGGTGCTATTGCTTTTCACAACATCAGACCTTATGGAAAAGGTGAAGCTTCAGTTAGAGAAACTGATTGAAGTGGACGAGGTAATAGTGCAAGAGGGAAGTGCCGCTTATCTTGAAAAGAGTGAACAAATCGTGGATGTGGATTAGGGGTGCGGTAGGTCATCAAAATAATGAATAAAACAGATAATAAATATCCCACAGCTTATGCATCCATAAAAGAAGCTACTACAATGGCGGGTTTTACAATGGCTTCTGATGTTTTAACATGCTCACTACTTAGAACGCTCGCAGCCTCTAAACCAGGCGGGAAATTCCTTGAGCTAGGAACAGGTACGGGTTTATCTACTTCGTGGATTTTAGATGGGATGGATTCTTCGTCAACACTTATTTCGGTTGATAACGATCCTATTTTTTTGGCGATTGCCCAAGCTAATCTAGCTGAAGATGATCGCCTTGACTTAGTTTGTGTTGACGGTGGCGAATGGATAGAAGAGAACAAAGCTAAAAAGTACGATTACGTTTTTGCCGACACCTGGCATGGTAAATATTTAATGCTCGATGAAACACTTGCTATGTTAAACAAAGGAGCATTATATATCATTGACGATATGCTCCCACAAGCTAACTGGCCAGATGGGCACGCAGAGAAAGCTTCTCAATTAATTGCAGAACTCGAGCGAAGACAGGATTTAACAATTACAAAACAAGATTGGGCGACTGGGATAATTATAGCAACAAAACAATAGTCAATCAAACCAGAAACTTTTTTAACAACCAACAAATAAAAACGACTTACTAAACAATTAACTTTTAACTTAAACTAAACTATGGCACAGATTAATTTCGGGGGAACGATAGAGGAGGTGGTAACAAGGGAAGAATTCCCAATGAGCAAAGCACTTGAATTTTTAAAGAAAGAGGTGATCGCAATCATTGGATACGGAGTTCAGGGCCCTGCCCAAAGTTTGAACCTTCGTGATAACGGATTCAATGTTATTGTAGGTCAACGCAAAGGGTCAAAAACATGGAATAAGGCAGTTGAGCATGGATGGATTCCTGGCGAAACTTTATTTGACATTGAAGAAGCAGTGAAGCGTGGAACGATCATTCAATTCTTGTTGTCGGATGCCGGCCAAATCGAGTTATGGCCAACCATCAAACCTTATCTGACAAAGGAAAAGACACTTTATTTCTCCCATGGTTTTGGTATCACATTTAAAGAACAAACGGGTATTGTTCCCCCCGCAGATATTGATGTAATCTTGGCAGCGCCAAAAGGTTCTGGAACATCCGTGCGCAGATTATTCTTGCAAGGAAAAGGTATCAACGCAAGTTATGCTGTATTTCAAGATGCAACCGGAAAAGCAAAAGACAAGGCAATTGCTCTCGGTATTGGAGTAGGAGCTGGTTATTTGTTTGAGACTGATTTTAAGAAGGAAGTATACTCTGATTTAACTGGTGAGCGAGGCACGTTAATGGGCGCTATCGCAGGGATCTTTGAGGCTCAATATGAGGTGTTGCGTTCTAAAGGACATTCGCCTTCCGAAGCATTTAATGAAACAGTAGAAGAACTAACCCAAAGCTTAATGCCGTTGGTTGCAGAAAATGGAATGGATTGGATGTATGCCAACTGTTCTACTACAGCCCAACGCGGAGCCTTAGATTGGAAGAAAAAGTTTAAGGCAGCAACGTTGCCTGTTTTCAACGAATTATATGAAAGTGTTGCATCTGGTGCTGAAGCGAAAAGGACAATCGATACATGTAGCAAGCCTGACTACCGCGAGAAGTTGGCGGAGGAATTGAAAGAGGTTCGCGAAAGTGAATTATGGCAAGCAGGCGCAGCAGTTCGTTCGCTTAGACCCGAAAAGAACGCAGTTGAAAAGAGCATGATAAATTAATTTTTACGTGACGTTAAGCAGGCAAGGCGATTGGACAAATCACAAATTCTTTAAGACCGACAAATTCATTCTTGCAATTTGGATCGCCTTGCCTGTGCTTAACTGGATTATCAATTTTCCGCACGATCGCCATAATAACTATAAAATATTTCGTGCCATGTTTTGGCACTTGGTTGAACAAAAAAATCTTTATGCTGCATATCCGCAAGAGCATGGGGATTTTTTTCATTACGGGCCGGCTTTTAGTTTAGTAATCGCCCCCTTCGCCATTTTTCCTGATGTAGTGGGAGGTTTGCTTTGGGGTTTATTCAACGTTCTTATCCTATTTTATGCGCTCAACAAACTTAAGCTAAAACAACAACTCAACGTTTTATTAATGTTGCTAGCCACCATTGAGCTTGCCAATTCGGTTTGGGCTAATCAGTACAATCCCTGTATTTCAGCAATGATTATTTTGAGCTTTGCAATGGTTGAGGAAGAAAAAGATTTTTATGCTCCGTTTTGGATTTTACTGGGGGCTTTCACAAAAGTGTATGGAGTTGTTGGTTTGATATTCTTTTTGTTTTCAAAGAATAAGGTAAATTTTATTTTGGGATGTGTCGTTTGGGCGATCGCATTTTTTGTTCTTCCAATGGTATTGTCATCACCCAGCTACATTGTGCAAACATATCTCGATTGGTATTATGATCTGATTTCAAAGAACTCCCAACTCATTGTTTCGATTTCTTCGGATCTCACAATTATGGGGCTTGTACGAAAGCTCAGTGGCCATCTAGAACTATCCAATTTTTGGTTTTTTGCTTTTGGCCTACCATTGTTATTGTTACCGTTGATACGCGTAAAGCAATTTGGATCTAAGCAATTTAGATTACTGATATTAGCCTCGTTGCTTATGTTTATTGTTTTGTTTAGCACTGCGTCCGAACATCCAACTTATGTCATCTGCATTATCGGTTGTTTTCTTTGGTTGGTGCTTCAAGAAAAAATTTTTACAATGCGAAATATCATTCTCATTTTCTTTGTCTTATTCCTAACTGGGCTTGCGCCAACCTATGTCTTTTCGAAAGAAGTAGCGGTTTTTATTTTGTACTATGCCCTCAAGGCGTTGCCTTGTGTTGTTATTTGGTTTCTGTTGCTTTGGGATTTATACAAAAAGAATTTTCTTTCGATCCCCGATACAAATTATTTTATAATTAATTCAAGAAATTGATTTTCAAATCCTAATTCAAGATGACACAAACTGTTCTCTACACAATCAATATTGATCAGGCATACGAGGTACTTAAAAAAGTTGTTTTAAAAACTCCTCTGCAATTTCATCGAAAACTATCGGAGAAATTTGGTGCCGATGTTTACCTGAAACGGGAAGACCTGCAAGTTGTGCGTTCTTATAAAATACGTGGAGCTTATAATCTTATTCAAAGCCTTACTGAGGATCAACGTAAGCAGGGTATTGTATGTGCAAGTGCTGGTAATCACGCGCAAGGTGTTGCATTTTCATGCAAGCTACTTACTATTCAAGGGGTAATTTACATGCCAGCCATTACACCTAAGCAAAAGATTAACCAGGTGAAAATGTTTGGTGGAACTAACGTAGAGATTGTATTGATTGGCGATACGTTCGATGATTGTCAGGCACATGCGCTTGAATTTACCGCAGCAAATAATCGTGTTTTTGTTCCGCCTTTCGATCATTTGAAAATCATTGAAGGGCAAGGTACAGTAGGGAAGGAGATTTTTGAGGAGTTGGAAGGCGTTGATTATTTATTTGTTCCGGTAGGAGGGGGGGGGTTGATTGCTGGGATGAGTCAATACTATAGAACGTATTCTCCAAGTACAAAGATTATTGGTGTAGAACCAACTGGTGCGCCTTCTATGAAAGAAGCAATTAAAGCGGGGAAACCTGTAGTGCTTGATAAGATACAACGTTTTGTTGATGGTGCCTCGGTAAAGAAAGTAGGCGAACTTACGTTTGATCTTAGCAAAGACATGGCCGACATGCTTTTAGTGCCAGAAGGAAAAGTAAGTTCAGCAATTCTTCAATTGTATAATGAAGATGCTATTGTAGCCGAACCGGCAGGTGTTCTTTCGATAGCTGCACTGGATCAATATGCCGATCAGATTAAAGGTAAAAAAGTAGTGTGCATTGTAAGCGGAGGCAATAATGATATCGATAGAATGCAAGAGATTAAAGAACGATCTTTACTGTATGAGGGCCTCAAACATTACTTCATTGTTCGTTTTGCCCAACGCCCTGGAGCGTTAAAGGAATTTGTGAATCATATACTTGGTCCAACGGATGACATTGTGCGCTTTGAATTCATTCAAAAAAATAACAAAGAGACGGGGCCAGCCCTCATCGGGATCGAATTGAAAGCAAAAGACGATTTTAATTCGTTGATCGAAAGAATGGATGCATACAAGCTTAATTACACGGTCGTTAATCAGAATGAAAATTTGTTTGAGTACTTAGTATGATCAATCGATACGCTGGGGAGATTCACATTAATCCTATTTCTCAATTACGAAATGGTGATTTTAACAACGATGGACGTATTCAAAATGTAGACGCTACCTTAAAGGAAGCTATAGAACTCAATCAAAAAATTGGGTTTAATTTGCAACAGCTAACAGCTTGGCTCGATACTAACAAATCAGGATTGCTGCAACTTCACTTTGCAGATGGGGGATATATAAGCCTAAGTGGTTTAACGGATTCACAACTTAAAGAATTGGAATCAAAAGGGCTTATTCAATTGCATGATTTCGCTACTGATAAAAATTGGGTTAAGAAATTTGGTCATCATTTTGGGCTGATTTGGGAAGATGGTCAGGCTGTAGAAATTTAACCATGATAAAATATTTTCCCTTCTCTTCTACGTTCGATTTGAAAATGGGAACGTCACTAATGAAAGAGGAATACGCCATTGTGGAGGTAGATCAACACTACTATTCTGAGATAAAACTCAAACGATCTTTACTAGCAGACGATTATTCTTACTATTTCAACTCATTGCCTGAAACGAATTTGGCACAGTGGGAAGTAGTTGAAAAAGTAGCGAACGATTTAGTGAAGTTGGATTCAACTAGTTTCTCATTGACAAAAAATGGATTGAACTTTGAGTTTAGAAACGCTCTCCTAAAGGAAGAACTTACTTGTACGTTAGGCGATGAACGCTCCATTCCCCTTGCACCGATGGATTGGATCGGGCGTCAGATTCAAGAGGATCTTGTGCTTCTGAACCCATTGGGTGAAGTAGTGGCAGGACAGTTGTGTTTCCCCAGTGGATGGGCGCTCAGTGAAAAATTGGGTAAACAATTCATTGACGTTCACGCTCCGCTCCCTTCACTTACCAGTCCAATGATTCTTGCTGCCAATAAGTTAATCGAGCGTTTGCCACTTGGAAAGCCGGTAGCTCGCAATAATTGGGGTTTTCGTTTAGATGATCAACTTGATTTATCGTCTAAACACTCGGTAGCTTATCGCGAAAAGCTTTTGACTGTAATTCCTACACTGTCGTTGGAAGAGTTCGGCAAAAGAATATTTCTTCGGGTTGAACATCAAACGCTAACCAGGTTACCACAATCAGGTTTTGTGCTATTTACCATCCACACTTATAATAGTTCATTGGCCGAAGAATGTAAGAGTGTTGAACGAACCCAAGCTATGTTTTCGTTTTTAAATTCTGTACCTCGTGAGATGATCGAGTATAAAGTGATGGACGGAATTTATGAAACTATTATTTGTTATTTGAGTTTCAGGAACAGTTAATCTAGCTGAGGATTAGGTTAACTAATTCAAATAGTCGCTGTTGCAAGTGCCAGTTGCAATCGATAAAAATTCCGAGTAAGAAATAGATTGACTTAATTCTTTTCAGACCGGTTAACTAATTTCCCTTCAATCTTTTTTAGCTTCTCCAATTGAATTGCCTGGCTTTCACGAAGTACTTTTACTTGCTCTTCTAATATAAAATCTACTTTTTGATTTAACGCTCGAATTCCCAATTCCGCCTTCAGGTTTATTAGATAATCGTTTTCGCTTCTTTTTCTATCTTTCTCGTCTTTCCTGTTTTGGCTCATCATAATGATGGGTGCTTGAAGCGCGGCTATGCATGACAATACCAGATTCATCAGGATGAACGGATATGGGTCAAAATCGTCTTTATTGGGGGCGAGTGTATTGAAGAGTATCCAACTAATTAGAATAATGAAGAATGAAGTAATGAAGCCCCAGCTTCCACCGAAACTGGCTACTTTGTCTGATATTTTTTGAGAAGTTGATAGTGGTTCTTCTGGAGGATGTAGTAAGTTTTCGATAATTAATTTTTCTTCGAGCAGTGCCTTATCGACAATTTCTTTTAGTTTTCTTGCCTGCTTTTGTTCTGCTTCCAAAAGTCGAGCCCTAGTTGATCGCATCTTCATTTTTTTAAATTCCTTCTAAGAAAAAGGAGTAGCTCCTGAATTTTTTACCCTCTGATTTTTACCGTATTCTCCCTCCACCTCCTCGTACCGTTCCAAAACCTGCTCGGTGGCCTCCCCAACTTTGTTGGTGAAATTGTTGTGCGTGGAAGTTGTTAAAGTGGTCTCGGTTGAACGAGTTACCGTTAGGAATACCCACGTGATTGATATTTTTGATGACATTTTTATTTTGCCGCACATCGTTTTGTGTCCTATGATTATTCAGCCTATTGCTGTTAAAATTATTTATATGGGTGAAGTGATTGTTAACATGATTGTTAAAACTTCTGTACACTGTCACATTTTGAGTAACAAGAGTATTGTGTGCCTTGTAATAATTTCTGCAAAATCCGTAATAGTGTGGGTAGGCATTCAACGAGTTTCTAAAGAACCAACCTGAGTAATAGCCGGAAGGCATGCCCACGATGACCAATTTTCCCTCAGCCCCAAAGTAGAAACCAGTATGGTAATACCAAGGGCGCGGATACCAAATAGGTTGGGTATACCAATAAGGATATCCAAACCAATACGGATAGGGATTGATGTTGTAATAGTCTGGGCTAACATAGTAATTGTTGTTTATAATAGGTTTTGCTTGGTTTACCGAAGTCGATGAATTCTGCAGTTGATTTGAACTTTCGTTGGCTTCTGTGTTTGCGGAATAGCTATCCTGAAATTTTTGAGCCGATTTTTTCATTTCCTCCTGCATCTGTGGGTCGCTCTCCACTTTACTCTTGTAATCAGCCAGATCTTTTTCATTCTGTTCCGTTAACTTCACGCTCAAGTTGTCTAAATCTCTTCTTACTTCTTCGGGGTTTTCTTTATAGGCTTCTCCCAAACTTACCACATTATCAATTCTATCAGTCAGTAGGTTCAACACATCGGGTTGCGCCAAAACCTTCTTAAAGGCAAGTTGTGCATCCTCGGGCAGAGATTGGATAACTGCTTGCATAGATTCATCTGACTTTTCAAGAAGCGTATTCATCTTTGTCAGTTCGCTTGCTTGGGAAGGGTACACTTCACGCACAATCTTTTGAATGCCTTCTGGATAAGAAGCTAAGATTGATTTTAGTTCGTTGCTTGATTTGAGGGATGAACTTCCCAACTCTTTAATCAAGGCAGGATAGCGGCTCAACTCATACAATTTTTCTTGGTTGGCTTGCGATTTATTCGCGATCATATCTTGAAATGACTGGCTAGACCGTGATTGCAGTCGCTCTAGCTTAATCAGCTTTTGAGTGTATTGTGATACAGTCAAGATCGTATTGCGCATATCAGCAGGATAGGCGGCAATGGCCGATATGATTTCCTGTTCATCTTGCTTTATGCTGTCTTGCAAATTCTGACTGAAGGCACTTTGGGTTAGTAAAGTTGCCATTAATAGTGTTGCGAACGTTTTCATATTGTGATAATTTATACAGTTAAAAAATTTATTACTTAGACTAAACCACTAGAAAAGAAATAGCACTTGAGCACGTTATTTTACTTTTCATCTGACGCTCTCGCAAATCTGGTAAACCAACCACCTTTGCTGTTTAACTCTTCGGGAGTTCCTTGTTCATTAATGTTACCCTGTGATAAAACAATAACATGATCTGCATCGCGTACCATAGAATAGCGGTGAGCAATTATAATAACTGTATTTTCTTTTCGTATTTCGTTGACTGTTCTTTTAATTTCTTCTTCGGTGGCGTAATCAAGGTTGGCAGTAGCTTCATCTAAAATTAAGATTTTCGGCTTAGCTACTAATACACGAGCAATCTGTATGCGCTGTCGCTCTCCCACTGAGAGCCCAAACCCACTCTCTCCTACCAACGTTTGTAGGCCATCAGGCAAGCGCTCTAAGGTCACTTTCAATCCTGCTGCTGCCGCTGCTGCTTCTACTTCTTCTATGGCGGCATCGGGGCGTTTGTATCTAATGTTATCAGCTAATGTACCTCTGAAAATTGCACCATCGGCTGCAACCATGCCTATTTGCGATCGCACCGATGCGGGGTCTGAGTTTCTCAATTCCTGTCCGTCTATTAAAATTGTGCCTTGTTGCGGCTCATAAAGCTTCATCATTAAGTCAACGATAGTAGTTTTACCTGCTCCAGAGCTACCTACTAAGGCCGTTACTTTTCCTGGTTTTATCGTAAATGAAAGTCCGTTCAATACCGTTTTGGTTTGGTTATATCCAAAATAGACATCCCGAAATTCAACTTGGCCATTTTCGATTTGTAAATGCACACCACTCCTTTCTTCACCTCCACCGTGAAGCAGCTTGAAGGCGCGCGAGATGGAGGCAATGTTTTGCTGCATGGTTACCCATAACGAGGCTAAGTTATCAATCGGGTAGTAGAGTCGATCCAAGTAGGCTACAAACATGACTACATCGCCTGGTGTTAGTTGATGTTCTAAAGTGAGGAACCCTCCGTAACCTAATACCAACCCGCCCGCTATTTTTGTTAAGGTGTTTTCCCAAAACACATATTTGTTGGCTAGTTTATTTCGTTTGATATACTCTTGATAAGCTTGCGATGAGATATTTTTGAATTGCTCGGCTTCCCGCTCTTCAGCGCCCGAAAGCTTTACTGTTTTTATGCCACCCAATGCATCTTGCATTCGCGTGGATACCTCTTCCCATCGGTCATAATAGTCACTAAGCCCCGCTTCTAATTGATTGGCGGAGCGCCATGCGATCAGCAAGTAAAATGGAATAACGGCAAGTGCCAATAAGGTCAAGGTGGCATTCTGCCAAAACATGATAACCAAAATGCCAAGCAGACTAATTAATTCTGGTAAAATTTGCTGTGACACGCCATTAACAATGGAAGACACTTCCTCCGATTGATTGATTTGTTTGCTAAGTGCTGCACTCGACCTCTTACTGAAAAACGGCAACGGCATCTTTAGCACGTGGGTGAACGTTCGCTGGATGAAAGTTTGTTCAATATGACAAGCGAATTTTAGATTGAGATTTTCACCCATCCATGAAAAAAGATACCCTACTACATTAATGAAGAAAATCAAGCCTACTGCCCACAAAAGTGTATTGATTGCCTGCGCGGGCGTTCTTGGAGCAACGTAATTTTTTCTATGCTTTTCTTTATGAATGATAGTTTCAAGCGGATTACCCTCCCCTGGCACAGTATTGTCAAATGCAGTTGAATCGTTTGCCCAATTGGCAGTATCTGCTTTTGTTCTGCCTGTTTCATCTTTGACCCTTTGAACGAACAAGCCAGAGATATCGTTGATGGCTTCGCGATAAACCAATGGCTCCACTAAGTTAGCTCCTGTGCTGAGTAAGCTAATGAACACTACCAAGGCCAATCCCTTCTTATTTGTGAAAAAAAGATTGGCAATATTTTTCCAGATAGCACTTTTTGGTATTTGGTCTTTTTTCATAGCCATACGTAGTTCAGTCTAGTTTCAATTTTTCAACTGATGTTAATTCTTCCTTGGCATCGCGATCAGTTGAGTCAAGTTCAATCGCCTTTTTTAGTTCCTGAGTAGCGCGTTGTTTGTCTCCCCATTCTTTGTAGAGTAATCCAAGGTTATAATGACCTCTTGCATTTGCTGGCTCAAGTTGAAGTGCGCGTACGTAAAACTTCTCCGCTTCTTTCTTTTTGCCTTGATAGTCCAGTAAGTTCGCATAGTTAATATATGCTAACTCATCGGTAGAATCGAGCTGCATAGCTTCGCTAAATGCCGCTTCTGCTTCCCCTATTTTTTTTCCTGCCATTAAAAATATTCCATAGCTGTTTAATGTAGCAACTCGCTCGGTGCGATGGCTAGGTTCCGTTTGCAAATGCAATAGAAATTGAAAATCCATTTCTTTTAAGTCCTCAGGTATCTTGTTACCCCATTCGGGTTCCGCACTGACACGATTGATTTTTGCATGTAACCGCTTCATTTCAATGTCTAATCTCTTTTCTTCTGAAAAAACAAATGCTTTTTGATAAGCTTCTTCGGCCATCTCAAAACGCTCTTCTGAAAAGAAGGCATCGCCTAACGAAACATATTGTTGAATTACTTTTCTCGACTGATATCGATCCCATTGGTCTTGCAGCGAGGGGATAAAAAAAGCCAGGATCATAATACTTGCACTACCCATGCTCACTAAAATAGGCCACCATTTGGAGCGCAAATTTGTCGTACTCATAAAATATAGGTTAACTCACAGAATGAAAATTCTTACTTCCAACCTCCGCCAAGCGATTGATAGATGTTTACCATTGCATGCATTTGTGCTTTTTTAGTTTCGATTAGCTCGAACTTGGCTTCAACAGCATCGCGTTGGGTTAATAACACTTCCATATAATCTGCTCTCGCTGATTTGAAGAGACTCGTTGAAATAGTTATCGACTCATTAAGTGCTTGAACTTGCAGAGTTCTTAAATCGTAACTACTTTTCATATTGTCGATATTCGCAAGCTGATTTGTCACTTCAATAAAGGCCGTCAGAATGGCACGTTCATAGTTATAGACGGCCTGAATCTGTTTCGCGTTTGCATTGTAATAAAATGCTTTGATGGCATTTCGATTAATAAGTGGAGCTGTTAAGCCACCTGCCAACGTGTATAACATTGATTCCGGTTTACTAATCAAGTAAGCAGCATTGAATGCCTCCAAGCCTAGCGTTGCCGAGATAGTTAAGGAAGGATAAAAATTTGCCCTAGCCACTGCCACATCTAGTTTCGAAGCTGCTAACGTGAGTTCAGCTTGGTGTATATCTGGTCGGTTTGCTAAAAGTTGTGAAGGTATACCTGCGTAAATTTTAGCAGGAATTAAATCGGCAAAGGTTTGTGAATTTCGGACGATTGGTTTAGGAAACCTGCCCACAAGAAAATTGATTCTATTTTCGGTTTCTGTTATATCTTGAAGTGTATGAAATTGACGGCTTTGATTTTTAAGAACTTCTGCTTCAAATCTACGAACCGCCAGCTCTGTAACCTTTGCCGCTTCTTTCTCTTGCCTTACTATTGCTAATGCATTTTGTTGAATCTGAATGTTCTGCTTTAGAATTTCTAACTGATTGTCTAACGCCATTAATTCGAAATAGGAATTGGCAATTTCAGCGACCAAATGAGTGACCATAAAATTTTTGCCTTCCGTGCTAGCGAGGTATCGAAGCATAGCAGATTTTTTCGCATTTCTTAATTTTCTCCAAATGTCCGCTTGCCAAGACACGTTGGCGGCTAGTAAGAAATTTGATAAGGGATCTGGAAATTCTTTCCCAGGTTCAATTTGCTGATTTGCATCAACAGATCCATCTCGTGTGTACCTTGGTGTTTTTTCAAGACCCGCGCCCGCTTGTAAATCCACGAATGGCAAGTATTCACCTTTCCGCGCTCTTACCTCATTCTTAGCTATGTTGATTTCCTGTAGCATGATATTCAACTCTTGATTTCCCGCGAGTGCTGTGTCAATTAGCGCTACTAGGTTTGGATCGGTAAAGAAATCTTTCCATTTCAATTTCGCTGTGTTTACAGTATCTAACGAATTTCTAAAACTCATCGGCATCGCATTGTTCTCCTTTCTCGAAGTCAACGTGGGCGGAATACTACAGGCCGCCAGAATAAAACACAAACAGCCTACCCCTATATAGTTAAATCTATTTGTTCGCATGGTTATCATTTTCTTTAGGTTGTGGAAAGTCATCTACTGCATGAGCCATATCTTCAGACAAAGGATTATGGTCTTCATCTCTAATCAGCTTACGGCCTTTGGCCAAGGTGCCAAAAATATAGTATAAACCCGGTACGATGATCACTCCGAAAATAGTGCCGAATAACATACCTCCAAGTGCGGAAGAGCCGATTGTTCTATTGCCTATTGCGCCAGCTCCGTGAGCAAAGACTAAAGGAATTAACCCTGCGATGAACGCAAAGGAAGTCATTAAGATAGGACGAAAACGTACTCGCGCTCCCTCAATGGCTGCATTAAGAACGGAAGCACCCTGCTGTTGTTTTTGAACAGCAAACTCGACAATTAGAACAGCATTCTTACCGAGTAAGCCAACGAGCATTACCAAACCGACTTGGGCGTAGATATCATTTGCCAACCCCAAGCCTTTTATCAATAGGAACGATCCGAAAATCCCAGCCGGAAGTGAAAAAATAACTGCCAACGGAATGATGAAACTTTCATATTGCGCTGCTAAAACGAAATAGACAAAGATCAGCACGATGATGAAGATATAGATGGCTTCATTCCCTCGTCTTGTTTCATCATAAGATAGAGCAGCCCAATCTATATCGAACCCTCTGGGTAAATTTTTCGCTGCAACTTCTTGCACTGCTTTGATGGCTTCACCGCTACTAAATCCTTTTGAGGGTCCGCCTCTGATACCAGCCGTATTATACATGTTGTAGCGGTTGATTTCATTTGCACCTTGTTTCTTAGTGATTTTCATAAAAGCAGAAAACGGAACCATCTCACCCCGATTATTTTTCACCCATAGGTTCAATACATCGGAGGGAAGCTTCCTAAACTCGGGGGAAGCCTGTACAAAAACTTTGAAGAAGCGTTGGTACTTAATAAAACCAAGCTCATACGTGCTACCTACAAAAATAGACAAGGTGTTCATGGCATTGCCAATGGTTACTCCCTTTTGCATTGCTAAGGCGTTGTCTATCTCAATTTCATACTGCGGATAATTGGCACTGAAAAATGTAAACAAACCAGTTAGCTCCTTTCGCTCTCTCAGCTTGGCCATAAATTCATTTGTGACTTTTTCTAGTTGGAGGTAATCCCCGCTATTGGTTTTATCTAGCAGCTGTAAAGCAAAACCGCCAGCGGCTCCAAAGCCAGGCACAGCAGGGGGATCGAAAAATTCAATGGTAGCACCCGGCAGTGCTTTTGCTTTTTCTTCTAACTCTAGAATAATCTCACTTACAGTATGCTTGCGTTCAGACCATGGCTTCAAATTTATTAGGCAAGTACCCGCATTTGATCCTCGTCCTTCGGTTAGCACTTCATAACCAGCTATTGATGAAACCGATTTTACACCTTCCACTGTATTGATAGCCTGTACTAACTTATTAGATAAATCATTTGTCCGTTCAAGTGTAGAGCCAGGAGGGGTTTGTATAATGGCATACAGCATTCCTTGATCCTCGCTCGGAATAAATCCGGTTGGGAGATTGTTGACAATTCCAAAAATCCCCAAAGCAAAAATGATAAAAAGACCTACTGTAATTAGCCTTCGATGCGCTATCAATTGCAAGAGGTGAACATATCGTTTGGTAAGCTTTTCAAATAAGATATTAAATACATCCAGAAACCGATTGATGGGTGTTTTCTTTCGCGGTTTACCATGGGTATTTTTCAATATCATGGCACACAATACAGGCGTTACCGTAAGTGCTACAATGCCTGAAAGTACGATAGACGAAGCCATTGTGATAGAGAACTGACGATAAAACGTACCTACTGGTCCTGACATAAATGAAACCGGAACGAATACCGAAACCATCAATAACGTAATGGCTATTACCGCACCACTGATTTCACCCAGCACTTTTTTTACAGCATTGTATGGCGAAAGATGTTCCTCTGCCATTTTTGCATGCACCGCCTCTACTACTACTATGGCATCGTCAACTACAATACCAATTGCCAACACCAATGCGAATAGCGTAATCATATTTATTGTAAGCCCGAACATCTGCATGCAGAAGAAAGCCCCTATCAATGAAATAGGAACAGCCAAAGTTGGAATCAGAGTAGAACGCCAATCACCGAGGAAAATAAATACAACTATGGCTACTAAAATAAAAGCATCGCGCAATGTGTGAACAACATTCTCAATAGACGCATCCAAGAAATTCGAAACATCATAACTAATTTCGTATTCCATGCCAGGGGGAAAACTTTTCTTCAACGTTTCAAGTTCTGCTTTGACCTTTTCAATTACTTCGCTGGCATTGCTTCCATAGGTCTGCTTCAATACCATAGCTGCCGAAGGGTATCCGTTTAGATTGGAGTAGATATCGTAGTACTCGCTTCCTAAAGAGACTTTGGCAAGGTCTTTCAACCGAAGGATTTCGCCATCGGGGTTTGCCTTGATGATAACATTTTCGTACTGTTTAGGGTCGTTAAACCTGTCGGAATAGGCAAGCACGTATTCAAGTGCTTCTGCCTGTTTACTGTCCCCCCTTCCAATACGGCCTGCTTTACCAATAATGCTTTGATCGCTCAACGCTTCCATTACTTCGTCTGGCGAAACTTTGTATGCTCGCATCCTATCAGGATTTAACCAAACGCGCATGGCATACTGACGGCTGCCAAGTATCCTTACTTGCCCGATGCCATTTATCCGCTGCAGCTCTGGCACCATGTTAACACCAGCATAGTTAAACAGGAATTTCATATTGGCATTCTTGTCCTTGCTATATAAATTTACATACATGAGCATGCTTGGTATTACAGGAGTAATTACCACCCCTTCGCGCTGCACTAAGATGGGTAAACGGTTGGTTACTTGCTGCACCCGGTTGGACACTTGCACTAGCGCTTGATTGATATCAGTGCCAGGATTGAAAATAACTTGAATGTTTGCCTCACCCGCGCTTGTGGCATCTGAGGTCATGTATCTCATTCCCCAGGCACCATTAATGGCCTGCTCCAGCGGAATAATAACCGATTCGGCAAGCGACTTAGCACTAGCGCCAGGATACGAAGCGCTGACCATAACCACCGGTGGAGCTACTTCGGGAAACTGCGAAGTAGGAAGTGTTTTGATGGCCAGGCCACCTAAGAATAATATCACTAGCGATATGACAATGGCTAGTACAGGTCTTTGAATAAATTTACTGAACATCTTCTTTTATTTTTTTGATGAATAAGTTATTCAACATATACTTTCAGGTTGCGGATCACCACGTTCGGATCGAGGTATTCGTATTCCGATATCTTTTCTTGATTTCTTACTTTCCGTATTCCTTCTAATATGATTCGATCATTTTCAGCTAATCCTTCTTTAACTATATATAAATCTGGAATTTCCGATTCAATCACGATTTCTCTTTGTTGTAACACGTGATCTTTATCAACTACAAAAACATACTTCTTTTCAAGTATTTCGAAGGTGGCTTTTTGTGGGATGAGCAGCGCATTTTTCAAAGGCACAGTCATTTTTATGTTGCCTGTTTCTCCATGTCGCAGCAATCGGTCTGGGTTCGGAAATGTTGCTCGAAATGCGATGTTTCCCGTCTCGTTATTAAAGTCAGCTTCAATTGCCTGTATTACCCCAGCATATTTGAATAGTTGATTATTTGCCATAAGTAGGTTTACATTTAAATTCTCCTTGTGCGTATTTGATTTGTAGTTCAGGTATTCAGCCTCGGGTACGTTAAAGTAGACCCACATTTTACTATTATCAGATAGGGTAGTTAGCAAGTCTCCGTCATTTACTAAACTCCCAAGCCGCACCTGAAAGCGATCCATGATGCCATCGAATGGCACTCGTATGTCAGTAAAGTTTAAATGAACTTGAGCCAATGACAACTCCGCTTTTGCCTTGTCCAACTTCGCTTGGACCAACGCCAATTCGTTTACTGAAACTACTTTTGTATCGGCAAGTTGTTTGGTATTTAAATATTCAATCTCTGCAAACTTGGCTTCGGCTTGAGCTTTTTGCAATTCTGCCTGGTACAAAAGCGGCATGATTTGAAACATGCGCTGGCCTTTTTTTAAAAATTGCCCTTCGTCTACATATACTTTCTGGAGATAGCCTCGCTCTAAAGCGCGCAGTTCGATGTGTTGAAACGCCCGAATCTGGCACACATAGTCTCGCACGATGGCAGTATCTTTTTTGAGTGGACTGGTGACGGAAAATTTAATTTGTTCTTCCTTTTCTTCTTTTTTGGACGTGCAGCTTGCGGTGAGCAATAGCACGATAACGCTCATGAGTATGAGAATTTTTTTCATAAAAATCTTCTGATTGATTGGTTAAAATAATGGACTAGCCACCGATTGGCTAAAAAAAACGAAGAATCTACCTAAGGAGCTTGGGTAGAGATGTTGCTGAAGAGCCGTACAAAGAAAAATGAATCTACTTGTTGTTTAACAAGTGATGAAGGAAAGACGCCCGCTTGAACTGTTTCTAGTTGTTGGGTGAAGTAAAGTTGATAATCGCTGTCAATACTATCTTCTGTTCCATCTTCTTCTAGCTCCTGCGCAGCGGTTATTGAGAAATTTGAGTGATGAGACGAGAATACTTTTTTGACGTTATAGGAGCTTTGGTAACCAAAACCTGGCGCAATAATCGACATCAATAGGAAACCTATCAGTGCTATTCTTGCTTTGGTATTGATGTTTCTCTTCATCTCAATGGCATAAGAGCAAAACGATAAACTTAGATGAAAATGTTTTGCGATGCTTGCTGGTGGATAACGAATTAACACATTTAAGGTTCAATTTTTTTAGAAGAAATCAAAAAAAATATTTTTTGATGCTAACAAAATTGAAAGTAATCCTACTATACTAGTTAGTATTTGCCCAATTTTTGCAACCCATAAAAGGCAATAATTAGAAAACAGTCTCATCAAATTAAAGTACGCTGTAATACTTTCCCTTGATTGAGTCAAATTAACAATAGTTCGTTTATATATTTGTATTTATATTTTGAATTGAAATTATAAATAAAAATTATGATTTCTAATTTAGATTTTCTAAAAAGGAGAAAGCAGGATACTAGTTTAACTCGATCCTAACGTAAATTTATTATGAATTACACGCTAAATCAGCTAGCTATTTTTTTAAAAATTTCTCAAACCAAGAGCATTACAAAAGCTGCGGAAGAACTCAACCTTACCCAACCGGCTGTTTCAATTCAGCTCAGAAATTTTCAGCAGCAGTTTGATATTCCGTTAACAGAAGTGATTGGGCGAAAAATATTTATTACTGATTTTGGAAAGGAGATTGCGATAGCTGCTGAGAGTATTCTTAACGAAGTGAAGGCAATTAACCATAAGTCTACAACATTTCGGGGTCAACTAGGAGGACGTTTAAAGTTGTCGGTTGTATCTACGGCCAAGTATGTGATTCCGTATTTCTTAACGGGTTTTTTAAGACAGCACCAAGAGGTTGAATTGATTTTAGACGTCACCAACAAAGCAAAAGTAGTAGATAGCCTAGACAAAAATGAAGTTGATTTTTCGCTTGTATCTGTTTTGCCCGACCAATTGGATATTGATAAAGTGGACTTGATCGCTAACAAGCTTTACTTGGTTGGTAATAATGATAGAAAATTTCAAAGCAAAGCATATGATAAAAGTATATTAAACGAATTGCCTTTTATCTATCGGGAGGAAGGTTCTGGTACACGCTATGTTATTGAGCGGTTCATTGAACGGAACCAGTTGAAAGTAAAAAAGAAAATGGAGTTAACTTCCAATGAGGCGGTTAAACAAGCAATAATTGCTGGGCTCGGTTATTCAATTATGCCGTTGATTGGTATTAGAAGCGAATTGAGTAATGGAGATTTGCAAATTATTCCAGTTAAAGACTTTCCGATTAAATCGACCTGGCATTTAATCTGGCTCAAGAATAAACGTTTTTCACCAGTGGCATTTCAATTTCTTAATTACATTAAAAGTGAAAAAAACAGAATCATAAAGGAGAAGTTTGAGTGGTTCGAGGAATACAAATAGTGTTAGTTTGCATTTTCAACTTGCCATTCATTAATCACCCTGTCGTCACCAGCACTTAGAATGCGATTTTTGCCTATCCAAAGTAGTTTATTCACGGATGTGCCATGGCCCGCATGCCTTGCCTTGTCCACCACTTTAAGGAGTTGTAGTGTGTTGCTGTCCCAAATTTTTACTGATTTATCCATGCTTGCTGTGGCGAAATAGCTTCCATCAGGACTAAACGCAATATGATTAATAGCATAAAGATGCGCTGCAACCTCGGCCGTTAGTTGATAGTTTGAATTGACTTGCCAAGCTTTTATCCGAGCATCACGCGAAGCACTTAAAAGAGTCTTCGAATCGTTGGCATAAGCCAAGGTAAAGACGGAATTTGAATGCGCAAGCCATTCCTTCTTTTTTTGCAAGTTTGATAAATCAAAAATTCGAATAAAATAGTCACTATAACCGATTGCTAGTTCATTGGTAGTTTCATTTATAGCAATAGCTCGTGCACTTTTTTTTGATTCGCCAATTTTTGAAATGACTTTCCAAGTTGATAAATCGATGATCGTCACCAACCCATCTCCTGAACCAACAAAGAGTCTATTTTCAAAGGACTTAATATCGAAGATGTAAGAGCCAGAAATTTTCAATGAATTTAACTCTTTTCGTTTTTGCCAGTCAAGCAGATGAACGCCTTGGTAGTTTTCGCCTACCAGGAGAGTATCTTGTTCCATTAAGAAATGAAGTGCATAAACAGAATTACTCATTTTGGCAATTAGTTCTCCATTTTCGGGATTCTCAAGATCCCATTTCACCACCAAACCGTCACCCCCTGCGCTGAAGAAAAACTTACGTAACGAGCATTGCTCAATTGAATAAATGCAGTCGGTATGCCCTGTAAACGAGTGAATCCTTTCAACGCTAATTTTTGAATGCATTTTTGTTACTTTTGAATGGTGAAAATAACATAAAGATTGCCAATCGATGCCGCTTAGCAAAATTGAAGTCGATAACTCCGGTGGATGGGCACTTTGGTGGATAACAGAAACCGAGACCGAACTTGAAGGGTTGTTGGCTGCTGATGGTTGCGACCCGAAGATTTCGAATCAGATAAAAAGACTAGAGTGGCTTGCCAGTAGAATGTTGACTGCAAAATTGGCTACCGAGCTCAAGGTAAATTTTACCCAAATAAAGAAAGACGAGTTTGGAAAGCCGTTTTTAGAAAATAGCAATTGTCATATGTCTCTTTCTCACTCATATCCTTACGTTGCCGTTCAAATTAGCTTTGTCAACGTGGTGGGAATTGACATTGAAAAACCATCGTCAAAAATCAGCAGGGTGGCTCATCGGGTGTTTAGCTTGCAAGAGAGAGCCGATGCTGATGATATTCTGCAGAAAAATTGTATTTATTGGTGTGCTAAAGAAGCTTTGTATAAAATCTACGGAAAACGAGGACTTTCTTATGCCGACAACCTGGCCATAAAGCCCTTTAATTTGGAAGCTTTTGGCGAGTTAGATGCGGCCATTGTGATGCAAAAATGCACCGTTAAGGTAGAATTGCACTATCTGGTTGAAAACGAGATTATTATTGTGTACACTAAAAAAGTGGTAAAGTGAAAATCATTTTTATTCTTTTATTTTCGTTCGTGACAATGGACGTTTTATCTCAAGCTTCGGTAAGCGATTTTAAATCCTTTGATATCGTCAGCAATGATTCCGTTGCATTAAATGATTTTTCGCGCGCGGCTGGTGTTGCCATTATTTTTACAAGTGCTACCTGTGCTTTTGATATTTACTATACGGAGAGAATTAAATTGTTGATAAACGAGTACCAAGGTAAAATTCAGTTTCTGTTTGTCAATTCAAGTCTCGGTGATAGTGAATCGATAGAGACGATGAAGGAATGGAGTATAAAAAGACGAGTTAATGCCCCTTATTTAGTCGATAAAAATCAACTTATTTCTGCGCAATTTGAAGCTAAAAAAACGCCAGAAGTAGTTTTGCTAAAATCTGTTCAAGGAAGTTTCACAATCTTTTATGCAGGGTCTTTAGACGATAACCCACAAGTGGCAGCGGACGTAAAACAACGCTATCTGAAAGACAACATTGAAAGACTATTATCTGGAAAACCAAACACAGAAAACGTAAGGGCAGTCGGGTGTACGATACGAAAAAATTAGTCTACGCTGCACTTAGTCGGTTCATTTCATCGATAGTATCTTCTTCAAATTGGCAAAACTTGTGGTAATACTTTCCAGTGGATTGGCAGGCATATCGTGCTCTACAAAGAAGTGCTTCATACCAGCTGTTGAGGCATTGGCAAAAATCTTTTTGAAATCAATAAAACCGTTACCCACGGGCTCAACTTTTTGAAAATCCCGTGATAGATCTTTCACGTGCCAAAGTGGAAACCGGCCTGGGTTTTTCGCGAAAATCTCCACAGGATCTTTTCCCCCTTTTATCGCCCATGCCAAATCTAGCTCCATCTTCATTAAGCTAGCATCCACTTGTGTTAAAAACATATCGTAGGGCAATTGGCCATCCACCGCTTTGAATTCTGCATCGTGGTTATGGTAGGCAAACGTTAATCCTGCTTTCTTAGCAATTTCTCCAGTTTGGTTTAACACGTCAATAGAACTTTTTATATCGTCCATTGTATTGATTGGGGTGTTGGCACAAACTAGAAAAGGCACGCCACCTTCGGCCACATCATCAACTAGCTCCTGCATATTATCCTTCAAATTTTTCATGGGCGGGATAACAATTGGTTTTCCATCGGGCGCGGTAGGCATTTTCGCCCCAGCGGGCATTTTGAAAGGTGCTCCTAGTACGTGGTGCGACTTCCACGTCAGGCCCAAATCCTTTAAAGTGGAGGAAAACTCTTTTGGCTTCATACCATAATAGCCGCCTTTTTTACTGAAGGCAGATTCAATTTCGGTAAATCCAACAGAAGCAATTTTTTTCAAAGTTCCGATGACATCGTTATCAATTTCGTTGAAAAAAGTAAATAATTGAAGTCCAATTGCCCGAGGTGCTGGCGAAATAGAAGCTAAAAGTTCTTGCGAAAAAGTCAATCCGCCAATGGTTAAAGCAGCTTTCTTGATAAACGTTCTTCTGGTAGTCATCTCTGGTTGTGTTTATTGTACACAATGATAAGAAATTTTTGAAATACTAAATTAGGATATCATTATTTATATTGGCACAATGATCAATGACCCCCGTTCCCTCAGCCCTAAGGAGTTCTTTGAAAAGGGGCATAATTATTTTTTACCTCACATTTCTATTGATTGTGTGATTTTTGGATTCCATGATAATCAACTAAAAGTATTGCTGTTGGAATGGAAAGACACGCACCGTTGGTGCTTGCCTGGTGGTTTTGTGCTAAAAGGAGAGGATATCAACGATGCCGCAGACAATACCTTGCGCATGCGAACTGGTTTGCAAAAAATAATACTACATCAATTTCATACGTTTGGAGATCCAAATCGAGATCGGGGGACGCATGGACACAACACACCCCCGCATGTGAAAGGCCCAAGCTGGATTATGGAACGCTTTATCACTATCGGTTATTGGGCACTGGTAGAGTTTTCGAAAGTAACGCCTACACCAGATCAATTTTCTGCATCCTGCCAATGGTGGGAAATAAATTCTATTCCAACCCTTATCCTTGATCATAATGTAATTGTAAAAAAGGCGCTGGAATCGCTTCGACTTCAATTAAATGATTACCCCGTAGGTTTCAATTTACTGCCGCCCAAGTTTACCATGCCTGAACTTCAAAGCCTTTATGAAACTATTCTTGGCGAAACGCTCGACAGACGAAACTTTCAAAAGAAAATGATTGCGTTAGATATAATTACCAGGCTCAATGAACGTAAACAAGGCGGAGCCCACAAAGCACCCTATCTTTATAAGTTCGATAAAAAGAAATATCAAAATGCATTGAAAAAGGGCATATCGTTTGGCATCTAAGTTAACTTAATATGGAAATTAAATTTGAAGAAGGCGCAACCAAGGGGGCGTTTTACCACGAAGAAAACGGAACGCGCTTAGCTGAACTTACCTTTTCGAAAGCAGGAGATAAGTTGCTCATCATTGATCACACAGAAGTGTCCGAAAAATTGAAGGGGAAAGGTGCAGGCAAGCTACTGGTTGATGCAGCTGTTTCCCATGCCAGGAGCAAAGGGATAAAAATTCTTCCATTGTGTCCATTTGCGAAATCGGTGTTTGATAAAACGCCTGAGTTTAAAGACGTGCTAAATAACTGATCATGCCCTTAGTTGCAAAATCTTCCTATCGTGCACCTTGGTATTTGGTCAATGGCCACCTTGAAACCATTGTGCCAAGTATGGTCCGTAAGATTGAAGGGGTAACTTATGATCGTGAGCGACTTGAGCTTAGTGATGGCGATTTTATTGATCTAGATTGGCTAGGGAATAAAAGTGACAAGCTGATTATAATTGCTCATGGCCTAGAGGGCAACAGCGATAGGCATTACAGTAAAGGCATGGCCAAGTATTTTTTTCAACGCGGGTGGAATGCATTGGCATGGAATTGCCGAAGTTGCAGCGGAGAGATGAATCGCTTGCCTCGATTTTATCATCATGGCGCTACCGAAGATCTCGCTGAACTTATAGCACATGTGATTGCAAAAAAGCAATTTGAAATAATCGTGTTGGTGGGCTTTAGCATGGGCGGCAGCATGACGTTGAAATATCTTGGTGAACAACGCGAACTTCCAAAAGAGATCAAAGCAGGAGTGGTTTTTTCTGTGCCTTGCCATTTAGGTTCAAGCGCCAAAGAGCTAGACAAGCCATCTAAAAAGTTTTATCTCAATCGCTTTCTGAAAAAGCTTGGAAAGAAAATAAAAGTTAAATCAGAATTGTTCCCAGATTTTATCTCTCATAACGGATATGAAGCCATAACTACATTTGAAGAGTTTGATAATCGGTATACCGCACCCTTGCACGGGTTTAAAAATGCTGATGATTTTTATCAACGAGCTTCATCGTCAAATTATCTTTCTACCATTATTACACCGACACTGCTCGTAAACGCATTGAATGATCCCTTTCTTCCGCGGTTGTGTTTTCCTACAGAAACAGCAAAAGACCATTCCCACTTATTTCTGGAAACTCCTGAACGTGGCGGGCATACTGGATTTACTTTGGCTGGAAAAAAAGAAAATTGGATGGAGGTTAGAGCGTTTGAATTCATCAGCCAACAACTATGAATCAACATGATCTTTTAAAATTTTCACATTGGTTATCAATTCTCAGTGCGGTTGTTGTACTTGGATTTGTTGGTTGCTTGATTATACTCTCCAACCCAAATTCAATTGAGAATTTATTTGTTAAAAAACGGATAACCGCTACTATCAAAGATAGTCTATGGCGAGCACCAGATACTTTGCTAATCCCAAAAACAAAGCAAGGGGAGTTGATACGTTATGGAAGAAATCTGATCGCGCACACTGCAAAATATTTAGGGCCTAAAGGAAGTGTGAAACAAATCTCTAATGGTATGAACTGCCAAAACTGTCATTTAGATGCGGGCACAAGAGCATTTGGTAACAACTATGCATCGGTAGCTGCCACTTACCCAAAATTCAGAGCGCGTTCCGGAAGCATTGAAAGCATTGAAAAGCGAGTGAACGATTGCATCGAGCGGAGCCTGAATGGTATTGCCATTGATTCGCTTTCGCGGGAAATGCGAGCGATGGTAGCCTATATTAGTTGGCTGGGGAAAGACGTGGTGAAAGGAAACAAGGCGAATGGCTCCGGGCTTATTGATCTTACTTTCTTAGATAGGGCAGCAGACGCTACCAAAGGACAAGTACTTTATGCACAAAAGTGCGTCACCTGTCATGGTAAAAATGGAGAAGGGTTAAAAAGAATGGATGGCATAGAATATCTATACCCACCGCTGTGGGGCGAGCATAGTTTTAATGTCGGGGCAGGTCTTTACCGCATCAGCAACTTGGCGAAATACCTGTATGCCAATATGCCTTTAGGCGCCACGTTTTATGAACCTCAATTAACTAGCGAAGAAGCGTGGGACATAGCTGCATACGTTGTTTCATTGGAAAGGCCGATCAATAACTTCCCTCATGATTGGCCAAAGGTAGAAAGCAAACCAGTAGATCATCCGTTTGGTCCTTATGCGGATAACTTAACGGAAAAGCAGCATAAGTTCGGGCCGTTTAAATAGAAACTTGCTTCCTTTTTATCAACCCCTTTACAAAATATTATTGAGCTGTTCCTTAATTTTTTCTAACTCTTCTTTCATCGTTACCACATACTTTTGCATTTCGGCATCATTGGCTTTCGATCCAATTGTATTAATCTCTCTTCCAATTTCTTGGGCAAGAAATCCCAGCTTTTTACCATTCGATTGTAAACCCAGCAATCCTTGTAAAAAGTAATCTAAGTGCGTTTTAAGCCGGACACGCTCTTCATGAATATCAAGCTTTTCGATGTAGTAAATGATTTCTTGCTCCAGTCTATTTGAATCAAACCCTTCGTTGCCAAAGAAATCCGTAATACTTGATTTTATGCGTGCACGTATTTTATCAATTCGTTTCGGATCCAATTCTTCCACAGCCAGCAAGCACGAGCGAATAGATTCGATGTATTGCACCAATTTAACTTCTAGCGATTTACCTTCGGCCAATCGAAATTGTTCAAAACCGTCAAGTGCTTTAGCTATCAATTTATTTACTTTGTCCCACTCCGCAGGATCGAAGTCTTCTTTATTTGTGTTTTTAATTACATCGGGCGAATTAAGTGCCATCGCAAAGAGCGTACTGTCGTTTGCAACATTCACGCCATCGGCCAACTTCTTTAACTGAGTAAAGTAAGCCAGAAACAGTTCTTGGTTATAGATTTGCTTAACTTCTTGTTTGCCTGTTTGTAGGTAGTCAATTGATAATGAAACTTTGCCGCGCTCTAGTTTTTCAGCGATGAGGTTTCTTAACTCGATTTCTTTCTCTGAAAATAATTTTGGCAGACGCAAGCTGAAGTCAAGGAATTTTGAATTTAGGCTCTTTATTTCAACGGTGATGGTTACTTCGCCCGTGTTCAGTGTGGCCTGACCAAAACCGGTCATTGATTTTATCATGAATTTTTTTTAGATGACGGGCGAAGATAAGGAATTCTTTTAAGCCCTTGTTAATGAACCGTGGTTACCTCAAAAATCAAAACCCAGAGTAACATATGCACGAGGGTCTTTTAGTTTATAATTTTCAGTAGGCCAGGCTACATCGAACTTAAGGTAGTATCCAAAAATGATGGTGCGTAAACCTGCTCCATAACTATACAGCCACGGATTCTGATATTCTTTTAAGCTGACTTGAAAAGGAGCCTGAACCACTTCCCTATCTCTCACGCTGTTATTTGAAGTAAGTGGCACAGGGCCGGTCCAACTAGAACCAATGTCATAGAATGCGGTAAACTGCAAATTGCGGAAGAAGTTAGAAGGAATGGCACCTCTCGACAAAGCGCGGATTAAGGGTACGCGCAACTCAACGTTGGCAAAGGCTACACTGGTTCCATAAAGCGTTGCATAGTCAAAACCTCTGAGGCTTGTCGCAAACTCCACAAACATCAAATTCTCATTAAAAGCGGTACCAGTTGGTGCTAGGGGATTTTTACTTCCTTCAGTGTTGGTTCTATTTCCAAACCAATTATCCAGACCACCCAACACGTATTTCTTTGGGGAGTTTCCGAAGAATGTGCCAGCGTAGCCGCGTACGGCAAAAACGATTTCTTTATATACTTTCTGGTAATGGCGGACATCCATAAAAAGTTGTGAGAAACCAGCGCTGCTATTTCCTAAGCCTTGATAATTAATAAAGTTAAGCTTAGCACGCGTTCCTTCAATGATATTCATACCAGTAACCAAACTGTTATCATAGACTAATTCAACTTTCGCTCCTGTATAAAATTGTTGCTTGCTGGGAGCATATCGGTAAGTGCTAGATTGAGGTGTCTCCAAACCGCGATCTACATATCGGGTATAGCCTAAAAAAGGCTTAACGCTAATTCTTGTTCGAACCGATAATGGCAAGGAAGCACCCGCCTCAATTTTTTGCCAGCTGTATTTTTGAAGATTTTCGTTTCCGTCCCAAAAGATTACTTTCCGATCGAAGCGAACACTGAAATCTATTCGATGTGGAAGGTATTGCACTTCACCGTAAAGGTCTCCACTTTTCCAATCAAAGGCAGATTGAACGCCACCTAAGAATCTGAAATTTTCAGTAATATCGTTCATCTGAGTTTCCAGTCTTATGCTTAGCCCACGTAAATTATCAACTACCAGATTAGTGACCAAGTTTTCGTAGGATACCTTTGGCTCGTATGGAAAAGGACCAGCGACTTTGTTTACCTCTTTGGCTTTCAAGTAGCGTGTTAAAAAATTCTCTGTTGGTTTTTTGTTTTTTGAGGTTTCGTCTGAAAACACATAATCGTCTGTATTGATTGGCTTTTCCTGCGCCTTGACTGCAATAGAGTCTTTTTTCTTCGGGGCAACAGTTTCGTCAAACGAGTAATTATCTGTGTTAATTTCTTTATTTGATGGTTGGGCAATGGCTATCAAAGAGTCAGATTTAACTTTAATTGAGGAGTCTGACTTTTGTTTTAAACGTGAATTAATCAGCTCTTTTATTGAGTTTTTTATAGCGCTTGTTTTGGTCGAATCTTTGCTTGCAGCAGGCAACACATTTTGCTGAGAACTAGTATCTGTTTTTTCTTTCAGTCGTGCATTAATAAGTTCTTTAATAGAAATGCCTTTGGCGGAGGCTTCCTTTTTTCGTTTTTCACTAACAAATTTAGCTTGTTGCAATTCTTTCCTTCTTGTGGGTGGGGTAAAAATTTGCCTATTAAGGTTGAAATTTTTGTCCATAAAAATTTCTTCCTTCAAATTCTTATTCATTACAAATGATAGTGTACTCTTCTCGAAATTGAGATCGTAATTTTTAATGCTGGAGTTGAAATTTGTAACCTGAGAATAAATACCGGAAGGCCTGTGAAACTTAAATAAATTGGTGATGCCGCGCTGGTCACTTAAGTAATAAAAATTGTTTTCATCTGCGGCCATCGGAGCGGTATCTTTGCTTAATGTATTGGTTACACGTTGCACAATATTGGATGCCGAATCTAGATCATACATAAAAAGATTGTAGTTTCCATTTATATTTTGAAAGCCTTGAGCTTTGTTCAATATGGTGTCATTGGTTCGGTTAGAGCTAAAAACTACACTGCTCGTTTTTCCAACAAAGGATGGATCTAGGTCATCAAATATATCGTTCGTTAATCTCCTTACCTTGTCTCTTCTGCTACTTACTAAAAACAAATCGTTCTGTCCCTGCTGATCGGCACTTAACACCGCCAGTTTCCCATTGCTTGAAAAGTTAAAGCTTCTAATATTGCTGAACCTGTCTAAGGTACGTGGCAACTTGGTTCTAGAGTTGAGGTCATACAACCAAAATACATATTGACCATATTTTATTCCAATAACTCCCAGTGTATTATTGTCAGCCCACCCTAGCAGGGGCACCGTATAATCTACATCTTGCTTAAATACTTTGTTGCCGCCTTGTAATATGGTTGTCTCTTTTCCATTTTCAAGGGATTGGATCTTTACGGTAAACCTACCTCTGTCGTTTTCTGCATAAGCAATTTTATTTCCATCCGGGCTAATTTTAACAGTTGTAAAAACTACTGTTCCTCTGTGGTCGGGTGTAAACTTTATTGAGTCTTTTGGAGCTGAATAACTCTGTGCCACTTTTTCTTCAATTCCAGTATAATATTGTCGCCAATCTATCATCAGCTGTTTGAAAGTTATTCCCAAGGTCACCCAAATGCTTTTCTCCTCATTCCTGATTACGCGCGTATAGTTCAGTATATTCGAAATACTGCTTTTGCCATACTTTTCTACTATGTAATTCCATATCGATTGACCGACCAGTGCACCTTCTTTGCCCGTGAACGTTAATGCTTTACTTGTTTTTTTGTTTTTTACTAGCTGCCTTACATAGTCATCCATTTCGGAGTTCCAACCTTTTGCTACATAGTTTGATCCTCCTTCGATAAACCATTCTGGCAGGTTAAGCAGCACTGCATTTTGAAACATATCGCGCAAGCTGCCCCCAAACATCATTTGGTTAAGCATCAAGTGAGAAAACTTGTAGATAAGTTCTTCTTTAAATTGGCCTAGATTGCCGGGGTGGGCAATTTCGACATAGGGTTTTATAAATTCTGTTTCACCGCTCACACTATATTTAGAGTGATTCAACCCCACGTTGCTTTGTTGAAGGTCAGTTATTGAGTTGTATAAAAATACCTTTGTTTTAAGGTATGGGCTTGAGCCAATTAGGTCGGTAACACGATCAAACTCCAGCTCCAAAAATTGGAGGGCATCGGTGGCTATTTTCTTTCTCTCCTCGTAATAATAAACATCAAAATTTTCGGAACTTACATACTTCCAGTCAAACTGCTTATACTGAACTCGATTTTTCCCAAAAGTCTCTTGCGCCTTTTGGCCTTTTGCCGAAGCAATAAAAAAAATGATGATTAATAATGAGCCTCCAATCCTGAGCATCCTTCGCGTCTAATGGTAATACAAGAGTTTCGAAGATAACGGATTAATTGCGAGTTTATTCAATTCCATTTTCACTTTTTTATTCCTTTTGTAAAGATGCGCCTTCTAAGAAGCACTAAACCGTTTGATTCTGGCGATAGTTGCTTCGGGATCGATGGCTCCGTTTCCTTCCATAAAATCTGCTAGCTGATTTGAAAAATATGGGGCAAGGCTAACTCCTTTGGTGCCAAATCCATTCATTACGAACATATTTTTAACGAGCGGGTGCTCTCCCAAATACGGTTTTCTGTCCGCTGTGCTTGGGCGAAAGCCCCATTCTTGTGAAACCAGTTTATAAGGACGAACCAACAAATCGGCTAGCTTTCCGGTTAAATCCTCCTTGGCGGTGTTCGTAGTTTCTTCTGACAGATCCTTAGGATCGTATGTAGCACCTACTTTGTATTGCAAGTTACTTGCACTTGAAGGTGCCAGATAGACGCCCTTATTATACATCCTCGTCAAAGGCGATTCAAGTTGAATGTCGAGTGTTTCGCCTTTTAATGGACGAAGAGGCAACCAAGAGAAAAAATCGGTCTCTTTATCCATCAATCCACCGCAAAAGACAATTTTATTCGACCTAATATCCTCGAATTCAAACCCTTCATTTACTATTTTTAATCTCTTCGTATCCAATTTTACCGCCCTATAACTTCCGCTACTTTCCAATAGCCATTTGGTAGCTTGGATAAATGCAGGCACATCGAGATAGCCGCATCGTTTTAGTAGCAAACCACCAAAGGGATCGCTTACTTCATCGCCATAGGTTGACCGAAGAAAGATAGCATCAATATACTCCTGGAAAAACGGGTCAGCGCTTTGTGCCATCCATTCGTTTTGCTCAAAAATGGAGTTAAAGGGTCGATAAAGCGGAATTGGATAAAAAAACTGGGATGCTAAAAACTGTTCTGCTTTGGGGTAAAATTCCATCAAGGCAGGGTAAAGCAACTCTGTTTTCCACGCAAGTGTCATTACTTTGCCAATGATTGGATTGAATAGTCCGGCTGCCACCGAAGAGGATTTATTCAACGAAGGCTGGTCGAAAACCATCACTTTTTTCCCTCGCCAAATAAGCTGAATGGCCAGGCAAGAGCCTGCGATGCCTTGGCCAACAATGAGGTAATCTGTTTCTGCTATTGGTGTCAATTTTATCGAATCAATGAAAAAGCAAGTAACCATTATTTATTCAAACCTTGTAACTTTGAACACAATACAAATTATGCTTAAAATTAGGTCGTTTACATTCAATGCCTTTCAAGAAAATACCTACGTTGTTTTTGATGAAACCAACGAAGCAGTGATTATAGATCCGGGCTGTTATTCTAAGGAAGAAATGCAGCAATTAGATAGCTTTATTGACTCTTCCCGGCTTTCAATCAAATACCTGTTAAATACGCATTGCCATATTGATCACGTATTGGGTAATAATCATGTAATGGAAAAATACAAAGTCCCGTTTCTCATCCACCAGAAAGACTTGCCAGTGCTGAAGGCGGTAAAGAGCTATGCCCCTAATTATGGGTTTCCGCTTTACAGTGAAGCATTGCCCGATGGTTTTGTTACCGAAGGCGATAAAATAGAATTTGGGGCAAGTAGTTTGGAAGTTATTTTTCTGCCTGGCCATGCACCCGGCCATGTTGGGTTTTATCACGCAAGTGAAAAAATACTCCTTTCGGGAGATGTTTTATTCAGCGGCAGCATCGGGCGAACCGATTTACCAGGCGGAGATTTCAATACCTTAATAGAGAGCATACACCAAAAGCTTTTTGTATTGCCTGCCGATGTGGCAGTGTATTCGGGCCACGGCCGCCCGACCACCATTGGCAACGAAAAAGTGTCGAATCCATTTTGTGCCGTTGAAAACTGATTATTAATGAAAGTGCTTCGTCATCTACCTAATGCACTCACCTCTGGCAACTTGTTATGTGGTTGTTTCGGCATTCTATTCGCTCTCCGCTACCAGTTGGAAGCAGCCGCCTACTGCGTGTGGCTGGCCTGTTTGTTCGATTTTCTTGATGGATTCGCCGCACGGTTGTTGAACGTACCTTCGCCCATCGGAAAGGAACTTGATTCGTTGGCCGATATGGTGAGTTTTGGTGTATTGCCAGCGATGGTTATGTATTCCCTTTTGGGTTCCGCAGTGGTCGATCCGCCAGTGGCATATGCCGCTTTTTTAATTGCCATTTTTTCTGCCTTGCGACTGGCAAAATTTAATATAGACGACAGGCAAACAGATTCTTTCATTGGAGTGCCTACGCCAGCCAATGCGCTTTTCATAACATCGCTTGTGTTCTTGCCTGCGCCTTTAAATAAATGGCTCTCTAATCCTACTTTTCTTGTGCTTATTACCCTTGTTTTTTCATTCCTGCTAGTATCTCCTTTTGAGTTGATTGCACTTAAGTTTAAGAATTTTTCATGGAGGTCAAATCAAGCGAGGTTTCTATTTATCGGAGTTTCGTTTTTAACTCTTGTATTATTAAAACAAAGTTCCATACCGTTTATTATACTATTCTATATTCTTTTTTCGTTATTGTTGGACGTGTTTTCGAGTAAGAAACAAAAAAGTGTATGAAGTTTAGGCTCGTTGTTTTTGCTTTTGTAGCCGGGATTATCATTTCTGGCCGTGCACAAAATTCTGTACTCAGCAGCGGCAAGTGGTATAAGCTATCCGTAAAAGAAAATGGCATTTACAAGATAGATTATAATTTCCTGAAAAGCACAGGAATTAACCCCGATCAAATAGACCCAAAAAACATTAAACTTTTTAGCAATAGCAACGGCATGCTGCCTCAACTTAACAGTGCGACCAGGATAAATGATTTACAGGAGTTATCCATTTTTGTTGCCGGAGAAGCGGATGGAAAATTTAATGGAGAAGACTATATTCTATTCTATGGCCTTAGTTCAGACGAGCTTTTATTTGACACAAAAAGAAATGTATTCAACTATAAAAATAATTTGTATTCTGACAAGAATTTTTACTTTCTAACCGTTGGCGAAGACCAAGGCAAGCGACTTGCAACTAGTGAAAACTTGCCTACCCTCGCGCCTGTTGTAAATCAGTTTGATGATGTTGGCTACTATGAAACAGACAAGTTTAATAGTCAATCGTCTGGTCGCGATTGGTTTGGCGAAGCCTTCGATGCTAATCCCGAAATTACGGTGCGCTTTGCCATTACTGGTATTGTGGAGAATACTCCGATAAAGCTCGTTTCAAGCGTAATGGCAAAAGCATTTGATGGTGCTTCCTTCAAACTTTTTTTAAATGACAATCAAGTAGGCGAACAGGTAGTAGGGGCTGTTCCCAATACTTCTTATGGGCTTAAGGGAAGAAAAGTTGCCGACACGATTTCAATTAACTCAACTGCGGTAGGCGCACCCACCCGAACTAATCAGGATTTTAAGTTTCAATATGTTAAAACCTCTACAGCCACTTCTCTTGGCTACTTGGATTACTTTCTTTTTTCGTTTAAGCGGAAGCTGGCACTCTATGGAAGTCAGACTATTTTTAGAGCAAGCCAAAGTATGCAAAACGTGACCTCTACGTTTGATATTTCGTCAACTCCATCCGCAAGTTTTGTTTGGGATATAACAGATTCTTTTAACGCTTCTCTGCAAAATGCAATCAATTCGTCTGACAAAACCACGTTTACCACCAATACGCAACGCTTAAAGACGTTCGTTGTTTTCAAAAATGAAGGATTGAATGCACCCGCTTTTGAAGGCGCGGTTGTCAATCAAAATTTGCATGCGCTCACCGATCTAGATTTTATCATTATCACCCACCCCAACTTTAGGACCGAAGCCCAGCGCTTGGCCGATCATCGTGTAGCGCATGATAAACTCGCCACCAAAGTGGTTACAGTAGGTGAAATTTATAATGAATACTCAGGCGGAAAACAAGATGTAACGGCTATTCGCGATTTTATAAAAGGAGTTTACAATAGAAGTAATAAAAGGCTTGCTAATGTTTTATTGTTTGGCCGATGTAGCTACGATTATCGAGATCTTGGTTCAACCAACACTAATTTTATTCCTACCTATGAATCAGTCAATTCGCTAAGTCCATTGGAGACGTATTCATCTGACGATTATTATACATTTATGGAACCAAATGAAGGTGAATGGTTGGAGTATCCTGCGCAAGAACACACGATGGATATTGGTGTGGGTAGGCTTACCGTTACGTCACTTGCGGAAGCGCAAAACGTAGTCGATAAATTGATAGAATATGATGGTAGTAATACAACAGGCCCGTGGCAAAAGCAAGTTGTTTTTGTTGCCGATGATGGAGACTTCAATATCCACCAAGGGCAAGCCGAGCAATTAGCTTCGACTGTGAACAGCAAGTATTCAGAATTTAACACCAATAGAATTTATCTAGATGCCTTTAAGCAAATAGAAAGACCAAGCGGACAGATATCACCAGATACGAAGGCTGCCATAAACAAGGCTGTTAAAGAAGGTGCCATCATTTTAAACTATACCGGTCATGGCTCTGAGCAAGTTTGGATGCAAGAGCGGGTGCTCGATGAAGAGGCAATTAAGAGCTGGAAAAATAGTTCTCGCTATCCTTTATTTGTTACAGCCACGTGTGAGTTTGGCAGGCATGACAATCCGTTCTTAATTTCTTCTGGTGAGAAGATCTTACTTGAAAAAAGAGGAGGAGGCATTGGGTTGGTGACCTCGGCACGGCCTGTCTATTCAAGTACCAACTTTTCTCTCAACCAAGCATTTTACGAATCACTCTTCATCAAAACAGATGGAAAATACAGAACACTGGGCGCTGTTTTTAAAGATACGAAAAACAAAAGTGTAAGTGGTGTTTCGAATAGAAATTTTGCCCTTTTGGGCGATCCTTCCATGAAGCTGGCGTTTCCAGAGTACCAAGCGATCGTTTCATCTGCTAAAACAAAAAATAATTCCGACACACTCCGTGCCCTTTCTACAGTAATTTTAAAGGGCGAGATTCGGTCAGGCACTCAAAAGGCCACAGGTTTTTCGGGCACGATAGAAATTGATTTGCTCGATAAAGAAACCACTTTGAACACTCTTGGCGATGAAAACCCCGTGTTTCCTTACGCGGATAGAAACAACGCACTTTTCAGAGGTAAGGCAACTGTTCGCAATGGTGACTTTCAAGCGGAGTTTATCGTTCCTAAAAACATTGAAAATAAAATAGGCAATGCTAAACTTAGTTTGTTTGCCAGCACGGCAACGGGGCTTCAAGCCAGTGGCTCTTCCACCGCCATTAAGTTGGGCTTAAGCGAGACCAACCTAGTCGCTGATACAAAGCCGCCAACCATTGTGCTTTTTATGGGCGATACCAGTTATGTAAACGGTGGCTTGGTCGGTCCAAACACTACCCTGGTTGCGAAACTGAGTGACATCAGTGGCATTAACATTTCCAGCAAAGGAGAAGGAAAAAATCTACTAGCGGTGTTAGATGATACAGCAACTTATGTGGTGAATAACTATTACATCGCAGATAAAGATACCTACAAAGCAGGAACTTTGTCCTTCCCGTTGGAAGGGCTATCAAAAGGCAAACACACCATTCGGTTGAGTGCGTCAGACACGTACAACAACACATCGACCGCTACCATCGACTTCGTGGTTACTGATGGCACTGGAATCGTAATTGATCAGTTTTATAATTATCCAAATCCGTTTAACTCAGATCGTGAAGTTGCCACCTTTCAGTTTGTACATAGCAGGCCGGGAGAAGACTTAGAAGCTTCATTGCAAATCTTTGATCTACATGGCCAACTTCAAGATACCAAAGAGTTCAGTATTTTAAGCAGTTCATACAGAGTGCTATTGAACGAATGGAATGGGAACGGCCCCGCAGGAAACAAATTATCGAGCGGAGTATACGTAGCCCGCCTTTCTGTTCGTTCTTTGCTAGACGGTTCCAAAAACGAAAAATCTACCCGACTAATTATTCTTAATTGATTACCTTTGACCCCTTTATTAAGCTGAGCATGAAGAAGCTTCATTTAATTTTGATTTTTGTATCCGTTCTTGGCCCAATGCCAATGCAAACTTTTGCTCAATTCAAGGGTAGTAACAATACGTTTGCTACCCAAGCTGGTGGTGGAGTGCTGGTAGGTCAAGATGAGAGTAATAAAGTAATTACAACTGCCGTTCCCTTTTTGAGTATTACTCCAGATGCACGCGCGGCCGCCCTAGGTGATGCGGGAGTGGCAACTTCACCCGACATAAATTCTGCTTATTGGAATGCCGCCAAATTTGCATTCATTGATAAGGGGTATGGTGCTTCACTTTCTTATACACCTTGGCTTGCCAAAATTATAAACGATATGAAACTAGTGTATCTGACTGGTTTTTATAAGATCTCCAGAAAACAGACAGTAGCTCTTTCTTTAAAGTATTTCGATTTAGGGAGAATTGATTTCCGCACAGGCACCAATCAACCCAATGGAAGCTTTAACCCGAGGGATTATTCTTTTGATGCCACCTACTCTCAATTGCTTACCGAAAATTTTTCAATAGGAGGTTCAATACGTTATATTTTTTCAAACCTTACGGGAGCAGGTGTTCCCGATGCAAGACCGGGCAGTTCAGTGGCAGTTGATTTAGGCGTTTATTATACGAAGCCATTTGTTAAGTCAAATGCTACACTTTCATTGGGAGCTTCCATATCCAACATAGGAACGAAAATTTCTTATACCGATGCAAACAACAAAGACTTTTTGCCAGGAAATCTAAGAATAGGCGGGGCATTGAAAAAGGAACTAGATCCATTCAACAGTTTAACTTTTGTGTTGGATTTCAACAAGCTATTAGTTCCTAGCCCCTATCCGGGAAGTAAATCTCAGCCTTTGTTAACGGGCGTTTTTGAATCGTTCTCGGATGCTCGCGGTGGCACTAAAGAAGAGTTTCAGGAAATATCAACTTCTGTTGGGTTGGAGTATTGGTATAAACAAATTTTCTCTGGAAGAGTAGGTTATTTTTACGAATCGCCAAGTAAAGGCAACCGAAATTACCTCACTACAGGTGTTGGTTTTCGCTTTGAAAAATTCGGATTAGATGCAGCGTATATGGTACCTCTTAACCAACAAAATAATGCGCTTGCTGAAACCATCCGCTTTTCGCTAATGCTTTCGGTTCCTACCAAGGAATCGAGGGATGACGATGCGGTAAAAGATTAACACTCCATGCTCCAACGGCACATCGCACCTCCCTTCGTAAAGGCAGTTTCATTAGAGCTTCCTAAGCCAACCATCATTCATTTACATCAAGGTTTAGATCTTTTTTTGATTGGTGGCGTTAAGCAAAGCGTTTGCAAAATTGAACTGGTGTTGGAAGCCGGTAAGTGGTACGAAAATAAAGTTGGACTTTCAAGCTTCACAGCGGCACTGCTCGAAAAAGGAACCACAAAGAAAACGTCAACTGAAATCGCATCCCTTTTTGATTATTATGGCGCTCATCTTGAGATCAATGCCGGCTATGATTTTGTATCTATTTCGCTGATTACCATAAAAGATCACCTGTCAGTACTGCTGCCGTTGCTGCAAGAGATACTTTTAATGCCTGCCTTCCCTGAAAAGGAATGGAGCATTATGAAAAGTATTTTTCTTCAAAACTTAAAAGTAAGTAATGAAAAAACCAGTGTAGTCGCTTCCAAGCTGATCCGAAAAACGATTTTTGGAGAAAAGCATCCATATGGAGCTTCCATTCAAGCGGAAGATGTCGAGTCGCTGGTGATCGCAGATTTTCTTGCTTTTTATCAATCTCAATTTAGAATAAAAAGCATTTTTGTTTGTGGTGAATTGAACACTAAGGAAGTAGATTTCATTTCAGGTGCGTTTAAAAGTCTTTTTCTGAAACCTGATGCCAAGTGTTTAGTTGAGGCATCGACTTTTCCTGCTTCTCAACAGCATATTGAAAAGGAAAGTATTCAATCTTCGATCCGGTTGGGCAAAAAAAGCATCATGAAATCTCACGATGACTATTTCGGTGTTTTGCTAGTAAATCATTTGTTGGGCGGATTTTTTGGCTCGCGCCTGATGAAAAATATCAGGGAAGAGAAAGGATTAACGTATGGCATTCATTCAGCCGTTTTTACTTTTCAGAAAGATAGCATGTTTGTAGTTGAAGCAGATGTAAATAAGGCGAACCTCTCGGTAGCGTTAACAGAAATAAAAAACGAAATCAATCGGCTGCAAACTGAAATGGTAAATGGCGATGAGTTGACGTTGGCTAGAAATCATTTCATTGGCAGTTTACAAAATGAGCTTGCAAATCCGTTTTCGGTGGCCGAAAAAATCAAAAACATAGAGCTTAATTCGTTAGGTAGCGACTATTACCAACGGCTAATAGATAGTTTGGAAAGTATTACTCCCGCAAAGTTTCAGTTATTGGCGCTTAAGCATTTCCAACCAGATGAACTCTTTCAGGTGTCGGTTGGCTAGCAATAAATTATTTCTTGATAATCGTAAATTCAACCCGTCTGTTGTTGGCTTTGCCTGCCTCTGTTTCATTGGTATCAATGGGTTTCGATTCCCCAAAACCCCTCGCAGCCAAACGCTGTTTTGAAATGCGTTGGCTCGCGATATAATCCACTACAGATTGCGCCCTCCCTTGCGATAGGTCTTTATTGTATTGGTCAGATCCTTGGCTGTCCGTGTGTCCTTCAATCTCTATTTCGAGCGAAGGATTTTGTAGCAATAAATCCACCACCTTGTTTAGTTCAAGAAAAGACGCTGATTTCAGCGTAGTTTTATCGTAGTCAAAGTAGATGTTTTTTAACCGAACAGTTGCACCAATTTCGATAGGCGAAAGAGCAATGTCTTTAGTTACCAATTCGATATTTTCATTTTCAATATTGACGCTATCGATCAAATTGAGATACCCTTCAGCGGATGCCGTTAAGGTGTACATTCCAAGCGTACTAATTTCGGTCGAGTATTTTCCGCCTTCTGTGTTTACACTTTGTGCTCTTGCTAATTTGCTCGTCAAATTCAATTTTGCATCTATTGGTTGTAGCGTTTTTTTGTCGGTAACTGTCCCTGTTAAAAATATTCTTTTTGCGATGGGTGTCAAATTAACAACCACATGAAGTGTAGTATCGTTGTTCAACTTTGGAATTCTCATATCCATATCGGCTGTTAAAAAACCTTGAGCGGATGCATGGATAGAAAAGGAATTTACTTCAGGAATAGGAGTGTCAAATTTTCCGTCTGTGTGAGCAGTTAAATGGATGGGGGTTTGATTCTTCAAACTAAGTTCAATCGCAGCGCTAATTGGTAATTTTGTTTTTGCATTATAAACTATTCCACTTAAATTGATTCTGATATTTCTTGGCTTTAACACGAAAATATCAAAGTTTCCTCCGTCCACTCGATTGCTTGCTCTCGCGGTAAATACATTTCCTTTTGAATCGAGCGAAAAATAGGCGTCTCCGCCCGTAGTATTGATAGCCTTGCCTAAGTTTTTAGCCTCTGACCATTTTAGCCAAGAATCGTCTAGCCTGGTAACTTTGTAAATATCAGTACCACCCACTCTTCCTGGAACAATCCGATCGCTTGCGAAAAATAAGGTGTTCTGATCGGGGCCAATAAACGGACCGTATTCGTCAGAAACAGTGCTTGCTGATATTTTTAAAGGTTTAGACCAAGTTCCGTCTGCCAACTCATTTGTCACGTAAAGATCGCTTCTGTTGCTTCCTTTTTGTTCCGCAAAATACAGGATCGCGTGCTTTTCATCGTTAGAAATAGTTGCCCCATTAAAAGTTCCCTTGTCCATTTCTTCGTATTCCTTAATGCGAAGTTCCTTCCAGGCGCCACCCGGCTTTACAATCGAAAAACCCTTTGAATTTTTTGCTCTGCCACCGCGCACAAACAATGATCCGTCAGGCAACGCTGTAAACACTTGATTGAAACGACTTTCATTTAGTGGTGACGTAAGCCGGGTGGCCTGGCTCCATGCGCCTTTCTCACTAATGGCAGAAACCCATATATCTTGACTATTTTCCCTTCCATAGGTGTTTTCGGGGTGGTTGCTAACGAAGAAATACAACTTTTTACCGTCTGCCGAAATTACTGGTGCCACTTCATGATAACCGTTTGAATTCACTTCCTTGCCCATTTTTACAAGTTCATACCGAGCACTGAACTGCTGAGCCCAGGCATTTACGATGATAAATAAGAGTGAGGAAACGGAAAATAATTTTCTTTTCATACAAACTATTTAAAGTTTAACTTCGTGATGGCTAAAGTTGAGGAAACAAATTTCAATTATCAATTATTTACTATGGATCGTAAAGAGTTTATTCGATTAGCGGGAGGTAGCGCGGGTTGGATGTTAATTAGTTCTTGCATGAGTGGTTGCTCAGGCAGCGATGTGAGCCCAGCGCCTACCAATGTTGATTTTACACTGGATGTTTCCACGGGAGCTCTTGCAACTAACGGGGGCTCTTTAAATAAGAGTGGAGTAATTGTTGCCCGAACGCTTTCTGGTTCTTTCATTGCCGTCTCCGCGGCATGCACTCATGAAGGCACCACCATCCAATTTCAAAGCTCAAACACCAATTTCCGATGCCCAAATCATGGGGCTGTCTTCAGTACTTCAGGCGCGGTGGTAAACGGACCAGCCACTAAAGCACTTACTCAGTATAAAACAACCCTTACGGGCACTTCCTTGCGAGTCACCTCCTGATTTCTCAGCTCCTTACAGGAATAATTAAACCTCGACCACTCGCCAAAATTGCTGCAACAATAATTGCTAGCGCTACTGCATTCAACACAAAAAGTCTTCGATGCTTAGCCTCATCCGAAGTCAATTTTTTATGACTAATGCGAGCAATTGTAATTAGAATAATGGCCAGGATCATCATGGTAAAATGCTCGACTGTCCAATATCTTATGCTAGCGTCTTTCATGGTGGGGGAATTAAATTGTACAAAAGGGCTGACAAAATAAAGAAGTAAACCGCCTACCAATTGCAGATGAGTGGCAATGAGAAGCCATAACGATAACTTATTATCGATCGACTCGAACTTTGACTTGTTAAGCCATCCTAAAAGCGACTTTAAAACAACCGCCAGCAACAAAATCAGAACAATGTAGCGGAAACTAGAATGAAGATGTGTTAAGCCTATATACATAATTACGTAGATTTGAATGTTGAAAATGGAGAGGCGAAATTAGACAAAAGTCACTTAATAATTGTGTACTGTTTTGATAAGTTTGGTTCATATCTTAGAAGCAATATGAGAACAGGATTACTCGTGCTTGTACTCTTTTTGTTTGCCAAGCAGCCTTTAAATGCCCAGCCCGATACTGTGAGAATTGGCGCATACCTAATTAGTTTGCACGATATTGATTTCCATGACAATGAGTACACGGCTCGCTTCTGGCTTTGGCTGCAGTACTCTAATCCAAATTTTGATTTCAAGCAACAGCTTGACATCCCCAACGCCAAAACGATTGATAAACCAGAAGAAATAGCAGACAGTATCAACGGCAAACCTTGGGTGATGTTGAAAATGAAATGCACTATGAAGGAAAATTGGAAAGTGCATAACTTCCCTTTCGATAAACAACATGCATATATTCAAATTGAAAATTCAATCTATGATAATAAGACACTCTTCTTCAAACCCGATAAATTGGGCAGTACCTATGCGAAAGATCTTGGCGTAGACGGTTGGAAGATTTCGAATTTCAAAGTAAGCACTGGAAACAATGGATATGAAACATCTTTCGGAGATACTCGGGTAAAAAAACAATTTTCAGAGTTTGCCACCTTTGTAATTGAGCTGGACTTGGAGCGAGAGGCCTTCGGTCTATTCATGAAGCTCTTCAGCGGTATGTACATTGCTTTCCTTATCTCACTGATCAGTTTTGCACCAAAACCCGAGGAATTGGAGCCCCGTTTTGGCCTTCCCGTAGGCGGGCTGTTTGCAGCAGTAGGTAATAAGTATATTATAGATTCCATGCTGCCTGAATCATCTTCTTTCACGCTAGTCGACACGCTTCACATGATTACCTTCTTGGGGATTTTTTCTATTTATTGCTTTCGGCTATTTCGCTGCGACTTCATGATGCTGGTAAGAAAGAAGCCTGTGCCAAAGTGAATTACATAGGGTCTCGCTCAATTATTGCTGTTTACCTCTTACTCAATATGTTCTTTATTGTCTTGGCTATTGTATAGCTATTTTTTGTCTTTGGTGTCAATGATAATGGTTACAGGGCCGTCATTTACAAGGGCTACTTTCATATCCGCACCAAACTGGCCAGTTTGAATGGATGTACCCAATTGTGTTTCGACTTCTTGCACAAATTGCTCATATAATGGAATGGCAATATCGCCCTTCGCTGCTTTTATATACGATGGTCTATTGCCCTTCTTCGTACTGGCGTGTAAGGTAAACTGACTTACCACAATAATATCACCCCCGCTATCTTTCACGCTGATGTTCATCACACCTTGTTCATCATTAAAGATGCGCAGGTTTACAATCTTTTGTGCGAGCCATTTGAGATCCTCATTTGTATCAGCTTCTTCTACCCCCACTAAAACCAGCAGCCCCGATTTAATTTCTGCGTTGATTTTGCTTTCGATCTCCACTGATGCACGGGTGACACGTTGGATAACAGCAATCATGTCAATACGCCTGTAGGCTGTTTGATTCGTGTATGAAATTTCCTGACACGTTTTTCTTTGCAATCGCCAGCATACCACTAGCCACTTTAATAGATTCAATGGCTTTGTATTTTTTTGGTATCAAAAAACCAACGGCACTAAAAATTTTTTGCATCGATTGCTCTCCCTCTCTTTTTTCAATTCTTGGGCCGAGCAACAATGAAGGTCTGAAAACATGGCAGCTTTCAAAACCGAGGGATGAAATCGCTTCCTCGATTTCACCCTTTACCTTATTGTAAAAAACAGAAGACGCTTTATTAGCGCCTAGTGCTGAGACCAGTAAAAACTGTTTTGCACCCAAGGCCTTAGTTAACTTCGCTATTAGTAAAGGGTAATCAAAATCGATTTTGCGAAATGCTTCTTTTGATTTTGCGCTTTTGATGGTAGTACCTAGACAACAAAATATATCATCAGCCACTAACTTTTCTTTTTGACTTTCAATAGAATCAAAATCGGCAATTATCAACTTTAGCTTGGGATGTGAAAAGGGCAATGAAGTTCTGGCAATTGCAGTCACTTGGGTGTATCGATCGTCATCCAATAATAGTTCAACCAATTGATTACCGATCAACCCCGTTGATCCAACGATGAGTGCAGTTGCCATTAGAAAGTTTGTTGAATTTCTTTTTTAAGTTCGCTTAACGCAAGCGCGACAGCGTCTTCTTTTTTGTCGAGAATGTGTTGAAGAAGTTGCCGCGATAAATCAATCGCCTTTGAATCGGAATTCATCGCACCTGCTACTTCATTAATGGATGCTGTCAACTCTTCTTTCGCATTCTTCACCATGTTCCAAACATACTCGCTCATGTATACCTGCTGCGATACATTATGGTTGTATTCGTTTCTGATTTCGTCCAGTAAAATGCGATGAAATTCTTGCGCGGAGTAGGTAGGGTTTGATAAACGAAAAATCAACGCCTGCGGGGCAATTCGCTCCAAAAAGAGAGTAATGCGTTCATACGCTTGCAGGCGTATAGGCAAAACCGTTTCGATGCTTCTTCCCCGCACCTCGATTTTCTTCAACTCTATCTCTTTGCCGATAAAGGTGCGAACCATCAGGTACACCGCGTATAGAACTACCGAGGCCGGCACCAGTATTTTTATCAATTCCAGTAATGTGTTCATGAATCTTATTCTTTAAAAATATGTTCGAAATTTACGTAATTTTAACCAGTACACACTGCACATTTAAATGACTGATCTTTTGCTACCTACAACACTTTCTTTGCGGGCGATGGACGAAATTATCCATATCATGAAAACGAAGAATATTCCCGAAAATTACTATTTACGACTTGGGGCAAAGGGTGGCGGTGGATGTGGTGGCGCGCAACTAATTATTGGTTTCGATAAGCAAAGGGAAACCGACTTAGTTTACAAGCAAGGCACCCTTGATGTATTGGTTGATAAAAAACACGTGCTATTTTTAATAGGGAAAGAAGTAGATTTTTATGAAGGCGCGGATGCAAGCGGTTTTTTGTTTTTGGATAAAGAAAAACAGGATAGCTAACTTCGGTTTGTCAATACCACTACGCTTGCTTTTCTGCAAACCCCGCCAATGGGAGGATTGAATTTTGAAATCTTGACTTCAACGGCAATCGCCTCTTTAAATGTTGCAAGTGTGTCGAGCGCAATTTGATTGGCTACTGTTTCAAGCAGTTTGGAAGGTTTCTCCATTACGGCCTTTACCACTAAATATAATTCTTCATAATTTAACGTGCCAGTCAACTCATCGCGAAAGGCAGATGCATCGAAGGTTGTATCCACTAGAATATCTACCTCAAATTTATTGCCCGAGGATCGCTCATGCGGATAAACACCATGATAGGCGTGAAACTCCAATCCTTCGAGAGAGACCTTTCCCTGCATTTGACTTCTTTTTGCTGTGGGTATTTTAGTGCGCTGAATTACAATTTGAATATTGAGAATGCTACTGGTTAATCGATCTCATCGAAAAACGATCTTTGCACTTTCTTCTCCTCCACAAAAACCTCCACCAATTCGGTCTCTTGGACTTCAACAATAACAGGTTCAAGACTACCCATTTTCTGATCGGTTCGTTCGAAATCATTATTAGGATACAAAACTTTTTTGATTTGTTTTTTTGCGTTTGCTAAGTGCATGTCTGGATCGAAGTCGCGTGTAACAGTTTTAGCTCGTTCTACCCTGTCCATCGTATCGTTTGCCAATCGCTTCATATCGGAAAGTAAATTATCCCGATGTGACTCAAAGTTGCGATAGGTTTGAACTAGCTCTTTCAATCTATCTTCCATTTCTTCCAGCATCTGCCTGGCTATCGCCTCTGCTTCTTCAATGGAGTTTTTGGCTTTTGCTTTCGCCTCGTTTATTAAGGCTTCTGCTTTCATATTTGTCTCCCGCATGTGGAGTTCCGCAGCTCTGTTGGCCTGATCAATCATGCTAGACCCCGTTTCTTCGGCAGTCTTGAGGGTTCTGTAAAGAGAATTTTCTACCTCTCGTAGTTTTAAGACTTCACGTTCTGCGGCTTCGAGCTTAAAACGCATTTCTTTACCTTCGTCTTGGGTGCGCTCCCATTCTTGAGAGAGAGACGAAAGAAAAGCACTTACTTCTTCTTTGTCATAACCGCGCAGGGTGCGCTCAAATTGTTTTTGTCGGATCTCGAGAGGAGTTATCTTCATAAAAAGGAATAGTATAAAAAATGTAACCCTAGAAATTCGGTTTAAAGATAGTTAAACTCATTCGAATCAGTGCAACGTTAGCGTTATTACTTATAAGCATCAAAAATAGATTTCTTGTGCTAATCGAAAGGTATTCGCGTGGGCTTCAATAATATCTTTAAAGTCGGGTGAATAGCCGCCCCCCATGCTGGCAACTAACGGGATGTTGTTTTGTTTGGCAATGGTAAGTACGGTTCGATCAGGCTGTTTGCATCCGTCTCGTGTTACGGAAAGCCTTCCCAGCTTATCAGTAGTTAATATGTCTACTCCTGATTGATAAAAAATAAAATCGGGCTCAACCTGATCAATCAGATTTTTCAAATGAGCATCTAACGCTTTTAGGTAAGCGAGGTCGTTGGTAAAATCGGGTAGACCAATATCTAAATCTGATTCTTCTTTGACTAAAGGATAGTTGTTAGCTCCGTGCATTGAAAATGTAAAAACGCGAGGGTCGTTCTTGAAAACTTGAGCTGTACCATTGCCTTGATGAACATCTAAATCAACCACCAGAATTTGTTTTGCTAGTTTTTCATGAAGTAGGTAGTTCGCGGCAATCGCAATATCATTTAACAAACAGAAGCCTTCTCCCTTATTTGTAAATGCGTGGTGAGTTCCCCCGGCAATATTCATGGCAATTCGATGGGTCATCGCAAACAACGCACATTCTATCGTTCCGTTCGCAATGGTTATCTCGCGATCGACTAACTCACGCGTCAGCGGAAAGCCTGTTCTTCGGATTTCTTGAGGCGTTAACAATAACGAGTTAAGTTTTTGCCAATAACGGGTGTCATGAGTAAGTGTAATCCATTTTTCTGCCAAAGGCGTTGGGTTAAAGATGTTTTCATTGTTGATTGTTCCCTCGTGTAGCAATTGTTGCGGAAGCACTTCATACTTGCTCATCGGAAACCGGTGGTTTGGAGGCAAAGGCAGAACGTACGATTCATTCCATGCTATTTTTAACATACTTAGGTTAAATGTTAGTGGATACTTTTTGCCTTCGCTAACTAGTTAGGTCTTACGTCTTGATACTTACGTCTTATGTCTAAATACTTACGTCTACTTCAAAACCACCACTGCATCATTTTGTTTTAAGATTCCGCTTTTGATGACTTTTGCTGTAATCCCACCATGGCCACGCATAGCATTGTAACCTCCAGTGCCAAGTGCTTCTTCCATTCGCGAACACGGATGGCATTCGCCAGAATATTCAAAGACGGCCTCCCCGATGGCAAACCGGTTGCCCTTTAAAGCAAGTAAGTTGATTCCTGAAATTAAAATGTTGCGCCTTGTAAGTGTGAAGTCAAGCAGTTGTTTTCCCAGATAAGAGGCTATTGCCAAGATATGTTCGTGCTGGATAAAAGTAACCTGCCGATTTCCGCCTTTGCTCCGGTCGCCATTCAGTCCTTTGTTTACTATCGCCTCTACTTCGGTTAGCAAGCTTGCTGGTTTTACCCTGTCTGGTCTCACGGAAATAGATATCACTGTTCCATTTTGCGAATAGAACTCAACTAGCTGTTTTATTTCCATCATTTTTTTACACTTTTTCGTATTTCATCTTAATTTTAATCACAAATTAGAAACTCAGAATGATAAGAACCTTACTGCTGCTGTTATTTTTATACGCCTTTCAATCTAATGCCCAGTTGAAGGCGTTGGTTGGGGGTACTTTGATCGATGGGTTTGGAGGAAAACCGATTTTGAATTCGGTTATCGTCATTGATAGCGAAAGAATTAAAACGGTGGGTCAGCAAGGCCAAGTGGTAATACCCGCAGCTGCCGAAATCATTAGCACAGAAGGCATGACCATTATACCCGGCCTCTGGGATATGCATGTTCACTTATACATAAACGGGCATAGTGATTATCTGCATTGGGATAAGAAATACCTGAAATCAGCGAAGGATATTATTATGCCTGCCTCGGCACACCAGTTGTTAATGGCTGGAATAACAAGTGCGCGGGATCTTGGCGGGCCGCTAGAAGCAAGTATTTCGGTACGGGATAGGATCAATAAGGGTGAATTGCCAGGCCCAACCATGTATATGGCTGGGCCCTTTATTCAGCATGCTCCGTATCCAGGCACCGAGGCATTTCGGTGGGGTGTAAATGGCGTTGCAGATGCGAAAAGCAAAATACAACAATTAGTAAAAGCGGGAGTTAATGTGATAAAATTAATTGATCAGGATGAAATGACGCAAGAAGAAGTTCAAGCGGTGGTAGACGAAGCCCATAAAAATAAATTGAAAGTAGTTGGGCATTCGCACAGGCCCGAGGAAATTCGAAGGGGTCTTAAAGCTGGAGTTGATTGCTTTGAGCATACCGGGTTGGCTGCCGCGCCTGAATATCCTGATGATATTATGGCTATGATTAAAGAGCGCACGGCTAAGATGAATTTAGGCCCGCTTTTTTGGACTCCCACGGTGGAAGGGCTGTACAATTTTGAATCCGTAAGGGATAATCCGGAGCATCTCGACAACAACTCGTGGCATCTTGATTTACCAGATTCAATCATCCAAGACATTAAAAAATCGATTTCAAAACCCGGCCAATTGAGTTATTTCCAATTGAACCCGATAAGAAAACCAACATTAGAAAGGAAAGTAAAGCAACTAAAAGAAGCCGGTGTCGTATTGTTGGTTGGCACCGATAGCGGAATACCCATGAAGTTTCACAGTCAAAGTACCTGGAATGAATTGGATGTTTGGGTAAACAAGTTGGGGTTCGATCCCATGTATACCATTAGGGCTGCTACTTATTGGCCGTCAGTCGCGATGGGGGTAGATAAGGATTTTGGAACTATAACTGAGGGGAAATTTGCCGATATTGTCGCGGTGAAAGGCGACCTGTTGAGGCATATCAACCTTCTTCAACGCGTAGATATTGTTATTAAAAAAGGCAAAAGATATAAATAAGAGACACAATTCGATTAAAAACAGCAACTATTATGATGATGAAGAAAAGTTTTTACTCCCTATCCGTTTTACTACTTGTTTTTGTTGGTTGTAGCAGGCCAGAAAAGTACGAAACAAAAAATGCAGAAAGTGGCGGCTATGCCTATGAATACGTTACCAACGATCCGCTGAACGTAAGGATTTACACGTTAAAAAATGGGCTAAAAGTATATTTGAGCCAATACCAGGCTGAACCTCGGATTATGACATCGATAGCTGTGAAGGCGGGCGGAAAATTTGATCCGGCCAACGCAACGGGACTAGCGCATTACCTGGAGCACATCGTTTTTAAAGGTACGAGCGATTTTGGCACCCAAAATTGGGAGAAGGAAAAAGTTTTCATGGATAGCATCGAACACATGTTTGAACACTATCGCACGTTGACAGACTCTGTGGCGAGAACGAATTATTATAAATTGATAGATCAGGTTTCAAATGAAGCTTCAAAGCTGGCAATCGCGAATGAATATGATAAGATGGTTTCGGAGATAGGAGCAAAGGGTACTAATGCCTACACGACAGAAGATAGAACTGTTTATGTTAATGACATTCCCGCCAACCAAGTTGAAAACTGGCTAACGATTGAATCGAACCGTTTTCGCACGGTGGTGGCTCGTTTATTTCACACCGAGCTGGAAGCTGTATATGAAGAGAAAAATAGAAGTTTAGACAATGATTATTGGAAAACCTATGAAGCGATGTATGCTAGTGCTTTCACTAAACATCCTTATGGCACGCAGACTGTCATTGGCACCATTGATCATTTGAAGAATCCATCCATTACTGAAATAAAAAAATACTTCTACAAATATTATAGACCCAATAACGTAGCAATCTGTTTAAGTGGTGATTTGGATTTTGACAAAACAATTGCATTGATTGATAAAAGTTTTGGAAGCTGGGAGCCTAACAGTGAACTGAAAAATTGGGAACCAGTTGCGGAGGACGAAATTACTAAGCCACGGCAGGTAGATGTATATGGGCCGGATGCCGAGTGGTTAAACTTAGCCTTCCGCTTTAAGGGTACTAGTTCAGATGAAGCGAAGTTGCTTAGACTAACAGACATGATTCTGTCAAATTCACAAGCCGGGCTCATCGATTTAAATCTAAAGCAACAACAGAAAGTTTTGGAGCCAAGCAGTTATGTAGATGCGTTAAATGATTTTTCGTTACACACTTTTTCTGCAAAACCGAGGGAAGGGCAAACACTTGATGACGTAAAAAAATTGTTGCTTGACCAAATTGAATTGGTAAAAAAAGGGCAGTTTGACGATTGGTTAATAGAGGCTACCATCAATGATTTGAAGAAGAACGCCATTCAACAATCACAATACAATTGGTCGCGTGCGAATGACGAGGTAATGGCTTTTACAAACAGTATTCCTTGGAAAGACTATATTTCAAGAACAGATGATCTTAAAAGATACACGAAAGAGGATATCGTTAAGTTTGCAAATGATCATTACAAAGACAACTACATTGCCGTGTATAAACGCAACGGCAAAGATGCCAATGCTAAAAAAGTCACCAAGCCATCTATCACAAAAGTATCCCTAAATAAAGAGGCCAAGTCTGCTTTCCACGAGAAGGTATTGGCTAATAAAGTAGAAAAGATACAGCCTAAGTTTTTGGATTATGATAAGGATATTCAAAAACTAAAAATGAATAAAGAGCTTGATGTATTGTACACTAAAAATTCAGAGAATGAATTATTTACGCTGTATTATTTGGCGGATGTGGGGACCAACAATAACGCGAAGATAAAATCGGCAGTAGAGTACTTGCAATACATTGGCACGAGCGAGATGTCAGCCGAAGATGTCAAAAAGGAATTTTATAAAATCGGATGCAATTTTGGTGTTTTCGCGGCTGAAGACAAAACGTATGTGTACCTCAATGGCCTGAATGAAAATATGGATAAGGCCATCCAGCTTTTTGAAAAATTACTGGGAGATCCAAAAGCAGATGATGAGGCGTTGACTAAAATGATAGATGGTACTTTTAAACAACGCGATGATGTTAAGAAGGATAAGAGTGCTATACTTTGGGATGGCCTTATGAATTATGGTTTGTACGGTGCAAAGTCGCCCTTCACAAATGTATTGGCTAACAAAGAGCTACGATCTTTAAAGGCAGCGGAATTGATTGAGTTAATAAAGGGCTTCACAAAAACGCAGCACCGCGTATTGTACTATGGCCCAAAATCGGAGAGCGATTTAATTGCCTCGCTAAATTCTTTCCATACATTGCCCGATCAGCTGTTGCCAGTTCCACAAGCAGTTGATTACAAGATTCAGAATATGGACAAACCTACGGTCTATTGGGCGAACTACGATATGGTTCAAGCGGAGATCATCTTTTTGTCGAAGGCTGATGAGTTTGATCCGAAACGTATTCCAGAAGCAAGAATGTTTAATGAATATTTCGGTGGCAGTATGAGCTCTCCAGTATTTCAGGAGTTAAGAGAGGCTCAAGGCCTTGCCTATGCAGCGTTTGCTTCATACGGTATTGGGCAGAAAAAAGGTGAGAATGATCGCTTCTTTGGCTACATAGGCACACAAGCGGATAAACAAGCTGAGTCAATGAAAGCAATGACTGATTTGATTCAGAATTTTCCGAGAAGTGAAGGCGGTTTTGAAGTGGCACGCAACTCACTTATGAATCAGTTGGAAAGTGAACGCATAACCAAAACGAGTATTCTCTTTAATTATGAAAATGCAAAGGCGCAGGGTCTTGACCATGACGTTCGCAAAGATGTTTATGAACAAATTCAAAATATGACGATTGAAGACGTTGCCATGTTCCAACGGGATTATATCAAGGGCAGAAAATTCAACGTGGTGTTGGTTGGTGATAAGTCGAAGTTGAACCTAAAAGAGTTGCAGAAATATGGTGAGGTAAAAGAGCTCACGCTAGACGAACTCTTCGGCTATGAAAAACCTCTAAAAGTAACTAAAGAAGGACTTAACCAATAAATTTTTTCCGAAGACGCACATGATCGGCCGTCATCTTCTCATAACTATGGGAAGGTGTTGTGAATTTGTTTTTGATGAAGATGATCTTGTTTATTCCTGAAAGTATAAGGTCTTTCAAGGGTTCTGATTCCAAACCGTTATAGGATGCTATTTCCTTTCCGAGATAGTACCTTATTTGTGCTTCGATTACATCTGCTTGATGTTTGGGTAGAATTTCCCTGAAATAATTCATGAGTTCGGTGGTGAGTTCCACGCCTTCATTTGTTTTTCGGAAGTTTCTTTCTTTGATGATTTGGGTTAATAGTTGAGCTTCAGCAAACGAAGCCGGAAGTAGTTTTTCATCGATGTTCAATTGGTAGCCGATGTATCGCCATGTGAAAAGAAAGTCGTACTTTTCTTCATGTGAAATTCGGTAACCAGACTGTTGCATGCCCACCAAAATAATATAGGAGAAAGCCAAATTTGTTCCTGCCATATCCTCTTGGTTGATAGGCACGCCCCACTCATCATTCCAAACTGCTTTAAGATGATACCGAGCAATACTGTGTATGAGCCTCGTTTTATTGATATGAATTTGGCCATCCTTTCCTTGCTCCAGACTGCCAGGAGTTAATGCATTAATAACGAAAGCGGCTGTTTCAATCAATCGTTTTCCGGTTGATTGCCTCATCTTTTCGGATAGGTACAAGGCCCTGTTTCCTGGCGAGGCCGCATAGCAGTAAGGCAATGACATAACACCTAACAGCGTCATCATCTCTTGGGCGTACTTTTTGAAAACAAACTGCCCCTTCAATAGTCTTGTTTCATCATACCAAGAAGGCATTGGCCTCCATGAGAGTAGAAATTTTGTTAAGTCAGTTTCTTCTTGAGCACTAATTTCTGTCCCCCTCATCTTAAGAAGAGTGTAGATACTATTTTGTTTACCAGACTGGAATGCATTTTCAATCAATGGATCAATTTCTTTATCCCCGGTGAATCGTTGTTGATCTAGAAAAATTTTATTTGTATTCATTTACTAATAGCAGCTTATTAATGGAAATTACGTAAAATTGTTTTAGTAGCATCGAATAATTTTGTGGAGATTATCTCTACTTGCAACCTGCTTAATGTAGAAGCTTAAGATCGTAGTTATAAGTTGGTTTCATGACATGAATTTTTAAACGAACGCTTTTTCTATGAAGTATGACCTTTTTGGACAACAGACCGAACGATTGATATTTCGGAAATTGAATGAGTCTGATTTTGAAGAATGCCTGGAATTTTTTCTTGATCCAAGGTCAAACCGATATTGGAAAAGCGATACAACGAACTCCACGGCACTTGCTCACCAATGGTTTGATAGGCAACTGTGGCGTTATGAAAATAACAAAGGTGCTATCAACATCCTGATCAATCGCGAGACGGAATTAATTGTAGGATGGTGTGGTTTGATCGTGCAATCGGTAGATGGCAAGGAGGAACTAGAAGTAGCATATTCAATCATTCCAATCTATTGGAACTGCGGGTATGCCACTGAAGCGGCCAAGAGATGTATTGATTTTGCTATTGAAAACCGGTTGAGCGATTCGATTATATCGATTATTCATGTCGACAATGTTGAGTCTGAAAAAGTGGCGATAAAGAACGGATTGAAAGTAGAGAAGAGAACAACCTATCATGGTAATTCAGTGAATATTTTTAGGAAAAATCTCTATTATGAATAGATTGCTCTTCCGATCATCTACAAACAAGTAAAAACATCAATTTGTATCTCCCCCAACAAATCCGGGCGGCAATACCATTGCAGAAATTTGTCTGCCCATTTTGGCGGAGAGATTTTCATTTTGGCGATTTGGATAATTAAAACTTATTCGATTCTCAATGAATTTACTGGATTAGCGTGCGCTGCCCGTATAGATTGATAGCTGATGGTCAACGAAACAATCATGAACACTACCAATAAGCTAATTGCGTATGTTAAAAAATCGATAGAGGTTCGATAGACAAAATTATCCAACCACTGGTTGATGAAATAGTAAGAAAGAGGCACGGCAATCGCAAAGCCTATTGCAATCAGTAGCGCAAAATCTTTGTAAACCAGTTTAAGAATACTTGGAACAGTTGCGCCAAATACTTTCCGCACTCCGATCTCTTTCACTTTTCGCTGCACCGTAAATAGCACCAGCCCATATACACCTAAGCAGGCAATCAAAATCGCAATCCCAGAGAAAGTTTGTATGATGGTACCGAAGTTTTTGAAATCGGCATACTGTTGGTTTAGCTGCTCATCTAAAAATGAATATTCAAATGCCTTTTCAGGAAATATTTTGTTCCACTCTGTTTCCAACTGCGTGATGGTTTTTTCCACGCTGGCATTTTCAAATTTTATAGAGAGTGTATTGAATTGATTTTGATCGATTGAAAGTAGCAAGGGCGAGATGGCCGTTGTAAGCGACATGAAATTAAAATCTTTGATCACACCTACTACTTTTCCTTTCTTCCCTTCTCGATTGATTTCTTTGCCCAGTGCTTTCTGAGGTGTCTCCCACTTAAACTCTTTAACGGCTGTTTCATTCACGATGAAAGCTTCCTTGGGGTCTGTACCATAGTCTTTACTGAAACTACGGCCTGCCACTAGTTGGATATCGAATACGTCTATGAAATTGTAATCAACTGCTAAATTCCCTGAAAAGATATTGTCCTCTTTTGTAAATCCTTCTGGAATAGTGCCTCTGAATACAACTCCCGCACTTGGTGAACCTGAAGATAAAGTCGTTTGCCGCACGCCACTTTGTTGTTCAATCAAATCTCTAAAAGTTTGCAGTCTTACTTTAAAGGTAGAGTCGCCTTGCTGAAAATACCCATTAAGGTTTTGGCTTTGCAAAGGAATGTTAATGATGTGCTCCTTCTGGTAACCTAGAGGCCTGTCTTCTAAAAAGTTTAGTTGTTTAACAATCAGCAATGCGCCAGATAATAGCATACACGCAATGGCCAATTGAAACACGACCAATGTTTTTCTGAAAATTTGTCTTCGTCCGCCTTTCTGGTTTCCACCTTTTAACGCATTTACCGATTCAAATTTGGTAACGAATAAGGCTGGATAGCCACCTGCCAAGAAAGTGAGAACCAGTAGCATCGCGATGGACAGCGAGATAAGTTTCATATCCAATACACTGTTGAATAATAGATTTTTTCCAGTGAGAACATTTAACTGCGGCAGGGCGAAGTAGCAAACCAAATAAGACATTAACAAAGCAGCCAAACAAAAGAGGAAACTCTCAGCTAAAAATTGAGCAATCAGTTGACTCTTGGCGGAACCCAATATTTTTCGCAGCCCAATTTCTTTCATCCGGTTAAACGATTGAGCAGTACTTAAATTGATGTAGTTAATGGCGGCAATCAATAATGTCAGAATGCCAACTCCAATAAAAATGTAGATGTTCGTCATAGAGTTAGTGGGTGTTGGTTCTCCTTGATGATCGCTCTTTAAGTGAAGATCAACCACCGGTGTTAAAGCAAAAACTTGTCCCACCAGCACATTTGGATTTGCATTCTTTTTTAGGAAATCACCCATGGTAGAATTGATGTGCTCCGGTGTGTTTCCTTCCTTTAATAAGACATACGTATAGGAATGGCTGATGACAAAGTTCATCGCCAAGTTCGCTCGAAGCACTTGCTCTGTTTTTTCATCTTCCAAGTCAAACATGTCATCGTAGGGAACAAGCATGTTAAAGCGGATGTGCGAGTTTTCAGGAAAATCTTTTACCACACCAATTACTTTAAAAGACTGTCGGCCGGAAAATATCAACGACTCACCAATGGGGTTTTTATCACCGAAATATTTGGTCGCCATTTTTTCGTTGATCAGCACAGTGAATTTATCGTGCAATGCCTGCTTCGGATTGCCTTTCAAAAAGTCAAATGAGAACATTTTGGTGATCGTAGAATCGGCAAAAAACACATTGGTTTCTTCAAACGCTTCGGTGCTGTTCGGCATACTGATGCTTACATTGCGTCCATACAGGCGAGCTACTTCTTCTACTTCGGGATAGTAGTCTTTTAATACAGGTGCAATGGGTGGTGGTGTTGCTGCTATTTTCATTCCGTTGGATACAGTGTAGCCAAATCGATAAAGTCGAGCAGCATTTTTATGGAATTGATCATAACTTGTTTCGTTTCGGACATATGCGATGATGAGTAAGGCCAGAGCGAGCCCACAAGTCAACCCAACGTAATTGATGAATGAATAGGCTTTGTATTTGACAATATTTCGGATGGCGGTTTTAAAGAAATTTTCTAGCATGGCGACAAAATTGTTTGACTCATATTTATTTTTAGTTCGCTTGATATTTTTCCATTTAAAGAAACGAATCACATTCCAGATGAAAAGCAAATCAGCTTTTCGTTTTGATTTTTTTATGGTTCTATCGAATAATTCGTATGTATCTCCTTGAATTTCTTCTAGCAACACGGGGTTGCAATACCACTCTAGAAATTTATCGGCCCATTTGGGAGGAGCTTGTTTCATAACTGATGAGACCGATTCATTTCGTAATTCCTTTAACTTTTAGCATAGCACCAGATAATGCTGCTGTAGGCCACCACTTAGTATTGAAACTTCAATTTATTGTTTTGAGATTTTATCAGTTTGTTTAATAACCATGCTAACTACTCCCATTGAAATAATAATTATGGCGACTCCAGTTGCAGCCATTATTCCTCCTTCACGGGTTCCATGTGGTATTTCAACTATCTTCCTAGATAGAGATAAAATGATTAACACACTTGTCGTCATTGCAAACACGGATGCAAGTTTCGGTGACCCCTTTTGTTGATTTTTCATTCTTTTTTATAGTGGTTATGCACTGTTAGAAATTTTGGTTACAGATTTTAATGCGATACTCTGTACAACCATTGCCCAAATTCATAACCGTTTCGCCAGAGCACAATAACCATTGCAAAACTCACTACTGGAAAGAGAATTTTGAAGTAGTTTGATTTAAGAAATTCTTCTTTTGTCATATCATTATCATTTTAAGTTACTCGATTATATTTATAGATACCGTAGGGGCGGCTAGTAATTAAACCGCAACGCCATTTTTGGTATCTGACTGTACAATTGATTGCGCAATTCATTCGCATCTTCCAGAGCCCTTTTACCTGCCGCTGTTAGCAAAAAAATCCGTTTGCGTCTGCCACCCCGCTCTTCGGTAGGGTCGCCCATTTTAGATTTTAAATACCCTTTGTCTTCCAAGCGTGTAAGCACAGAGTGAACCGCGCTGATATTAAGGTTGCGCCCTGCTTGTTTTTCGATTTCATCCATCACAGCCACGCCATACGCTTCGGGGTAGAGAATGCCCACATGCAAAAGCACCAATTCTTCTAATTCGCCAAGGTAATTTCCTTTCATAGTTTACATAATTAGTTCTGCAAACGTGAAAGTAATAAATATGTTTCAGTTTTGTAGATGATAGCTCAGAAAATGGAAGGAAATTGATTTTTGGTGTTCATCAATTAATCTTTCAAATTCAGGATTGGAGACTAAAGTAATTGATGTTTGATCCGACACAAATTTGGTAAATGTTGTTAAATTACCACACTAATGTAAACAATGCGACCAGTAAGAATTCAAGAATCTACGTTTGTTTTTTTGAAAAACCTATCTAAGAATAATACTCGCGATTGGTTCAACAAACACAAAGATGAATACCTGCAGGCGCAACTAAATGTTGAACGCCTTGTGGATTCGCTTATTGGCAAAATGAATATTCACGATCAAATCGAAACTACTTCGGGTAAGAAGAGTCTGTATCGAATTTATAATGATGTTCGGTTTTCAAAAGATAAATCACCTTATAATCCTCGCTTTGCAGGAAGTTTGCGGAGAGTAAAGCCTGCACTTCGCGGTGGTTATTATTATTGGATTAAGCCCGGTAGTTCGCGTATCGGCTGCGGCTTTACCTATCCTAACGCTGACGATTTGATGCGAATACGATTGGACATCGAGCGAAACTATGAGGACTGGAACAAACTGTTGAAATCAAAATCCATTCAATCCAACTTCGGGGCCATGTTTGGTGAGCAAGTAAAAACAACACCAAAAGGGTTTTCAAAAGAACATCCTGCCATTGATTTACTGCGTTATAGACAATTTTGGTTTGAACATCACTTTACGGATGTTCAAGTTTTAGCTCCCGACTTTTTATCTCAAGTAGATAAGAAATTCAAAGCTATTCGCCCATTTTTCAATTACATGAGCGAAGTGCTTACTACTAATTTGGATGGCGAATCAATTGTGTAATGTATTAAACTATGGAAGATAAAATTTGGAACGAACTTTACCTGGCTTTTGAAACTCATTCGGTTAAGGGAATCAAGAAATGTTTTGCGCAAGGTATAAGTCCAAATGAACACAGAGATAACAATCACATCTTTTACGAATTTTTAAGTTACTACATGCGTTCACCGCAGTTTAAAGAATGTGTGAAGGCATTTGTTGACGGTGGGCTAGATTTTGAAGATAAGCTCTTACTTTCTGTTTTATTAAAAGATGCCGAAACGCTGAAAATACTTTTGGAGAATGATCTGTCATTGATCAATAAAAGATATTCTTTTAGGTCGTCATTTATACCAATGGAACAAGTTTCACTTCTGCATATTTGTGCCGAGTTCAATCATGTTGATTGTGCAAAGGTGTTAATTGGCAAAGGTGCGGATATAAATGCAACAGCTGGCGTGGACGAATATGGCTTTGGTGGACAAACGCCCGTATTTCATTGTGTTAATCAGAATATGAATCAATCTAAAGACATGTTAGATTTTCTTTTAGCTCATGATGTAGACTTAACGTTTACCGTCAAAGGACTGATTTGGGGTAAAAGTTATGAATGGGAAACTTTGCTTCCTGCGGTTAATCCAATAAGCTTTGCCATGATGGGATTGCTACCGCAAATGCACAGAAATGAAACTACTACTGCGCATATTGTTAGCAAATTACTAAAAGCGGCTTACGGAATTGATTATGTTCCTGCCAATGTTCCGAATAAATATTTGCAGATGTGATCGGCTGTTTGAAATCAAAACTAGAATACTTCAGTTACGAGTGGGCTCAGTTGAAAGAATGACAGTTTTCCGATAAGTGAAATTGTTTACTGTCAAGTCAAACCGATTACTTCCTTTTAATTTTGATAATGACACTGGTATTGCTCCTACTTCAGGCGCGTAAAACTCCAATTCATTATCAATTATTTTCCACGTGCTATTCTTTAGTTTATTCGGATAGTCAGCTTGCCAACCATCTTCTATTGTTACGAGGAAGCCATTTTGAATCTCTATTGTTGGCACAGAATAAGAAAAGCCGTTGAGAATAGGTGGAGTGGACGCAATATTAGTCCAAATACCCACTAAGTCTATGGCGTTGATAAGTACCGTTTCATCTATTCCTTGAACTTCGACCCTTACTAAATTGTTTTCATTTGGAACCTGTGAAAATCCATCTAGACAAGAGATAGTGAAAATGATGGCTATTAGCTTGTTCATATCAATTTTTTTGATTTTGGTGAGTACTTGTACTTTCAACGGAGTTTAAATTACTTTTGCAACCAATCAATGGCAGCTTTTACTGCACCACTCTGACCACCAAAGCCTGTTTCATCGGGCGGTATTGTGTTGCCAAATTTGTTTTTGTTTCTGTCGGCCATTACTGAAGTTGTCAGTACTAGGAGTGCTCCATTTGATAGAGTAAACACCGCATTTGCTGTAGATTTTCCACAGGTAGGCCCCATACCAAAAAGCCTTGTGTTTGCGCGGCCAATAAAAGCTATTGTTATTGCCTCACCTGAGCTTACAGTGCCACCATCAATCAACACAGCCACTTTTGGGTTAGGCTTTATCACCGTATAAAAGTTTGTTACTGACGACAATACTGTGCCGTCAAGAATTGCAGCCCCATTTTGATATGAATAGGTGTTTACTGTATTATCTGGATAAATAAAATGTCCAGCCAAGCCCTCTCCTAGAATAGGTCCAACGCCCGACAACATAGGCCACATATTGCCGCCCGTGTTGCCCCTTAAATCGACTACCCATCCGATGAGCGCTGGACTATCTTGGTTCTTAATCATAGTTTGTAACGAAAGAGCAAAGGCGTCTGTCTCCACTGTAGAGGAAAACCCTGAAAAACCTGGAATCCTCAAGTAACCCACATTGGCTGGTACTTCTGCATTGGGTGGGGAACTAACGTTACAACCAGTGGCTTGATTATACAAGTATGTGCCATCAACCGCTTTATAGAAACTATGGTTATCATTTAGAGACCCCAGTGCGAAAGTGATGGACGCATAGGTTTCCTTGATTGTTTTAGCTGTGCCAGCAAGTTGGATAGCCTTTGTTCGCACTGCCGGCCAGTCAATCGTGTTTCTATTGATAGCATTCTTTTCCATAACATCCATTATTTCATTTACGTAGCTTTCAGCAACGGGCGAAATTGTATCGACATTTTCAGAACAACTAATGGCAACCAATGCAATGGCCATCTGGAGTAAGAATTTTGTTTTCATAGTATCAGTTTAAGCTAACACGACTTGAAGTCAGGAACATTACAAATCGAGCGAATTTTTTCGGTTAATAACTTCCGATCAAGGTTTCACTTACTGCCAAATAGTCTAGTGGAAGTTTGGGAAATGGTACAATTTTCCCTAATTGTCCAGTGATGGTAATATGACTTTCAAAAGCCGAAGCTAATCCATAACCAGAAATTGAGAACGGTTTATCATTTACGTTGAAAGTTGAACTTCTTAATTCCCGGCCCGTTTGAAACTTTACAACAAATGGTATTGGACTAGTAACTGTATTTGTTGACGCTAAATAGTTTGGGATAACAATTTTAAAATTATCTTCTGAGGTTGTTAGCTGGAACCCTTCTTCATGATACCGCCCACTTAATAGGGCTCTGGACAAATGTAACAGCGACTGGTCGTATTCCTCAAGTCTATTTTCTTCAACGCTACTATTCTTAAACAGCGTGTCTAGATTTTCAAAATACCCAAGGCCACGAATTTCTTTATCGTTTAAGGCTGTTCCTTTAAATATATCTGTTTGTTGAAGAAAGAGTTTGAATCGATATCCATAATTCTTCGACACAATTTCTATTGGCGTTTTTGAAGAATACCTCGTTTTGTTATTCACGCGATAAATATCCAATGCTTGTTCATTTTCAATTTTTAAATCGTTCCAGCACCCTTGGTTAATCAGGATATTTCTAAATTCATCGATATATCTTTTACGATCTTCGTTGGGTAAGTTATTTAAAATTGGTTCTTTCTTGGTTCTAAGAAATAGGGTGTCAACTTGCTCATGGTTTGTGCTAATTTTCTTGAGGGCGACCATACCATCCTTTTGAGCAACTATATTGTATGATCCTGTTGGAATATTCTTGAACATAAATTTTCCGTCAGTACCTGTCTTAACATGGTTTGTTGAATAATTGATGAAGACTTCGGCATCGGCTATAGGTAGATGTGTAGATTCCTCCATCAAAACCCCATGAACGGTATCTCTAATTGCATTGTAAAAACCTTTAATTACTTCCATAGATTTTTCAGGTTCAAAATTAGTTGGCGTTAGGGCTGCTATTCTCAACCTATCCATCCAGCCTTCTCTGGAATAGTTTGATTTTTTATCAATGGATCCATCGGAGGCAACAATTATTGAAGGACTTCTTATTTGAATTAATGATGAAGCAAAGGGTATTTCTGAAATAAATCGCTTTCGCTTTGGAAGGATTTGGTTGGTATACTTAATTAAGAACTTTCCCTTTTTTAGTACTTCATAGCTATTGCCTTGTGATTCTTTCAATAGGCTATCGAGGTTTGTTAGCGGAGTCGAATAATCCGACTGAAAAACAAGGTGGGTTTCAGTTAGAAATACTTCGTTTTTTGCATTTTGCTTATAGATCTCAAAACCTTCTCCCCATAGGTCTTTGTCCACAATGGATTTAAATAAGTGTGTTTCCGATCCGAGGTAGGAAGTTAGGCGATTTGTTTCCCATCGTACTTTTTCTCGATCGTTTTCAGGTATTAATGAATCGTACTTGGTGTGGATTAGAAAGGAGTAATCTGTATTTGAAATAGTACAATTCTGTAATTCAATTTGTAGTTGATAGCCTAACGCTTGGTTCCTTATTTTGAGTGGCGCGATTGATTCTATTTTTAATTGATCTTCACCTTTTTTAAATCTCAAAACTTCTGGATTTAGAAAAGTGCACAAGTCTGCATAGGGAGTACCACCGAGAAACTCCCTTTTAAATACCTCAAAATTCTCCAACCATAGTTTATCTCTTTTTCGAGTTATGGTGACCTCTTCGAGTTCTTTAGTAAGAGGATTTAGCTTTATTAGAAACCTAGTGTGTGTGCCTAGTTTGTAGTTTAAATTTTGGATGAGCGTTTCGTAACCGAGGTATGAAATCACGATTGTTTTTGCATTCTTTGGAGGATCTTTTATTTTGAAAAAGCCAAGTTGATTTGTGTACGTGCCACAAGATGTGTTGCTAAAATATACGCTCGCTGACGCAAGCGGTTTTTCTGTCTCACTATCTAACACTACTCCCTCAAGTTCAGTACTAACTGTTAGGTATTTGCTGCTAACTAGGTCTTTTTTTCTAATAACGATGGTTCCACTGATTGCTTCATATTCAAGATTCAATTTTGAAAGCGTCTCATTAAGTAATCGAGCGAGTGAGATATTGTTTTCAGAGACAACAATTGTTGAGTCAAGTGGCAACGCTTCTGTCACATATGAGAATTCAATTTTACTTTCTTTATTGATATAGTCTAGTAATGTTTTGAGAGATACTTTTTTAAAAGGAACAGTAATCTGTTTCTGTAAATCTTGACCAAATATGAACGATGAGGTAAAAAGCAGTGCTAATACAAAAGAAATGAAATAAGAGCTAATTCTGGGCACATCCTTTTCCATTAATGTAATAAATGCCTTTTTTGTTTGTGTAGGTGATTTTTAAGCTGTATTTCAAAACGGAAAGTACGTCTCTTAAACTTGGATCGACAAACTTTCCACTAAAGTGACAACGAAGCAAATCTTGATCTACAATCTCAAATTTAACGTGAAAGTAGTTTTCTAGGTCATTAAACACGGAGCGCAATTCCACATTGTCAAATACCAATTGTTTTTTAAACCAAGCGGCTGTGTTGGGAATGTTATCTATCGATTTGGATAGAATTTTCGTGTCTTTTTCGTAGGCGATGGAGTTGCCGGCTCGAACCCCTACAGTGGAGTCAGCCCCAAACAGTACCATGCCACTTACAACGTCAAGTTGTATTGAATGATCATTCGCATAGCCCCTAAGGTTAAATTTGGTACCTACAACTTTCGTAGTAGTTTGAAAAGTGTGCACGATGAACGGGCGTTGCGCGTCTTTTGAGATGTTGAAAAATCCCTCACCTTCCAATGTAACTTCTCGCGTATCCCTATCGAAGTTCTTTGGATAGGTCAATTTACTATCAAAATGGAGCGATACAACTGAACCATCTTGTAGCAATATTTCTTTTGTTGTTGCTGAATCGGTGGAAACCTCGATGGCCTGGTCGTTGATAGAATAGATCACGTAACTACCACCAGCCAGCAAAAGCAGGCTTGCGGCTAATCGCAATAGTTGATTTGAGAAAGCTTTTTGAAATAGAAACCCTTGATTTTTTTTGTTTAAATCCGCTACGAAGGGTTGTGTTGAAGCGGTGACCTTCAGTTCTTTAAAATGTCTAAACTGAGCTTTCTCCGATTGATACTGCTCAGAAGAATCAGCTAAAACTAATTCCATTAATTGATCGTCCTCTTCCAGTGAAGTTTCACCTAAGTAGTATTTCTCAATAAGCTCTTGAATTGCCATCTTATCCATTGTTGTAATGCCGTTGATAAATTTCGTTAATGCTTTTTCTTGCTCTGGAAAGAGTAACTCTGATTACGTTGATGTTAAGCTCGGTAATGGCTTCTATTTCTTCGAAGCTTAGCCCTTCGACATTTCGCAAGTGAACAATTAGTTGCTGTTGTTCGGGAAGCATTTTTAAGATGTCAAAAAAGGTTGCAACCGTGTTGGCTGTTTCCAATATCTCTTCCGGATTCCTATTCTGAGAGATAATAGCCATGTTCTCAATTTCGCCCACAACTTTCTTTCTTAGTTTGATTTTATCGAGGCATAAATTTTTGGTGATTTTAAGAGCAAAGGCTTTAAGGTTGTCTAATTCTTCTAAGGACTCTTTCCTTTTCCAAAGTCGAAGCATAATCTCTTGCGCTACATCTTCCGCTTCTTCTTTATTGTGAAGCATGGAGTATGCAAGTCGCAGGAGATTATCTTGCAACGGATAAACCCTAGCTTTAAAATCGGTTGAATGCATTCGAGTTCATAGACGAGCGGACGACACGTTCATTACAACCGTTGAAAAAGAATTTTCTTAGTTGCCTCTTCTCAATCCACAATTGCCTGATAAACGAGTGTCTTGTAGCGGTCGCCAACATGCCAAGCGGGCACTCCATAAGTATTCATGTAAATCAGTCCAACCAATTTTTCCTTCGGGTCAGCCCAATAGTGCGTATTAAAGGCACCGCCCCAGGAAAAAGAGCCAATGGAATAAATAGATTTATAATCGTTCGCAATGGTCTCAAGTCCAAAGCCCAGTCCAAGTTGTTCGGTAATTGGCAACTGTGTTTGATTTGTGAGAATTAATTCTATCGTTTTGCGGCTGAGCAATCGCGCCCCGTTGTACTCTCCTTTGTTCAAAAAAAGTTGAAGAAATTTTGCGTAGTCTTCCACAGTGGAACTTAGTCCAGCACCGCCTGAAAAGAAAGTGCCATTGGTTGCAGGGTATTGCGGATTAAAGCTTTTGCCAGAAGGAACGGGCACTTTTGAAAGTTTGCCTTTCACGGCAGTGTATAATGGAACTAGGCGAGCGTGCTTTTCTTTCGGAAGAAAAAAATACGTGTCGTTCATACCCAGCGGTTGAAAAATACGTGTTTTAAAAAATTGATCGAGTGGTTGACCAGATAGCACCTCCACAAGATAACCGAGCACATCAATATTGAGACCATAGGTGTAAGCTTCACCGGGATGATGTTTCAATGGAAGCGAACCTAACAGTTTTATCTTATCAGCCAGTTTTAAATTCTCCATTGGCATGCCAATCCCGCTGGGTATTTTTGACTTTGCATAGATGGCCTTAAAATCCTGACTACCTATTTCGGCATAGTCAATACCCGAAGTGTGGGTGAATAATTGACGGATGGTAATTTCGCTTTTGGCGGGAATGGTCGTGTACGTTGTGTCTGCCCAGTTTATACTGCCCAATACCTTAGGATTTTTGAATTCAGGAATATAATAGTGGATAGGATCATCCAGCGAGAATTTTCCTTCTTCAAAAAGCATCATAGCGGCTAAACTGGTGATTGCTTTTGACTGTGAAGCAATCCGAAAAATATCTTCTTTTTTTAGTAGGGTCTTTGCTTCCACATCGCTATATCCATAGGCTTTGTGAAGAATAATTTTTCCATTTCGGGCAAGAAATACAACCGCACCTGGAAGCAAGTTGTTGGCTACCTGTTCGTTCATGAACTGATCTATCCGCGCAAGGCGTTCAGAGGAAAGGCCGTTTTCTTTCGAATTGCTAGGGATAAGATTTTGTGCAAAACTGAAAGACGCAGCTAAAAGTAAAGCGATTGTAATTATCTTTTGCATAGAATATGGATTATTGAAATAAATATAGTAATAATTGTCCAAGCACCAAAAGAAATTATTTAGACGATAAATTCTTGCAACTTCATGTTAGGTTGACTAATCTTATGACATGAGATTTGCATTCAAATTTTTAACAACGCCATTTGCGTTATTCTTTCTTCTACTTTCTGCCCATGCTCAAGATGAGCCGCTAACAAAAGACGATACGTTACGCGGATCAATTACACCCCAACGCATTTGGTGGGATCTTACCTACTACCACTTAAACGTCAAACCATCGCCAGAGAAGCAATCAATCAGTGGCAATGTGCTGGTGAATTATACGGTGCTTGCGCCTTATCAAACAATTCAGATCGACCTTCAACCACCACTTACAATTGACAGTGCCGTTCAAGATGGCAAAAAGTTGAGTTTTAAGAAGGAAGGGAAGAATGCCTACATGATCAATCTTCGAAAGGAACAACTAATAAAAAGTAATGAATCTGTTACTATTTATTATTCGGGCAAGCCAATAGTCGCAACAAATCCACCTTGGCAAGGCGGAGTGCAGTGGGCGAAAGATGCGGTTGGCAATATGTTTATAGCTACCTCTTGCCAAGGCCTTGGCGCCAGCGCATGGTGGCCTTGCAAAGATCATATGTATGACGAGCCAGATAGTATGTTAATCAGTGTTACCGTTCCCGAAAAGTTAATGGACATTTCGAATGGAAGACTAAGGAAAGTAGTTGACAATTATGACGGAACAAAAACGTTCAACTGGTTTGTGGGTAATCCAATCAACAACTATGGCGTCAATATGAACATCGCAAATTATGTACACTTTGCCGATACTCTTAATGGCGAGTTGGGCAAGTTGAACTTGGATTATTATGTGTTGCCATACAATCTTGAAAAGGCCAAAGAACAGTTTACGCAAACCAAGAAAATGATAAAGGCATTTGAGTATTGGTTCGGGCCGTATCCGTTTTACAAAGATGGGTTCAAGTTGGTTGAGGTGCCTTATCTGGGAATGGAACATCAAAGTTCAGTTACCTATGGAAACGGTTTCAAAAATGGTTACCTCGGTCGTGATCTTTCCGGCACCGGCTGGGGACTGAAATGGGATTTTATTATTGTACATGAGTCAGGCCACGAATGGTTTGCCAACAACATAACCTATAAAGACATGGCCGACATGTGGATTCATGAGAGCTTCACTAATTATTCGGAAAGTTTATTTACTGAATATTACTATGGTAAGGAAGCGGCTACCGATTATGTGAACGGAACCCGTAAGAATATTCGTAATGTTAGCCCGATTATCGGAATATATAATGTTAATAAAGAAGGGTCGGGCGATATGTACTATAAAGGTGGCAATATGATTCATACCCTTCGCCATAGTATGAATGATGATAAATTGTTTAGGGAAATTCTGAGGGGGTTGAATAAAGAATTTTATCATCAAACCGTAACCACTCAGCAGATTGAGAATTATATTTCCGCGAAAGCGAACTTTAATTACTCTAAAGTCTTCGACCAATATTTAAGAAATACTAAAATTCCGAAGCTAGAGTTTTATTTTGACGGAAAGAAAGTGTTTTTTCGTTGGATCAATTGTGTAGATGGGTTCAATCTACCGTTATCATTGTCCGATGGCAAAGCTGGACTTAGAATCGAGCCAACCACCAAATGGCAAAGCAAACGACTTGCCGAAGGCGAAAAAAAATTAGTTACTACGAATCTACTCGAACGGGCTTACTATATTTCAACATCACTCGTAGCGAACCAGCAATAGACCATGGAGGAAATACCCCATTCGCGCCAGCCAACAATAGACTACTTTCAAAAGTATGTGGAGGCTCACAAGCATGATCTCGTAGGCAAAAAAGTAATTGACTTATCGGCAGGCAGTGGCTTCATTGCAAATCTGTTCTTAGAGCGAAGCGCGCATGTGTTGTTATTTGATTTATTCCCAGATCAGAATAAATTTTGCGCACAACCTTGTCAATTTATCGATTTGCAGCAACCCTTTCCAATCGAATCTGGTTCAGCGGACCTTGTTATTTGCTCGGAAACCATGGAGCATTTGCCCAACCAATATTTCTTTTTTCAAGAAGCGGCACGCATCCTCAAACCAAATGGCACCTTACTTATTACAACTCCGAATGTTTCTTCGTTACGCAGTCGTTTCTCACAGTTTATTGGTGAAAGCGAACATTATAGTACTCCTTTGCCAAATGAGCTAAACGCCTTTACCAAATGGCCGGGCAGTCGCGAAGGTTATTTCAGTAAAATATTTTTGAGCGGCATTTTGCGATTGCGTTTATTGGCCGCTCTGCAAGGGCTGACCATTAACCAGATTGAAAAGACAAAATCTAGCTCAACATCTAGTTGGCTGATGGTTTTTTACCCTGTGATTTACTATTTCAGCTTGAAGAATTATCAGAAGCAACTCCGTTTAAATCCAACACATCAAAAACCACTAGATGAGATTTTTAAATGGAACACCTCATTGAAGATACTTTTGAGCAAACAATTGATAATTGAGTTTAAAAAGAAATCATAAAATAATCTGCGCCCCTTGTCCGAAATTGTAAACACCGTTCGTCTTAGGAGAAATTAATTCACTTAAACTTTAAATCGTATGGAAAAATTTATGTTAATTTTTCATGGTGGCAGCGATGTTGCCCCTGAAATGCAAGCTCCTGAAGCAATGCAAGCACACATGCAAAAATGGTTTGCCTGGATAGATCAGTTGAGGAAGGAAGGCCGCTACGTTGGAGGTGAACCTTTGCAACCAACTGGCAAATTTATTGTTGGCAAAAACAAGGTTGTTACTGATGGGCCATTTGCTGAAGGTAAGGAGCTGGTGGGCGGGTATTTCATCATTGAAGCAAAAGATTTGAATGAAGCTATTCAGATTTCAAGTGATGGTTATCCTGATTTTATTTTTGATGGAAAAGTAGAAGTTAGGCCAGTTCAAAAAATGTAGTATGTTTTTTGAAAACGCATGAGCAACCTGCCTGAAGTAAAGCAGTTAGTAGGCCATCTTTTTCGCCACGAAGCGGGAAGGATGGCCGCTGTGCTTTATAGAATGTTGGGTACTGCAAATCTTGAAGTGGCAGAAGACATTGTGCAAGATACCCTGCTTAAGGCGATGGAGACGTGGAGTTATCACGGCCTGCCCGAAAACCCGCAAGCTTGGCTTTACACGGTTGCCAAGAACAAGGCACTCGATTTTGTGAGAAGTAAAAAGAGGCATGAACTGATTCACTCACAGCTTGCCGATGTGGTTCATTCGGGTTGGGCGTTATCGGCTTCGGTCAATAATTTGTTTTTAGAAAATGAAATTCAGGATAGCCAGTTGCGAATGATTTTTGCCTGCTGCCATCCGAGCCTATCAGAAGAATCGCAAATAGCGCTTACGTTGAAGGTGTTGTGCGGATTAAGCACCCTTGAAATTGCTGCTGCCTTTCTTACTTCCGATGAAACCATTCAAAAACGAATTTTTCGCGCGAAAGAAAAATTAAGAGAGCAACAAATAAAATTGGAAGTACCGAATCCAGAAGTTTTTCCCTTGCGCCTCGATTCAGTGCTAACAATACTCTACTTGCTTTTTAACGAAGGGTACCATACCACCAATGAAAGTAAAGTTCGCTTGGATTTATGTGAGGAAGCAATGCGTCTAAATTACTTGCTTTTGCAATCACCTACCTTGCGGTTGCCGAAAGTTCAAGCCCTCATGGCGTTGATGTGCTTGCAAGCCTCGCGTTTTCCTTCGAGGCAAGATAACAATGGAGCCAACGTGTTGCTGGAGTATCAAGACCGTTCACTTTGGAATCGGGAATTAATCAATCGTGGTTTTTTATATCTTAAAGAAGCTTCAATGGGGAAAGAGTTGAGCGATTACCACGTAGAAGCTTCTGTTGCCGCGGTTCATGCCACCGCTAAAACATTTCAGGAAACCAACTGGAAGCAACTAGTGAGTTTGTATAAATTACTTTACGAAATGAGGCCATCAGCCATCATCGCCATGAACAAAGCCATTGCCGTTGGCTATGCCGAAAATGCCGCGAATGCAATTGAAGAATTGCTTTCGATAAAAGGGTTGGAGCAAAACCATTTTTACCATGCTGCACTCGGGAACTTCTATCAGCAGAATGGCGATAAGATGGAAGCGTTGAAGTGGTATGAGAAGGCTTTATTATTGGTTAGATCATGTAACAACATTACGATATTGAAAATGAAAATCGACAGTTTAGATAATGGATGAATGATTAATAAATTACTTTGACACGGTTCTACCTTTCAAAAAACCACTTACTGCGTTATTGAATTCATCCGTTTGCTCGATCATCGGCAAATGCCCGCATCGGTCTATAAACTTTACCTCCGCATGCAGTAACAGATCATGAAAATGGAGGGCAACTTCGGGCGGGGTAACATTGTCTTGCAGTCCCCAAATCAATTGGATGGGCATTGTTAATTGACTTAAAAAAGATGAGACGCTACTTTGAAGCGAAGATCTAACAAACGAAGAAATGGCCAGCCGGTGCGGTATATTCCGAACGTTGTGATAGATTTCCTGTGCTAACTTGGCGGCTTCTTCAGGGCGATCATAAAAAGCTCGCTGAACTTTTTTACTGATGAAATCATAGTTGATTTCTTTCTCTTCAAGGGTATTATCAATGGGTGCGTGGTCGAAGAGCCCAGAACTTCCCGTCAATATTAGCTTATCTATTTTGTCAGGATGATGATGTGCATAAAAAAGTGCTAGCTGCCCGCCTACCGCATGGCCTACTAGGGTGACGTTGGTTAATTGATTCCACTCGATAAAGTCATGAAGTACTTTTACCAAGTGCTTCATATTGGTTTGTTGAATTGGCAAATCAAAAATTGATAACCTGGGAACAATTACCCTAAAGTCTTTTTTTAAATGTTCAACCAATGGCTGCCACATGCTTAGGTTACCAAACAAACCATTTAACAAGACTACAGCTCTGCCGTTGCCAACATTAACATAGGTTTGGATAAATGGGGCTGATTTATTTAGGACTATTCCCATATACCGAATTATTTAAAATTATTTTTTACAAGTGGACGCCTATCGCGTCCTTCCACTTTTCCCACGAGTATAACTATTGATGCAAAAATAACAATTCTTAATAAAAATACTATATCGATAGAAATAATAGATTAATATTGTGCAAGATTTCATAATTAGATCCACTAGTGATGGTTACAAATTACCGAAGGTTCACTTTAACAGAAACCATTTCAACCGAACAGAAAAATTTCTTTGAAGAATATGGCTTTATCCATTTTGAAAACTTCATTAATGCCGATGCGGTCAAGGCGCTAATAACAGCCTCAGAAGAAGTTAAGAGGCGATGGCTCGTAAGTGATGTTCAAAAAGTAAATGGCGTTCCTATAAAATATGGAGTGGATCTAAGCGGCCAGCCCATTGTGCAGAGATTTGCTTTTATCAATCAGCACCATCCGGTTCTTGCCGAGTTTTTATTAGATCCACGATTTAACACTCTATTGGAATTGGGGGGCATTGGGGCCAGACTTGGTGACTGCGAAAAAGACGGTATGGTGTTTAACCACTACGTAAACTCTCCTAAAAGCAAGTTCACCCAAATGGGCTGGCATGTAGACGGGCTGCGCGAAATATTTTACGGCAAAAAGTTAAACCCAATGCTCAATGTAGGCATCCATCTCAGCGACCTTAAGCTGGAAAATGGAGGGCTTAGAATTATACCAGGCACTCATAAGCAGGGTCTAGCAAGCATGTTGTTCAAAAAGGCTCACTTTCTAAACAACGAACCTGATGCTAATGAACTAGCGATCATTCCCAAGGCAGGAGATTTAACGATACACGATGGTAGGCTTTGGCATCGGGTGGGCAAGTCTTCTGTGGTAGGGGAGCAAAGCCGAAGGCGCGTGATTTACATCCCGATTGTAACCGGGAAATATCAACCTAAAGATGAAAACAGCCCAACATTGCTTTACCAGCGTTTTGCGGGTCTTGTAAAGTAAAAAAATTTAGTCTCGTGGTCGAGTTGGATAGGCAGAGCTCTGCAAAAGCTCCTACAGCGGTTCGAATCCGCTCGAGACGTCAAAGGAAAAAGTCGAAAAACAATAAGTCAATAACTAATGCCTACGTATTTAAACCCAATCGCTTTTATCATTCCTGCATTCTTTACCTTTCTTGGGTTGGAGTATTTGATCGCTATTCACAAGAAAAAAACCACCGTTTTTAAATATGAGAGTTCTATTGCCAACATCTCCATAGGCATTGCCGAACGGCTATTGAACCTATTCATTACTGGAAGCTTTTACTCGCTTTACTATTTTTTGTATGAACACTTCTCCCTTTTCAGAATTCCTTCACACTGGTGGGTGTGGATTTTATTACTTCTTGCCACCGATTTTGTTTGGTATTGGTACCATCGATTAGGACATGAGGTAAATCTTTTTTGGGGCGCTCATATTGTGCATCACCAAAGCGAAGAATTCAACTACACAGTATCAGCCCGCATTACTACCTTGCAAGCTCTGGTTCGCAATGTTTTTTGGATTGTGCTTCCGCTAATAGGGTTTCAGCCAAGTATGGTGGTAGGTATACTTGTAGTACATGGCACATATTCATTTTTTACACATACACAATTGATTGGAAAACTGGGTTGGGCAGAGTATATTTTTATAACACCCTCACACCATGGCGTGCACCACGCTTCCAATGAAAAATACCTTGACAAGAACTATGGTGATATTTTTGTTTTTTGGGATAAACTATTTGGCACATTTCAAGTAGAGAACGAGAAGCCAGCATACGGCCTTACCCATCCGTTGAAACGCGAAAGCTTCTTGTGGCAGCATTTTCATTACTATTTTGAATTGGCTGAAGCGTGCAGACGCAGCGGTTCTATTTGGCAATCTATAAAAATAATTTTTGGCACGCCAGATAGGTTGGACGCAACCATTCGCCCCTACTTAGAAAAGAAATTGCTCCTTACCAAAGTGGCTTTCAAATCGTCCTTTCGATTCAAGGCCTATTTAAACGTTCAGTTAATAACTTGCCTAATCTTATTGTTTATTTTTACGCTATTTGTTAACGTGCTATCGGCTTCACACCAATGGTTTTGCATAACCTTTATCCTAGTCACCCTAATCAATTGTGGGGCACTTCTTGAACAGCAAAAGTGGGTGTACAATATTGAGGTGGGTAGATTGCTTATTCTTGTGGCTTACATTAGCGCAATCAAGGAAAGCGTTTGGTTTTTTGCATTGAGTTTAACTGCGATACTGTTTGTTTCTACGCTCGAATCCGTAAAGCATTATTACTTCAGATTTATTTACAATCGCGAAGATTTAGCAGTATAGCAGCCAATCATTTAAACAAAAACTAATCTAGGTTGGCGTTTTATTTTCATTTTCATAACTAAATAGACTTATTTCTTGGTTACCTTGGCTGATCACAAAAAACAAAAAATTATTTTTATGAAAAGAACAGCATCTGCCCATTGGTCAGGCGATTTAAAAACTGGCAAAGGGACAATTTCCAGCCAAAGCACCGTATTAAATCAAACCCAGTATTCATTCAAAACCCGTTTTGAAGATGGTATCGGAACTAACCCGGAAGAATTATTAGCGGCAGCTCATGCAGGTTGTTTTACCATGGCGGTAAGCGCGGGGCTCGCGCAGGCGGGCTTTACTGCCACAGACTTAGATACGGTGGCAACACTTACATTAGAAGGACTTGACGTTACGGGTATACATCTTTCTATTAAAGGAACCGTACCCAACTTAACGGTTGAGCAATTCACTGAGTTTACAAAAGGTGCTGAGAAAAATTGCATTATCTCGAAAGCATTGAAAGTAGCAATTACTTCTGACGCTACATTAGTTTGATTGTTCATGGACGATACATCATCGTCTGGAACAGATAGCTACTATTGAACATCGCTCTAAATTTTTTTTTATTCCCTTTGAATTAGCATACAATTTTTTACCTTCGTGCTTTACAAAGAACCGCCTCGATAACCTCGGGGCGGTTCTGTTTTTTTATAACATAACCAAACTAACGATTGTTGTGAGTGATCAAAAACCAAAGGCAATTTTTGAAAAGATATGGGATAGCCATGTAGTAAAACGAGCAGATGGGTATCCAGATGCTTTGTTTATCGACAGGCATTTTATTCATGAAGTAACAAGCCCACAAGCATTCGATGGATTGAAGAAACGAGGAATCAAAGTTTTTAATACCAGCAGAACATCGGCTACAGCTGATCACAATGTTCCCACCAAAGATCAACACCTTCCTATAAAAGAAGCATTGTCGCGCCATCAGGTAGAAACGCTCAGAAAAAATTGCGCTGAATTTGGCGTAGAATTGTATGATCTCGGTCATCCGTACCAAGGCATTGTCCATATCATTGGGCCGGAGTTGGGGCTAACATTGCCGGGAATGACAATAGTATGTGGAGATAGTCACACCAGTACGCATGGAGCTTTCGGAAATATTGCTTTCGGAATTGGCACCAGCGAAGTTGAACAAGTGTTAGCCACACAATGCATTCTTCAATACAAGCCTAAAACCATGAAGATTGAAATCAATGGTAAATTGGCCAAAGGTGTTTTAAGCAAAGACATTATTCTCTATGTGATCTCAAAGATTTCAGCAAGCGGGGCAACGGGTTATTTTGTTGAGTATGCGGGCGATACAATAACCAATCTGTCCATGGAGGCACGCATGACTATTTGTAACATGAGTATTGAAATGGGTGCGCGTGGCGGATTGATTGCACCTGATGAAACAACTTTCAATTATATAAAAGGAAGAAAGTTTGCTCCGCAAGGTGAAGCATTTGATAAGAAGGTGGCTGAATGGAAGAAATTAGTTACCGATGAAGGTGCAGTTTACGACCATGTATTGAGGATCAAAGCGGAGGATATTGGCCCCATGATTACCTACGGTACAAATCCGGGGATGGGTATGGTTATCAATGATCGAATACCAACCGTAGCCGAACTGAAAGAAATTAACGAGCAAGCCTCGTTTTCGAAATCGCTTGATTACATGGGGTTGGAACCAGGTTCGCAGCTATTGGGAAAGGCAATAGATTACGTGTTTATCGGTAGCTGCACAAATGCACGTATAGAAGACTTGCGGTTGGTAGCCGAAATAGTGAGGGGCAAGAAGAAGGCCGAGGGAGTTGAGGTGTGGGTAGTGCCAGGCTCTAAGCAAGTAGAAGTGCAAGCAAAGGCAGAAGGGCTCGATAAAATTTTTGAAGCCGCAGGCTTTGAGTTGCGCAGTCCAGGATGCTCAGCTTGCTTAGGCATGAATGAAGACAAAGTGCCAGCGGGTAAGTATTGCATCTCTACTTCCAATAGAAATTTCGAAGGAAGACAAGGGCCCAAGTCAAGAACATTTTTGGCTAGTCCATTGAGTGCAGCCGCAGCGGCAATCACAGGTAGGGTTACAGACGTGCGAGAATTAGTTTAATAATCGTTGGTCGTTGTTGGTTAATCGTTGATCGAACAACCACTAACGAGCAACTAACAACGATGCAATAAATGAAAGAAAAATTCACAACATTAAAATCCACTGCAGTACCGCTTCCTGTGGAAAATATTGATACTGATCAAATAATCCCCGCAAGGTTTTTGAAGGCCACTACGCGCGAAGGCTTTGGTGACAATCTTTTTAGGGACTGGAGGTATGACGCCAACAACAAGCCCACTAAAGAATTTGTCTTAAACCAACCAAACTACTCGGGCAAGATTTTAATTGGAGGAAAAAACTTTGGATGTGGTAGCAGCCGCGAGCATGCTGCTTGGGCGCTATACGATTATGGTTTTCGGGTAGTGGTCTCCAGTTTTTTTGCAGATATCTTTAAGAACAACGCCCTAAATAACGGTTTGCTCCCGTTGGTGGTTTCAGATGATTTTTTGAAAAAGTTATTCGAAGCAATTGCGGCAAATCCTGCTACGGAAGTAGTGGTTGATTTAGAGCAGCAGACTGTTTCCTTAAACGGGATGAGCGAGCATTTTGAAATCAATACGTACAAGAAAACCTGTATGATCAATGGCTACGATGATATCGATTATCTGTTGAGTTTGAATGATGAAATAAGGCAGTTTGATTTAGCGCATAGTTAATCGTTATTCGTTGCTGGTTGTTCGTTAGTCGCGTTCAACCTGCAACGATCAACCAGCAACGAAATAGAATGAAGAAAAAAATAGTAATACTGCCGGGAGACGGAATAGGAAAAGAAGTAACAACAGAAGGCAAGCGTGTGCTTGAAACAATTGCATCACTCTTCGGCCATGAGTTTGAATATGATGAAGCAGTTATTGGACATGATGCCATAGAAGCCACTGGCAATCCTTTGCCTGATGAAACGTTAGCTAAACTAAGAAACTGTGATGCGATTCTTTTTGGTGCAGTTGGCCATCCAACGTACGACAACGATCCTTCCTTAAAAGTAAGACCAGAACAAGGCTTGCTAAAAATGAGAAAGGAACTTGGCTTGTACGCTAACCTTCGCCCGATAAAATTATTTGATGAATTGCTTCAAGCTTCTGCTATCAAACCGGAAATACTAAAAGGTTCTGACATTCTTTTCTTCCGCGAACTTACTGGTGACGTTTACTTCGGTGAGAAAGGTAGGAAAGATGATGGCAACACCGCGTATGATGTCATGATCTATCAACGTTATGAGGTGGAACGCATCGCCCACAAAGCATTTCTGGCAGCAAGAACAAGAAAGAAAAAAATTACTTCTGTTGACAAGGCAAATGTGCTTGAAAGCTCGCGCTTGTGGAGGGCGGTGGTTCAAGAAATAGGCAAACAATATCCCGATGTAGAGTTAGAGCATCAGTTTGTTGATTCAGCGGCCATGAAGCTGATTCAGAACCCAAGGAGTTTTGATGTGGTACTAACTGGCAATTTGTTTGGCGATATTCTCACGGACGAAGCTTCTCAAATTGCCGGATCAATGGGCATGCTTGCATCCGCTTCTGTTGGTGATACAGTTGGGCTGTACGAACCCATCCACGGAAGTGCCCACGATATTACTGGTAAAGGAATTGCCAACCCGCTAGCGTCCATTTTGTCTGCCTCTTTGTTACTCGATATTTCTTTTGGCTTGAAGAAAGAAAGCGAAGCAATTATAAAGGCGGTGGAATCTACACTTAAAGCGGGGTATCGCACAGGCGATATTGCCGATGCCAATTCAGAAAAATCAAAAATATTGAATACGCAGGCAATGGGCGACCAAATAGTGAAGCAATTGATAGCCAACAACGAACAACGATCAACCAACAACTAGTACTATGAGCAACAAAATTCAAATCTTTGACACAACGCTCCGTGATGGTGAGCAAGTACCAGGCTGTCAGTTAAGGACGGAAGAAAAGGTAATTATTGCTAAAGAACTGGAAGCATTGGGCGTTGATGTGATTGAAGCTGGTTTCCCAATTTCAAGTCCCGGTGATTTTCTTTCTGTGGTTGAATTGTCGAAAGCAATTAAAGGTGCTACAATTTGTGCACTCACACGCTCAAAGAAGGAAGATATTGATGTTGCGGCTGAAGCACTTCATCACGCGAAGAATGGGCGAATACACACTGGAATTGGCTCCTCAGACGTTCACATTAAACATAAATTTAAGTCAAGCCGCGAACAAGTGTTAGAGCAAGGCGTTTGGGCTGTGAAGTATGCAAAGGCAAAAGGATACGAAGTAGAATTCTTTGCTGAAGATGCTGGTCGTGCCGACCTTGCTTTCTTAGCCCAATTGACCGAGGCAGTAATTGCAGCAGGTGCAGATGTAGTGAATATTCCTGATACGACTGGCTATTGCTTGCCTCACCTTTACGGAAAACGCATTGAATACCTATTTGAACACGTAAGCAATATTCACAACGCAATTATATCGGTTCATTGCCATAACGATCTTGGCTTGGCAACTGCTAATACCATTGCCGGCCTTGTTGGTGGCGCACGCCAAGCAGAGGTTACAATCAATGGAATAGGAGAGAGAGCAGGCAACACTTCGTTGGAAGAAGTGGCCATGATATTACAAGTGCATAAAGACCTCGACCTACATACTAATATAAAATCAGAACGTTTATACGACATCAGTAAGTTAGTTGCCGAGATGATGCGCATGCCCGTGCAAGCGAACAAAGCGATTATAGGTGCCAATGCATTCGCGCATTCGTCAGGCATTCATCAAGATGGTTTTTTGAAACATGCCGAGAATTATGAAATCATCAACCCTTCTGATGTGGGTGTTCCTTCTTCATCCATCGTACTGACGGCTCGCAGCGGTCGGGCAGCATTAAAACACCGGGTGGAGTTATTGGGATACAAAGTGGAAGGCCAGGAGCTAAATACACTTTATGAAAATTTCTTGGTTCTTGCCGATGAGAAAAAGCAGTTGGAGAATGATGACCTTGAATACCTGGTCGCAAATACGCTTGTGATGGCGAAGTAGCTAATTACGAACCGAGATAGTTCCTTTGAATTCTTTATCCGAAAATTTTAACGTATAGTAATACACCCCAGCGGCTTCGTTTAATGCGTACCATCTGAATTTGCGGTCGGTGCTTTTAAAAACCTCCCCGCCCCAGCGGTTATAAATGCTAACGCCTTGAAATTGTCCTGTACAATTGTCTAGTGGTAGACTTACCTGTGCATCAATATCCAACCCTTTGTAAATCTTACTCTCGCATTTGCCATCTTCAAAGCCCTCTACTGCAAAGAAATCGTTACAGCCATCTCCGTTAGGTGTAATCACATTGCCTGGAGCGAACTCCCTACCTGAGTTATCAATGTCTTTGATATTGATGGTAATCAACGTGCTATCCGCTTTTGCAGTGTAGCAATGGTCGTCAGAAAGTTTGAATTTAAACAAGTAGGAATTTGAGTAGATGCCGTCTTTGAATATCGAACAATCGGGCGTCCAGCGGAATACACTGTTTACTTTTCCTTGTCCTGTTGCCGCTGCGAAATCATAGCCGTTCGGCTCTACTTTGCCTGTGGCTTGGGTGAGTGCAAGTTGTAGGTTGTCTTTGGTGGGGTTTACATCGGTATCCGTTCCCGCTAAGGTCAGCTCTATGGATTGGCCAAGCGTAACGTCTAGCGAGCTATTTTTGATGACTAAGTTATTCAGGCTGGCAATCGTTAAAACGGGTTTGTTGTTTATTGGAGGTAATACTTTTACGTTTACATCTACGGTATCTGCTTTATTAAATTTGCATTTGTTGGTATTATCGGAGGCGATAAATTGAAAAGTGAAATTGCTTTTCTTTGCAGGATCTACCGCAGGGCATAGAAGATCCCAGTTAAATTTGGAGGACACCTCTTTCTTACCAGACACGTCTGTAAACTTGATCCCGTAAGGAGAAAACGAAGTCAAGTTAGTAAGCTTTAGATTCATGGTATTTTGATCGGTAAGTTCGGTGGCGTACACGTTGAAATTTAACTTTTCATTCACGCGCTTTTCTAGGTTTATTATTCGTGTTCTGGTTTTAACTAGATCTGTAAAAATTACGGGTGTGTCCGAAGGCGGCAGTAACACCCCCAAGTTAAAAATCCGTTTGACGGGCTGGTTAAATTTACAGACGTCATTATCATCTGCTTGAATGGTTACCAGAAAATCGGTTCTTTTTGTGAAATCATAGATATCGCAATAAGCATCCCAACTTAAGGTGCCTTTTACTAACCCCTTCTTTTGCTCAGAAATTGAAAACACCATTCCAGCGTTGCTTGGCAAAAATCTAGCGACTGTGATTTCATCTCCTTGGTCATCCACAATCTCGACAGGCCAAGATGCTTGGTCACCCTCTTTCAACACACTGGTTATGTTAGCCGTGGGTGTTTTAAAATAGGGGTCGGTGTTAAATGGGGGCTCGGTATCCACCGTTACTTTTAGTGTGTCTGTCAGAGGCAAGCTACAGGCATCGTCAAAAGCGATAATGCCAATTTGATAGGGGCCTTTTACAAAAGGGCACTGCGGAAAACAAATTCTAAAGTCGGTGGTGCTGCCGTTTTTTAGAACGGTAGTTTTTATCGATGGAAGAATGGAGTCGAGATTTTTACTTTTAAAGTTTAGGCCTACTACCCGTATCGTTACGTTTTCTTGAAATCCATCGCTTGAGCTTTTCGAGTCATCGTCTGCTACTCTTACTTCAATGCACCGGTCTTCATTTTTCACCGTGTTTCCAAACCGCAACGTCATGGTGTTGTCGTAGGTAAAGTCGGTCTCGGCTAGTTTCTTACCCGTTATTTGAGGTGGCACTGCTACGGGGCAATCCACCACCAGCATCTGAAAATCTCTTCGGCTTTCACCTATCTTAACTTTATCACGATATTCTTCCACTTTAACGGCAAATACGAAAAGGCCAATCGTTCCGGGCGTACCTGTTAATAGGCCATCTTTGCTTATTCTCAGGTCAGGTTTTCCATTGGTAATACTCGAAAGGCTAAAACCCGGTCTCCATGTAACCTCGGGGTAGGGGCGCGGGGCGGCAGCGGGAAGCGCAATGGAAGTCTTAGTGTTTAAAGGTGTTACCATCGAATATACGAGCGAGTCCCCGTCATCATCTGTCCCTGCAAAATCGACATAGTAGGGCTTGCCCTTACATGCGTAATCATTTAGTGGTGGAAAAAGCTTAGGAGTGGAATCTATAAAGGGCTTTCCGTTTTTTACCACAGCCGGGAACTCCAAGTAGAACGTTTGCCCTGCAGAAATACTACCCACGCCTGGCACTTCGCTGAAAATGTTTTTTATCTGATAATTTCTACAGCACCGTTGCCAAGAGATGTAGTACCCTTGTGGATCGCTATAAGCTGTCGGATCTAGCGTTAATTCTGCACTATATATCAACTTGTTAGTTCTTATTTCACCCTTGGAGCAGGAGGGCTGAGTATATGATATCTGGCTTTCAGAAGATAAAAACAAACGTTGGGTTGCTATTAGTTGATTATCGCTTTTGCTAAAGATGGACGCATCAGCAAACTGGTCTTTGGCTCCTGGATTACCATCATTTAGATCAAAGTAGAGAATAAGATTAAGTCGGTAACGAGTGCCAGAAAGGTGCAACAGCTCAAATTCCCCGCCCACAATATGCGAAGCCATCACTGGCAAAGCCATCACCATAAACACTGAAAGTAATACTCGTTTCATACGTTTTGCCCAATTCATTTCATTCTTCGCAATTCGCCAGCAAAGTTTATGTATTTTGGAACTTTAATTATAGTGACTTGACGTTTAAAAACCAAAATACGTTTGGTAGTAAAGGGATGATTTTAAGTAAATTTTAGAGTAAAACATGAAAAAAGGCGACCACTTGACTAATTTATACATCGAGACAATGGCTGCTGAGGGCAAAACGTTAGCCAAGGTGGATGGAATTGTAATCTTTTTGCAAGGGGGTGCGCCAGGCGATACGGTTACCGCTACCCTAACCAAAATAAAAAAAAGCTATTTGGAGGGCCGTGTTGTTTCGGTAGAGAAGTACTCGGAAAAAAGATCCAACCCTTTTTGCGAGCACTTTGGCCTCTGTGGGGGATGTTCGTGGCAGCATGTCAATTACGACACTCAGCTGTATTACAAGCAACAACAAGTGATCGATAATTTGGAGCGGATTGGCGGGTTAGAATTACCTGCGCTAAATCCCATTATCCCTTCGGAGCAGATTAAGAATTATCGCAACAAGTTGGATTTCACCTTTACTGCCAGTCGGTGGCTCACTTTCGAGGAAATGAAAGCAGGCATTGCTTTTGGCGAACCAGCTCTTGGCTTTCACATCCCCAAAACATTTGATAAAGTATTTGACGTAAAGCAATGCCATCTGCAGCCAGCTCCGTCTAATGCTATTCGGCTGCATCTGAAAAAAATAGCCTTGCTGCATAATATTGATTTTTTCGACCTCAGAAATCAGACGGGGTATTTGAGAACAGTAATGATTAGGACGGCAAACACAGGGGAGGTAATGGTTATCCTTCAAGTGGCTTATGACAAACAAGATTGGCTCGAGCTGATATTGAATAGCCTGTCAGAAGAGTTTCCAACCATCACGTCCTTGCAATATGTGATAAATAAAAAGCGGAATGATACTTTTGCCGATTTAGAAGTTCGTTGCTGGAAAGGGAAGCCCTACATAACAGAAACGATGCCTAAGCCAACTGGAAGTGGAACCTTGCAATTTAGGATTGGGCCTAAGTCGTTCTACCAAACCAACTCCGCACAAGCCTCCAAGTTGTATAAAGCAGCGTTTGATTTGGCTGAATTAAAAGGAACAGAACTCGTGTATGATTTGTATACTGGCGCAGGCACGATCGCCAATTTTATTGCCAACCATGCTAAGAAAGTGATTGGCCTTGAATATGTTGAATCGGCCATCGAAGATGCAAAAGTGAATGCAGAAATAAATGGCAGAACTAATTGTAATTTTTACTCAGGGGATATAAAGAGTCTTTTAGACACTAATTTTCTTCAAATAAACGGCCAGCCAGACATTATCATCACAGACCCGCCTCGGGTTGGAATGCACGAAGATGTTTGTAAAATGCTTCTTCAGGCGGCTGCCAAAAGAATCATATACATCAGTTGCAACGCAGCTACTCAGGCGCGCGATTTAAAAATTCTCTGCGAAAGTTATCACATCACGGCAGTCCAACCAGTAGACATGTTTCCTCAAACTGCCCATGTCGAAAACATTGTTAGACTGGATAAAAAATGAAGAGCTATCATTCCCATTTCCTTGGTTAGAGAAAAGAATAATAATTTTATACCTTTACTGTTCTAAATAATAATCTCATGAATGCTATATTTTTGCTAGGGATGCCGGGCGTGCCTGAAATGTTTGTGATAGGCCTTTTTGTGCTTGTTTTTTTTGGTGCTAAAAAGATTCCTGAATTTGCGAAGGGACTTGGAAAAGGCATTAGAGAATTTAAAGATGCCGTGAAGGATGTTGAAAAAGAGGTGAAAGATGCAAGTAAAGAAGTGCCAAAGATTGACGGAAAGTAACAGTTTTGAGGCAGTACGCTGATTTAGAAGAGATACAAAGAAATCTAAATGCAGGCCAGCTTAGCTGCGAAGCCATAGTTTCTGATTATTTATCTCAGATTTCAAAAAAAAGTCATTTAAACGCTTTTTTAACGGTTTATAGTGAAGAAGCCCTGACGAGGGCTTCTTTCATTGACACCAAAATACAAAATGGTAATGCGGGCAAGTTGGCGGGCTTGGTGGTAGGTATCAAAGATGTTCTTGCCTTTAAAGATCACCCACTCCAAGCTGGTAGCAAAATATTAGAAGGGTTTGTTTCACAATACACGGCCACTGTCGTTCAGCGTTTGTTGGATGAGGATGCAATAATTATTGGCAGACAAAACTGCGATGAGTTTGCGATGGGTTCTTCTAATGAGAACTCGGCTTTTGGTCCTGTACTTAATGATATAGACAACACTCGGGTTTCGGGCGGTTCATCGGGCGGTTCGGCAGTAGCAGTAATGGCCGATATGTGTAGAGTTTCGATTGGTTCAGACACGGGAGGTTCAGTCAGGCAACCCGCTTCTTTTTGTGGCGTATTGGGCCTTAAGCCTACTTATTCGAGGATCTCTCGGTATGGTTTAGTCGCTTATGGATCTTCTTTCGATAGCATTGGAATATTCGGCAAAAGTTTGAAAGACGTGGCTCTTGTGCTTCAAGTTATTTCAGGAGCGGATGAGTTTGACAGTACAGTTTCAACTACAGCTGTTCCTGCATTTTCATCGAAACTCAACCAACCAACTCTAACGTTTAAAATCGCCTGTTTTCGGGATGCAATCGAATCAAATGGATTGCAGCTAGAAATAAAAGAAACTATCCAAAGCAAGATTTCCGCACTTAGGCAATCAAATCATCAAGTTGATATTATCGATTTTCCGCTTACGGAATTTTTACTACCGACTTATTACATATTGGCAACGGCCGAAGCTAGTTCAAATTTGTCTCGCTATGATGGAGTGCGCTATGGCCATAGAAGCCAGCAGACGCACGACCTTCAAAGCATGTATAAAAAATCAAGGTCAGAAGGATTTGGGAAAGAAGTTCAACGTAGAATTCTACTCGGCACCTTTGTGTTAAGCGCTAGCTATTATGATGCCTATTATACAAAAGCGCAGAAAGTACGGAGAATTATTCGAGATAAAACAAAAGAACTGTTTTCTCAGTATGACTTTATTCTTTCGCCAACAGCACCCACCACTGCTTTTAAAATAGGAGAAAATAGTGATGATCCTGTTCAAATGTACTTGGCAGATATCTATTCTGTTCATGCAAATGTTGCTGGTATTCCGGGTATTTCTGTGCCTTGCGGAGTTGATAAAACGGGATTACCTATAGGCCTTCAACTAATGGCAAATGATTTTGAAGAATCCAAACTCTTTCAGTTTGCAGAATTGTTGAGTACTTTGCATTAATTTTTTGCGTTAAGTAGTTTATCATGAACGTTTTTTGCTTACATCGAATACTATTTTTTCTATTACCGATTACCTGTCAGATTGCTTTTGCGCAACAGAAATCAGAGATCGATTCGCTAAACATAATGGCCGAGGTCAAAACAGATTCGGTCAAGTCGGTAGTTCTTTCCATGCCGACTGAATACATTCCAGGCGATGATACACCAGAACTCGTTGCGGATCGTTTAAGCTGTCTGCAAATGACAATCGCGCTGCCATACAATGATAAAGTACACGCATTTATCAATTATTTTACAGTCCGTGATCGCGACTATACACGAATGATTTTAAGGAGACGACAGCTCTATTTTCCGCTATTCGAAAAGCATTTATCCGACTTTAATCTGCCAATTGAATTGAAATATTTATCAGTCATTGAATCGGGGCTAAACCCTCGTGCAGTTTCTGGTGCCCGTGCTGTGGGGCTTTGGCAGTTTATGTCAGCGACAGGAAAATATTTTAACCTCAATAATGATGTGTATGAAGATGACCGGATGGATCCAGAAAAATCGACCATCGCAGCGTGCAGATATTTAAGTCAATTGTATTCCATATTTCACGATTGGCACTTGGCCCTTGCGGCCTATAATTCAGGACCAGGCACGGTCAGTCGTGCCATTAAAAGATCGGGTGGTAAGAGATCGTTTTGGGAAATTTATGACCTTCTTCCGGCTGAAACCCGATCTTATGTTCCACAATACATTGCAATTGTTTATGCGTTGAACCACGCAGAAGATCATAATATTATTGAACACTATCAAGAAGAGAATCTGCCAAATGATACGCTTTTAGTTACCAAGTACCTTCACTTTGAAACCCTTGCAAATCTCACAGGAACGTGCAAAGAGGATTTACAGAAACTTAATCCAGCTTTTCATAGAGGTGTAATTCCTGATGGTAAGTCAGCCATTATGCGCCTTCCACTTCTAGCCAAGAGAAATCTAAATCAGAATAGATTTTTGATACTTGACTCAGCCTCGAAAGTTGGCAGGCAGGAGCTGGATGAGTCGTTGAAAAGTGTAATAGGTAGTACCTACGGAAAAGAAAAGGTAACCTATCGCGTGCGATCAGGGGAAGCATTGGGGACAATAGCAAATAAGTTTGCGGTGAGAGTAGAAGACATAAAAAAATGGAACAATTTGAATACTAGCTTAATTCATCCAGGTAAGAGTTTGTCGATATGGGTTGTTCTAGGAAGAAAAAACGTAGCGACTTCATTGGCGAAGATCCAAACAATAATTGACAAGGAAGGAAAAACCTACACGGTTCAGCCTGGCGATACGTTGTGGGAAATCACACGAAAATTTAATGGCCTTACGGTCGAAAAAATTAAAAGCCTTAACAAGATGAAGAGCGTAAAGCTTCAGCCCGGGCAAAAGTTAATTGTCGGTTAATATGCACTGCGCGCGCTATTAATTGATTTTACAAAAGCGCACAAAATCACCATTCATCGTTATTTATCTGACCTTGCAGCCTTAAATAAAAAGCCCTAATTTGTGGTTTAGTAGTTTTTAACTAATCTATTTGTAATGTCAATTAAGATAAGAAAGCAAGATGCACTTGATTACCATACGCAAGGGCAGCCAGGCAAGATTGAAGTAGTGCCCACCAAGCAGCTAAGCACGCAAATTGATTTGGCTTTGGCATATTCTCCTGGGGTAGCCGAACCTTGCAAAGAGATAGCCGCCAATAAAGAAGATGTTTATAAATACACAGCCAAAGGGAACTTGGTGGCTGTGATTTCGAATGGCACGGCTGTGCTGGGGCTGGGTAACATTGGCCCTGAAGCCTCTAAGCCAGTAATGGAAGGCAAGGGAGTATTGTTTAAAAAATTTGCCGGCATAGACGTTTTTGATATCGAGATTGATCAGGAAGACCCCGATGAATTTATAAAAATTGTTAAGGCGTTAGAGCCAACTTTTGGCGGGGTTAATCTAGAAGATATTAAGGCACCTGAGTGTTTTAAAATTGAAACTGAGTTGCGTGATAAGATGAATATTCCCATTATGCATGACGATCAGCATGGAACGGCCATCATCTCCAGTGCCGCACTTTTAAATGCGCTAGAACTTGTTGGAAAAAAAATTGAGAACACAAAAATGGTAATGAATGGAGCTGGTGCCGCAGCTATTTCATGTTCTCGATTATACATTGCGCTGGGGCTAAAGCAAGAAAACTTAATCATGTGCGATAGCAAAGGCGTGATCAAAAAAGGAAGGCCCGATTTAGATGACACCAAGAGAGAATTTGCTACCAGCCATAATGTTTCCACGCTACAAGAGGCAATAGTGAGTGCAGATGTTTTTGTGGGGTTATCAAAAGCAGACGTGCTTGTTCCAGCGGACATCATGGCAATGGCAAAAGATCCCATCGTTTTCGCGTTGGCAAACCCAAATCCAGAAATCGCCTATGACGTTGCCAAGAGAACACGGCCTGATTTAATAATGGCTACTGGGCGATCAGATCACCCTAATCAAGTTAACAATGTGTTGGGCTTTCCTTACATTTTCAGAGGAGCACTGGACGTAAGGGCAACCGAAATAAATGAAGCAATGAAATTGGCGGCTGTGAAAGCATTGGCAGAGCTCGCCAAAGAAGCAGTGCCGGATACAGTAGCCAAAGCATATGAAGTAAACAAAATTGAATTTGGTAGGGAGTACCTTATACCCAAGCCCTTAGATCCGCGATTGATAACCACCGTTTCGCCAGCGGTTGCAAAGGCAGCGATGGATTCAGGCATCGCGAAAAACCATATTAAAGATTGGGGGCAATATCATAAGGATTTATTAAAACGAATCGGCATCGATGAGAAGCTCACCTCAAGATTGATAGAACAAGCAAAACAAAGTCCTAAAAGAGTTGTGTTTGCCGAGGCCGATAACATTAAATTGTTGAAGGCAATCCAGGTTATTCAGGATGAAGAAATAGCGAAGCCGATTTTATTAGGCAGCAGGAAGGAAATTGAAAGATTGATTGCCGAGTTTAACCTTGAGCTAAACGAGTGTAAAATTGTAGACCCCTCGGAGGAAGTGGAGCTTTGCAAAAAATTTACGCAAGCCTACTACATGAAGCGACAGCGGAAGGGTGTAACTCAAGCCGATGCCGAGAAGATGATGCAAGATAGAAATGCCTTTGGTGCGATGATGGTTGAATTTGGTGAAGCCGATGCATTGATATCAGGTTTAACGCGCGATTATTCCAAAACCATTCTTCCCTCATTACAAATTATAGGCCTTGCACCAGGAGTAAAAAAGGTAGCGGGTATGTATATTATCCTAAGTAAAAAAGGTAACTTTTTTGTGGGTGATTGCACCGTCAATGTTAATCCAACGGCTGAAGAACTAGTGGGTATTATTGGGCTTGTCTCTCGCGGAGCGAGGGTCTTTGATACAGAGCCTCGTGTGGCCGTGTTGTCGTATTCAAATTTTGGTTCCAGTAACGGAGAAATTCCAGCTAAAACGAGAGAGGCAGTTCGTTTGGCAAAAGAAAAATATCCTTCACTTATTATTGAAGGAGATATACAAGCCAATGTTGCCTTGGATGTGGAACTTCAGCGGGAAATTTACCCGTTTAGTTCGTTGGCCAAAGAAGGCGCTAATACATTAATCTTTCCTAACCTTGAATCGGGAAATATTGCATATAAATTGTTAATGGAAATTGGAGGGGCAGAAGCAATTGGCCCTATTTTATTGGGCATGAAAAAGCCAGTTCATATATTACAATTGGGTAGTTCAATTCGTGAGATTGTAAGTATGACTGCGATAGCCGTTGTAGATGCACAATTGAGAATTGATTCGTGATTTGATGATGCGGTGATTTAAAAATGATGTTTTGCTCAAACGTTAATTGACGATCTTACTTTGTTTTCAAATCGGCTTATTTTCAAATCTTCAAATTAATTGACACATTACCGAAGTAACCAATTATCGAATTAAAAAATGATTTCATTCTTACGCGGAAAATTAGTTCATAAAGATCCGACTCACGTAATCATTGATGTGGGCGGAGTTGGCTATCAAGTAAGTATATCGTTACATACTTTTTCAGAAATCAAGGATAAAGAAGACCTAAAATTGCTTACCTATTTTCATGTAAGGGAAGATAGCCAAGTGTTGTTTGGTTTTGCCACCGCAGCAGAGAAACAGATGTTTCAATATCTTATTTCTGTTAATGGGGTGGGCCCAAGCACAGCGCTAGTAGTACTTTCATTTTTGCCTCCTGACGAACTTCGGGCTGCTATTATTCGAGAAGATGCTGCTGCCCTTCAGGCGGTGAAGGGGATTGGAGGTAAAACAGCCCAGCGATTGATTTTGGAATTGCGCGATAAGGTAAAAAAAGACGGAAGCGATCAAGCCTTTGGAATTCCTGGCTTTGTGGGCAATACTGTTCGCAATGAAGCGTTATCTGCCCTGATAACTTTAGGAATTGCAAAGCCGGTTGCTGAAAAGAGTATTGACTCCGCGCTGAAAAAATCCGGAAATACCTTTAGTTTGGAAGAATTGATTAAACAAGCACTAAAAAACGCCTGACATACGTTTGACGATCACCAATTTCAGGAATCAATTCATAGTTGTATTCGGCATATTTTTGATGATGTGCTGCCATTATTCATTTGCCCAAAAACAACCTAAAAAAGACACTACAAAATTAGCTCCAGCAGATTCCGCCAGACGACCCACGTTTCGTCTGCGAGACAGATACGGTGATCCGTTCTCTAACTTCACATCTTATTCGCCCCTTTTTCTTAAAGATCCTAAAAGCCTAAACCTAGATGTACAGATTGACACGGGAATGAATTATAGCATTTATGAAAAAATAGGGAAGATAAATTTCAGGCCCACTTCTTCTATGTCTTTTAAAGAATTTAGCCTACAGCAAGACAGGGTTAACATGAAGGAATATTGGAAGAACAGAAGTCAAGCGTTGGATGGGGAAAGCGCGGTGAGCGGACGCAATCTGTTGCCGAAAATTTATGTCAGTCCTCTATTAGATCGGATATTTGGAGGAAGCTTTGTTGAAATAATTCCGCGCGGGAATGTGGCGTTAGACTTTGGGGCATCTTTTCAAACGATAAAAAATCCGGCTATTCCTATCCGTCAGCAAAGCAATGGTGGCTTTGAGTTTGATCAGCAGATCAATTTAAGTGTTACTGGCAAAATAGGGGAGAAGCTTAAAGTAGCTACCAATTTTGATAACAATAACTCATTCGATTTTCAAAATAGCATGAAGATTGAATACACTGGTTTTAAAGAAGACATACTACGCAAGCTCGAGTTGGGTAATGTGAGTTTGCCATTAAACAACAGCTTGATAACGGGTGCCTCTAATCTGTTTGGTGTAAAAGCACAGATGCAATTTGGGAAACTTTCTGTAACCACCGTGGCAAGTACACAGCGCGGCAAACAAACTTCCATTGAAATACCCGGAAGTACAAGCGGCACCTCACAGGGGCGACAATTTGAAGTAATAGGTTCTAATTATGATGATAATCGACACTTCTTTCTTGCGCAATTTTTTAGAGATCAATTTGAAGGATGGCTGAGCACGTTGCCACAGATCACATCGGGCGTGAACATAACTCGAGTAGAAGTGTATTTATTGAATCGCAATAACGATACGCAAACGCTCAGAGACGTGGTAGGCCTCATGGATATGGGCGAATCGAAAAGACTTTATAGAAAGGACGCGAAAGATGGGCAAATACCGTTAGCCAATAGAGATTACATCCGCCCCAACTTCCCTGCTTCCAATGAGGCCAACAATTTTTTTACAAAGGACGCTTATTTAAGAAGAATATCAGCCGTTTCAGATGAAATAAATGCCGGCCTAGAGGGTCTTGGTTTTGTTAACGGACTTGACTTCGAAAAAATTACAAGTGCTAGAAAGTTATCGGCAACAGAGTTTAGTTATCACAAAGAACTGGGGTACATAACTCTTCAGCGAAAGCTTCAAAATGACGAAGCGTTGGCGGTAGCATTTGAATATACTTATAATGGGCAAGCCTATAAAGTGGGTGAACTTACAGAAGACTATTCTAATAAACCCGATAAAGAAGTGGTGTATTTAAAGCTCCTTCGCCCCAGAAAAGTAAGTGTTAAAGATCAATTTAATAAGATTTTACCCACTTGGAATTTGATGATGAAGAACGTGTATAATCTCAACCTCAATCAAGTAGCCAAAGAAGGTTTTCAACTAAAAATTATTTATCGGGATGACGCGACCGGAAAAGATAATCCTCAACTTCAAGAGTCGGGCGTTGCGGGCACTAGGCAATTAATTTCCATTGCTGGTCTTGATAAATTGAATCCCTACAACGATCCATTGCCAAATGGAGATGGAAATTTTGATTTCGTTGAGAATGTTACCATTAACACAACTAATGGCTTGGTAATTTTTCCGTTTCTGGAACCATTTAATAAACCATTTCGAGATCTTTTTAAAACAGATCCACCAAATACAGATCGCCTCAACAATAAATATTTATACGATACTCTCTACAATACTACGAAGGCGGAAGCCGAATTGGTGGCAACCAAAAACAAGTTCTTTATTGTAGGTACTTCAAAATCGGGTTCAGGTAAAGAAATTAGTTTGCAAGGATTTAATGTGGCGCAAGGATCAGTAAAAGTATTTGCCGGAGGAACACCGTTGCGTGAGGGAGCAGACTACCAAGTAGATTACAATCTCGGAAAAGTGACAATTTTAAATGAAGGGGTATTAAGCTCTGGCAAAAACATTAGCGTTACTTATGAGCAGCAAGATCCTTTTGCATTTCAAACGCGGTCGTTGCTGGGCACACGGTTAGATTATAAACTGTCCGATGATATTAACATTGGTTCTACGCTACTCTATTTCAACGAAAGGCCACTGATTTCGCGCAATGCCATTGGCACAGAACCAGCCAGAAATATTCAGTATGGCCTGGATATCAATTTACGAAAGGATTCCAGATTGTTAACTAAAATGGTAGATGCATTGCCCTTTCTTCAAACCAAAGAAAAATCGTCTATCACATTTAATGCAGAGTTTGCTCAGCTTTTGCCAGGCACATCAAATTCAATTAATGGAGATGGCACTTCATTTATCGATGACTTTGAAAATACAGCAACCCCGTATAGCCTAATAAATCCTGCTAGCTGGAAACTTTCAAGCGTGCCTTCTAAAGAAGTGCGCTTTGATCTTACGGGCGGTGGCGCTGATGACATTAGGGCTGGCTATCGAAGAGCTAAGTTGGCGTGGTACCAAATTGACAATTTGTTTTATAGAACAGGTGGAGCATTTAAGCCAACCAATATTTCAGAAAAGGACTTGGAAAATCACTACATACGTCCGGTGCTGCCAAAGGAGATTTTCCCCGGCCAAGATGTTGCGCTCGGAAATTTCTTTCAACCCATTTTTGACGTTGCCTACTTTCCTAAAGAACGAGGTCCTTACAACTTCAATCCCGACCTTAATCCAGATGGAACACTCAAAAACCCAGAAAAGAATTGGGCAGGCATTACAACGGCCATTCGCACGGAAGTGGACTTTGACAAGGCCAACGTGGAATACATTGAATTTTGGTTGATGGACCCTTTTATAAATTCTGCCAATGGGAGAATCTTAGATGGAAATCCTAATCCCCAATCAAACCAGTCGGGAGGTAAATTGATTTTTCAATTGGGCAGTATTTCGGAAGATTTAATGCGCGATGGCAAGCATGCGTTTGAAAACGGCCTTCCTGCCGATGGCGACTTGACGAAACTAGGCCCTCCAAAAGCTTGGGGCTATGTTACTTCTCAGCAGTATTTGAACAATGCGTTTGATAACTTAAGCGAGTCTCGCAGAAATCAAGATGTGGGTTTGGACGGAATCGGCAACACAAAGGAATCTGATTATTTTAAAGATTTCATTAACGCGGTACCGTCTAACTCTGCCAAAGAAATAGTAAGGCAAGATCCCAGTGCTGACGACTTTAAGTATTTCTTAGGCGATGACTTAGATGCTAAAGATGCGAAAGTACTAGAGCGTTACAAGAATATTAATGGACTTGAAAACAACACGCCAATTCCTAATGCTGGAGATGCTTTTGCGAGGTCCGGCACTACTATTCCAGATAATGAAGATTTGAACCAAGATAACACCTTGAGCGACTTGGAGGAGTATTACAGTTACAACATCGACTTGTTGCCTGCTGGGCCTAAAAAATTGGATGTTGGAAATCGCTTTGTGGTAGATAAAATAGTGAATTCGGTCTCTGGCGATCCAGTTACTTGGTATTTATTTAGAATCCCAATCAAGCAATTTGACGACCAAGTAGGTGCAATCAACGGTTTTAAATCGATACGATATGCCCGTATGTTACTAACGGGATTTACGCAGCCCGTAGTATTGCGTATGGCAAATTTTAGAACGGTAGGCAATCGGTGGAGGCAATACACATCCAATCTACAAGAGCCCGGCCTCACCAAACCGCCTGAGCCCAACCTGGATAACTTTTCTATTTCTGTAGTGAACGTAGAAGAAAATTCAAAAGGCAATGATATTAAGCCGCCATATGTGCCAGCGTTAGCGCGCGATCGTGATAATACCTCCACCATTGTAAGAAGACTTAATGAACAATCCGTTCAAATGTGTGTGAAAGACCTAGCCGATGGTGATGCCCGAGCCATTTATAAGAACGTGAGCATGGATTTTTATAATTATGGCAGAATAAAAATGTTTGTAAGTGCCAATAGCAGTGGGCTAAAAGACAATGAACTTACTGCCTTTATGCGATTTGGTACAGACTTTGACCAAAATTACTATGAAGTGGAGATACCACTAAAAATTACACCGAATGGCGAAACCGTGCCAGACGATGAGATTTGGCCAGAGCAAAATCAATTTGACATTGATCTCAACGACCTATACGCGTTAAAAGCTAAACGCGATAGGGAAGGGGCATCACTTAACTCGTTGTACCCGCTGAATGGGCCTCAGCAAAGTGGAAAACATGGGTTACGGATTTTTGGTAGGCCTGACCTCAGCGGTGTGAGACTCATTATGATAGGTGTTCGCAATCCTAAAAGCACCGATACAAAGCCACTGAGTGTTTGTATTTGGGCAAACGAACTTCGGCTAACGGACTTTGACCGGCAAGCAGGCTGGGCCGCAAATGCAGTGCTAAACGCTAAGTTGGCCGACCTAGGAAATATTACTGCTTCCATCAGACATAGCACGCCTGGGTATGGAAATGTACAGTCTAAAATTTCTGAACGTACGAGGGCGGAAGCTACCACCTTCGATATCTCTGGCACTATCAACATCGACAAGCTATTGCCTCCAAAGCTTGGGCTTAAAATACCCATGTTTGCGAGTTACGAAAGCATCATTAGCAATCCCAATTTTGACCCCGCCAATCCTGACTTGCGTATAAAGGCGGCACTTGCTTCATTCAACACAGATGAAGAGCGATCGGGTTATCTAAAAATAATTCAGGACAAAACCATTAGGCGAAGTTTAAATTTTACCAACGTGAAGAAGGTAAAGCTAGACCCAAAGGCCAAAAGTCATATTTACGATGTGGAGAATTTCGCTTTCAGTTATGCATACAGTTCGTCCGAACAAACGAATTTTAACTTGAGCGAGAATACTAGACGCGGGTATAAGGGCTCGGTCGCTTGGCAGTATTCTTCTTCCTTCAAAGGAATTGAGCCATTCAAAAATGCAAAATGGCTTTCTTCACCATTTCTCCAACTGATAAAGGATTTCAATTTTAATCCTGTCCCCATGTCCATTTCCGTAAGGGGAGATCTGGATCGTGCGTTTAGCAAAATAGTAAATCGCAACAGCAGCACCGATGCGTTGAACTCACAACCCAACTTTTCTAAATACTTTATCTTCAATAGGTCATATAATGTGCGATGGGCACTTACCAAATCAATTTCGTTGGATTACAGTTCGCGCGTTAACGCCATTATTGATGAACCAGATGGAGATCTCGACACGCAGAAAAAGCGCGATTCGGTGATCAACAACTTAAAACGCTTCGGACGAATGAAGGCTTTTGATCAAAACATAACAGCAAACTACATGTTGCCGCTCGATAAACTGCCCTTGACCAATTGGTTGGGAGCCGACTACCGGCACAACGTTGGCTACTCGTGGAGGGCTGGGCCGCTTGAAAAGATTGATAGTTTGAAACTAGGAAACATCATCCAAAATACGCGCGATCAAGCCGTGAACGGAAAAATAGACTTAATAAAGCTCTACAACAAAGTGGGCTTTTTAAAGGAAATCAACAATCCTAAGCCAAAACCAACCGCAGCTGAACTTGCTAAGAATAAATCCAACAGACCAGATACCATTAAACGCCCTCCTGAACTTTCAGGAATAAAAAGTCTTCTTCGTTTAGTAATGACAGTTCGCAGTGTAACTGGAACATATTCTGTGACTTCTGGAACATCTTTACCCGGATTCATGCCGTCACCCTATCTGGTTGGAAACAGCAAAGGATGGCAAGCACCCGGTTGGGATTTTATTTTAGGTGGCCAAGATGCAGATATCCGCTTTAAAGCTGCTGAAAACGGATGGCTTTCTAATAGTAAGAAGCTTACCACTCCTTTCACGCAAAATCAGACTAAAGATTTAAGTTTAAAAACGACCCTTGAGCCTTTTCCCGACTTTAAAATCCAGTTGGATGCCAGAAAGACCTCCACCTCCGCATTTCAAGAAATCTTCAGAGACTTAACAGGCAATGGGGATTATGCGGGGTTAAGCCCCAGCAGAACGGGTTCGTACAAAATTTCAATAGCCACATTTGCTACCGCATTTGCAAACAATAGCAGTTTAACTTCTACTGTTTACGAGGAGTTTAAAAACAACATTCAAGTAATAAAAGAACGGTTTAGGAATGCCACTAACCAAGGCTACGAAGACCAATCGCAAGATGTTCTGATTCCAGCCTTTATTGCTGCCTACTCGGGTAAGTCAGCTGGGAAAATCAGTTTGTCTCCGTTTCCAAGTATTCCAATACCTAATTGGCGTCTAGATTATGCTGGCCTATCAAAAATTCCCGCATTAAAAGAAATTTTTCAAACAGTTTCGCTTAATCACGCCTACAATTCATCTTACTCTGTTTTAAACTTTTCAAATTCACTGCAATACAGCGATGTACCAATTTCAAATCCTGTCGAAGACTATAATGTCCGCACTTTTGGCGGGTTACGAAATTCAAGTGGAGTTTTAGTGCCTGTCTACGTCATTCAGAATGTGATTATTTCGGAACAATTTGCTCCATTGATAGGCATCAATGTGTTGACAAAAAGCAAAGTGTCGATGAAGTTTGAGTATAAAACCAAGCGCGATTTGTCATTGAATGTGTCAAACGCACAAATCACCGAAATGCTGGGTACTGATTGGTCTTTTGATTTGGGGTTTACCAAAAATAACATGCGGCTGCCATTTAAGGAGAACGGGAGAACTATTACGTTGAAAAATGACGTTACCTTTAAACTTACCATGAGCCTTCAGGATACACGCACTATTCTGCGAAAGCTGGAGGGTGAAAGTGCCATTACAAACGGCAACGTAAATTTTCAGTTGAGGCCAAATGTTAGCTATATCGCCAACAAAAAATTGACCGTTCAAGGTTATTTCGATTACAATACAAACGAACCGCTGGTAAGTAATTCGTTTCCGAGAGCTACTACGCGGGCTGGATTTAAAATCTTGTATAATCTTGCCCAATAGTTTCTAACTTATAACTATTTTTGATGCTTATTAATCAAAAAAACATGACAATTCCAGCAGAACTCCTGTACACAAAAGATCACGAATGGGTTAAAATTGATGGCAACATAGCGACCATCGGAATTACTGATTTCGCGCAAAGCGAATTAGGTGATATTGTGTATGTAGATATTTCGTCTGTTGGAAAAGAACTGGCTGAACATGAGGTGTTTGGTACGGTAGAAGCGGTGAAAACGGTATCGGATTTGTTTATGCCAACGGCTGGAAAAATAGTTGAATTTAACAAGCAATTAGATACCGCGCCTGAAAAAGTGAACTCTGACGCTTATGGCGATGGGTGGATGATAAAAGTTGAACTAAAGGGTACTGCCGCGGGTTTATTATCTGCTGATGAATATAAGGCTTTGATTGGAAAATAATCTGAGATATGAGTAGTGAGACTTGAGTAGTGAGAGCCACATCTCACAGCTCACATCTTACATCCCACATCTTACATCTCAAAATGATCGAACTTCCCACCCTATCGCCCACTGAAGTACGTAAGCGCAAGCCAGATTGGCTTCGTGTGAAGTTGCCAATCGGGCCAGAGTACGCCAGCGTTAGGCAATTGGTAGATAAGCATAAGTTACACACCATCTGCGAAAGCGGAAATTGCCCAAATATGGGTGAATGCTGGGGTGCGGGCACGGCTACCTTTATGATTTTAGGAAATGTGTGCACACGAAGTTGCACCTTCTGTGCAGTGGCCACGGGCAAACCAAAAGAGTACGATGTAGATGAACCAAGGCGTGTGGCAGAAGCAATAAAGCTGATGGGAGTAAAGCATGCCGTTATTACTTCTGTGAATCGCGATGAATTGAAAGACAGAGGCGCTGAAATTTGGTATCAAACAGTCATTCAAACAAAAGAGCTTAGCCCAACTACCACCATTGAAACGCTTATTCCTGATACAAAAGGGAATTGGGACGCACTTTTTAGAATGATAGAGGGTGGGCAAGAAGTGGTTTCGCACAACATGGAAACGGTTGGACGACTTTATAAAATTGTGAGGCCACAAGCAAAGTACGAGCGGAGCTTGGAGCAGATAAAAAGAACCAGAGAAGCTGGTAAAAGGACTAAATCGGGTATTATGCTGGGAGTAGGGGAGACTGCCGAAGAAGTATTTAAAGCCATGGATGATTTGGTGGCGAATGGCCTGATGATTTTAACACTTGGTCAATATCTGCAACCCACCAAAATGCACTTGCAAGTGGCCGAATTTATCCACACCGATACATTTGAAATGTATAAAGAAGAAGGGCTAAAAAGGGGTTTAAAGTATGTAGAATCAGGACCACTCGTCCGCTCTTCCTATCATGCAGAAAGGCACGTAAATGTGCCTTTAGTTTGACAGCACCTATTCAAAAGGAGTATGCCTCAAAAAGGCCTTTCCGCCTTTTCCCCATACTTCGAATGTAATAGAAGGCGTAATTTTGCTCCAGTCGATTAAAATCATTCCGAAATTTTTTTGGATGATGTTTACTCCGACCCTGTATCTATTGGACTCGCCAAAATCCTTAGACCAAGTGTGTGTAAGCCCACTAGAAGTAAAATCGTATAGCTGGTAGCCAAGGCCCGTCACATCGGTTTTAGAAATTTCAGCTATGTGCCTGTCGCCACTTATTACAAATGCATTTTTCGGCTGCGTCTTTTTTAAGAGGTAAAAGAAACGGTCTCTTGCTGCCGGAAAGTTTGCCCACTTTTCAAACCCTTGCTCTTCGGCCACCAGCTGAATGCTTGAGCCGATGATATGAACGGCTGCATCCGATTCGGTGAGTTCGTCTTCAAGCCATTGCCATTGTTTTTCTCCTAATATATCGCCCTTCTCATTTACATCATACCGTTTGCCTTCCACTTTCGATGCCAACAGAGTATCTCTAAAGTAGCGCGTATCGAGCAAAATGACTTTGACTTTCTTATCGCCCGTGCCGTAACTGTAAGATGAATAAACACCTTCGTGTTTTCTTACCAAAGCGGTGGAAGGAACATCCAAGAACTCTAGTAATGTTTCTTTGATGATCTTTTTTTTAGGATTGAACTTTCCACCATCGTTCACTCCATAATCGTGGTCGTCCCAGGTGCCGATCACGGGCATCGTTTTCAGAAGGAGCTGATAATCGGGATTTGACTTTTGCCGCTTGTACTTAGCTCTCAGCACCGAGGTGTCTTGGCTATCGCCATAAATATTATCTCCAAGCCAAATCCACAATTGGGCTTTTTGGTCTACTACCTCTCTCCACAACTGCTGTTCTTCATCTTTGCTACAAGAGCCAAACGCAATTCGGGTAATTGCGCTATTCTGACCTATTGCAACGGTTGCGCTGGAGAATAAAAGGCAAAGCAAAAAGTATCGTTTCATTGTTTTGCTAAATTGAATTGCTAATTTAGACAAATCGTTTGGGTCTCGTAGTAATTCCCATATTTAGAAGTCGCAAAGGGTCAATTTATGATAAAAACAATAAGGAAAAATTTTATAGCGATAGCACTTTCAGTTGTAATTGCCTTGGTGGTGATCAATGTCGGTTTAACCGTGTATAATCGGTCGGTAATGATCGCCAACAATGAACTGAAACTTCAAACGGAGCAAGTAAAGTTTAGATTGAACAATATTTTTGAAAGTATTTTAAGACGAATCGACCTTGGTCTCAGAGGGTATGCGCTCACTAAAAACAAACAATTACTCGATCCTTACGATGGTGCCATTAAAGACAATACTACCAATCTCGCCAAATTAGACAGTCTTTTTGAAGTTCAAAAACTAGATACAACCCTCGAGCAATTCGCAAAAATTAAGAAAGGTATTGACGACTATATCGTTACTGCCAAGCAAATGAAATTGCTTGCCGAGCAAGATAGCATAAGGGATTTTGTGAGGATACTGAATGAAGATAAAGGCTACGATCTTTGGAAATTGTTTCAGCCTTTTTATGAGAAAACATTGAGATACGAAGATACATTGATTAAACAAGCGATTGACGACTATGTGGCTGCCCAGAATAGAAATGTGATTTTTCAGGTGATTCTTCTTTTAGTCGGTTTGCCTACGCTGGTATTGGTGATACTAAAGCTAGGTAAGGAGGATAAATCAAGAAAGAAAATCATCAATGATTTCGATGAGAGTATTCGCTACTACCTATATAATTCTGGTGAAGAACGAGCAAAAGAAAGCGATGCGCGAACAATCATTTCAGGATCAATAGAGAACTTAAAAAAAGCCTCTCAATTTGTCAAAGAAATAGCATCGGGCAATTTTCAAGTTTCATGGGAGGGTCTTTCTTCCTCAAATGCCATACTCAACAAGGAAAATTTGGTAGGCGATTTATTGAAGATGCGAGACGACATGCGAAAGATTAAAGAGGCTGACGAAAGGCGGCTTTGGTCGACCGAGGGGTTATCGAAGTTTTCGGAGATAATTAGAAATAACCAGGCACAGAAAGAAAAGCTATTGGACGAAATCGTGCGATTCCTAACAAAATACCTCGAGGCAAATCAAAGCAGCATATTTGTTTTAAATGAAGAGGACGACCAAGATGTTCACTTAGAATTGGGAGCTTGCTATGCATTTGATAAGAAAAAATTCCTACAGAAAAGAGTCGATATAGGATCGGGCATGTTGGGCCAGGTGTATTTGGAAGCGACTACAATGGTCTTAAAAGAAATTCCTGCTGATTACGTCCAAATCACTTCTGGTTTAGGTAAAGCCACCCCAAAATTCTTGGTGATTACACCACTAAAATACAATGAAAAGGTGCAGGCACTTTTAGAAATGGCAAGCTTTACGCCCTTTGAAGAACACCAGATTTTGTTCTTAGAAAAGGCCGGAGAATTTGTTGCCAGTGCAATTCATGCTGCTAAAACATCCGAAAAAACAACCCAGCTATTGACGCAATCACAAGAACAGGCAGAGATGATGCGCTCACAAGAAGAAGAGCTGAGGCAAAACATGGAAGAATTGCAGGCTACTCAAGAAGGAATTGAACGGAAAATCCGTGAGTCTGAGGGTATGATTGACACAGCGATAGGAATTTTAGATAAACTTCCCCAAAAGATTTTCTTAAAGGATAAAGATGGCAAAATGGTGCTAGCTAACAGTGTTGTTGCTAAAGCCCATAATATGAGCGTTTCCGAATTGATAGGAAAAAGCGACTTCGATTTTGTGGATGCAAAGACTGCGCAGGATTGGCGAAACCAAGAGTTGGAGATTATCAGGAAAGGCAGCCAGACCTATATTTTCGAGGAGAATTTACACGGCCAAAAGAAAATACTAGAGAGTACAAAGATGGCATTTCATATAGCTCACCTAAATCAAACAGGCTTATTAGGAATACAAACTGATATAACCGAGATAAGTGAACTAAAGAGCTTGGTCAAAAAGAATTCTTAGTTTTTCATGCCAATTTCCTTAAATGCCTGAATAAAAGTATCGGAAGATTGTGCTCCTGAGATCCCATACTTTCCATCTAAAATGTAAAAAGGGACTCCGCTAACACCGCGCTGCACGCTCAGCTTTTCGGCAGTGATTACCTCAGCAAGCCCTTCTTCGGAATTGAGTACTTTTTCAACTTTTGCACGATCTAATCCAACTTGGCTTGCCACGTTAAGTAGATTTTCAGTTTTTGATAAATCTACCCCATCTTCAAAGTACGCTTTCATAAACGCTTCTTTTGCTTCATTTTGCTTATTCTCTTTTTTTGCGAGCCAGATGATTCGGTGGGCGTCTCTCGTATTTGGTGAAACATGCTGTTTGGAGAAATCAAACGCCAGACCTTCATCGGCAGCCACCTTTGTGGTGTTACCAATGATCTTTTCATATTGAGCTTCGCTACCAAACTTTGCAATTAGATATTCCCTTTGGTTTCTGCCCTCTTTGGGCTTGTCAGGGTTTAGCTCAAAAGGATGGTATTCGACTTCAAAATCAAAAGAATCTTCCATCGTTTTCATGGCTTTTTCTAGTCTTCGTTTGCCGATGTAGCACCAGGGACAAACCACATCTGATACGACTTCAATTTTTATTATGGGTTTCATTTTTATTTTTTTGCTGGCCTTTTCAACAAACAAATCGTTTATTTAATTCCCTCATATAAATCAAGTTTATAACCCCGATAATAAAATGCCCCCAAATTATTAATATCGGCATCAAATTTAATCTGATTGTTATTGTCTATTTCTACGATTTTTGGGACAGCCGCGCCTATCCCCGCCATATATGCTATTACTCTATTTGAATTGGAGAGCTGTTGAACGGAACCTGTATAGGGTGTAAACTGAGATTTGTTGTTGTTAAATTCCCACACAAGTCTAATGGTTTTTGCTTGCTCATTTATAGCATATTCTACTGCCCGGGTATAACTCGATTGAGGGACACTTTGATTGTCATAATAGCCTCTATAGTCGCCATCGTCATACATTATGATATTGCCATTTTGTAATCGCTTCGCAGTATGCTGGCCATATGCCCAAAAGTCTTGACCCGATACATCCATCTTCGTGCCTGTAGCGTCAACAGGAGTAAACAAATAGCCAGAGAACGAGTCATTCCAAAAATTAGGATTGCCTATAATCCACTTTAAGTTGCCAGACGCATAGTCAATTTTAACTACAGCCGATTGAGATCTTCCAGAAATGATGATGCTGTTGTCAGTAGCATCATAGAAAAGGCTATTCATGTGAAACCAATCATTGGATTGCGCATCTGGTAAAGTTTTTCTTTTAGGATCCAGTATCGTATTCAAATCCCACGATTTTACAACCGATCCGTTTCTTCGATCAATTTCTACTACCAAATCCTCAACAGAAATACCATTGTTCGAATTTGAAGCAACCAGGAGGTTGCCGCTTGGTAGTTCAATTACATCGTGGTGCAATCCATTTGGCACATTGTAAGTTTTAATACTTTGACCAATCATTGATAACTCGGTTATCTTAAATCCATCCGGTGAAACTCCAAGCATATTGCCGTTCGCGAGTTTTTGCAAAAATGAAAAGTGGGGGCTTGAGTCAGGTGTATAGCACCAACGCACTTCCCCTAGTTGGTCGAAACCTAAACGAAGACTGGTAATGATAAAGAGCCCATTGTAATCCGATCCCAAATTATTTTTATTGATCTTGATGGTTGGGTTAGTGGGAATAGCATCGGTTTGTAGCGAAAGTGTTTGCGAAGTTCTTACCTGCCCATTTTGGTTAGTGAAGACAAATTGCACTTGATTCAAATAGTTTTGATATAAACCTAGAATAGGCAATTCATGAGCATATCCATAATCATTGAAGGATTTACCTATTGAGACTCCGTCCGTTCCCTTTCCGCTTACAATTACATTGAAAAGCCCTTTGATTGGAGTTTCAATCTTGGCCAACGCAGTAAGAGGATTCTTCTCGAAAGGATTTAAGATAATATTTTCTTTGGTCAGGTTTAGCTTACCGATAAAGTAGGCGGAAACGTTCGTCTTATCTGTAAAATAAAAATAACTCACCCACTCGGTAGAGTCATTTTCAATGCGATCAATCTTATCGTTATCAAACGAAATAATCTCACCGTCTTCAAAAGTTACTTGAATAGTTGAAGGAGATGAATCAATTTTCAGGATGGCGTTGTTTTGATCTTTTGAGTTGGCGAGCACAAGTTTGGTTTGATTGAAGCTCAGCTGTTTCTCAAGACCATTGATTTGATCGTTGGTAGAACACGAAAAGGCAATAAAGCCAACCCAACAAATTGCTAAACCATGACATATTTTTTTCATAATATAAGTTGTAATTTTTAGAGAAAATAGGAATGGCCTTTTGACTTGTTAACCAGTTAATGGTTTAATTGGAGCAACAAACGGTTGAAAGCTGAGGACGAATAGCAACTAGAAGAGAGGAAAGGAATCGCTAGAAAAAATAGTTGTCTTTTATTACTTTTGCTGTTAAATAAAATTAACACAATGGTATCTGAAAAAGCAGCTTATAAAGTAAAAGACATGGCGTTAGCGGCCTGGGGTCGAAAAGAAATTAAATTAGCGGAGGCCGAAATGCCTGGTTTAATGGCTTTGCGCGAAGAATTTGGAACAAAAAAACCTCTAAGAAACGCGAGAATCGCAGGTTGTCTTCACATGACTATCCAAACAGCGGTGTTAATTGAAACGCTTGTGGAATTGGGTGCCGAGGTTACTTGGTCGTCTTGTAACATATTTTCCACGCAAGATCATGCCGCTGCAGCAATTGCCGCTGCCGGAATACCCGTTTATGCCTGGAAAGGTATGAATGAACAAGAATTTGACTGGTGTATAGAACAAACACTCCATGCTTTCAAAGATGGGAAAGCATTGAACATGATTTTAGATGACGGTGGTGATTTAACAAATATGGTGTTAGATCGTTACCCTGAATTGATCGGTGGAATCAAAGGTATTTCTGAAGAAACTACTACTGGGGTTCATCGCTTAATTGAGCGGATGCATGCCGGGAAATTGCCACTTCCTGCCATTAATATCAATGACTCGGTAACGAAGTCAAAGTTTGACAATAAATACGGTTGTAAAGAATCATTGGTAGATGCTATCCGCAGGGCCACGGATGTTATGATGGCGGGTAAAGTAGCCGTGGTGGCAGGTTATGGTGATGTTGGGAAGGGTTCAGCGGCCTCTCTCCGTGGAGCGGGTGCCAGAGTAATTGTTACTGAGATTGACCCTATCTGCGCACTTCAAGCTGCCATGGATGGATTTGCCGTAAAGAAAATGAAAGATGCTGTAAAAGATGCCGACATAGTAGTAACTGCGACAGGTAACGCAGGCATTGTGTTAGGCCATCATTTTGAAAGCATGAAGGACAAGACCATAGTATGTAATATTGGCCACTTTGATAATGAAATTGATGTGGCTTGGTTAAACAAAAACGCATCGAAAGATGAAGTTAAGCCGCAAGTGGATTTGTATACAATGAAGAACGGTCGGCAGATTATCTTGTTAGCCGAAGGTAGGTTGGTAAACCTAGGTTGTGCAACAGGCCATCCGTCTTTCGTAATGTCTAATTCGTTTACCAATCAAACATTAGCTCAGTTGGAATTGTGGACGAATACGGATAAGTATGAAAATAAAGTGTACATGCTGCCGAAGCACTTAGATGAAAAAGTAGCCAGATTACATTTAAAGAAAATAGGTGTGGAGTTAGAAGAGCTTACCGAAGAACAAGCAAAATATATTGGCGTAACTGTAAATGGGCCGTTCAAGCCTGATTACTATCGCTATTAAGATAATCTACTCTCTGCTTGCAAACTAGAGAGGCCCGAAGCAAACGCTTCGGGTTTTTTTATTTCCATGTCGAGTGATTTCTTGAAAGTAAAGAGATGTTAAGACGCAACTCTTAGCTTTAATTTCTTACTCAGCTCATCCACCGAGTTTTTGAAATTAGCATCTGTCTTCATCATATCTTCTACTGATTCTAACGCATGAATAACCGTGCTGTGATCGCGGCCCCCAAAATTTTGTCCAATCAGCGCAAGCGTAAGCTGTGTATATCGTTTACAGAAATACATTGCCAATTGCCGGGGAATTACTATTTCACGCTTTTTAACCTTGGCTTTTAGCGATTCAATATCTACCTTAAAATATTCAGCTACCATTTTCTGAATAAAATCCACGCTTACATCTGCTTGAATTTCTTTGACGATGTTGCGCAGCACTTCTTTGGCTAAATCAAGATCTATTCTTTTTTTGAGAAGCGTGGCATGGAAAATCAACGAGTTCAGTACACCTTCCATGTCACGAAGGTTGGTATCCACACTATAGGCGAGGTATTCCGCTACTTCGGATGGGATTTCAATTCCGTCAGATTCCATTTTGTTATGGATAATTGCCAATTTGGTTTCAAAATCAGGTTCTTGCAAATCCGCAGTTAATCCCCACTTAAAGCGAGAAAGCAACCGCTCCTGAAAGCCCTTCAAATCGCGCGGGGGACAATCGCTGGTCATGATCACTTGCTTGCCCGATTGATGCAATTGGTTAAAGATGTGGAAAAATATCTCCTGCGTTTTTTCGCGCCCAGCTAAGAATTGTACATCATCCAAAATCAATAAATCTACTTGCAGGTAGAAATTTTGAAATTCCTGCATTTTATGGTTCTGAAGCGCATTCAAAAATTGAGTCGTAAAATCATTTTGATCGACATACAATACAATCTTTGAAGGTAAGTTCTTTTTAATTTCGTTGCCTATTGCCTGCACCAAGTGTGTTTTGCCAACGCCTACTCCACCATAAAGCATTAATGGATTAAATGAAGTGGTTCCCGGCTTTTTCGAGACGGCAATACCCGCTGACCGTGCCAACCGATTGCAATCTCCTTCTACAAAATTCTCGAAGGTATAATGCGGGTTTAACCTTGAATTTACAGTTTGTGGATTTAATGCTTTGAAGCTAAAAGGAGAGTATTCTTCAATATTTCCATTTCCATTTTGTGTCTGTGCGTTGCTTCTTTTTATGCCCGCACCATTTGGGTAATTAACAACCAACGGTGGATTGCGCTGGTTTCCACTATCTACTACAACAGAGTACTCTAACCTAGCATTTTCCCCAATTATTGCATGGATGGCTTGTTTCAGAACTGGTACATAATGCTCCTCGAGCCACTCATAGAAAAATTGGGAAGGAACTTGAATGGTTAACACATCGCCTTCAAGACGCAACGGGACAATTGGCTTAAACCAAGTATTGTAATTTTGTTCGTCAACGCTTTGTCCTATTATTTGAAGACAGTCTTTCCAGGCATTTGTAGCGTTTACTTCCATTTAAGTAGTTAAAGTAAGTTGGTTTTATTCTTTTGATTTTTGAGGGGTGACAAAGGTGTAAAAAAAAAGTTCAACAAAAAATAAATATTGATCTTGCATATTCAGATTTTTTTGAGCTGATAATCTCTATTGAAAAAAGAAAGATTGTTTTAATGAAAACTTAATTTCAATTTGAAAAAGTGTTCCCTTTTAATAAAATTATGAGTTCGTTTCAAGATAATACATTTCAAATAGATGGTTTAGTAGCCACCTCTATGAGCCAATGGCTGGAGGCTGCAAAAATTGAATTACGCGATGAGCGGTTGATAGAGTCGTTAAGCCGAATTGAAAATGGAATTCGTGTTGAACCCTACTATGATGAGACAACCAGCTCGAAAATGGCCCATCCGCTGCCGGCATCTAACGATCTTTATTTGGGTAAACGAAAATGGTATAATAGACCGCTGGTAATTGTCACTCAAGCCAAAGACGCGAATGAAGCGGCTTTGTTCAATCTCTTAAACGGTGCGGACGGAATTGTTTTTGAAATCGATGCACCGACTGACTTTTCGATTCTTTTACAATCCATTGAATTAGAGCACTGCTCTGTTTCATTCATCGTTGATCCAACGAATTTTTCGTTCGCACACAACTTTCACACTTACTTATTAGAAAAAAGGTATTCGCCCGAAAATATACAAGGCGATATCTTTTGGAGGGGAAATCCCCAAAGCAGGGATGAAATTTCAACTCTTTTTTTGCCTTGGCATAATTTTAGGCCGCTAGGTATACTATGTGAGGAAACAAATTCTCCCGTAAGGGAAATTTTTTTCGCCATTTTAAAGGCAGTTGCATTGCTTGAGCAAGCGCCAAGTTCATCTAGCCAAATTGCCTTTCAAGTTTCCATTGGGAAAAATATTTTTCTTGAAATTGCAAAGTTTAAAGCACTGCGGTTGCTGTGGTCTCAGATTTTAATCGACAGAGGATATCCTGATGAAAATGCTGTCTTCATTTCTGGTGTGTCAGCCCAAGAAAGGTTGGATCGCTATGAGCCTCATAGCGTAATGTTAAGCAATACTTACGCTTGTATTGCGGGTATTCTTGGCGGGTGCGATAGTTTGACGATCAAAGCACAGAAGGGAAGTGATATGGAATTGCGAGTTGCCCGAAACGTGTCTTCGATACTTCGCGAGGAGTCATATCTTTCAGAAAACCCAGACCCCACTGCTGGCTCTTACTATTTGGAGCGCCTTGTGGCAGCTATCGCGAAGGAGGCTGGGGAAATGATTCAACCGCGCTTAAGTCAAAAATATTTAAACACGGAGTTGGATTTGTTTTCAAACCGTCAACTAGGTAATAAATTCATTCGGTCGGCAGCTGGGCTTCCTCCGTATTTACGTGGACCTTATTCAACCATGTATACCGTTCGTCCGTGGACAATCCGCCAATATGCAGGTTTCTCTACCGCCAGAGATTCAAATGAGTTTTACCGGAAAAACTTGGCGGCCGGCCAAAAAGGACTTTCGGTTGCTTTTGACCTGGCCACCCATCGCGGCTATGATTCTGATCATTCTCGCGTAACAGGCGATGTTGGGAAGGCAGGTGTGGCAATTGATTCTGTGTTGGATATGAAAATACTCTTTGATCAGATTCCATTGGATAAAATGTCAGTTTCTATGACGATGAATGGAGCAGTACTGCCCATCATGGCTTTCTACATCGTAGCGGCAGAAGAACAAGGAGTTAAGCCGCATCAACTGAGCGGCACTATCCAAAATGATATTTTGAAGGAGTTCATGGTGCGTAATACCTACATTTATCCGCCCTCGCAATCCATGAAGATTGTGGCAGATATTTTTGATTATTGTTCTAAGCACATGCCTAAGTTCAATAGCATAAGCATTAGCGGATATCATATGCATGAGGCAGGTGCGCCAGCACATGTTGAACTGGCATACACGTTGGCCGATGGATTGGAATATATTCGAACAGGTTTAAAAGCGGGCATTGCGATTGATGATTTTGCTCCCCGTCTTTCTTTTTTCTGGGGCATTGGCATGAACTTGTTTACTGAAGTAGCAAAAATGCGAGCAGGGCGGTACTTGTGGTCGAAAATAGTAAGTCAATTTAACCCAACAAACCCAAAATCTATGGCGTTGCGCACGCACTGCCAAACCTCAGGTTGGAGTCTAACAGAGCAAGATCCCTATAACAATGTAACTCGCACCTGTGTGGAAGCGTTAGCCGCTGTGTTGGGCGGAACACAATCACTTCATACAAATTCGCTGGATGAAGCGATAGCTTTGCCGACCGACTATTCAGCTCGTATCGCGCGCAACACGCAACTCTATCTGCAAAATGAAACAGGTGTTACACACGTTGTCGATCCGCTAGGTGGTTCTATTTATTTGGAGTCCCTGACCGAGGACTTAATAGAAAAAGCTTGGAAATTAATAGAAGAAGTTGAAGCGTTAGGGGGAATGACAAAGGCAATTGAAAGCGGTCTCCCTAAAATGAGAATAGAAGAAGCGGCTGCTTTAAAACAAGCGAGAATCGAATCGGGCAAAGACGTGATAGTGGGCGTCAACAAATACCAAACTTCCGACAAACCCGATTTTGATACGCTTGAAGTTGATAACACCTTAGTGCTAAATGAACAACTAGATCGTTTAACAAAATTAAAACGAGCGCGCGATAATAAGGAAGTAGAGGAGTCGCTACGCAGGATTACAGAATGTGCCAAAAGCGGGGTTGGAAATTTGTTGGAACTGTCCATAAATGCAGCCCGAAAGCGTGCTACCTTAGGGGAGATTTCCACTGCCATTGAAAAAATTGCCGGAAGGTATCAGGCAACCATCAAGTCAATTGCAGGTGTATATTCAGGTGAGATGAAAAATAGAACGGAATTTACAGAGGTGCTTCAGCTTTCTGATCAATTTGCGAAAAGTGATGGAAGAAGAGCACGAATATTGGTGGCAAAGATGGGTCAGGACGGCCATGACCGTGGCGCAAAAGTAATTGCAACAAGTTTTGCTGACTTAGGATTTGATGTTGATATCGGCCCATTGTTCCAAACGCCAGAAGAAGTTGCCATGCAAGCGGCTGAAAACGATGTGCATGTTATTGGCGCATCTAGCCTTGCCGGGGCTCACAAAACACTTGTCCCTGCCTTAGTAGAAGAACTTAAAAGAATCGGAAGGCCCGATATTCTGGTGGTAGTGGGGGGCGTTATCCCCGAAAAGGATTACGACTATCTCTATTCAAAGGGTGCAACGGGCATTTTCGGGCCGGGCACTCCAATAACCGAGGCGGCTAAAGCAATTCTCCAGAAAATGCTTTTTATCCAGTCCGACCAAGGTTAAAAGTATGTGTTGGCTAACCACTTGGTTAGTAGTAAGTTTTTGTAACTTTAGATTTGAAATTTTAATAGTAAGACACATTTAGTTAAATTTCTTTTAAGCAAGAAGCCATGAGAATATTCATTCACATTTTATTAGCCATCGGTCTGCCACTTTGCACTGTTATGGCGCAAAGTAAGTTTGATAAAGCGCTAGAGACAATTGAAGCGAGCTACGAACAGGGAAGTTATAGTAAGGCCTTAAAGGCAATTGAGAAATTTAAAATTGCAACTGAAAAAAAACTGGGGGCGGAAAATCAATATACACCTACGTATTTCCTTGTGTCAGCGAAGTTAAGAGTAGCGTCTGGCTTGGTCACCGAGTTTGAATCTATACTTGATAAAGCAATTCAGTCAAGTATAAAGATGAATGAAGAGAACAGTAAAAACCATGCTCTCGTGCTTATTCAGGTGGGTGAAATTTTCAATCAAAACGGTAGTTTTTATAAAGCAAAAATAAACCTTAAAAAGGCGAAAGAAATTTTAGTGAGCGGATCATTTTTCCAAGATGCGGTGAAGGCAAGGTGGCAAGTAGCATATGCTGAATCATTGGCGGGGCAAGGATTTTTTAACGATGCGATAGAACAGTTCACCGAGAGTGAAAGGTACTATATCACCCGAACTTCTAAGCAGCAGGCAATTGTGGACGCAAACGGAAATTTGGTTACCAAAAAAATGCCCCAAAAAGAATTAAATCAAGGTTATAATGAGTACGCTAAACTATTAACTCAGCTCGCTAAAACATATGGCGATCAGGGTAAACTTAATAGTTCAGATTCGGTTTTTGGCTATGCCTCTCAATGGATTGGAAAGAATCTGGGGAGGACAAGTCTGGCATATGTAAAAAATCAAATTTACAATGCCGAAATGTTGGTACAAAACGGCAATGAATCGTTGCCAAAAGAGATGAGCTATATCCGTCTGCTAGGTTTCCTTAAAGCAAATCATCAACCCTCTCACGTAATTGGAATTAAACTCTATGAAAATTACTTAACACAACTATTGGAAGATGGCGGAGCACCCTACTTTAATCTAAAGAATGAATATGAGAAAATGATCAATAAAAATTATGGCAACGGAAGTATTTATAAAGTGAGGTTAAAAGCCGTAGAATTTGATTCGAAATTGGATCGTGACAAGACTAAAAACTTGGAGAATGAGGCCAATGCGCTGATATCGCAAAATCCTAACTTGCCCAAGGACAATATTACACGAGCTGAAGTAATTGAATTCCTTTTTACTCTTGCCGTTGTTAAAAAAAATTATGTTAATGGCGAGGCGTATTTGAAAAGCATTGTCGATATTAAAACGAATCTTTTTGGAGCGGAGGCCCCCGAAGTTCATTTGGCCAAACTCAAGGTGGCTAACTTTTATGTAAGCTACACAAACAAAATTGCGGAGGCTTCCAAGATATATGCCGAAAGCTACCCAATAGTAGCAGATCAGATTGGACCCTGGCATAAAGATCATTTAGCTATTCTAAATCAAATGGCTTCGCTCTTTGAACTTACAGATAAATTCAAGGAGGCGTCTACCATCTTAGACAAAGCTTCCGATGTGGCGCGCGCAAAATATAGCGACACGGATTTTCAGTACGGCATTGAACTTAACCAGATCGCAAAACTTCAGATAAAATTAGGTCAATATGAAAAAGCAGAAGCTAACAGTGCACGGTCGTTAAAGATTTTAGAAGAATTTAGAACAGATTACGATAAGAAAATTTTCCTAGTTGGGGCGATCGAAACGCAAGCGGTTCTTTTCGGGATAAAAGGCATGTTTGATGATGCCCAAGACGCTCTTGATCGCTCAAAGAAAATTATTTCTAAATCAGACAAACTGGATGGGATTGATGAGTTAACCACTGCAAAAGAGCTCGCTAACTTGTACATTCAATTAGGGCGTTATGCTCAAACGGAAGAATTGGTCGATCGGTTAATAAAAGACTATGAAAAATTGTATGGTGGCTCGTCATTACGGTTGATCGAGCCGCTGGTTAACTTAGGGAGACTGACATTGTTGAAAGGTGAATATTCTGAGGCGGAGAAAATAGCAACCAGAGCAAATAATTTGGCAGTAAGTATATATGGCGAGGTATCTACAAAAACCTCCCCTACGCAAAAGCTGTTGAGTGATATTGACTTCACTATTGGTGATTACGAGAAGGCAGAAGAAAATATCATTAAGGCTCTCACTAGTCAAGAAAGTCAATTTGGGCGGCAGCATATCGAGGTTGCCAAGTCAATCGCTCAATTGGCGTTAATTAAGTACAACAAAGGCGATAGCCAAGATGTTGGAAAGTTGATACTAGAGGCCCGAGACATTATTGGAAAGAGGCTGGGTACAGACAACCCGCAATATGCTGAGGTACTGAAAAATGTTGCCATTATTTATATCGCAAACAAGAATTATAATTTGGCTTTTGCTGCCCTGACACAAGCCGAAAGTATTTGGAAAAGTAAAGTTGGAGCAACTAATAATATCAATGCAGCGGCCATTTATACGCTTACGGCTGATGTTTATTACCAGATAAAAAATTACAAAAGGGCAGAAGAGTTCTATGTTAAAGCAAAGGGTTTATACGAAAGTTTTTTTAGTAAAACGCATCCAGAATACGTGAAGGTTCTTTCAAAGCAGGCGAGGGTATATTATATGAGCAAAGATTTTAAAGCGGCTAAGAAAAATATTGAGGAGGCGTTGAGTAATTATGAAAATTTTATTAAAAAATATTTTCCCGCCCTGAGCGAACGAGAAAAAGCAAAGTATTGGAATACGATAAAAGGTGATTTTGAATTCTATAACACGCTTGCATTTAGTGCACTGGAAGATTTTAAAGATGTTAACGCACGGGTATACAACTATCAACTTTTGACAAAAGCCTTGTTATTAAGTTCATCTATAAAAATTAAAGAGCGGATTTTAAATAGTTCAGACGAAACCCTAAAGACAGCTTATTCGCAATGGATTGATAATAAGGAACAACTTACCAATGCCTTATCCATGAGCCCGCAGCAGCTTTCCGCGAATGGTATTGATATAGTACTGCTTGGAAATGAAGCAGAGAAGCTCGAAAAGGAATTAAGTGAGAAGTCAGAGTTGTTTGGGCAAAGTTTTGAGAACAAAAAAATAACTTTCGAGAACGTTCAGAAGTCGTTGGGCCCTAATGACGTTGCACTTGAAATGGTGAGGTACCGTCACTTTGATCACACTTTCACAGACTCCATCGTCTATGTAGGACTTTATATCAAGAACGATGATAATAAACCTAAAGCCATAAAACTGAAGGAAGGACAAAGGCTCGAACACCGATTTTATAAATATTATAGAAATAGTATGATCAGTAAAACAGCGGACGAGTATAGTTACAGCGTATTCTGGGAACCCATTCAGAAAGGTATTGGGCAATACGCTACAATTTATCTTTCTCCGGATGGGGTATACAATCAGGTTAATTTGGAGTCGATGCTTACACCAGACGGAAAGTATGTGATAGATAACTCTAACATTGTGATAGTGAGTAACACGAAGGAACTCTACTTGCGAAGAGTGAAATCAAAAAGGGAGAGTGTAAACAATCAAGCAAGCATTTTCGGAAATCCAACTTTTTATTTAACAGCGGCTGCCGATGACGCAATTGCTTCGTTGCCTGGTACTGAAAAGGAAGCGAACGAATTACAACAGCTCTTGATTGAAAATGGATGGAAAACAACCGAATACTTAGAGGCCTCAGCGAGCGAGGAACAAGTGAAAGAACAAGATAGTCCCAAAATTTTTCATATTGCGACTCATGGTTTTTGGGCGCCTTCTGAAATAAAGAACGAGAGCTTGATTGATTCCGAGGCGGAAAAGAACAACAATCCATTGCTGAAAACAGGACTGCTATTAAAGGGAGCAGGTGACCTAATGAAAAAGACCAAATACAACTATAATTTGGAAAGTGGAATCTTAACGGCTTACGAAGCGATGAACCTAAATCTCGATAAAACCGACTTAGTAGTGCTTAGTGCTTGCGAGACTGGATTAGGGGAGATAAGCAATGGCGAAGGTGTTTACGGACTACAAAGGGCGTTTTTAGTGGCGGGTGCGAAAACGCTTATCATGAGTATGTTTAAAGTAGACGATGAGGCTACACAAAAACTGATTCTGAATTTTTATAAGAAGTGGTTAACAACTGGAAATTTGAGAGAAAGTTTCACAAGTGCAAAAAAGGAATTGCGTTTAGAATATCCAGATCCGATAAACTGGGGTGCTTTTATGATGATCGGGTTGGAGTAAAATCCAACCTTGTTTTTTATTTTAAATAGAACGAGAAGGGTATTTCTTGCCTTGCGCCATTTATACCTTGAATAAAAACGTTTCCTTTATACCCGTTGAAAAATTCGATCACGTCTTGTGGATTTTTGACACGCTGCCTATTGATATATACGATGGTATAGTTTTCGGGGATACCCAATTGTTTAAACAAACCATCTCTAATTTTAAATGCTTTTACACCGTAGTCCACTTCTTCAAGCGTGGCACCAATAATGCCGCCATCATAAAACTTTCGTTTGATAAGTTTTGTTTCACCATTCTTGTTTAACAGAGTTAACGCGGTAGTATATGTTTTCCCATCTCTAACGTAAGTAATATTCACTACATCGCCAGGTGAATGGTAGCTGATTTCTTCTTCGAAGGCACTTTTAGAATTAATCTCCTCATTATCTATTTTAATGATGACGTCCAGCGATTTCAAGCCGGCATTCTTAGCTGCACTTGTTTTATCGACAGCCTCTACCAACACGCCCTTAAAATCTTTGGAGGGCATTGTGATATTGTATTTAGACGCGTTTTGGTAGTCATATTCAGAAATTTCACCACCAAAAATTGACTTTTGAACAATTCCGTATTTGATCAAATCGCCCACTATTTTTTTAGCTATATCTATCGGTACAGCAAAGGCATAACCTGTGTACGAGCCCGTCCGTGAAAGAATGGCAGTGTTGATACCTACCAGCTCGCCATTTTTATTTACCAGCGCGCCCCCGCTGTTTCCAGGATTGATAGCTGCATCGGTTTGAATAAATGATTCGATTGGGAATTTGTCCTCCACGATGTTAATCCTCCTTCCTTTGGCACTTACAATGCCTACGGTTACAGTAGACGACAGTGAAAAGGGATTACCAACGGCTAATACCCATTCTCCCACTGATAAATTTTTCGAGCTACCCAATGCAATGGCGGGCAAATCGGTTTCCTTTATTTTGAGAACCGCCAAATCCGTTGATGGATCTGTTCCAACCAATTCTGCTTCATATGATCTTTTGTTAAAAAGCACTTGGATTTTTTCAGCAGATTCAACTACGTGGTTATTGGTAACGATGTAACCATCTTTCGTAAAAATTACACCTGAACCTGAGCTTACTTGAGTTTGCTGGCTACCACTGCCTCCGAAAAGCATATCCCAGTAAGAATAAGAAGTGCCACTTTGTGAGATGCTATTGATATAAACCACGCTAGGAGTCGTTTTTGAGGCCGCTGTACTGAAATCAACATTTTCTAAGGACGGATTTGCAACTGGGGCTACGTAGGTCGGTTTGTAATCGCCAGGCGATTGATAATCAGTCACAAACTTGTTTTCTTCTGGGGAGGCTGAATGTCTAGTTTGGTAACTAAAAAACGAGTAAGCACCAGCCACACCAGCCAAAAAACCGATTACAATAGTTTGGAGAGTTTTCATGAATTAGTATTGAGTAGTTAGTATCAAGACAATAGACTTTTGTATTTCAAACACCTAGAACGGATTCTTTGCCGCCAAGTTGTAGTCGTTCGTAAACAAAAATCAGCCCAAAGCGGAAATGTGAAAAAATGTCAGCGGTGGAAATGTTGAATTTTGAACATTAAATTTTGAATTAAGTTTACCTTTGTCTGTGTATGGGAATCCGTTCAGTTCTAGCCAAGCCTTTTGCTGCTTACATCGCTAATCAAACAAGCCAATGGGCGCTCAATGGCGCGGCTAGCCAACGGAAAACATTTTTAAATCTGATCGAATCTGCCAAGTCAACATTGTTTGGCAAAGACCATGATTTTGCAGGGATAAAGACCTATGCCGATTTTAAGCAACGTGTTCCGGTTCGCGATTATGAGGCACTAAAACCCTACATTGAAAAAGTACTTCATGGCGATGCTGATACTTTATGGAAAGGGAAACCAGAATATTTCGCGAAAACATCGGGCACTACGTCAGGCACAAAATATATTCCTATCACGAAAGAATCGGTACCAAACCACATCAATAATGCTCGCAATGCCTTGTTGAGCTATGTGCATGAAACGGGCAACGGTGCATTCTTGGATGGTGGGCTTATCTTCCTTTCGGGAAGCCCCGAATTGGATGAAAAGGCGGGCATAAAAACCGGGCGACTCTCGGGGATTGTTAACCACCACGTGCCGGGGTATTTGCGCACCAATCAAAAACCAACCTATCAAACAAATTGCATTGAAGACTGGGAGACCAAGCTTGACAAAATAATTGACGAAACCATTACTGCCGATATGACTTTGATATCGGGCATACCACCTTGGGCGCAAATGTATTTCGATAGGATTGTGGCACGAACTGGGAAAAAAATCAAAGACGTGTTCCCCAATTTTTCTGTATTTGTATACGGAGGTGTAAACTTTGAACCTTATCGCGCCAAGCTATTTGACACCATTGGCAAGCAAATTGATTCAATTGAAACCTATCCAGCATCGGAAGGATTTATTGCCTACCAAGATTCGCAAAAGGCTGAGGGACTTTTACTTTTATTGAACTCGGGAATCTTCTTTGAGTTTATTCCGGCTGAAGAATACTTCAATGAAAAGCCAACTCGCCTTTCGATTGAAGAAGTGGAGTTGGGCAAAAATTATGCGCTCATAATCAGCAGCAATGCAGGCCTTTGGGGCTACTCAATAGGCGATACCATTAAGTTCGTTTCGAAAAACCCATATCGTATCATTGTTAGTGGCAGGATTAAACATTTCATTTCAGCTTTTGGCGAACATGTAATTGGCGAAGAAGTAGAGAAAGCGATGAAATTCACCATGCAAAAATTTCCAGAAGTAGAATTGGTTGAGTTTACCGTGGCTCCTAATGTTGCCCCTGCCGAAGGCATGCCACACCATGAATGGTTGATTGAGTTTGCCAATTTGCCTAACGACTTGGCTGCCTTTTCATTGGAGTTGGATAACAACTTGCGCCAATTGAATGTTTATTATGATGATTTGATCACCGGGAGCATTTTAAGAACACTGAAAATTAGCGTATTAAAGAAAAGCGCCTTCATCGAATACATGCGCTCGCTCGGCAAACTGGGTGGCCAAAACAAAGTGCCACGCCTTAGCAACGATCGGAAAATTGCAGAGGAATTGAGTTCATTTTTTTTGCAGTGAATTCAAACGAAAGAAGAATAAGGTAGATTTGCAAAATGATAAGCCAACACCAAAAAGAGATATTGCTCAAACATTTGACACCATTGAAACCCATTAAGATAGGCGTTTTTGGGTCGTATGCCCGTGGAGAAAATCATGACAGTAGCGACCTTGATTTGCTGTTACACTTGAATTACGCGCACCCAGTCAGTCTTTTAGATATAGCCCATGTAAGCCAAAATCTATCTGAAGTGCTTGAGGTGCGAGTTGATATTGTTACCGAGAAATCACTTTCTCCTTATTTTAGACCTTACATTGAAAAGGACTTGATTTATATTTTAGGATGAAAAGTGATCGTGTTTTAGCCAGTCATATGTTGAGCTGTATTGAAAGTGTAGAGCGTTATACGGCTGAATTAACCAAAGAAGAATTTCTTTCAAATTTCATGGTTCAAGATGCAGTGACTAGAAACATCGAAATGATAGGCGAAGCATGTTCCAAGGTCAGCAACGAAACAAAAGACAAATTTACAGAGATACCTTGGCGTGATATCGTAGCCATGCGCAACATTCTTATTCACGAATACTTCCGTTCAGACGCGGAAACAATTTGGAATGTTGTGCAACTTGATACTCCCAATCTTAAAAATCAAATAGTCGAAATTTTCCAATCATTTTAGTGGTAAAGAAAAACATCGCCATACTCGGCTCTACAGGTTCCATCGGCACACAGGCGTTGGAAGTTGTTAAGGCGCATCCTGATTCGTTCTCGGTAGAAGTTCTAACCGCGCAGAACAATGCCGATCTATTGATTGCACAAGCGAAAGAATTTTCTCCTAACGCTGTCGTGATGGTAAATGAAGATCACTACTTGAAAGTAAAAGAGGCTTTAATCCCACTGGGGATTAAAGTATTTGCCGGAGAAAGCTCATTGGCTTCTATTGTTGAAATGGATTCGATCGATCTGGTGTTGACCGCCTTGGTAGGATATTCAGGCCTGCAGCCCACCATCAAAGCCATTGAGGCGGGCAAAACCATCGCCTTGGCAAACAAAGAAACACTCGTAGTGGCCGGAGAATTAATTACTGCTTTGGCAAAGCAAAAACGCGTCAATATTTTTCCGGTAGATTCGGAACACTCTGCCATCTTTCAATGCCTTGTCGGGGAATTTCACAATCCAATAGAAAAAATAATATTAACAGCTTCCGGTGGCCCCTTCCGGGGAAGGAAAAGAGATGAGTTAGTAAACATCACCAAAGCACAAGCTCTTAAACACCCTAATTGGACAATGGGCGCCAAAGTTACTATCGACTCCGCTTCGCTTATGAACAAAGGGTTAGAAGTAATAGAAGCCAAGTGGCTTTTTGATGTAAGAGCAGACCAAATTGAGGTAGTTGTCCATCCGCAGTCAATTGTGCATTCGTTAGTTCAATTTCAAGATAGTTCGATTAAGGCGCAACTTGGGCTGCCCGATATGCGTTTGCCGATCCAATTTGCAATGACTTATCCAGAACGGTTGCCAAGTAATTTCCCTCGATTTGATTTTACCAAGTATCCAAGCTTAACATTTGAACAGCCCGATACCGAAACTTTTCGTAATCTTGCGCTGGCTTTTGAAGCCATGAAGCGGGGTGGAAACTCGCCTTGTGTGTTAAATGCCGCTAATGAAGTAGCAGTCGAGAGTTTTTTGGCGGATAAAGTCGGCTTTTTAGCAATGAGCGATGTAGTGGAAAGGTGTTTGGAGAAGGTTAGTTTTGTGGCAAAGCCGAGTTACAACGATTATGTAGAAACAAATAGGGAGACGAGAGCAAGAGCGAAGGAATTAATCGATTTGAGAATTTGAAAATTTGCCGATTTGAAGATGCTCTTGTTCATTTTCAAACCAACAGATTTTCAAATTTTCAAATTAACAAATTTTCAAATTAAGTTAAGAGTTTATGGAAGGAATGATTATGACGGTTCAGTTACTGCTGAGCCTTTCAATTTTAATAGCAGTGCACGAAGCTGGCCATTTTTTTGCTGCCCGTGCCTTTAACATTAAAGTAGAGAAGTTCTACCTCTTCTTTGATTTTCTTTTTCCCATGGCCAATGTGCTAAATTTTTCCTTGTTAAAAATCAAAAAAGGAGATACTGAATATGGCATCGGGTGGTTTCCGCTGGGCGGATATGTGAAAATTGCCGGCATGGTGGATGAAAGTATGGACAAAGAGGCCATGAAAGCCCCCGCCCAACCATGGGAATTTCGGTCAAAGCCAGCTTGGCAGCGATTGATTGTGATGCTTGGCGGCATTATTGTAAATGTGGTGGTGGGCGTTGTCATTTTCGTTTCGATGGTGTATTTGTTAGGCGATACTTATATTCCAAAAAATTATGTGAATACGCACGGTGGCATTCACGCACTTGAGTTAGGCGAGCAGCTTGGCCTAAAGACGGGCGACCAAATAATTAATATAAGCGGTAAAGAGTATGATGACTTAATGGATGTAGCTAAACCAGATGTACTCCTTTCTCAAAACTCATATTATACTGTCGTTCGCGATGGCAAAGAAGTCAGGATTGATATCCCGGGAGACTTCATCGAGAACTTTAATAAAAAAGAAGCGGCCTCAAAATTTGTATCGCCCCGTATGCTAGCTATTGTTGGCAGAGTGGCACCGAAAACAATTGCTGCAAAAGTAGCCCTGCAAGAAGGTGATCAATTTGTGGAAGTTGATGGAAAACCTGTTTATTATTTTGACGAATTAAGCGCGATTGTAAAAAGCGGCAAGCGCGATTCTATTTCTTTTCAGGTAAAAAGAGGAGAACAAGTATTGAGCTTTAAAGAGAATTTTAAAGATCAAGAGATCATCGGGTTTAATCCGAAAGGCATTAGTAAAGAAAATTTGAAACAGGTTAACTACGGTTTTGGCGAGTCTTTACTAAAGGGAACAGAACGAGCCTTCTCAATTGTGTTTGTGCAAATAAAGGGAATTGGAAAAATGTTTACTGGGCAGCTATCAGTCAGAAACATTTCAAGCCCTATTGGTATAGCTCAAATTTATGGTAGTGAGTGGGATTGGGAACGCTTCTGGCGGATAACAGGTTTATTGTCAATGGTGTTAGCTATTATGAACCTGTTGCCTATACCGGGATTAGATGGGGGCTATGTGGTATTCCTACTCTATGAAATGATAAGCGGAAGAGAGCCTTCGGAGAAATTCTTAGAGACATCCTTAAAAGTAGGGATGGGTTTGTTGCTACTCCTTATGCTCTTCGGTTTTTCTAATGACATCGCCAAATTACTCGGCTTCTAGAAGCTAGGTATGCTTAGAGGTTAATGCGCTTTTCTAAAATCCAATGGAGGCTTTCTATCGCCAATCATTGATTTGTATTGAAAGCCTTCGCCTACTTTTTGTTTGAGTTCATCTTTGGCTTTATTTATCAGGCTTGGGTTATTAAACAAATCAGTAGCCGTCATGGCAATAACTTTGGCCGCATTTTGCATGGCTTTAAAGCCTATTCCACCATTACCCGTGGCAACTGCTTGCCACGAGTGCGCGGCCGCGCCAGGTACCCACGTGGCAGTACCGAGCCCCGCGGTAGGCACTACCCAGGTTATATCGCCCACATCGGTAGAAGCCGGAAAAAATCCGCCCGTCTTAAATGGCTGAACGACTTTGGCTGAATTGATATCCGGTGCTTTAAATGTAAAGCTGCTTTGAAGCTTTTTCGCAAAATCAACTTCTGATTCAGTGTAGTTTACACCACCTACGGTTTTTAAATTATTATACATCAAGGTAGCAAGTGTTTCGTTGGGCAGTAAGTTATATGAGCCGCTGATAACTTCATATTTTGTGGTTGTCTCCGTGCCTTCTGCAGCTCCGTTAGCACATTTTTTTATCCGCTCCCAAATTTCTTCTACCACCCGCGCATCAGGGTGGCGCACCATGTATTCCGCCTCAGCGAAATCAGGCACCACGTTAGCTGCCAGGCCGCCTTTAGTAATAACATAATGAATGCGGGCCTCCTGGGGAATGTGTTCACGCATCATGTTTACCATGTAATTCATGGCTTCCAACGCATCTAGTGCAGAGCGCCCCTTGTCGGGTGCTGCGGCCGAGTGTGCAGAACGCCCGTAAAACCTGAACATGGTTTGCTTAATTGCTAAACACGACTCTGGGCTTGCATCATTTTTATTAGAAGGATGCCAGTGAAGCACCGCATCCACTCCATTGAACAGCCCATCGCGCACCATATATACTTTTGCCCCGCCACCTTCTTCTGCAGGGGTACCAAACAGTTTTATTGTGCCTACATGTTTGCTAGTTGCCAGCCATTCTTTCAGTGCTATGGCTGCTGCCGAAGATGCCGTACCAAAAAGATTGTGCCCGCAGCCATGGCCGCCTGCGCCTTCAATAAGTGGTTGTTTGTAAGGCACGCTGTCCTGAGAGAGACCGGGCAAGGCATCAAATTCAGCTAAAATGCCAATGACAGGTGCGCCCGAGCCATAGCTGGCAACAAAACCAGTCGGCATGCCTGCTACTCCTGCTTCAATTGTGAAACCCGCTTTCCTTAATGTTTCTTGCAACAAGCGGGAACTTTTCTCCTCTTGAAAACCTAACTCTGCATTGCGCCATATTTGGCTGGCTATGGCGTTGTACTCTGGTGTTTTCTTTTCAATTTCTTTGGTCACAAAAAGTTTATCTTTTTGAGCTTTAAGGCTGATGGTAACCTCGCTTTGTGCAACAGCAAAAATGGAAGACAACATCAAAAACGCCAATAATAGCTTATTCATAACTAGAAATTTAGGTTAAGATAAAAGTAATTATAGAAAGGAGAATCCCAAAAAAGATCGAATACTTTATTCGAATCGGTAGCCAAAAGCATTTGTTAGCCTTCCGCTACTCCAGCACCTTGGGCACTCTAAAATAATTTTCGTCTTTCTTAGGCGCATTTATCAGAGCCCGCTCGTGTGGTAAATGAGGCTTGACTTCATCCTCGCGGAAAGCATTTATTTCATGGCTCATGCTGGTAAGAGGCTCAATACCCTCGGTATCCACTTCATCCAATTTATCGACAAAGGCAAGTATGCCGTTCATATCTTTCAATATCTTTTCAGCGTCTTTTTCCGCAAATTCCAATCGCGCTAAGTGCGCAATCTTATCCAGTGTTTCGCGTGTTATAGCCATGCTTGTTCAATTCATTGTCAATCACAGAAAATACTTGCTCTTTTAACTCGTCAACCTGTTCTAATTTTAAACCTTTTGTTTCAATAGGTTTATGGAAGATAACCTTAATCAGTTTGCGTGTTAAAAGCATTTCCTTTTGATCGGGCAAAATTAACCAATTATTTGGCATGGTTACTGGCACGATAGGAATCTGTTTCTCGATGGCTGCCCGAAACGCGCCATCTTTAAAAGACGTTAGGCTAGGTGGTTTTTTTGAGTAGATGCCACCCTCAGGAAAAATCACTAAACTCTTGCCATCGTCAATGGCATCAATAGAAAGCTTTACCGCGTTACCTTTGCTCTTAATGCTGCTGCGATTAACAGTAATATGAAGCCTACTATACATAAAACCAAACAAGGGCACCGAAGCAATTTCGATCTTCCCGACAAAAATGGCATTCACCGGGTTGATGCCCATGGCGGGGATGTCCATATATGAAGTGTGATTAGGGCAAAAAACATATTGCCTTGCTGGATCTAACTTTTCTTCCATTTCTAATTTATAAGGAAGAAAAACAAACGTGAACAATCCTTTTGCCCACCACCTATTTACGATGCCTGTTATCTTAAACTGGTTTGGAAAGGCAATTGGTATTAATAAAAATGGGAGAAAGAATAGAAAAAGAAGAATGAAGATAGTGAACCCATAAATGGTGTAGAGGAGTTTTAGAAACTTCATCATTTATTTATGGAATCCAGTTTCGGTATCAAAATGATTTCGGTTTGCCTTCCATCAATATAGCGTACACCGTTCTCGTTAAAGTAGGCATCTTCCTCCAACGCAATCCTCACCTCTTTTTTCCACTCGGGAATGTTGACAGTACAGTTTAATTCAATAGAGTAAGCAGTGTTTAGATGCATAGGATAATCACCCGAAAATGGAACTCCGCCTTGCATATCCCACATACCTAACGTTGTGCCGGAGGCATGCCCATGATAGCCGATTGGATGGGTGTAAATGGAAGGAGTGATGCCTTGTTCAATAGCTTGTTTGCGTGACTCAGCCAGTATTTGATTCCCTGTTTTCCCTTCTTTAAAATTGCCCGTAAAAATATCTTGAAGTTGGTTTCCCTTCTTGAAAGCATCTTTCAAGTATTGTGGCACATCTTTCTCCCCTGCTTTTAGAATGTAAGCATGTTGTTGTGTGTCCGTATTCAATCGAAGATAGGTGATACCGAAATCTACGTGCAACAAATCGCCCGGTTGGATAACACTGGATTTTGAGTCGGTCTGGCGTTGTATCTCAACTGAAGGATGAAACCAAGTATCCAACTTTAGTCTTTTTATTTCTTCGCGGTACCACCATACAACATCTTCTGTGGTGGTTACTCCCGGTTGAATTACTTTATCTGAAAAACCTTCAGCAATGAGTTGATGAGCAATCCTGCAAATCTGTGGATAGATGGCCATCTCTTTTTCCGTGCGGGTCTCTAGCCAACTTACTGCCAGCTGTTGTGCGGAGCTGATATTCTTTTTTAACGCAGGAGCAATTGAAGAAATTAGTTTATCGTAATCATTGGCGGTTAAGCCATCTGCATGGCCGTAATGTTCAGCTTTATTGACACCTATCTTTTTAGGATTACGTTCGTTGATGAGCTTGCCCAATTGCGCCCACTGGTTGGGCTGCTCTTCAGGGTTCCACGATTTCTTGAATACGGTACCGACATCGTATCTGGCAACAGCCAAATATTCCAATCCTTGATCTGTGCCGTTAACAGCCTTCCCTTTATCAAAAATCAGCAACATGGTAGTGCGCCTGGCGGCCAGCCAGGTGCCAGGTAACATTGTCCTTAAAACGGGATCTTCGTTATTTTCACGGGAAATCAACACCCACATGTCAAAGCCCTCCCTGCGCATCAGCGCTGGCAATGTGTTGCGCAATCGATCATCTAAAATTTCATCGATTACCTTGGCTTGTTCGCGTTGAGAAAGGATGAGAGGGTATTGGGCAAGTAAGTAGTTAAACGAAAATACTAATAAGAGTGCTAGGTAATGCTTCATAGGTAAAATTTATCCCTAAAGATAAATTTTACTTTCTAAAATCTATAAAAAACAAATATGCCTGTTGCTGCTCCAGTTCTTGCCCTAAAGTTCATTGACGACCCTGATGTTTCATTTTTGACACCGGGTGAAATAGTGGTGTTTTTATTTAATAGATATGAGTAAGCAAAATTCATGTTAGCTTCCGCGGAAAGATAAAGTTTTTCAGAGATGGCGAAACGAATCCCTAAAAATGGAAGAATTGAAGCTCCATAGCTCCTTCTATCATATATATTTTGGCTAACTACATTATTATTGATTGAGTTATCTTCTTGATAGTTGATACTATAAGTTGGGCCAAGGTCAAATCCGTAATACCAAACCCAACGTTGGGCAACTTTTGTTTGCCATTCTTTGCCTATAGTTGGGGCAATAAACACATTGCTGCTCGTATAGCCGTAACTTGAAAGGTTTGGCCAATTATCCATATTAATAGAAAAGTTTAACGAATAGCGATTTGCTCGGGTTGGAGTCTTTTGCACTTTATAAATGAAATTGTAAGAACTGTTGTTGTTGGAATTAAATATCCCGTTGAATACGATGTTGGTATTGAAACCAATATCATGTGAGGGTTCTTTTTTTTCATCTTGACCGAATGCATAACTGCTTAAAATCGCGAAGGCAATAAAGGTAAATTTTGTTTTCATAAGTTTTAGGTTTTGCTGGTGGCATGAAAAATTCATGCCAAAAAATTCAACGTGTGTAAGTTGGGGTTATTATTATTTCCAGAAAGGGATGGTAAGTTTTTTTTCTATCCCTCGAAAGAATGTCTCTCCTTGTATTTCCACGATAACTTGATTTTTACCCTTTGGCAAGGTATCGATAGATATGTAGGCAATGATACCGTATTGATTCGATGACTTACGTTCATAGGCAAACCAATCAGGACTAATTTTAATTGAATCATTCAACGAGACGCTCACGATCTCCGAGAACACCTTTTTATCAGTGGTTGCAATACTTGAATCGTATTTTGCCAGATAAGGAACGAAGAGTTTTAAGTAATCGTCTTTTATTATGTCGGATTGAATACAAGCCCAACGGACTTTTTCTTCGGAAGGAAACTTATCAAGATAACGCCACTCGGATAGCCGAGTTATATCTTGATCTTCACCGACTGTTGCATTGTATTTTCGTTGATCAAAAATATCTTGGAAACGAAGTACTTCTCGAACTGATTCGAAAGTGAGGAGTAATGAAACTGCCAATAAAAAAGCAAAGAATAAGCTCACTTTCCACCGCTGGATATTAGATGAAATTATTTGCAGATATGGCCGGTAGATAAAGCCAAGGCTAATGACATTGAAGAACCAGTAAATGGGTAAGAAAATCATCCCTATCCACTTGTTTCTTCGTAACATACCTACCGTAAATAAATCGAATAAGTATAGACCAAACAGAGGGAATGAAATCTCCAATGGAAAATGGGCAAACTCGAATAAATTGCCAAGCGCGAAACCTGTTGCGATAAGTCCAGTAAATGAAATAGCGAAAAGAAATGATCCTAAAAAGACGAGGCCGCTAAACTGGTCCAGCACCACTATTTGCCTCGTGAGGTTGATTGTATTTGTTTCTTTCAAATAGCGCTCGTTAAGCTTAAGCTTTTTAAAATTGATGCCCGCGGGGAAGACACTTCTCAAGCATACCAGCCCAATCCAAAACCCTCGCAATAACAAATGAAGAATAAAACCAACAGAAACACCTCTAAGCACCAAGACGAAAATTATTACACCCTCCCTCAGACCTGAGAAAGTTGTTATCTCTTCGTAGTAAATGCCAGTCTTAATGACAACTTCCACCAACTGAAACAACGAGAAAATTGCTCCACCCGAAATTATTATCTCTGCCTCCCAAGAGTTTTCTTGAAGATGCTTGAGCCACTTAGGGGTTTTCAATTTGGAGGGTTGTTCTTCCATACCTCAAAATTTAATCACACACCGTTCATCTTTCAGAAGTGTGTTTGCACTTGCTACTTGCTCAAAAGATACCCGATCGTCCATAGCAGCTTTTATTTGGTTTCTGATTTTTTTCAAGTTCATGGCTTCGATAAAGCGCTTCACTTCTTCGTTGTTTTCGAGAATCAGTTTCGGCACGAGTGTGGGTTGGTCATCTTCACCCTTGGCCACCATGGTAAAGTAGGAGGAGTTGGTATGTTTTACTAATCGTTGTTTTACATTCTCGGCAATCACACGAATTCCAATAATTAATGAAGTTTTTCCAACATAATTTACGGAAGCATGAAGGGAAACTAAATCGCCCACTTCTACGGGTTGGAGAAATTCCACATTTTCAACAGAAACGGTTACGCAATAAGTTCCAGCATGTTTGCTCGCGCATACGTACGCGACCTTGTCCATCAGCGAAAGCAAAATGCCTCCGTGAATTTTACCGCCAAAGTTGGCATAGGAAGGAATCATCAACTCGGTGATGGTGGTTTGTGATTCGCGCACAGATTGGGCTTCGATAGTCATGTTAGATTGTAGATGTAAGAATTCCTTATGTTAAAACTAACATTTCGTACTCAAACTCTCAAATCTTCGCTGCCGAGTCTAACAAGAGTTTTTTACTTAATGCCTTAAACCTTATAAACATTGCAGTAGCTGTCAAAGTCAGGCCGATGAGCAATCCCATCCAAATCCCATTGGCTCCAAAATTCATTTTAAAACCAAGCCAATAGCCAAGCGGCAAGCCAATGATCCAATAAGCAACGAAAATAAACAGCGAAGGAATTTTTACGTCTTGAAGGCCGCGCAGTGCCCCCGCGCAAACTACTTGTGCTCCGTCCGATAGCTGAAAAAATCCTGCAATGATGATGAGTGGTGCTGCGATGGCGATCGCCTCTACATCATTTACATAAAGGAGTGGAAGAATGTTTCTCCCCGCAATAAAAATGATGGCCCATACAGTCATAAATGCCATTGCCATCAATAGCAAGGTGTAAGCAACCGTGCGGAGTTTTTCAATATCTTTTTTGCCACGCTCGTTGCTTACGCGAATGGTGGCTGCTGCTGCAAGACCTGACGTAGTCATATAACTGATGGTTGCCAGATTGAGCGCTATTTGGTGAGCGGCTAATGTTTTGGCTCCTAGCCATCCCATCATAATGGCAGAGAAATCGAATGCTGCCGCTTCAAAAATAAACTGAACCCCGGCAGGTAAGCCAATGTGCAACATCTTCGACAACAGTTTACCTGAATAATTCCCGATTGCAAATCCTGCTTTATAGTTCTTAAATAGGGTTGAATAAAAGATAACCCCCGCCATTGCGGCAGCCATGAATATACGCGAAATGAGCGTTGCCCAGCCTGCACCCATTAACCCCATGGCGGGGAAACCCACGTGGCCATAAATCAAAATGTAACACAACAATAAATTCAACAAGTTGCTGATGATGGTTACGATCATGGGTATGCGGGTGTGCGAAAGTGCCTCCGAGAACTGCCTGAAAGTTTGGAATAACAACGCAGGTATCAGAGAAAAAGTGGTGATACTCAAATAAGGAATGGCAAGGGCTACAACTTCTTCTGGCTGATCGATGTGGTATAATAAATTCTTTGCGATGATGACAATACCAACCAGTATAATACTGTTGGTGAAGTTGATCAACAAGCCGTGCTTCAACGTTTCCGTTATGTTTTTGTCATTGTGTTCGCCTTGTGCGGAGGCAATAATTGGGGTCATAGCGTATGACACGCCAATCCCGAAAAGGAGAAGCACATTAAATACAACATTTGCCAAAGAAGCTGCAGCCAATGATTCTGCTCCTACATGTCCGACCATTATGCTGTCGGTAACACCCATCATAACATGACCTAGCTGACTTAACATGACCGGGTATGCCAACTGAAAACTAGGTTTAATATGCGGAAAATATTTTTGAAAGGGCATTTGGTCGATGGTAATTTTCAGATTAAACTAATTCCATCCTATTGACGATGGTCTTTGGTCTTTAAATAAAACAATTTCAAAATGCCCATCACGCTTAAGCTGTCTGTTATTTTTCCGTCCAGCACTAGTTGCAGTGCTTCTCTGAAGGGCAGCTTCCACACTTTCATATCCGCTTCTGTGTCTTCTCGTTCCATGTCACCGGCAGTTAATTCTTCTGCCAGAAAAATAAAACCTTCTTCATCCGATACGGAGTTCGACAGGTGTGCTCGTTGAATTATTGTCCACTTTTCAGCTACCAATCCAATTTCTTCTTTTAATTCACGTTTGGCCGATTCAAGTACCTCCGTTCCCTTTGGCCCACCGCCCTCTGGTATTTCCCAACTCCATTCGTTTAGTGGATAGCGATGTTGTCCTACTAGCCAAATGTTGTCATCTTTATCTAACGCAATTACTCCGATGGCCGTATTCTTAAAATGTACTTTGCCGTAGATGCCTCTGCCGCCTCCGGGATTAATTACCTGATGCTCCTCCAGTTTAATCCAAGGATTATCGTAAACTTTTTCTGTTGAGAGGGTCGTCCACTTATTTTGCATAAAGAAAATTCAAGAATCAAAGTTCAAGATTCAAATCGGTATCATAAGCAGTTTTGAATTAAAAATTTTGAGTTTTGAATATGAACTTTGCCTTGTAGCTTGCATCCGTTTATGCTCAAATCTTCGTTCACGAAAGACAAAATAGAAGCAGGGTGCGATGAAGTAGGCCGTGGTTGTTTGGCGGGCCCTGTTGTTGCCGCTGCTGTTATCCTGCCAAAGAAATACAAACACAAACTACTTACGGATTCAAAACAATTGACCAAATCTGAAAGAGATAGTTTAGAAGTGGATATTAAACGTGATGCCATAGCATGGGCTATTGCCGAAGTAAGTAATGAAGAGATCGATGTGATCAATATCTTAAATGCGTCTTTCAAAGCCATGCATCGCGCGATTGACCAGCTTACCACGCAACCCGAATTTTTATTGATTGACGGAAACAGATTTAATCCATATGAAAATTTGCCTTTTCAATGTATTGTGAAAGGTGATTCTAAATACCTATCGATTGCGGCCGCATCCGTATTGGCAAAAACCTATCGTGATAAATTGATGAGCGCGCTACATAAACAATATCCCGTGTATGGATGGAATACCAATGTTGGCTACCCGACCATGGAACACCGAAATGGAATCAGAGCATTCGGCATTACACCTTATCATCGAAAATCATTTCAACTATTGCCTGCTCAGTTGGAACTTGATTTCAAATCTTGAACTTTTAAACCTTGAACTTTAAATCTTGAATTTCTAAAAATGTGCCTTATCTTTTTCTCGATCAATAATCACCCTAACTACAAATTGGTAATTGCTGCAAATCGTGATGAATTTTACAATCGTAAAACAGCAACGGCTTCTTTCTGGGAGGACCACCCTACTGTTTTAGGCGGTCGTGATTTAGAAGCACAAGGCAGCTGGATGGCCATAACAACCGATGGTAAAATTGCTATGGTCACAAATTATCGGGATCCTCAAAACATCAATCCTCATGCACCTTCGCGTGGGCAATTGATTTCGGATTATTTGGCGGGTTCGAAAAATGGGCTCGATTATTTGAATGAAATTGAACCTAACGCTAAACTATACAATGGGTTTAACTTGGTTGTCGGTTCCGTGGATCACCTCTGGTATTTATCAAACTATAAGATGGGGATTGATTCGCTAACAAAAGGTTTCTTTGGCCTTAGCAATCATTTGTTGCAAACACCTTGGCCAAAAGTGGAAGCTGGTAAAAAAATTCTTAACCCGTTGCTAAAACAAGATGAAATTAAAGCCGAGCAACTGCTCGATGCAATGTATAATGAAGTGCGGGCAACAGAAGACCGGTTGCCACAAACAGGACTATCAATAGAACGCGAGCGAGCGTTGTCATCAATGTTCATAAAAACGGACAACTATGGTACACGGTGTTCTACAGCCCTGCTAGTAGATTGTGATAACCATGTTGAATTTGTTGAACGTGTCTATGATTTATCAAACTTCTCTTTTGTGGATCATACTTTTAAATTCAAAATTGTGGGATGAAGAAAGATAATACGCCTTTAACTCAGCGAATAGTTCGCACGGTTTATCCTGTGCTCGAAAAAGTTGTTCCATCGCTGGCGCACAAATGGTTCATCTATATATTCTTTACGCCATTGCGTTACGAGATGCCAGAAAAAGAAAGGGACATTGCGGTCAAGGCAGCTCTTTCTTCGTTGGTAGTAAATGGCAAAAGGATTCAAATTTATTCGTGGGGCGAAGGCCCGATGGTGTTGTTAGTGCACGGCTGGGCAGGTAGAGGTACGCAATTCAGAAAAATTATTCCTGCGTTGGTTAAAGCGGGCTATCGCGTAGTTGGTTTTGATGGCCCAGCGCACGGAAAGTCAGACGGAAAACAAACCAATATTTCAGATTTCTCAGAAGTTTTAAAACAGATCATTAAAAAAGAAGGTGAGCCCGTGGCGGCAATAGCGCATTCTTTTGGAGGAGCCGCCACTCTCTTTGGCATCATGAATGGTCTACCGATAAAAAGACTAATCAATATCGCCAGCCCTACCATTGGCGATGGCATTATTGGGAATTTCTTGCGAGCTTTAAATGCTTCGCCAGCATCCGCGAAAGCGCTTAAAGACTATGTGCTAAAAACAACCGGCAAAGACTTCGACTACTTTTCAGCCTTACACAGTGTGCGAAATTTGCCAAATCCCATTTCGTTATTATTAATTCATGATGAAAATGACAGGGACGTGTTTATTGAACATCCAATCGCATTATTAAAAGTCTATCGGCAGGCCGAGTTTTTGCGAACATCAGGCTTGGGTCATGCCCGCATTTTGCGCGATCAAAAAGTCATTGACACCTGCCTTAAATTTATCCGCGAAGGCGATTTGTAACAATTTTTCCTTCAAGCCGTCATACTTTTGACATCAATTTTCAGTTTAGCCTCGAGATTACGGTATTTTTTCACCTTTTTTGGGTAAAAATGAAACTAATTGTGCTCCATACAGTTCAAAGACAAGTAGAATATTGAGTAAATAATCCCTATGCTAAAAATTATTGAAACCAAAGAAATTTCCAGAACCTATAAAATGGGAACTAACATTGTAAACGCCCTTCAATCGGTTTCAATTTCGATTGACAAAGGTGAATACGTAGCATTTATGGGGCCGTCTGGATCAGGAAAATCAACCCTGATGAATATTGTTGGCTGTTTAGATACTCCCTCCACCGGAACATATATTCTAAACAACCAAGTAGTAAGCGAAATGACTGAAAATGAGCTTGCCGAGGTTAGAAATAAAGAAATTGGTTTTGTGTTTCAAACCTTCAATTTGTTGCCTCGTGCTTCTGCCTTAGAAAATGTTGCTCTTCCATTGATCTACGCTGGTTATGGCAAAAGTGAACGGAGTGAAATGGCCATGGCAGCCCTAGAAAGTGTGAACCTGGCCGATCGTTATCACCATAAGCCAAATGAATTATCCGGTGGGCAGCGGCAGCGGGTGGCCATTGCCCGAGCGTTGGTAAATAACCCTTCTATTATATTGGCCGATGAGCCAACTGGTAACTTGGACTCAAAAACATCGCACGGAATTATGGCCTTGTTTCAAGAACTCCATGACAAAGGTAACACCATCATCATGGTAACCCATGAAGACGACATTGCCCATTACGCACATAGAATTATCCGTTTGAGAGATGGACTTGTAGAGTGGGATCGTAAGAATGACAATGTAACTAGAAGCGAGGTGGAAGCTGGCGTGGCTGCGCTTTAATCCGACTGAAATCTAATTGATATAATCCCTCCTTCCCTTTGGGTTGGAGGGATTATTTTTTCACAGGCCGGCCGGAAATGAATTTTCCGATTATTATGGCAAGCACAATAGTAGTGTATAAATGACCCGATACGCAAAGTAAAATTGCCAACATTTTCGAGGCTGGGTGTATGGGTAGCATATCCCCATATCCGACAGTTGTAATGGTAACGAAGCTATAATAAATGAAATTCTCGAACTTATGTGCGTTAACATTTTCGGGCAGGCGATAGGCATCCGTAATACTCCATTCTAAAAGCGAAGCAAACGAAGCCCCACACAAGCCAAGCATTAGAAACCCAACAATAGACGCATAAACAAGATTTGCCGAAATTTCATTGCTAATAATGATTTTGGATACTAGCTCGATTGTAAAATATAGAAAATATAACGCGTAGCTAATTTGAGTAGCTAAATCAATTGCGTCAATATCGGGAACAAAATAATCAAGCCAAGTCAACAATAGCGTAAAGCCTCCCAAAGTTAATTCTATGTAATCGATTCGTTTAACCTCAAGATCGGCATATAACCCCGCGCCCAATACTAGCGTAATGAGAAAGGAAAAATAAAATCGAGCAAGGTGCGAATCTTGGAAAAATGGAGAAGTAAGCAAAATAGCCAGCAAGGCAAAAAGTAAAATGAGGTACTTATTTTCTTTAGGCGATATTTTGTGAAAAAAGTGAATCGTTACGAGTGTTTCTTTAATTATGTTCATAGCGTTGTCTTTCATTCAACCAGCAATTGTTGGCTAGTTAATTAGGACGTTAATATAAATACTTTTTCAGTACGGAATTTAACGGATTGTGCTGAAGTTATGCTAGGTGGCGATTCGCAATAAATTGATAAACATATTAGAAAAATTCGCGCTCGATGTTTGGTAATGAAACAAGCGCGCCTGATGGCGGATTCTCCTTTTTAACCCTTTGGTATTTCAATAAGTGGTTGAGTGAACTGATTTTTCGCTTGCCCGTTAACCAGTTTATTCTGACCGCAAACTCTTCACCGGGTTTACCAACCCTGCCCTCACCGATTGATAGCTGATGGTAAGCACTGCGATGAGTACCGCGACCAGTCCTGCAACAGCAAAAACTTGCCAGGTGATATCAACGCGATAAGCAAAATCCTGAAGCCATTGCTGCATGGCATACCAGGCCAATGGAATGGCAATGACAATGGAAACAACAACGAGTTTGATAAAATCAAATGTGAGCAAGTTGAAAATGTTTTTCAACGAAGCACCCATCACCAACCGAATTCCGATTTCTTTCGCGCGCTGCTCAATCATAAAAGCAGAAAGTGCAAAAAGCCCTAGGCAAGACACAACTATGGCAAGTATTGCAAATGAAGTAAAGATTCGGCCCATGCGCTGCACATCAGCATACATGGCTGCGTAACGCTCGTCTAAGAAACTGTAGCGAATGGGCTGGTGTGGAGTAAATTTTTTCCACACCTGAGTAAGTAACGCAATACTTTCACTCATGCTGCCCGACTTAAGCTTAACCGCTAGCACCGAGGTCTCTCGCCCCAACACCATTCCCAAGGGTTGAATATCTTCGCGCAACGATTCAAAGTGAAAATCTTCTACAATACCCACAACAGTCCAAAGGCCTGCATAATTGTAAATTCTTTTGCCAAGGACATTCCCACCCAATTTGCCAGCCATTTTCTTATTAATTATAATCGCACTGGAATCTGATACTAACTCTCTGTTGAAGTTTCGACCTTCAGCAAGTTTAATCCCAAGCGTATTTATATAGTAGGGGTCGATTCTCCAAAACTGACTGTTCACTCCCGGGTCAATATCTTCGCGCCCCTCATTCCAAAAACTATTTCCATTGCGTTTTGATCCTCGCACGGGTAAATAATCGGCTGTGCTCACCGCTACTACCTGCGGCAAAGCACGAAGTTCATCTGCGAAGGAGGCGACTTGTGTACCTAGTGTATTGGTACCTTGCAATAACAGTACTTGCTCCTTGTCATAGCCGACTTTCGTATTCAGAATGAAATTCATTTGGCGATAGATCACCACGGTGCCGATAATTAAAATAATGGAGGTGGTGAATTGAAATACCACCAACGTGCTGCGTAAAGGTGAACTTTTAGCGCCACGTGTCAGGTTTCCTTTCAACACTTGTATAGGTTTAAAAGCTGAGAGATACAGGGAAGGGTAAATGCCAGCTAAGAGACCAACCATAACGGCCAAAGCAACTATGGAAGGCACAAACCAGAAGGTTATCCAAGGCATTGAAATAGATTTCCCCGATATAAAGTTGAAGTAGGGTAACAGCAGGGCGGCCAACGCAATACCGATTATAAACGAAATCAAGCTAAACAAGATTGACTCATACAAAAACTGGCTGACAATATTAGACCGCATTGAACCCACCGCTTTTCTCAATCCGATTTCTTTAGCTCGATTGGCCGATTTAGCAGTGGATAGATTTACAAAATTAATAACAGCAATGAGTAACACAAACAAAGCGATGCCACCAAATAGCCACACGATTCTGATATCTCCGTGTACAAGACTATCATCAATCCCGTTAGAGTAGAGATGAACTTTTTGAAGGGGCTGGAGTTCGAGGTGCGCGTTTTTCTCTTTGAAGATTTTATCAATCTCTGCCTGGGGTATTCCGTCTTTCAACATGCTAGGAACTAGATACTTGTCAATAATCCCCTTCGAAATCTTTGCTTCGAGGGCAGCAACATCTACACCCTTCTGTACTTCTATATAAGTAGCATAGTTACTTGCTCCCCAGTTCTTCTGTTCCCCATTCCAGAATTCCAGACCCTCGGTGCCAATCAAAAAATCGAACTGAATGTGAGAGGTGGCTTTAAAATCTTCAATAACGCCCCCAATAGTGTAGGGCTTGTCAGCGCGATTATTCACGATAAGCAACTTGCCAACCGGATCAAGATTCGGAAAATATTTGTCGGCTTTGCGTTTAGTGATCACAATGGCTCCTGGCTGACTCAATGCAGTTTTGGGACTGCCGTAGATGAATGGCAACTCCAACATATTCAGCAACGCCTGATCGAAATACACAAAGCCTTCATCGTACGCATTTTCCACAGTGCCATCGGGCCGCACTTCGCTCGAACCTGCTCCAAACAACTCACTACCGTTGTAGCGCCCCGCTTCTTTTACTTCAGCGAAATCTTCTTTTAAGGCAGCCGCCATCGGAGCTGGAAAGGCCAAGCCTTTCTTTACATCACCTTCATCGATGATTACGCCCAACACACGATAGATTTGTGGTGAATAGTGCCGATCGTACGATAGCTCGTCTTTTATAAACAGTGCAATTAATAAACAGGCAGCAACACCAAGAGCAAAGCCACCAATTTTAATGACCGAATACATTTTCTGCCTAACCAGACTTCTCCATCCGATTTTGAAATAGTTTTTTATCATGGCATACGAATTTGGTTGATACGAATTTCTAAACGACTTCATAAACGCTGGCCTGAAATACTTCATCACACTCCACGTAAATTTCCATTTCGCCTGGCGCGGATGGCTCTCGGCTTGCTTTATAAAAACCTCCGTCAAGTCTCCCTCTATCTCTTCGAGATAATCTTCGCGGCAAAACCAGCGGAGGAATTGGAGGGGGCGTTTTGGGGGAATGATTTTCATTGTTTATTGGACGTAAGTATTAAGACATTAGACATTAGACAACATCTTTGGTTAACCTCATTCTGCTACTTACATCTTGTGTCTTGTGTCTAATTGGTTCATCCAAAAGAAATTTTCGGAATTTGTTGATAGATGCTCGTGCGCAACGCATATTGATTGTCCAGCATTTTTTTGCCCAACGCGGTAATCACATAATACTTCTTTCGCCTCCCGCCACGGTCTTCGGTAATGCCACCAAAGCGCGACTTGACGAAACCTTTGTCTTCAATGCGCTTGAGTGCTACGTGCACGGCACTGATGTTCACTTTCTTTTTGAGCTTTTCTTCCAAGCCTTCCAGTATGGCTACACCATAGGCCTCATCGTGCAGGGCAGCTACCATCAGCAAAACGAGCTCTTCAAATTCACCAAGAGATTGTTGGGTCATAAAATTTTTTGCTTAAAAATTATTGATAGGCGTCTGACACTTTAAAAGTGTCTTGACGCCTAATTGTTAAGCTATTTACTTAACAAACGTCAATATAATAGATTAGTTTCACTTTTGTTACGTAAATAAAAAAATTTCTCATTCAAGTTTTGGGCGGCTTCACGGGTTGTCGCTACTCGCCACCAGCCGCACAATTCAATTTCGGGCTCAAACATGCCGCTCCAGCCCGGCCGCTAGAGTTTCAAGCGATAGCAGCTGACAAAATTGAATCAATACGATCGCTGGTGAAGAACACCTAATAAGTGCGGGGTGATGTGGATAGGATAGCCTCTTCACGTCAAATGTAACTCCATTGAACTTTGCCCCTTCTAATATGAAAATGACTTTTGCAGCCAATCTTCCTCCACACTGAAGGATAGATTGTTACTCGCCCCCATCTTATAAAGAATCTCCATCGAGGGTTAGCTCCTTTCAAAATATTTAAGCTAATAGTTTCCTTACAACCGCATGGGCATTTAAAAGTCACCTTCCAATAATGTGGCCGCTCGCCCACGATATATACCAATTTTTCAGAAATCTCTTCCGGCTCTTCATCGCAATATTTGTATTTGTAAGAGACTCGTCTGTCTGAAGGTATTTTGCTAAAGTAACGATCAATACTTTTAACCCATTTTTTCATGATGCTGATTTGATAACTCGACTAAATCAAGAAATAGTTTTCTATCACCATACCCAACTTTGGATTTAAGAAAATCGTCTACTTTCAACCTATCTTCTGATCGATGGATAAAGCATCCTTCTGTCAGGTCAATAGTGGTTTGTGCGAATTCTCGACTTTCATCTACTTTATATTGATGAATTCGGTTGAGAAATTCATTAACTGCGTAGCTGGCGATCATCATGTTTACACTGATGACAGCCGGTCTATCAACATTTATGTTTTTAATGTAAGAGTTCTTAACTAAGTCTGAGAATTGATCGGGGTACATTCGGTAAAGTCCAGCAGCTTTTAAATCCTCAGCATCATACAACCCACGCGACATAAGCGAAGATCTTCCTGGCTGTAAGTAGTTGACTGTGCCTACAATTTTCAAAATACCTCCCTTTCCATCCGCTTCCAATTTAATTCCCAAATCAAAATATGGAATGATGTAATAAGTGGAAAGTCGGTTAATTAAATCGCGTCCATCTACAGAATCAACAGTGCCGAACAGTATGTCGCATTCAGCTAGCTTATGTAAACAAATTGTGCTGTCATAAATATTGCTTGAAAATACTTCTACCTGTGTTCCCAAGTCGAATCTCGAAATAGCATCGTTCAAAACGTCAACTTTAAATCGTCCCTGCTTGGTATCCGCACGTTTTGTATTCAATATTCTGTTTAGATTTTTCAATTCGACTTTGTCAGGGTCAACCAATACCAATTTACCTACGCCTAAGCGTACTAATTGTTCAATGACTGGACTACCAGTGCCGGAACACCCGATTACTCCAATTTTTAGATTTTTTAGAATATTAAATGTTCCTTCTCCAAATGCTTGGATTGTTCTTTTACCTACCTCTAATTCATCATTGGTATGATTGCTATAATCCCAGATTTTAATGTTGTCACTTGCAATGTTAATTTTTGTGATGCTTTCCGTTTTCAAATCCGGAAAGAATACTCGGCCAAAAATTCTTCCATCAGGCAACATCACACAACTACCATGTGGAAAGTCAGAATCTGTCCAACCGAAGATCGATGAGAAGAGACGTGTGTCTGAATCGTCATCCAAAGACGAAAATTGTTCATAGCCTCCTGGATGGCAATGAATTTTTACAATAGCATAATTATACTTCGAAGCTTTCTGTATCAAAGGTTCTATTCGTTCAGTCTTCCAGGATATGAAATCTGGAGTTCTTTGACATTCAGAATGTGGAATTATAACAACTTCTTGAACAAGGAGCTTATGAGTATCCTTATTATTAAGTCGACCGCATAAAGCAACGGCCACTGCCTCCAAATTATCACCCGGAAAAAGGTGATTCTTGATAAGTTCGTAATGAAGGCTGGAAAAGCTAAGCTGGTACTGCATTGGGTTTTTTTTCAAATTCTTGTTTGAACCAATAACTGACCAAGCTCATATGGGTACTTAAATTATCAATCCCCTCTCTCCAAGGATTTTGGCCGGTTCGATGACGTGACCATCGCTGGTATGATTTATTATCAATTTGTTGAGCAGACGTTGCGCCAATGGGTTGTCCATCATTCCTTGATAGTGCAGGAAAAAAGTAGGCCATATCAAGTTGAGTCCTCGGATAGCCAGGCTCAACTTTTATCGCTACCGTTAATTTCTCAGTGTTATAGCCTTTGCAAACTGGATAGCCATGAATAAGAATCCACATTCCCGTTGATTCAGAAAGGGTCTCCCAAGGGAGACCCAAACTGTCAAGAAACTCCGAATCTTCTTCGAGAAGGTCAAATTGCTTTCGCTGGCCTTGTCCTTCCGTCTGGTCAAGGGGCAACGTCATGAATTTTTCTACACCAGGCTTTGTAAAGCAAACATTTTCATCCAGATTGATAGGGTCAACTTTACCTCCTTTTAACTTCATATTAAGCTGATACTTCTCAGGAGGTGTTTTGCCAGCCAAAAGAAGTAGATCACGCCCGGTCATGCATTCCTTTTCTACCACATAAACCTCCCGGTCAATTTTTATGCGGTACTTTTTGTCCTTTGGAACGGACTTACCATCTGTTGAGTAAGCTTCCAAGTCGATGATTTCAATTTCTTCTGCCATATATTTATCTTTTGTTTGCCTAAAATGCAGAAGCGTGACGTAAAGCCGGGGTTTTGCTATGTCACGCTTAGGTATTAATCGGTAAAAAAGAATAAGGCTTAGATGGAAATACTGAAAGAAGAGAAGCTGGGCGATGTAAGGGGGGACTGAGATGGTCTAATAAATCCGGACACAAATATGACATAAATTTGTGTTTCTATGGAAAAGAAAAACCGACCTCGTAAGTATGATGATCAGTTTAAACAAGAAGCTCTTCGTCAAGTA
>JAIYCV010000036.1 GCA_027487845.1 Flammeovirgaceae bacterium
CAAGAATACCTTGAGCATCACCGTAAACCTGGCAACATTGATACTGACACTATTATTCTGGAGTAAGAATTTCATTCTTTTTACAACCTATCGACTTCCAGTCGATAGTGGTTTAGTTACAGCGTTGACTCTCATTGCACCCGGACTTAAAATATCATTACCAGCTCCGCCAAAAGTTTTTGCCCAATTATTAGTTCCATTGCTTTGTGAAAAGCTGGCTATAAAAATATCCGCATTGCCAGCAGCAGTAAAATTGTTAGAGCCAACTGTAATTGAATTGCGATAGTTACCACCCAGAATTACATTGCCCGCATTATCCAAATCAACAGATGAATAGGCTTCTGTTAATACGGCACCTAAGTTCGCATCTACTTTTATAGCCCAAAGATTTATTCCGTTGGCATCATATTTAGTCAGAAATAAACTATTTGTTGTTCCAGCAGCGGACACGGTTCTTGGCGTTGTTCCTAAAGGATTAAAATCTACAGTTCCTGCAAAAGCCCCACAGATATAACTATTTCCTGCAGCATCCACGGCAATATCCCAAGCTCTTTCTTCTGTTACTCCCGTTGGATTTCCTAAAGCCAATGCCCATTGAATGCTACCTGCAGAATTGTATTTTGCTAAAAAAACATCGTAATCACTTTTTGAGGTAATCGTTTTCGTATCAAACGAAATAGTTCTGCCTGTTGTGTTGGCCGTTTGTCCAAAATAACCAGTAACAAATACATTGCCTGCTGCATCAGTTTCTACACCATGTGGTGTAGTGATGCAGTTAGCTCCCCCGGCTGTCTTATCCCAAATTAAGTTGCCGTTCTTATCATACTTGCTAAACAATCCATCAATTGTTCCTGCGCTGGTAAAAGATTTACCACTGATATTTGTTTGAAACAGTTCGGCAGCTATGATATTATCATTGGCATCTGTAGTTATTGCTTTTCCATAACATTGATTGGTATTGGCATGATGAATAACCAATCCTTTTTGAACGGGTGGTGCAACGGTATAAGTAAACCCCGAAAGTATAGCCGTTCCCTTCAATGTTGTTACACTTACATTACCTGATGCGCCAGCACCTACTACTGCCGTAATGCTTGTAGTTGAAACTACCGTAAATGATGCAGCAGCCGTTCCACCAAAACTTACAGCGGTTGCACCAGTAAAATCGGTGCCTGTAATAGTAACCGTTGCTCTTTGTGTTGCAGTAGTTGGCGTGAATGATACTACAATTGGTGCAGGTGTTGACGGTGGACTGGGTTCATCTTTTTTGCAAGAGGACTGCATCAAAATAACTACTCCAAAAATGCCTGATGTTATTATTCTTTTCATGATTTTGGTTTTTATTATTTTGCTTTTATTGTTTGTTAATCTGCGCTTCTTACACACCTAAATCCATTGCCTGAAAAGCGAACTGTTTCTTCTGTGTTACCGTACAGCCTACCCGAAACTCTAAGTAAAGCGTAGTTAAAGTAGACACCGTTAAAATCCTCGGTTCTAAAAAAATTGCCACCAAGAAATCCAGTGCCCAAGCCAGTTGTTACTTCTCCGCCTACTAGACCAGTCCAACCAATTACGTCAGCATTTCCGCTAATTGTAATTTGCCCGTCACCATGGTTGCCAATAAATGTTCTCCCCTGTACTCTTCCTATTGATGCAACACGTTCCCAAACATTCCCACTCATATCAAGAATTCCGTAATAGGTAGCACCGTTTTGAGCCCTCGTGTTATCTGATTTTGAAAACATACCTACTCGCACGGGCCCTTGAATTAGATTGGCAGCACAAACATTGGCATCTGAATTTAAAGCCACTTCATTTTCGGTTCCTGCATTTAGCATGCCCGTAGCCGCAATGCGGGTATTATTGCCCCAGGCGAATTCGTTTGCAAGCGGAGTGAGTGGCCCACGGCAAGCCTTTTCATATTCCAATTGACTCATAGGCCTTAGCCCTGACCAGTCTGCATAAGCACATCCATCCAACCAATTTAAATAACCGCAGGCGATACCGCCACCATCACTTGTTTCATCAAATAGATTATCTTCGTCAGCATCAACACCATAAACTGCCGGCTGCGAATTGGCCACGCCAGAGACTTTTATCTCAACATAATTTCTGAAATTACCTGCCGAAGTGATAATCGCTTTTGTTCCAACAGGTGCGTTGGGAGGTACAGAAGCGTACTGAGGTGTTGCAACCAACTGTCTCGTAACACCAGCTTGCTGACCATAATTGAGTGAATTCAAAAAATCAGCATACTGCCCTTGCGTAATCTCATGTTTCATGGCGTAAAATGCCTTGAAACCTTTCGGGTAAGCGGCAGGCAAGGTTTGCTGCGTTGCTGCACTAAAATCGTCAGGAGGTGTTGCACCATTGGCGGAACTTAAACTACCAACGTTGGTGCCCCCTAGCGTGATAGCATTTTCGCTTGTAATTTGATAAGGGGTATTACTTTCTGCTTTCCGAAGTTGCCCCTGAAAGATATTACCAGGGTCTCCAGTACCATCTGTGCCATCTCCTACATAAAACGAACCTTGTGGTACGTAAACCATTTCAAGGGAATAGACCATTACTTGTACAATATCATTATCAGCAACACCGTCAGTTCCGTAATTCCACAGCAATTGCACATTGTTACTTGCAAAATCCCCTTTTCCTACACCAGACCTAAAATAATATGCCCCTTTACCATCGGCTGAAGGTGCGATGGTAGCCGTAGCAGCTTGAGAGCCTGTACTATGAAAAGCTGGGTTTGTGTTTAATGTTGCATGTTTCCACTCGCTAGAATTTGTCTTAAATTTTACAAAAAGCCATACCGCATCGTAATTAATGGCGTCTCGCCAACTTCTTTTCCAAGCCAAATTAAAATTGATTTTTTGCGTTTTTGCTGCCGTGCTTTTATCGCCCAAAGAGGTTGCACTTACCAAGCCATAGATCGGATTGGAAATTGGATTTGCCGCGCCAAAAGTAAAGCCGGCTAGAGAAGCTGCGCCATTCGGGGTGGTAACGCTTACATTGCCTGATGCCCCAACACCCAATACTGCCGTTATTGTTGTAGAATTAGTAACAGTAAATGATGTAGCTGCCGTTCCACCAAAACTTACTGCAGTTGCACCGGTGAAATTGGTACCCGTTATTGTAACCGCTGTACCCTGTTGTGTATTGGTAGGTGTAAAAGAAGTGATGGTAGGCACCAACGCACCTGATGGAGTGGGCTCATCCTTTTTACTGCACGCAAGGAGCGTAGTACAAATTGCCAGACCGATTATTAAATTAAGGCATGAGTTCATAGTATCGAATTGATGGATCAAAAATAGTAATTACTTTTTTAAAAAAGTAATTTATAGTAATTTTATTTTTTATTATACTAATAAAATGATCGTTAGCTTTAACTTTGAAGAAATTTTAGGCGATTTACAATGGAAGCAAGCCCCTTAATTGATTTAATCCATCTTTTTGAAACTTTTCAAAAGGAAACAAAAAACAATAACCTAACCGATTTTAGTGTTTGGCTCAATAAAACACTTAATTCGGACGCTGTAAAAGCCGATGGGGATATAAACAGAACGCTAGTATGGCTAATTCATAGGTTAGCCAAGTTTTTTAAATGGTATGCAAAAAACACGCTAAGCAAGCATGGTCTGGTTTCCATGGATGAGTATTTTATTTTGATTGCCATTGAGAAACTTGGAAACCCATCTAAAACCGAGGTGTATTCCAGCACCATCAGCGAAATAAATACAGGCACACAAATGTTGAACCGGCTACGCATGGCCGGAATGGTAAAGGAAAACATAGATAGTGTAGATAAGCGGGTGAGAAGGGTACAAATTACTCCAAAAGGAAAGAAAGCAAAAGACGGCTTTTTTCGAGATTCTGAATCTGATTTGAAGTTAAAAGCTGGAAACCTACCACCCGATGAAAAGATAGTGTTGATCGAGCACTTACAGTATTTAGAAAAATTTCATTCAGGTATTTATTTTAGTGATAAGAACTAATTTTTGGTGCTTTCATCTAAACCGATTCTTTTTTATTGCACTTTGTGGTAGTTCTAAAAAAGCAGTTTCCCTTCATCAACAATTTCGTGACTTGGTGTGAATTAGTAACGTGTTCGCATGGTTCTATTTAGTGGCACCTATTTTAACTGATGCATTATTAACTAGGTTAATTCAACTCCCAAACCACTACTTCATAAGGTTCAATCTCAGTCGCTTGTTTGAAAGGCGATTTACCAAAGATAGTCTTACCTTTTTTAAATTCGCTCTTTATTGAAACGCGTTGAACTAGTTCAGAAAGATTGGCGCCAACTAGTACCGACTTACCGTCTTTTTTTCGAATAAAGCTAAAAACTTCGCTGTTATCATTTTCTACGGGTATGTATTCCCCATCTGAAATCGCTGCATTATTCGTTCGTAATTTCAACAGCGTTCTGTAATGATTGAATAAGGAATTTGGATTACTCTGTTGTTCTTCCAATGAGATGGCATCGTTCGATTTTAGATTTGTATCAGTCCACCATTTACCCGTGTTTTCATACCAAACTGCCATTCCTTTTCCGGCAGGGGCTTTGTACCATTCAAATGCTTCTCGTCTAGGTATGTCGTTGCCATCACTATTTCCGTAAGCGCCATTGCCGCCTTTTCCCTTCATACCAATTTCTTGCCCGTAGTAAATAGAAGGTATGCCTCCAATGAGCAACTGCAAAGAAGCTGCAAGTTTTTGTTTCTGAATATTTGTTTCCAAAGAAGCAAAACGATCGAGGTCGTGGTTCTCTAAAAATATCAATTGCTGTTTTCCTTTGGGGGTTTTTAGCAAAACAGAATCTGCTTTATTTGTTAGTTCTTTTTTGTTGAATGAAAGAATGGCTCGCTGCAAACCAAAGCCAAACATCCTATCAACTCCTGCTTTGTCAAAGTAAGCGTACCCGTAATCTTTCCAATCGGCCTGTTCCCCTACAATACTTATAGCTGGATTCAACTTTTTTATGTCTTTTATCAACGGATTCCAAAATTCTGTAAAAAGATTGGTAAGTGTAGGCTTTTCATCTAGATTGTCCATGGCATGATCAAGACGAAAGCCATCCACTCCATCATCAAACTTCCCGTCTTTGTTGGGATCCATGAAGTACTTAAACAAACCGATGTTGTAATCAAGCACTTCTTTGCTTTTTAAATTCACGGTAGTTATCGGTATTACTTTTCCATCATAAGAAGTTAATTCGCGTAAGCCAAAAACCATGGTGGCGGGAGTTGTGTGCGCAGCGTCATCAAACAAGAGGTAGTTACTGTAAGGTGATGAGAGATTGCCCACTGCATCTTTATACCATTTGTGTTTTGATGTTACGTACTGTGTCTCCATGTCCATATACACTTTCATGTTTCTCTTGTGAGCGTCTTTCATAAATGCAACATACTCATCGAATGTACCGAACTTAGGATCTATCCTTTCAAAATCGTTAGCAAAATAGTTATGGTAACAATCAGCATCATATAACGGCAGCAACAAGATGGCATTAACACCAAGGTCTTGCAGGTAATCTAGCTTTTGCCGAAGTCCGTTGAAATCGCCATGCTTATCGCTATTGCTGTCATAAAAGCTTCGAAGGAATAGGTGATAAATTACTTCGTTGCCGGAGTTTCTCTTCGCATCAGGCTGAGCTTCCGTCTTTAATAGGGATATGCAAACAAGAATCGATAAAATTGATTTTTTACTGGTGATGGACATTTTCGTGGTTGTTAAGTTTTTGTATATCAGTTTATTTTACTTCAATTAAGATCAAATCAGATTCTCCCGCTTTACCCTTCGCAAGAATGTTTCCATTTTTATCGGCTGCAACACTTTGGCCGTTGTAGGTTCTGCCTTTCCACACACCGTGTCCGATTCTGCCAATTGAATTAGGACCAACAACAGGACATCTTAGAATTTGAGATGCCTGTTGAACTACTTTCACCAATTCATTACCATGATCAGGCCATTGATTTTCTTCTGCAGCCCAGCCATAGGGTATTAAAACTAAATCGGGTTTGTGTTTACTCAGTTCGGTTAATAGCTGATCTTGAAATGAATCCGCGCAGATCAGGACTCCGATTTTTCCGAATTTCGTGTCTACACCAGATATTGAATTACCCATTGAATAAGGAGGATCCATTAAATGTGGCAACACATTTATCTTACGATATTTTAAAATAATCTTTCCATTATCATCGATTAAGAGTGCTGATCCAAAAAGTTGATCGCCTTCTTTTTCATCAAGGCCCAGGCAGATATGGATCGAATGTTCTTTTGCAAGACAGCAAATAAAATCAGAATCCCTGCCGGGAATTGGATGAGCCAATTCGAAAGCCTCTGGATTAATCCATCCCAAAATAATTGACTCTGGAAAAGCAATTAAGTCTGCATTATATGAAGATGCTTCAATAACTGAATTTTCAATTCCTGCTAAGTTGCCTTCTCGGTCACTTTCAACGCATTTAATTTGGCCAATGGCAATGCGCATTATTTCAATCCAGTTTTAAAAGTCACTTGCCTAAGAATAGTGTTACCCATTGGCACTAACTCAACAGATTGTTTTTGGTTGTTGATGGGATTGAGCAAAACAGTTTTGAATTTGAGTTTATCAGGGATTTGACTAACAGGTTCACCAATGTATTGGTACACGATTAACTCTTTTGGCGAATGACTAAGATCATAAAATCCGTCAACAGGAAAAGGCTTAGTTTTGGTTTCAATGAACTCAATGGGTAAGGCTAAAACTATTCCACCATAGGTAAAGTAAGTTTCGTTGTTGATATCCTGATGCTTGATAACTTCTGGAAGAAAAGTGATCTGAACAGACTGTTTCCCATTCCATGTTTTGTTGATCACAATAAATCCATCTTCCTCTGAAAAGTTTTCACTAACCGAGAACTTTGTAGTTCCTTCTGGCTTGCGAATTTTTAATGCGAATTTATTTTTTGATGTGGAAACTTTAAATGTAAATGAGTAACCGTAAGGGTAATCTGTGCTCTCTTTTACGGTCACTAATTTTCCGTTGATGTGTGTTTTAACTTCGCTCGGCCCGAGCAGCGCATTTACAAGGCTGTTGTCATTTTTTACCCACATATGTTGAACATAGTAGGGTGCAATGCGGCCAGCATTCGGCACACAGCAAACAGCGGCTTCTTTATGCACGGGTGAATAGCGATAGCGGGTTTGATGTTTATCAGATGTGTCGCCATTTAAACCACCTGTTAGAGCAAATGAGTTATCGGACTTCAGGTACGTGACGCACGTACCATTGGGATGACGCGCCCCTTGTGCGGGGTTTAAAAATATTTTCTCTGCACGTGCGGCATAAGACTGCTGTCCTGATTTTATGAATAGCTCTAAATAACTATGCATGAGTTCTTGCAGAGAGCAATACTCATATCCTCTTGCGGTGGCATCTGCTTTTCTTCCACCAATCCATTCATCGCCAACGGCTCCACCAGATGCGGTTGTTTCAAAATCAATTTTCTTTAGGAAATGGTCAATGGCTTGTTTTAACTCATTGTTTCCCGATGCTTGGTAAGCGGCAGCCAGACTCCGCAGATGTTCATAAGTATGCACGCTGTGGCCTTTCAATAAAATGCTGTCATTCATCAATTTTGAATATTGCGCATCTTCATTTAACGTTTGCTCAGAGAAATCCTCATATAAAAACAAGCAATAATCGCGATAGATTTCTTTACCAGTAATGCGATAAAGACTTTCAAAAACATCGGTAATGGTTAAGCCATGGGTTGTTCCACCAACATTCGGATTTACGGAGTAGAACGGGTGTGAATTGTTTATCGGATAGTTATCCATTACGTTTTGAACAGCCCGTTCGATCGCGTTGAGAATGGTCTTTTGTTTTGTGTAATCGTACCAGGCTAACAATCCTCGCAGCAACGATGCCTTCGACCATAGTTCCCCGTTTTCATTATCAAATCGGTAACGTAACTCATGGTCATAAATGCCAAGATATTCGTCTGCATCTTGTGTAGCGAGAATTCGATTGATGTACTTTTCAATTTTGATCAGATGTGCTTTGTTGTTTGTTAATATGGCACTACGGATATATCCATCGCGCCAATTGCTTTGTGTTTCGCTGTTCCACCATAAAAACTGCACTTGCGCTTCGCCCGTAACACCCAGCGCGCCAACATCTTTGTTTTTTACTTTTTTTGAAAGTCTATTCTTTCCATAAATGTCATCGTCAAGAATCAAATCAGGAGCAAGGCTATCCAAATGCCCGGTGAATCCATTTAGGTTTTCTTCCATTTGTTCTTTGAGCCAACCTTCCGGAAGCACTTCCCCCAACGGCAATACACGGTATTCTTCGGCTACTGCTTTTACTTTTTGAAATGGTGATGCTTGCTGCGCGAAACAATTATTTCCGCAAAATCCAGTGAAGAATAACAAACAGCAGACAGTTACTCTTGTCAAGAAATAATGCATTCTGTGATGCCTATACAGACTTCTAAATTTAATTTCCATTCTTTAGCGTTGATACACGATTGGATTGATGGGACTGTTAATAATTTCACCAATAGTCGCACCCGGGCACCAAGTATTCCAGTCGTTGATTTGATTTTTATTATCAGGGTTTTTCAACTTCATGTCCTTGTCCATATATATAATGGTCATCACTTTACGCATTTGATTCGTTATGTTAGCGCCCGCTCTGTGGAATACCCAGCCTGAATGGAAACTGATTTCGCCAGCATCAAAAGGTTCGATCACGTGTTTGAAATCAGTAACCCGAAGTTTTTGTTGAATAACGGTTTCGCTTTCATCGCCAATCGCCAATTCTCTTCCTTCCACAATTTGATGGCTGCCCGCACTGAATTCCAGAGGGCCAAGTTCGAGTGGTGTTGCTTGCAAAGGCATCCACGCAGTTACCGTTTTATCGGTTTCCAGTGGCCAGTAATATTGATCAGCATGCCAAGGGGTAATGCCACCACCGCCTTCTTTAAACAATGCCTGGTCATGATAGATTCGGGCCCCATCCGTCTGCATTATATCGGAAGCGATTTTACCTAATCGTTTACTGAAGATGAGTTGCTTCACTACTTCATCTTCGCGCCACAAGTTGAAGAGTTGTAAAAATGCTTTGCCGTAAGTGCTCCTTTGCTCTAATGGGGTTTCTACAGTATTCATTTTTTCCACACGCTCGGTAATTGCTTTGTTAAAGAAATCAAGTGTTTCTTCATTCAGCACCTGCTTTAGTTTTATGTATCTATTTTTTTGATAAAAAGATATTTGTTCTGCCGTCAATGGATACGGTTCTTCCAAAAACGTTAAGATGGTATTTGAAGGTTGCATGTGTATTGTTTTTTTTAGCAAAGTTATTAGTGAGACTATATTTCAAATTGTTCTCTATGGAATAAACTAGCACTCTATTGCCATGCGTTATTCAATTGTAGACTTACTGTGTACATTTGTATATGCTTTCTAAGCCATTACTCGAAAACATAGATTCTAAAAAGGGCGACCATTCCTTCGTGGCCTATAGGTTTGCGACCTCCCAATTCAGATTCAATTGGCATTACCATCCAGAGTATGAATTGACATTAATAGTAAGGGGAAATGGTATGCGTTTAATTGGTGATAGCTATGAACCATTTGCGTCTGGCGATCTCGTAATGATCGGTCCGAATCTTCCGCATAGTTGGACATCTGAGTTGACGCGAAAAAAGCAGGAGTGCGTGGTTGTTCAATTTTCGGAAAGCTTTGTTAATGGCCTGCTCAACTGCAATGAGTTTGCCCACATCAAAAAAATGCTCAACGTTTCTAGACAATCAATTCATTTTGCAATGGTCGATCATGTGGCAAATGATATCTTAACCTTACCCGAAAAAAAAGGCTTTGAGCGGGTTACGAGTTTATTGTCAATTTTGAACGAGTTGACGCTATTAAAGAAACAAGTGCTGGCGTCTGAATTTTTTAAACCCATTCCACAGAAGATGGATCAGGATAGGATAAATAGAGTTTTCAATTTTGTCCATACCCATTCTTCCGAAAACATTTCCATTTCTCAATTGTCGGGTATGGTGAACCTCAGCGAAAGCGCCTTTTGCAAATTTTTTAAGAGAACTTCGGGTAAGACGTTTTCGGACTATCTAAATGATGTTCGGATTGGTCACGCCTGCAAACTGTTATCGGAAACAGAGCGTTCAATATCGGAAATTGCCTACAGCGTGGGCTTTGAAAGCTTAACTTATTTTAATAGAGTGTTTTTAAGAAAAAAAGGAAAATCGCCTAAGGGATTTAGAAGGCTTGCATTATTTAGCTGATTGCTCAATAAATTCATTAATTTGGTAAACTCAAATAGAACAGGAAAGTTATGTGGAATATTTTTGGGGTGATTCTATTGACATCAATCATGTTTGCCAATCTTGTGCAGGCGCAAATACATATAGAGGTTGTTAAACATCCAAAATTTGCGTTAGAGGATTCAAGCTTATACATATCGGGAACTTTTAACGATTGGAGCCCCGGCAATGAAAGTTATAAATTGACTAGAAAAGCTGATGGGGTCTACTATTTTGACCTTCCTGACTCACTTTCCTACTTTGAATATAAGTTTACCCAAGGCGGGTGGGCATTGGTAGAGGGGACCGCGGACGGCAAGGCGTTGAATAATAGAATTTACAATAGACCTCTTCAAAATAATCCTAACCTTATTCAAGTAACTATAGAAGGGTGGGAGATACAGCCCGCTTACACTATTGTAGTCAATAAAATTCCCGAAAATACACCTTTTGATGCCTCCATTTTTGTAATGGGCAATTTTAACAACTGGAATCCTGCTGACAGAAATTTTAAGCTACGAAAACAAATTGACGGCACGTATAGGATAATTATCTACAATGATCTGCAAAAGTTAGAGTACAAATTTACCCGCGGGAGTGCCTCATCAATTGAAAGCAGGCCTGGGGGGCGTATTTTGCCAAACAGGGTCTACCAACGAAAGAAAAATGAAAGCAAAGTGATGGTCGATATTTCTACGTGGGAAGATCTTTCGGCAGGCCAACAACTTTATTCAGTTTATGACCTCTTGCTGTTATTCTCAGTTTTTCAAGGAATACTGCTGATAATTACTATCCCCACCATACATGAATATAATAGAGAAGCGAACAGGTGGTTGCTGCTACTGATCGGGATTACTTCCTTAATCCTTTTAGTTAAAGTGGTTTCAAATTATCCAGGCGTATCTCGCAATTTGCCAAAGCTTCAATTAGTGCCCGATTTTATACTGTTTATCTATGCGCCCCTGTTCTATTTTTATATTCAAAAGCTGCTTTTCCAATCGCCAACAAAAACCAGGTTAATCTATTTCATTCCCGTAGTGATTCAGTTTTTTATTTACACTGCCTATTTTCTTACCGATCCCGCGGTGTTTCAGGAAAAACTGCTCGACCCAACATCAGAATTGAAAGTTATTAGATTTTTAATGGCTTCGGTGGCAATGACCATGAACATCTATTACTGGGTTTTATCAAAGCGATCAATTGATTACTACAAAGTAAATTTCAGGGACAGCAATTCGTACGAACAAAATCTCCAATACTTAAGCACTGTGCTGTTTATTCAGGCGGCTTGCCTTTTGGGTTGGGTTGCAACCTTTATTTTGGCCGCTTTAGGTAACATACTCTCACTAGAGATCACCTCTTCTATTGAGATCAGTATCGAGACGATTTGGATTGTTTTTTCGATGATTACTTTCTTTTTGGGATACTTTGCCATCCATGAACCCGATATTTTCCGCCTTCCTCAAACCACTCCCGCCCTCCAAAACTTTGGCAAAACAGTAAGCCAGCAAAGCGAGATAAATACGATTGAAGAAAAAGTATTTGAAAAAGAAGAAATAGAGATAGAGAATTTAGAGGACGAAATGGCAAAAATTTCCTTTTTTATGGAAAAATTTAAGCCATATACCAATCCTAAGCTTACATTAATAGACCTTTCTTCAAAAATGAAGATCCAACCCCACGTGCTGTCCAAAGTTATAAATGCTGGGTTTGGTAAAAACTTCTTTGATTACGTGAATAGTTATAGAATTGAAGAATTTAAAAGGAGGGTAGAAGACCCACATTACAAAAACTACACGTTGCTGGGTATCGCTTTTGATGTAGGCTTCAATTCAAAAACGGCTTTTAATCGATCTTTCAAAAAGATGACAAATCAAACTCCTAGTTCCTTTTTTAATACTATCAAGGAGTATTGATTTCTCGAATCTACTTTCTGCCATTTTAGCTCCTGCGTACTTGGGCTTTACAAATTACCCTACTCAGTGCCAAGAGTTCTGAATTTCAGTAAACGATTGCAGTAGGGCATATTTTTTATGTTCCACTTTCTAAAATGGCACGTCAGATTATTTGATAAATAACTATTTATCAGATATTTACCCACCAAAATTTTTATTTTATTTTATTTTGATAATCCATGAAAGTGGGGCGATGTGGGCACGGCATTGCTGTAAGTTGCAAACGATTTTAATTGGAATTCAAACGGATGTTGGTTCGCTTGAATTCCTTTCGAGACACTTTACTTAAATCAAAAAATGTATGACGAAAAATTTTACTGTAAAAATGAAAAGCATTGCAGTTCTTCTCTTGCTCTTGGGTGTGTTTATGGCCCAAGCCCAGACTAGAACTGTGTCCGGGAAGGTCACTTCTGCTGATGACGGAAGTGGCATTCCAGGGGTGAACATTGTAGAAAAAGGCACTTCCAATGGTGCGGCAACAGATGCTGACGGAAATTACAAGATCAATGTGGGCGCGGAGGCGATTCTAGTATTCAGTTTTATTGGGTATGCAACACAGGAGTTTACCGTGGGCGAGAGAACGTCAATTGACGTTTCGTTAAAAACTGACGTAACAGCGTTGGACGAAGTGGTCGTCATAGGCTATGGTGAAGTGAAAAAGAAAGATGCAACAGGTGCGGTGGTAGATCTTTCAAGTAGAGATTTTAATAAAGGGGTGTTAACTTCGCCACAAGACTTGCTATTGGGCAAGTTTGCGGGTGTGGCCATTACCTCCACCAGTGGCGCGCCAGGTGCAGAAAATAAAATAAGGATACGAGGAGGTGCATCATTGAATGCGTCAAATGACCCCCTCATTGTGATTGACGGTTTTCCAATTGACAATACAAACCAGAGTGGTGTCCCCAATCCATTGGCATCTATCAATCCAAATGATATTGAATCATTTACAGTTTTGAAGGATGCGTCAGCTACCGCAATCTACGGTTCGCGCGCATCGAACGGGGTAATTATCGTTACTACAAAAAAGGGAGCTTCCGGCAAATTGAAGTTTGCATATAATGGCGTGGCCTCGGTTAGTACTGCCATGAATTATGTAGACGTAATGAACGCTGCTGAGTATCGCGAGTATGTGACAGGGCTAAGCAAGTTGCCAGGCTCAACAATCTCGAACGATGCACTGAAAAAACTGGGCACCTCAGATACTGATTGGCAAAAGGAGATTTATAGATCTGCTATTTCTACCGACCACAATGTCAGCGCCTCTGGGGCAATTAAAAATGTTCCAATTCGCGTATCGTATGGATATACAGATCAGCAAGGTATTTTAAGAAATACCGGAGTTAAACGGAACTCGTTAAATTTGAATCTAGCACCCACACTGTTAAACGGAGATCTAAAACTGAATATCAGCGCTAAGGGAAATCTCATTAATAACAATTTTGGAGAAACTGGGGCTGTCGGAAATGCCGTTGAGTTTGACCCTACTCAGCCAGTTTCCGATGAGAGTCAGGGCGATAAATACGGTGGCTATTTCACATGGTTGACAAAAGATCCAACCAATGGTGTTAATGGAACCGTCAACCCCGTTGCTCAAGTGAACCAAACCAATAATCAATCGGATGCCAATAGGATTATCGCCAACATTCAGGCCGATTACAGACTGCCTTTTTTTAAAGATATTCGGTTGGTAGTAAATGCTGGGTTGGATCGTCAAAAAAGCGAAGGCTTTAATCGAGTACCTCTCAATTCCGCGATTGCTCAAAATCAAGGTACTTTGGTGGGTCGAAATAATTCATACGATGCAATTTTCCAATCGCAACTGCTGGATGTCTATGGGAACTATGTGAAGCAATTTGGAATGCATAAAGTCGATTTTACTGCAGGCTATGGCTGGCAATATTTTTCAAGAGAAGGTCAAAACACAAATGAAAATGCGGCTTTGAAAAATCCCTCAATAAGATTTGCAAATCGAAATTACTTAGTTTCTTTCTTCGGCCGCTTAAACTATACTTTAAATGGGAAATATTTAGTGACTGCTTCGCTCCGTCAAGATGGGTCTTCTAGATTTGGAGATCAAAACAAATGGGGTTTGTTTCCAGCGGTGGCATTAGCTTGGAGAGTAAAAGAAGAATCGTTTTTAGCGGATTTGGAGGCGGTATCCTCCCTTAAATTGAGGGCTGGATATGGAGTTACAGGTCAACAAGATATCCCAGGTCAATACTTTCCATATTTGGCTGTGTATCAAGCTTCGAATAACTTAGCTCAATATCAATTGGGTGATACTTTCTATACCACGCTTCGCCCCAATGCCTATGATCCTAATATTAAGTGGGAGTCTACCACTACGTATAACCTGGGGCTGGACTTTGGTTTCTTCAAAGAACGGTTGACAGGTTCTGTTGAGGTGTATCAGAAGAGAACAGAGGATTTATTGAACCGAGTTTCTATTCCGAATGGTGTGAACTTCTCCAACTTCTTAACTACCAACATTGGCAGCATGGAAATTAACGGTATTGAGGTAACGCTCAGTGGCGATGTGGTAAAAACGAAAGACTTCAACTGGAATGTTGGGGCTAACTTTGCGGCATACAATTCTAACATTACCAAACTTACCTTAAGTAACGATCCTAATTTTCTGGGCGTTGTGGCGGGAAACACGGTGGGCGTAAATGCATGGATTCAAAGACACCAGGTTGGGTTTCCTGCGTATTCGTTTTTTGCTTATCAACAAGTTTATAATCAAAACGGCCAGCCTATTGAAGGACTTTATGTCGATCGGTCTGGTCAAGGCGGTGTGCCTTCGGGAAATGAGAAAAATAAGCACTATTATAGGAGACCTGTTCCTGATTATTTGATAGGCATAAATACTCGATTGAACTACAAACAACTTGATTTTTCCCTTTCAGGTAGATTAAGCATAGGTAACTATGTCTTTAACAATGTTCATTCTGGGGCGGCATTTAGCAACAACGCAAATCGGCTAAATATTTTTAGAAACATGTTATCGGCTGTTAACGAAACAAATTTTGTTAACCAACAAACTTTCTCAGATTATTATATTGAAAATGCTTCGTTCTTTAAAATGGATAACATGAGTTTGGGGTATACGCTGAATAAGCTAACTAAAACTGAAAACATGAATCTGCGCTTGAGTTTAACAGTTCAAAATGCATTTTTCGTAACCCGATACAAAGGCTTAGATCCGGAAGTAGATGGTGGTATTGACGGCAACATTTACCCTCGATCTCGTACATTTTTATTTGGTGTAAACCTCACTTTTTAGTTTGAATTAACATTATCCTTATGAAAAATATAAAACACTACTTGATACTGAGCTTCGTGGTAATATCCATGATGACCTCGTGTATAGATGATTTGAACGTCCAACCTAACGACCCGTTTATTACCACTTCGGCCAATGTCTATACCACCACCGAATCGTATAAAGCCGGATTGGCCAAACTCTATGCTACCTTTATTCTCACAGGGCAAATAGGACCAGCGGCACCTGGTGGAGATATCACTTCACCTGATGTGGGCGGTGTTGACGAAGGTTTTAGTAGCTTCATCCGCTCGCTTTGGTATATGCAAACTTTAACAACCGATGAAGCGGTTTGGTCTTATCCCAACGATGCCAATGGAACTATTTCCAATTTGCATTTTAACTCGTGGCTTCCAACCGATGGTATTCCTACCGCTTTGTATGCACGTGTAGCGAATGTGGCGGTGCTGTGCAACGAATATATACGGGCAACAGAAGGTAAAAAAGAAGATGTTGAAATAAAACGCTTTCGAGCGGAGGCTAGGTTTTTGCGCGCGCTTTCATACTATTGGGGTATGGATTTGTTCAAAAACTTGCCTTTCGTTACTGAGGCGGATAATGTAGGTGCATACTTTCCTCCGATGAAAAAAAGAGCCGAACTCTACACTTACATTGAAACGGAGTTGTTAGCCATTAAGCCTGAACTGGGTGCTCCCCGATTTGAGTACGGACGAGCAGACAAGGGGGTGTGTGCCATGTTGCTGGCCAAATTGTATATGAATGCCGATGTTTATATAGGTCAAAAGAAATATACGGAGGCAATTACTCAATTGAATGAAGTGATCGGAGGTGGTTATACGTTGTCACCTAAATATGCAAATCTATTTTTGGCTGATAACAACCGTAACAATACTGAAATTATTTTTGCTCAGTCATCCGATGGAGCGCGTTCGCAGTCCTATTCTATGACTTGGATTATGATATACGGCAACTCTGGTGCAGGTGGTTGGGGAGGCCTACGAACCACCTCTGCCTTGTTTCGTAAATTTGATGGCGTAGGTTCTACCAATGCGCCCGCAACATCGCCTTCTGAGGTTAACAAAGCACGCGATTTATTTTTGAAAGAGGACAAAGACCAAAGCTTGGAGATCGATGCAATTAACCAATCCAAACAAGGGTACGGAGTTTGGAAGTTTAGAAATGTGAATTCTGACGGCACAACCCCAGCCAGTGCTTCTACTGGTTTCAATGACACTGACTATCCAATGTTTCGCCTAGCCGATGCGTATTTGATGTATGCGGAAGCCGTATTACGCGGGGGTGCGGGTGGAAATCGGGCGACTGCGCTTGGATATATAAATGCGATCCGAACTCGTTCAGGTGACCTAGCAGCTAGCAAAGCACCGGGAGTCATTTCCGACACCCAACTTTCGTTAGACTTTGTTTTGGATGAGCGGGCTCGCGAGTTGTATTGGGAGGGTTACAGAAGGCAGGACTTAATTCGGTTTGGCAAGTTTACTGGCGATGCCTATCTATGGCCTTGGAAAGGAGGTATAAAAAACGGTACTTCAATAGAAGCCAAGCGTGCCTTTTTTCCAATACCAGGAGCCGATATTGCATCCAATCCTAATTTAGTACAACACGATGAATACAAATAAATCAACCCATTAATTTTTACTAATCATGAACATTAAACAACCCATTAAGTATCTAATTTTGTTGCTTTCGGTGGTTATTTTATCGTGCGACAAAGAGGAAGAGCGCGTGACTTTTCTGCAGGGCAAACCACCAGTGCTATCCGTCTCATCTACCACTGATTTGACACTTATCAAAGATAAGTTCAATTATTCTTCCCTTCAATTTCAATGGACAAATCCGGCTTATGAATTTAGCAATGGGCTAAATACGCAAGCCGTTAGTTACACCTTGGAAATTGACAATACTACTGGCTTTTCAAATTCTAAAAAAGTAGAAATTTCTTTTGAAAATTCACTTTCCAAGTCGTTTACAGTAGGCGAACTGAACGGGCAATTGGGAAAACTAGAATTAGCTGACAACGTGCCCAACAAATTCTATTTTCGCATTAAAGCTTCGTTGCCCAACAATAATGCTCCGCTTTATTCCAACGTTGTCAACATCACTATCTCTACTTATTTAGATGTAGTGTATCCTGTTCCGGCAAAATTGTTTTTGATAGGTGGGGCAACGCCCAAAGGATGGGATAACACCCCTGAAAATTTGGTAACCCAGCAGTTTAAGGTGGTTAATTCGTTTACCTATGAAATTGAGAATGTCGCGTTGAAGCCTGATGGTTATTTGATGATACCCGTAGCCGGAGACTGGAGTGCAAAATATGGATTTACGGGTGCAAAGCAAGGCAATAATACCACGGGGGATATCACATTTAAGCCGGCTGGAGAAGATTTTCAAGGCCCAGCAGCAGGCAATTACAAGATTACAGTGAATTTCAAAACCGGTAAGATGACCGTGACAAAACTTTAATTGAAAAAAAATGAAACAACAGTTGAAAATTTTTATAGCTATTTTCCTACTCTTGGTAGTAGCTATGTCGTGCGAGAAATTGATTGAACCAACACCTCAATTTAATCCTAGCAACACGACTTTTACTCTTACAGCACCTGCGGCCACAGTTTCTGCACCAGCAGCCGATTCGTTGAAACCGGCCATTACCTTTACTTGGAACGATGCCAACCTGCCGTTGGGATTGGCAAAGACAAAGTATACACTTCTATTTGACAAGGCAGGTAACAACTTTTTGAATCCGACCAGAAAGGAATTTACAGGCGTTTTATCAGGTGCGTTGTTGGGTAAAGAGGTAAATGGAATAGCCTTGAAGTACGGGGGTAATTTTACAGCACCTGCTAACCTAGATGTTCGAATTATTGCCTCATTGGAGAACAACAATGCTTCAGTGGTTTCAAACACTATCAAGGTTGCGTTTACACCTTACAGTGATCTTGAAATCAAATCGTCAGTGGCTACCCTAACGGCAACTGGTGCTACTGCCGATAATGTCGGAATTAATTTAACTTGGACAACTGCGTTTAGCGGTTATGTAGGAGTGAAAACATATCAACTCCAATACGCAAAGAAGGAAACTAATTTCGCTTCACCTTCCGTAATTGATGTTACTACGCTAAGTAAATCATTTACCGTTTTAGAATTAAATAAAATAGCGTTAGGCTATGGTGCTTCTGGGGCCACTCCTGCTATGATTGATTTTAGAATAAAGGCGACAAATGAATCAGGTACAGTACTTTATTCTAACACAACAACAGTATCTGTTACAACTTATGTAGAATTCAATTCAATTGGAGTTGTTGGCGATGCAACCGCAGGTGGTTGGGATACTGATACGGATATGTACAGGCCGGATGCTGCGAACAAACCAGCTGACTGGACTGTAAAATTGTACTTAACAGGCGGAAAATCGGCAAAATTCCGCGCGGACGATAAGTGGGTCTCCAATTGGGGGGCTACTGCTTTTCCTTCAGGCACTGCTGTATTGGGTAGCAGCGCAAATGTTGCTATCGGTACATCTGGATATTATTCGGTTGACTTTAATGTGGCTACAGGTGCTTATTCCTTTACTCCGATAACTGTGCCGGCAGTTAAGGAATTGAGTTTAACAGGAGACGCTATCGGTGGATGGGGGGTAGATACTAAACTTACTCAAGATTTGGTGAACACAAAGGTTTATACGGGAACGGTGACGTTAACGTTAGGTTCTCTTAAATTTAGAGAAACTGGCAACTGGGGTACAAACTGGGGCGGAATAGGCGAAAACAATGCACCTGAGAACTTTCCGACTTCCTTTGGTAGAAATGGTGGAGGGGACATTAAGATCCTTACTGCAGCTACTTATTTTGTTAGGATAGACATTGGCACTGGCGAGTATTTCTTCGGTAACACTGCCAATAGCACACCTTACACTAAGCTTGGCATTATTGGTGATGCAACGGCAGGCGCGTGGAATACAGATACGTTTCTTATTCAAAATCCATCCAATCCATATAAATGGTCAGGAAAGGTTGAATTGACAGCCAAAGAAGCCAAGTTTAGAGCAAATACAGATTGGGGTCTCAGTTGGGGCAATGCTTCGGTATTTCCTAGCGGAATAGCCAACACTGAAAGTAACAACAATATAAAAATAGCTTCTGCTGGTACCTATCAAATTACGTATAATTCGGCCACAAGAGAGTTTAGTTTCACAAAGTAGAAACTAGTTTATGTTATAATCAGAGGCCGCAAGGCCTCTGATTTTTTGTAACTACTAATAAATATTATGAGACGATTACTTGTGACCTTAAAAGCACAGGCGTTTAGCGTATAAGTAAACAAACAAAAAAATCCCCACCAGTTTTGGTGGGGATTTTTATTTTTTTATCCTGTAAAAAGATCTTAATTTGTAAGAATCATGCGTTTGGTATCTACTAACTGATTATCAACAATCAATGAATACAGATACATACCAGCACTCATTTCACCAGCAATTATCTTAGTCGAAACGTTTCCGCGTCCAGTAATTGCGATAGATTTTAGCTGTGTTCCTTGTAAATTATAGATGATAAGCGAGGCTTGTTGGGCCGCTGTAGGAACTGTCATAGTTATCTCAGTATCAACCGTAAAAGGATTGGGGAAGTTTTGGTTAAGTATAGCATCTCCCTCTGTAACACGGTCGGTTGCTTTGCCAGTATTTGCTTGGTTTTTAAGCGCACTAATAACTGTATGCAACGAATCGATCTTTTTGTTTTGGGCTTGCATTTGGCTGCTCAACTCTTGCACAGCCTTTATCAAGGGTACTACAAAATCGCTATAACGGATGCTGTAGTGATCCTTTTCATTTTGAGGTGCAACTAAGCCAGAGAACGTTTGATTGGAATTTTTTAACACTGCCTCAACTTCTTGAGCAACCAAACCGGTTTGCCGAACAGGAGTAGATTTAGCAGTGGCAACAAGGCTATTAACAACGAGCCCGTTTTTAACACTAGCAGCGTTGATTTTGTCTGAAGCCCCGGTGAATTTGTCAAGTTGCTCCGTATTTATGGTGTAAGTTACAGGCCTTAACTCATTGATGAATTCAAGGCCTAGAACGTCCTCTTTCACGTTGGCTTTAAATCTGCCGTCTGAAAGTGTAGACCAACTTACTTGGCCACCAATACTAGTTACGCTGCTATTACCAATAACTATCGTATTGGAGGCAGTAGGAGTTGCTCCGTTGCCAATTGCAGTCGTATTCTCAAAATTTGAAAAGTTAGTGGGGCCGCTAAAGCTACCAATTGACGTGTTGTAATTTCCGGATGTATTGTTATATAACGAAGTGTGACCAAATGCCGTGTTGTAATTTCCTTTGTTAAATTGCAACGAAGCCGTACCAATTGCAGAATTACCATAACCAGAAACGTTTTGTGAAAGGGCAAATAATCCTACACTGGTATTATCAAAACCACTAACATTATTATTAAGTGCACCGTATCCAAAGGCCGTGTTTTTGGCTCCCGTTGTGTTCAGGGTTAACGAAGAAGCTCCAAAAGCAGTATTCGAAGAACCTACTGTATTAGAGTTACCACTATAGTTTCCAAAAAAGGTATTAGTCTGTTGTATAGAACCTGATTTAATATTATTCATTCTAAAGTTTAATGGAACATTATCAGTTGTTCCAATAAAATTAGTCGCAGAATTAGTCGCTGAATTGCCGCTGAGCGACCACCCGGTAGAGTTACTTGGAGCTGCCCATCTAGCCAGGCCATTTGCATCTGAGGTAAGCACTTTACCAACGCCTTGCGTGCCATCGGCAATTTTAAAAGTCCCTTTCACATCCAAGTTTGCTGCTGGTGCCGTGTTACCAACACCTACCTTGCCGCTTGCGTCAATAGTAAGATCTGCAATTCTGCTTAGATTGTTAGTAGATGAGATCTGGATCCTAGGGGTCGCGCCTGTTGCATCACCATATTGACTAATGTTAAGACTACCGGGGCCAGAATTAGGCATTTCAATCATCCAATTTTTAGAGTTTGCATTGGCGTTTCCATTGTATAATTGAAAACCAAAGGCACCTGTCCTTGGTGTGCCAGCACCTTGCGCGATTGTTATTTTATTTCCAGGAGTTGAGGTGCCAATCCCAACGTTGCCTGTGTTAAAAGATATATTCGATGCGTTGCTCGTCCATTGCGTATAACTTGGCGTTGCCCAAGTTGCTAAGCCATTCGCATCTGAGGTAAGCACTTTTCCTCCGCCTTGCGTGCCATCTGTGATTTTGATATTGCCTGTTACATCTAATTTCGCGGACGGAGCAATATTACCAATACCAATGTTTCCTGTGTTAAAATAGATGTTTGATGCCGAAGTTGTCCATTGCGTATAACTTGGCGTTGCCCATGTTGCTAAGCCATTTGCATCTGAGGTCAGCACTTTACCTCCGCCTTGCGTGCCATCGGTAATTTTGATATTGCCCGCAACATCTAATTTTGCGGCTGGAGTCGAATTGCCAATACCGATGCTTCCACTGGGTGAAATTCTCATTCTCTCAGCACCAGATGTCACAAAAGTTTGTGTATTTGCTTCGCTAGGTCGGATATAATTTCCAGAGGCATAGCTGTAGTTGTTGTCAAAAAATAATGAACCTCCAGAATTTAGCACAACATCACCACCACCGCCTGCCCTAATAGTAATCCCATTTCCTGTAGAGGGTCCGTTCACGTCCAGTTTTGCTCCAGGTGCAGTATTACCAATCCCAACATCGCCTGTTGGCCCAACAGCCAACCCATTTGTAGGTGCATTGCATCCAAAGTATGCGTAAGAATTAAATGCATCAATTACAGCTGTTCCGTTTGTGTACTGGCCTATGGCTGTTCTACCATGTACTTCTAGTTTGTGTGCTGGACTGTTCGTTCCTATACCAACATTTCTGTTGTTGTCGAGTGCCAACCCCCAATCACCATTATTATAGAGGCCTAGCGTAGTGCCATTAAGTTGGCCCACAAACATTGTCCCGGGATTATTTAGCCAAATTCCCCCATTGCCAGATCCATCGCCCGTTTGTATGCGCCCACTAACTGCTAAGTCGACATTGTAAGTGCCACTGCCATTTACCTGCAGTTTAGTACCCGGTGTTGCCGTGCCTATCCCAACATTGCCCCTAAAAAAAGCGTTATGGTTGCTTCCTGTTACTTCAAAACTGGATAATCCTCCGTTTACACCCACGGCAAAGCCCTGGCCGACCCCACCAGCGTAGGTTGCATATTGTACATGCGCTGTGGTCAGGGACGTAGTAAATCCTGGTGTTGTGCTCATACCTATTCTCCAATTGGCATCTGCGGGGCTCCATGTATAAATCGATTTATCCCCAGTACTGTTCGGTAACGAAATACTTCCATTTACTTCCAGTTTAGCCCCGGGTGTTGAAGTACCGATGCCTACGTTACCCGTGTTAAAAAAGATATTTGACGCAGAATTACTCCATTGGGAAGTGCCTCCACTGAAAGGCGTACCATTAATATACAGCCCCGTGGCATTAATAATGCCATTAACATCTAATTGGTAATTTGGGGTTAAGGTATTTATACCAAAGTAACCATTTGTTTTAAGAATCATTTGGTTAACATCATTGGTAGCAAAGTATAAATTACTATTAGACCTCGTTCCGATTCGAGTTCCGACAACGGGAATAATAGTAGATTCGAGAAAGCCAATGACATTACTGGCATTTGCTTCAACAACAGCTGAATTTGGTGCGGAATTACTTTTAACTCTAAACTTGGCACTAGTAAAATTATTGATACTTTGGACGTCAAGTGTATAATCTGGTGCTGAGGTATTTATCCCCACGTTTCCTGTGATATAATTGTAGATATTAGTTCCAGAGTTTGTCCACTGCGCGCTAGCTTAGCCTACTATGAAGTAGAAAAAGATGAACGATAGTTTTTTCATAAAATTAATTTGTTAAGGTTTTGTTATGATTGGTTTGGAATGCATTTTCAATTTAAATCAAAATGATAAATTGTCAATGGTTAAAATCAAAATTATGATATTTAAACACATGGTGGGGTAGTGAGTCTATCACATGTGGCCTAGAATCAGTTGGTTAAAAAATAATTATTGGTTGTCGCTTGTAGTTATAAATTCTACAGCATATTTTTATTAGAGTTTTGTCTGCGGTTAGATTCAATATTGATCTCCATTAGTATCAAAGCAATTTTTCAGTCCTATATTTTGCATGTGTTGAAACAAGCGCATCCACCCGACCAATGAAGAATTTGATACTTGAGATCGAGAATTTCCACAAGTCTATTCATCCGACAGGATGTCAGCTAGTATTTGTAAGAAGCGTACTCAAGTCTTCAAGTCTATTGCTCCATCTGTCATTATTGCGGATTGCTTCGCTAAAATGCACGCTTTGCCTTTCGGGGAGGCATTTAAGCGATTAGGATCTTCGCTAATGGATTTCAATATGCTGCTCATTGAGCTAAGAGCCAAGCTTAAGGCGCAAAAATGGACGCTTTTCTCTTCAAGGACTTTGCTCACCTCATTCGGATTATGGCTACAGGTGCTAAGTGCCTCGCTCATTAAATCAAGTGCTGCGGTACAAATTTGAGTGGGACGGATCAATCGTTTGGCGAAGCACCTTCAAACCAAAATAGGAGCGGTGAATGGTGAATTATACTATTGCAATGATCTTTTTCGTTTTCGTATAGTAGAAGGAGTAGCGATGTAGAACTTGAACCTATTTTAAAACCCAAGCCCAGAATAAATAATTAAACAACAATTAATATGAATGCCCAACAAACTAGTATCTACGCCATGTTCACCCGCACCTTTCGCGTATTAGACGACAACAAAGCCATATGGTCTGCGAACAGCAAGTTTTCTGACAACTATACCACCTTTTCAAACAATATAAAAGGTATAGGGGAGGCACAAAAGCAACAAGAGACGGACAAAACCGGAATCACCCAAGACAAAGGGACTGCTCGCGAAACGCTGGCAGAATTGTCGTTTGAAATGGCTAGCGGCATTCGCAGCTTTGCAGCGGACAATAATAACCAAGAGTTAGAGCTATCCGTAAAGTTTACTGAGGCTGGATTGGCTAGTATGGCAGAGGCCCGCCTAACCGCAACCAGTGAAATGATCTATGCAGCGGGGGCTAAAAATCTGGTCGATCTTAGTGAATATGGTGTGAAGGCAGAAAGTTTGTCTGCTCTTAAAGCAGCAATTGATGCCTTTAAAAGCGCACAACCTGAAACGAGATTGGCGATCAACACGGGCAGTCAAGCCACCACCGATATACGAAAATTGTTTACAGAGACAAGTAATCCATTAAAACGTCAGTTGGATACTAAGATGATCATTTTCAAGAAAACGAATTTAGATTTTTACAATGCCTATTTTCAAGCTAGAAACATTATTGAGCCAGGGGTGCCCAAGAAGAAGGAAGAAGCTAAAAAGTAATCAGTTTTCCAATCGTTCTCTTACAATCTTTGACAATTTCAAGACTTGCTGACCCGTTGAGGTAGAACGTTAACAAATTTGCCGTACCAATCGCTGATTGGTATTTTTTTTAGCCAGTCTGCATGCAAAGGCAAAAGGCTTATGTCCCACTTTTAAAATGGCACCTTGTTCAACTATTGGTAGCGTGCTATATATCAACTCTTTATACATATTTAAACGAATTAGTTTTTTTTCTCTAAAATTGATAAAGTGGGGCGATGCAAACGTTAGCATGAGTTACCTTGCCACCTTAACAATTTCGCAAACAATGAGAAAAATAAAGAAAGTAGGCAAAGTTAAATACCTATCTTGGCTTGTAACCTTATGCACAACAGCGTCAACGGCTATTAGATCTATGGAAACTAAAATCTCGTTTTTTGTTTGTTTTCTCATTTTTATTTCCTGCGCCAAGTCCGAGCAAGAGTCTAATACCACTAACAGTACTGAACCACCCGTCTCGATTGCAGCGTTCGCAAAGGGCGCTGATGTAAGTTGGTTACCCCAAATGGAAGCTACTGGCTATGTGTTTAAAGATATGGACGGTACGCCAAAAGAGTGTTTGCAATTGTTGAAAGACAGAGGTATGAACGCCATCCGTTTGCGCGTGTTTGTCAATCCATCCAAGCATAAAATTGATGGGCATTGCGATAAGGCGGCCACAGTAAGTATAGCGAAGCGAGCAAAGGCAATGGGTTTTCGTATTATGATTAATTTTCATTACAGCGATTCATGGGCTGATCCCTCTAAACAAGTTAAGCCTGCTGCCTGGAACAGTTTATCAATACCGCAACTTGGCGATGCCGTTTATGCCCACACACTGGATGTATTGACAGCCTTAAAAAATGAAAATGTGATTCCGGAATGGGTGCAAGTGGGGAATGAAATAACACCCGGGATGCTTCTGCCAGAAGGCAGCACCACCTCGGGTTGGGGCAACTTAGCCTTATTTTTGAATAAAGGATACGAGGCGGTGAAAGCCGTTGACAAGTCGATTAAAGTAATCGTTCATATAGACCAAGGAAACAACAATCAAAGGTTTCGATGGTTTTTTGATAATGTAAAGAATAGAGATGTAAAATATGATATAATTGGATTGTCCTATTACCCGTTTTGGTTAAATAGTGACTACACGGCTTCGATAGCAGACTTAGAAAACAACATGAAAGACATGGTGACAAGGTACGGCAAAGAGGTTATGGTGGTAGAAGTAGGGGGCGATTTTGAAAAAGAAGATAATACCAAAGCAATGCTATTGGCAACACTTAACGCTGTGAAGGCGGTACCCAACGCTAAAGGTACTGGTGTTTTTTACTGGGAACCGCAAGGAGAGAAAAGCTGGAGTGGCTACCAACTCAACTGTTGGAGAAGCAATGGAACACCTTCGCCAGCGTTAGATGTATTTAAGTGATCAATCCACAGATGTGCATCTTAAATTCAAAGTTATTTGTATGGTTATCAAACAAGAATTAACATGAGAAAAATAGCGCTAGTTCTCTTCACGTTGCTGACCTGCTATGCACAGGCAGCGGTAACGCTGAACCCAACTATATCACCGGCAATATTTCGATACAATGAAACCATAACCGTTTCGTATGATGTGTCGGGTACTTCATTGGCAAGTTTGTCTGATGCTTGGATTTGGGTTTGGATTCCGAACAAAAATGTAAATGCAAAGTATAATGTAAACCCTGCTACAGCGGCTATTTCTGTGGCTAAGTTTACGAAGATGGGAAACGTTTTTTCACTCACTTTTAAGCCCTCCGATTTTTTTTCTGGAGATATTAGTGCCGAAACACAAATGGGCATGTTGCTTAAGGCCAACGATTGGAGTGCAGGCCAAACAACGGATTTTGTTGCCACTTTATCTGATGGTTCTTACAAAGCACTGTTAGTCAAACCTGCTACTCAGCCATTATTTGTAAGAGTTGGCGATTATATTCCAGTGGAGGTTCAAACTGTAACGGCTTCAAATTTTGAGTTATTCATCAATAATGTGTCTACCTTTTCGCAGACAAATGTTACAAATTTTGCCTACAATATCTTAATTAATTCTGCTGAGAGTGCCATTGTAAAAATTGTGGCTAAGCAAGGCGCAAATACAAGCACAGTTTCCTTTCAATATTTAATTTCTCGAACAAGCCCTATTCAATCCAGACCAGCTGGAATTATTCCTGGTATCAATTATTCAAGTGATGCTACACAGGTAACGCTATGCTTCTGGGCTCCTGCCAAAACTTCAGTCTATGTACAAGGCGATTTTTCAGATTGGGAGGTATCGTCTCAGAATCTAATGAAAAGAGACGGAGAATTTTTTTGGATTACCTTAACAGGGTTGACGGCTGGGCTTGAATATGGATACCGGTATTTGGTAGATGAAAAATTGTTTATGGCCGATCCGTTTGCTGACAAGATATTAGATCCAGACGACCAATTTATTCTACCAACAACTTACCCCTTATTGAAATCCTTTCCCACTGCCGCGAAAAAAGCAGAATGGTATTTTAATCGGGTGGCCGTTTTTCAAACGGCACAACAACCTTTTAATTGGACAACTACTAACTTTAAGCGTAAACCTCAATCACAATTGGTTGTTTACGAATTGCTTATTCGCGATTTTTTGCAGGAATCAAAAGCCAATTATCAAGGATTGATAGATACCCTTTCTTATTTAAAAAATTTAGGTGTGAATGCCATTGAGTTGATGCCGATCACTGAATTTAATGGAAATGATAGCTGGGGTTACAATCCTACGTTTATGTTTGCGCCCGATAAAGCCTATGGAACCAAAAACAAATTGAAAGAGTTTATTGACGTTTGTCACCGAAATAACATGGCAGTAATTTTGGACATGGTCATGAACCAGCAAGACATGCCAGGCCCCATGGTAATGATGGATTATGATTTTGTAAACAACCGACCTGCTAGTTCCAATAAATGGTTTAACGTCAGCGCTACTCATCCTTTCAATGTGTTTCATGACTTCAACCATGAAAGCCAATACACAAAGAAATATTTAGACACAATCAACTATTACTGGCTCAATGAATACAAAATAGACGGTTTTCGCTACGATCTATCAAAAGGGTTTACACAGCGCGTCATCAACCCAACTGATGTAGGAGCTTGGGGTACTTATGATGCATCGCGTATTGCGATTTGGAAACGAGTCAGAGATAAAATTAGAGCTTATTCTTCCGACAGTTATCTAATATTAGAACACTTTGCTGACAATGCAGAGGAAAAGGAACTGTCTGCATTAGGCTTTATGCTATGGGGTAATGTAAATGGTTCTGCTCGCGATGCCGTGCGAGGAATCCCTGGAAATATGACCGGACTGTCCTATAAAAATAGAGCTTGGGCATCACCAAATTTGGTAGGGTATATAGAAAGCCATGATGAAGAACGGATTATGTACGATGCGCTACAGAATGGAAATTCAAATGGACCTTATATCGTTCAGAATTTGGACATAGCACTTGCACGCTCTGCCGCAGCGGCTACCTATTTTCTTTCGATCCCTGGACCAAAAATGATTTGGCAATTCGGTGAACTTGGGTACGATTATTCTATCAATTTTTGCATTGGCACCAATACCAACAACAATAATTGCCGAATTGGACGAAAGCCAATTAAGTGGGAATACAAAACGGCTCCATTGCGTATTCCCTTGTTGAAACGGTATTACGAAATGAATAAGCTTAGAACCTATCCGATCTTTAATACTACGGACTTTACAATTAACGAGTCTGCCAACGTTAAGCAAATAATGCTGAAAGGTGTGCCATTTGTTACCACCCCAACCACCCCAAATGAAATGAATGCAGTTAGTATCGCAAATTTGGAGATGGCGGAGCGAACTGTTAACGTGTCGTTTCCGCACCAAGGCAGGTGGTTCGACTATTTTAAGGGAACTCAAATAGACGTAATTGGTTCAACCTACGAAATTAAAATTCAACCAGGAGAAGCTACTGTATTTACCGATGTAGCATTGACACAGATAACAGATGTTAAGGAGGCCGACCATGATAACATGCTTATTTATCCTAATCCCACAACTGGTTTGATTCATGTTGATACAGAAAATGACACTCCTGAACTGGAAGTACTAAATATATTTGGGCAAAACATAGAGGTAGTCAAAATAGATAACCGAACATGGGACATGAGTGCACTACCTGCTGGATTTTATATTGTACGAAGTAAGAATAGAGATCACAATTACACCACAAAAATTATCAAAAACTAATCATGCAATCGCTCAAAAAAATTTCTCTGTTGCTTTCTATTGGATATCTGTTTGCAGTTCGAACAGGATTAAATGCTCAGGATATAAAAGTATACCCTACCAATTGGTGGGTAGGGATGAAATGGAATAAAGTACAGTTGTTGGTTTTTTCCAATGATGTTAATTTCAACAAGCAAACTGTAAGCATCAACTATCCGGGTGTTACCTTAGATAAAATTAGTGTGTTGGATAACCCCAAGTATTTGGCGTTGGATGTTACGATTTCACCGACAGCCCAACCCGGAAACGTTCAATTGGCTTTTGGCAAAGTGAAACCGAAGACCATCAATTGGCCATTGAACAAGAGGAGGGATGGAAACGGCTCTAAATTTGCGCAAGGCATTTCTTCCGCGGATGTTGTTTATCTGTTAATGCCCGATCGATTCAGTAATGGAGATCCAAGTAATGATAAAGTCGCAGGTATGCGCGATCAAACACTCAATCGCGACTCAATTTACCATCGTCATGGTGGCGACATACAAGGTATCATTAACCATTTGGATTATTTGCAAAATTTGGGGGTCACTGCTTTGTGGACAACGCCCATTATTGAGAATGATATGCCGGATAGAACGGAGCACGGTTATGCGTTTACCAATCATTACAAAGTGGAGCCACGCTTTGGTGGAAATGAAGTCTATAAAAAATTGAGTGATGAATTGCATAAGCGTGGAATGAAATTAGTACAAGATGCGGTGTATAACCATGCTGGTCTGTATCACGTAACCGTTCAAGAGAAGCCAGTGAAAGATTGGTTGCACGAATGGCCAACCTATACAAATACCACTTATAAGGATGCATCAATCATGGATCCTTATGGATCTAAAAAAGACCGTAAACAAATGCTGGATGGTTGGTTCACGCCTATGATGCCCGATCTAAATCAAAGCAATCCATACATGGCAAATTATCTGATTCAACACGCACTTTGGTCAGTAGAGGAGTTTGGTTTAGACGCTTGGAGAATCGACACGTATATTTACTACGATTTGGACTTCGCCAATGCCTGCAACAAAGCGTTGTTAGATGAATATCCGAACATCTATATGTTTGGCGAAACGTGGGTAACGGGCACTGTCAACCAAGCTTATTTTGTTGAGAATAACTTAATCAACCCTTGGAAAAGCAATCTTCCGGGAGCAACTGATTTCCAAACCAATTATCATGGCATTTTTCCCGCACTAGATAAACAAGGTGATGGCTTTGGGCAGTTATATCTTACGTTAAGTAACGATTTTGTTTATAAAGATGCCTCGAAGATGGTGAGCTTCTTAAATAACCATGACACCAATAGAGCATTGACTCAATTGGGTGATGATGTAAATAAATACAAAATGGCAATTGGTTGGCTTTTAACAACGCGTGGTATTCCTCAATTATATTATGGAGAAGAGATTTTAATGAAAGGAAAAACATGGCCTAAAGATGGATACGTGCGCTTGGATTTCCCGGGAGGTTGGAATGGTGATAAGAAGAATGCTTTTACCCAAGCCGGGTTAACACAAGAAGAAAAAGACACGCAAGATTACGTAAAGAAGATTGGTACTTTTAGAAAGGCATCGTCTGCCATTACCAAAGGAAAACTAATGCAATACGGTCCTACGAATAACGTCTATGTTTACTTCCGTTACGACAGTCAACAAACTGTAATGTGTGTTATCAATAACAACGCAATGGAAAAAGAAATCGACATGTCAGCATACGCGGAACGCACAGACGGGTTTAACACAGGTAAAGATGCTATCACCGGAAAAACAGTTAATCGTAAATTCAACGCTTCACCTAATTCGATCACGATTCTCGAATTAGCCAGGTAAATTAGAATTCTAGGTTCAAGGCCGAAATGTAGGCTTTGAACCTAGAATTTTTATCGATTGGTGAAAGAATAAGCGACAAGATTTGCCCCCATTTTTAGTGCTTCTTGCCGTTTAGCTTCCGGATCATTGTGGATTCGGGGATCTTCCCATCCGTTGCCCAGGTCACATTCATAGGAATAGAAAACAACAAGCCTCCCTTCGTAGATGAGTCCAAATCCTTGGGCTGGCTTGCCATCGTGCTCGTGAATTTTTGGAAGCCCCTTGTCAAAATTAAATTTTTGATGGTAAACCGGATGGTTGAAAGGAAGCTCTATCAATTCTAATTCGGGAAAGACTTTTTTCAATTCAAGGCGAATAAACTTATCTAGGCCATAATTATCATCGATGTGTAAAAAACCGCCTCCAAGAAGATATTTTCTAAGATTTAATGCTTCTGTATCTGAAAATACCACGTTTCCGTGGCCTGTCATGTAGATGAACGGATATGAAAAAAGAGCAGGGCTTGACACGTCAACGTTTTCCTCATCTGTTTGTATAGACGTACCTAATTCCCGGTTGCAGAATGAGATAAGATTAGGAAGTGCCGTCTTATTTGCATACCAATCTCCACCGCCATTATACTTCAGTTTGGCTATTTTAAGCTGGCCAAGGCTGTTTAACGACAGGAAAAGTGAAAATATCAGAGAAAAATAATGTTTTGTCATTAATACTTTAATTGAGATTAAACCTTTTTAACAGATTGAACTCTAAAGATCGTGAAAAAAGCGAAATTTGCTTAGATGAGAAATTACAAAGGAAAATATATTGGCTTAGTGCTGACTTTTCTGATCGCTTGCCAAAGTGAGCCCATTGATTTTTCAAGTGACGATTCTGCGAATATTCAGAACGAAGTTTCGGCCGATGCTTTTTCAAATGATGCTCGTGATGTAGCTCACCTCGCGGTGGGGGCTAATGATGCAACTTTTAGTGGAAGAGAGTCAACTGGAAGAAAGATTGTTTTCACAATTAATGACCCTCTCAGGCGTTTTGACTGCGCATCGGTAGTATTAGAAACAGCCCCCGACAATTCAATTCTTCGCCCTAAGGGGACAATTATTATTGATTTTGGAACGATTGGGTGTAAGGATTTGAAGGACAATTTTAGAAAAGGAAAAATAGTGATTAGTTATTCTGGGAGGAGGTACAATCCTAACTCTGCCATCGTCACAACTTTTGATGGGTATCAAATCAACAATACAAAAATGGAAGGGTCGTTAAAGGTCAGTTACAGTAGTTTAAGTACAGGTGAGAAAGTGATTTTTACAGAAACATTGACAGATGGTAAAGTTACTTGGCCAGACGGAACTACTACTGTGCGCTCAGAAAGTAAAAGAGTTGAATGGAGTCGGAACAGCCTTAATCCGTTAAATGACCAATGGAAAGTTACTACTGGTGATTTCCCAAATTATATTGCTGCAGGCATCAATAGAAAGGGTTTGGTGTATGAAATAAAAATCATTGAGCCACTTATTTATACGAGGCAATGCATACTTACTTCTAAAGGAACGGTACCTGTGCAAGGGATCAAGGAGCTTTTGGTTGGGAACAAAAAAATTACTGAAGATTATGGCGATGGAGCTTGTGATAAACAAGTTACGATTACTATAAAAGGAAAATCAAAGTTGGTTGAATTAAAATCTGATATTTAAAAAAAAATAATTCAATCAGATTAAACCTTCCGCGTGAAGTACAATCAAAGAACCAAACCAATTAAATTACAAAAATGAAAAACAAAAAAGTGAATTCGTTAAAATTAGCAGTAAGCGTATTAATGTTTGCTGTCGTGGCCATCGTGGTTTCTTCTTGCAAAAGCAACGAAGATACTTTTTCTGCTGAAGATGTAGCAACTTCTAGCAATGAATCTACCTCTGAGTCTCAAACTTCTGAAACAGATGATATGGTTTCTGGAGTTTTAAATAGCAATGATGCTGCTTCGGGCAGAGTTGAAGCAGGGGCTGATGATATTAGATTAGCTTGCGCAATTATCACAAAGGCAGAAAATAACACTAAAGAAGCAGGATCCATTACAATTGATTTTGGAACAACTGGTTGCACGGATGCTGCCAAAAACACAAGAAAGGGTAAAATAATTGTGACTTGGAAAGATGGTCGTTGGTTTGTAGCCGGATCTAGCCACAAAATTACCTTTAGTGGATACAGCATTAACGATGTGAAATTTAGCGATAGTGATTCACGAACAGTAACAAACGTAAGCACTGCTTCGTCTCCTTTAACTTGGACTGTTACTTCAAACCATAATTTGACTTACCCTGATGGAACTACTACCTCACGGGCCGTTAATTTGACTAAAAAATGGAATCGCACAGCTACAATTACCGCAGATACTTGGACATTCAGTCAAACAGCAGGTGCTACTTTTGCTGCTCAGGGAACTAACAAGAAAGGGAAGAACTATACAACTACTATTTCAATCCCTTTAGTATATAGCCGCTCATGTGCGCTTACCAATAAAGTGTTCTTGCCGATAAGTGGTTCCAAAACAATAAAAGTTGATAACAAAGAGATTGTTTTTGATTACGGAACTGGTACTTGCGATAACACATTTACAGTTACTGTAAATGGAAAGACGAAAGAAATCACAGCAAAGAATGACGGATCCGGAGATTAATTTCAAACAATAAAGGAAACGAAAAAACCCGATTGAGAAATCGGGTTTTTTTATGCTCAATTTTCAAAATTTAAATTCCTTACGCCTGCTGCCCAATACATAGTGGCTTTCAATTTTTCATACTCGGCCTTCAACTTTAATAGTTTGGTTTGAGAAAGGATGAGCTTTTCTTGCTGCAGGTTTATTTTGAAGAGATCGCTCTCTCCATTTTCGAGGTTAAGTATTTCGGCATTTAATATACGCTCGTAGTTATCGGCAATGCTATATTGTTGAATCAATATTTTACTGGTCGTTACAAGTTGATTCTGTAAAATATAAATTTGATTGATGATTTCCCTCTCCGTTTGTGTTTGTTCATATTTGGTACTTTCTATTTTAATTTTTGTTTGAGCTAGTTTTGCACGTTCCTTTCGAATCAAAATTGGAAAGGAAAAATCCAATCCAAACTTGTAGTTAGTTGGGTTCGAAAAGAAATTGACAGAACCATTTGGGCGCAGCGGTTGATTTATAAAATTGTAATTTAAATCAAGCCTTGGCTTTAAGTATTCAGACGCCAGTTTTCGTTCGACTCCCAATTGGTTAATCTTTACAGCCAATTTCACCAATTCAGGATGATTTAGTTTCGCCTGGTTAATTAAATACTCAGAAGTTTGAGCCGTTAAAAGTTCACTTTCAGCATTCACCAAAACGGGTGTAGTGTGGAAAGCGAGCAGGACTGGCTTGCCTTCGCCATCCCACAAATAATTTGAAATCTTTAATCCCGTATTAACAAAGTCGAGAAAAGCTTCTTGCTTCTCTACCTGCCGTTGCTGTAAAATTATTTTTGCTTGCACGGTGTCGATGGGCGCTGACTCTCCAAACTGTGTATTCAATTTTACTCGATCGAAAATTTCATGAGCTATTATTGTACTCTTAGTGAGCAGCATATAATTGTAAAATGAGTAATACCATTGCCAATAGTCTTTTGCTGCATCCAACAAAATTTTGTTAATAAGTTTCACTTGCTCTGCTTGCGCCATTTCAGTAAAAAGCTTTGCTTGTTTTAGTGCTGCTCTTCGGTCGTCAATAAAAAGCCCCTTACCTAGTGGAATAGAAATGCCTGAGTAGAATTGCTGGTTGTTATCTGACTCTGGCACCGTGTTTTCTGGGTCGATGAATGATCCCGTATTTCGTTCCAATCCAATTTTAGGATCTATTGGAAACCAAGTAGGTATTGTAAAAGAAGTAGCCCATTTATTGTAATAGGTTTTGTCATTAAACTCTTTCACGTTAAATGTTGAACTTAGCTTTGGGTCGAAACTACCTCTTGCTAACCTTATCTCTTGTTTTGCGGTTTCGTTAAGCAAGCGCGTTTGCTTTACAATAGGGTGAAACTCCAAAATCGATTTATAGAAATCATCGATGGTAAAAGCTACCGCTGTGTCGGGTAAGATAAAAATGGAATCGATATGATGCTGAGCTTGCGTTGAGAAGCAACCGGTCACGAGCAGAAGAAACAACACACGCCTTATCATTTTTCTTCGCTTTTGGTTTTTGATTTTTTTACCGGCTTGTCGGATTCGGGTTCTTGATAGAGGCTTACGGGGAAACCGTTAAGCTGTCGCCAGAGCTCCCACCAGATGGGTACGTCATTGAGCATTACCCAGCCCTTCGTGCCAGACCCTACGCGCAATTGCTTTGGCCATTTTTCATCAGCTTTGTCGGGCACTACTAGAATTCTAAACTGTCCCGCTTTGCTGCTAGCATAGTCGATAACCTCTACTACCCCGCCAAATGAACCCACCGAAACACTTGGCCAACCGGAGAATTGCAAAGCCGGAAATCCATCGAATTCAATGCGCACTTTTCGGCCTCGGCTGATCAGCGGAACATCCATTGCCTCAATATACATTTCAACAGCAATATCATCCGACCGTGGAAGAATGGTACATAGTGCGTCCCCTTCCTTTATGGTTTCTCCAATGCCGCCTTGACTTGCCTTGATTACGAATCCATTTTGTGGAGCAAGTATAAAATATTGTTGTCCTCGAATCTCCATATTAGCGAGTTCATTCCGCTGTTTGGTTAGCTCTGCTTCAGTATCAAATTGCTCCGCTAGGGTGTTGTTCCAGTCTGACTCAGCTTTATTGATTTTGTCAAGATATTCAGCGGGTACTCGTTCTATTTCTATTTCGGCATTAATAAAATCAGCTTCGCTGCCTTGGTACTTGTATTCAATATCTTGGAATTTTGTCAGTGGGATATTTCCAGCTTCAAAGAGTTTTTTATTTCGTTCATACTGATTCTTGGCATTCGCGAATCTTACGCGCTCGGCTTCGAGCTTCGCTTTTGACTGATCTAGCTTTGACTGCAAAGCATCTTGTAATGCTTTTATTTGGCGTTGAAGAGACAATGATTTCTCTCTTTTAGAATTTAAACTACTTTCTTTGGATTGTATTATTTCGCGTAAACGCTGAAGCATTTTGGGGTCGAAATACTTCTCTTTTACCTCGCTGAGAATGGCGATAGTATCTCCTTTGTCTACATACTGCCCCTCTCTTATTTTCCATGATGAGATTCTTCCCGCGATGGTTGTTTCAATAGTTTGAGGGCGATTGCCAGGGGCCAGCGCGGTTACACTTCCTTTACCGCGGATGTTTTGTTGCCACGGAAGAAAAAGTGCTGCAATAGCAATTATGATGAGCCCTAACAAGATCTTCGCTAACAATTTTCCGGCTCGGGGTGTTTGCAGTGAGCGCAGCGAATAAAACCGATCTTGTGATGTGTTTTTATCAACTTGGTGTGATGACAGATTTAGCATGCCTAGTAAGTTAATTTTTTTTCAAACGCTTAATCGATGATCTCTTTTAATGATCCCTTTTTTAATAAGGATTCAAACGTTCCTTCTTCTGCTACTGTTCCGTTTTCAATTATAACAATGTTATCGCAGGCACTCATCACCAATGGATCATTTGAAATAGCAATAATTGTCCAAGGGTGGCTATCTTCGAATACACATTTCATTAATCCAATCTTATTCGATTTAGTTAGCCCAATGAAGAAATCGTTGAGTATCATCAGATCGGGCTTTTTTACTAAACACCGAGCCAAGATAAGTTTTTGAATGTCGGAGTTTGAAAACCCTTTCCCCCCGCTGATTATGTGGGAGTCTAACCCGTGTGGCAAACTATTGATCAAATCGGCCAATCCTACTTTTTCGATCGCTTCGATCACCTGATGGATAGCTACACCTGGCCTTCCTACCGAAATATTATCCAGTAAAGTTCCATCAAAAATATCTTCGGTAGAGATGTTCTTCGCAATTCTATCGCGCAGGGCCGTTAAGTCTAAATCGCGCAGTGAATAACTGTCATAGGTTACGCTCCCGTCAAATTTAGTGTAAAAGCCAGTAAGTATGTTGGCCAGTGTAGTTCTGCCTGAATTTCCAGCACCGCTGATGCAAAGTGATTTGCCACGTGGAACTTCAAGAGACAATCTGTTTAAGGCCAACGCGCCATTCGGGTATTTATAGGTTACGTTTTTTAACTTCACATCAAAACCAACTTGATTATTTTGCTTGAAATCAATTCCGCCAGTTCGTTCAATGGCAATGTCTGTTACATGACCCACCTTGTCTACCGCTGTCAATAGATCATACACAACGTCCATGTACATAATTATCTTTTCAACAGAGTTTAGAATTAAGATGATTACGACTTCGGAGGCCACCAATTGCCCTAGTGTGATTTGGCGAGCCACTACTAGCGATGTCCCCATAATTAGCAACCCCCCCGTAATAGCCGCTTTGAACAAAACGATAAACGAAAATTGACTCACCAGTACATTGAAATGAATCTTTCTATTTTTTAGATAGTTATTAACTGAATAGTCTAACTTTCGGATCGGCAATTCTGAATTGCCAGCCATTTTAAACGATTGCATGGCTCTTGCCAGCTCTTCCAGCCAGTGGGCTACATGGTACTTGTATTTCGATTCTTTAATGGATGAACTTAAACCCTTGCCGCCCGTAAAATAGAAGATCAAGAAAAGTATCGTCAACAAAATTAGCCCGAAGAAAACAAAAAAGGGATGATACAATGAAATCAATAGTAACCCGAATACAATTTGAATAGAAGCCGATGACAAATCGATCAATAATTTCGGCAACCCCTTCTGAATGGTCATCACATCAAAAAACCGGTTCACCAATTCGGGCGCGTAGTTGTTCATGATGCTCTCCAGTTTTATCCTGGGTATTCTAAATGCAAACTCAAGTGCGGCTTTTGTAAAAATCCTTCGTTGCAAGAATTCAACAAGACTTAACTGTACGATCTGTAGAACTCCCGTTAGCAAAATCCCCACAATGACTACTGCAATCATAATGTACACCGAGCTGAATACAACTCCTCCGGAAATTAGCTCCACCGTAGTTTGAATACCCAAGGGTAAAATTAAGCTGACCAACCCCGTGATGATGGCGTAGAAAAGAATATAAATTATTTCTTTCCGTTCTGTACCTAGCAAGCCGAACAGCCTTTTTGCTGGCGTGAGATGTTCACCTGGCTCAGCATGGCTTAATGGGCTTTGATAGGAGAACACAGGATAAAAATAGACTTCACCGTTTTCGTCAATTAGTAATTGTAAAAGAGCTTCAATAGAAACAAGCTCCTTTGTATTCCCGGCCTCGTTTATGAGTAATAGCTGATAATTTTTCTTTTTTACTTTGGTTACTATTGCCGGAATAATTCGGTTGTCTTTTTTTAAGAAAAGAAAAACTGACGATTTTTGATCCCTTAAAAAATCGACTAAAGACTCTTTCCGAAGGTGATTCTCTAAGAATAAAATCCTAATCTTATTTCCCGCCTCTATCAGGTCCCGCTTAAACTCGGGAAACTCTTCTTGGCTATAGCGCCTTTGATTTATCTCAATGTGGTGCAAATCGTCTATCGAGAACTCATGTTTTACAAGAATCGCTATTTCTCGCAGTGTCCTGATTATTTGCGTGTTCGTAAGCATGCTTATTATTTTGTCGAGGGGGTTAAACTTAAGAAAACAATTGACTCCATAAATTCATACAGTTTTTCGTAGGGATTGTCTTTCGGCAAGCTAGACAAAGACGGTAGATGATTTGAGAAGAAAACCTGGTGGTTAGCAATTAAGGCAACACTACTGATCAACGAACTTGTGAAGGGATACGAAGGACAAACTTCTTGCGCTATGGCAGCCACTTTTTTGCAGAATGATTTAAAGCCACCGTAAAGTCCGTCTTTATTAAGGTCATCCACATCTTTAGTCAAATACGCTTTGTCAAGTTCCGAGATCACGATTCTACTTAGCGCTGCTTCATTCACAAATTCAAAGGTAGGGTCAATTTTTTTCTCCTCTGCTAATATCCTTAGGCAAATTCTTAACTTTTCAGCCGCGTCTTTTATGCCACTTGTACTTAACTCAATTCTATATTCCATCCAGTTCCAATACCAGGAGATTAAGTATAAAAGTAAATGGTGTTTGTTTTCAAAATACCGGTAAATGGAGGCTTCCGTAGATTCAATCTGTTCTGCCAATTTCTTGAACGTGAATTGTTCGAACCCCATTTTATCGATCATTTCAATGCTCTTTTTAATGATGTTCTGGCCTAGTTGGGTATGTTGCGGGTCGCGTAGGTAGAGCTTTTCATTTAGCTTAAATGAGAGTAGTGACATAATTAGGTATAGTGAATTCGCAAATATAATAGCGATACTATCATATTCACAGTTAATTTTTTCTTTTAAGATTGTTGGGCTTTTAAAGCTATTAATTCACGAAGTTTGTATGAGGAATTACAGAAGCGATGAAGCAATATCTCGATTTAGGAAAGCACATTTTGGAAACTGGGGCAAAAAAGACGGATCGAACTGGAACCGGAACGATTTCTGTTTTTGGTTATCAAATGCGGTTTAATCTGCAGGATGGTTTTCCTTTGGTTACCACTAAAAAGCTCCATTTGCGGTCTATAATTTATGAATTGCTTTGGTTTTTAAATGGAGACACAAACATCAAATACCTTAAAGACAATGGTGTTTCCATTTGGGATGAATGGGCAGACGAAAATGGAGATTTAGGCCCCGTTTATGGCTACCAATGGAGAAATTGGCCCGCGCGTGACGGTGGCGCTATTGATCAGATCGCAAAAGTAATCGATCAAATTAAACGCAGTCCAGATTCCAGAAGGCACATTGTAACAGCTTGGAATCCAGCGGATGTAGACTCGATGGCTCTTCCGCCATGCCATGCCATGTTTCAGTTTTATGTGGCGGACGGCAAGTTATCTTGTCAATTAATGCAACGTAGCACCGACTATTTTCTGGGATTACCTTTCAACATCGCAAGCTATGCCTTACTTGTTCACATGGTGGCGCAGCAATGCGACCTAGAAGTGGGGGATTTCGTTTGGACAGGAGGTGACACGCACATCTACAATAATCACATTGATCAAGTCAAGCTGCAACTTTCGCGCGAACCTTTTCCCTTGCCACAATTGGTGTTGCAAAGAAAGCCCGCTTCCATATTTGAATATGCGTTCGAGGATTTTAAGATCCAAAACTATCAATCACACCTGGGAATCAAGGCTCCAATTGCGGTTTAATATTCAATATTCAAAAGCTGAAACGAATCAAGATTCAGTGTTGAAAGTTGAATCTACTTTATTGAATATTGAATTTGTAACTTGGAATTGTCGAGAAATACCAATTAAAGTTCAAATAATACCCCAAAAGGAAAATCTTTTTTAAGGTTCTTCCGTTAATCTACCCCGTATGGCTGAAAAAAGCAGTGTATTTGATATGATTGGGCCTGTAATGATAGGTCCATCAAGTTCCCACACTGCGGGAGTGGTTCGAATAGGGCTAGCTGCGACTAAACTACTTGGAAGTGTGCCCGAGCAGGCGACCATTATTTTTTATAACTCATTTGCCAGAACCTATGAGGGACACGGAAGTGATAGGGCTATTCTTGCTGGGCTGATGGGTTTTAAAACCGATGATAAAAGGATAAAAGAGTCCATTGAATTAGCGTCAGCAAGTGGGCTGTTATACAGTTTTAAGTCGGTTGCCAATGCTTCTGCACTTCATCCGAATTCGGTTCGTCTACAATTAATTGGTGGAGGGCGAGAGATTGATGTGTTAGGTGAAAGCAAAGGTGGAGGTATTGTTAGCATTGCCGAGGTTAACGGTTTCAAGGCTGGGTTTAGTGCCGCTCTCCATACTTTGATTATTTTTGCAGCCGATGTGAAAGGAAGTATTGCATTTATTGCAAATGTGTTGGCTCATGATGATTGCAACATTGCCAGCATGTCTGTATCAAGAAAAGGAAAGAATGATTTGGCTTGCCTAGTAATTGAAATGGATTCAGGAATAAAGACTGTAACATTCAGTTATTTAAAGAGTCTTAATTGGATTAGAGAAGTTATTTATATACCAGAAATTTGAAACGACAAAATATGAGAAGATTAATTACGCTTGCATTCGTTTTGTTAGCAATTGCAGTTCAGGCGCAGGATACCGTGCGATACACGCTTAAGGAATGTGTAGACATTGCCTACCAAAATAACCTCAGAGTAAAGCGAAGTCTTTATAGCATTGAGTCTAGCAATATAAACCTTACCCAGGCGAAGGCCGCGTTTTTACCTACTCTAAATTTAAGTGGGTCTAGCTCTAATAACTATGGACGTGCTGTAAATCCGGTAACCAATCAATTTGTGGATAGAAATTCAGGTGCGTTGGGTGTAAATGGGCAAGCCAATTTAACTCTCTTCAACGGGTTGAGGATTCAAAATACATACAAACAAAGTAAGATGGATGTTGAAGCTGCAAATGAAGATTTGCAAAAAACCAAAAATGACATTGCCTTATCGGTAATAAATAACTTCATCAATGTTATCTTTAATCAAGAACTTTTATCAAACAGCAGGTACCAACTTAATTCTAGTAAGCAACAATTAGATAGAATTAAAAGGCAGGTTGCTGCTGGTGCACTGCCAAAGGCAAATGAACTGAATCAGGATGCACAAGTTGCCAATAACGAAGTGAATTACATTAATCAAGAAAACGCATTGAATCTGTCTATTCTTCAACTCAAGCAAGCCATGCAAGTAGTGGCTTCAGCACCTATAAAAGTGGTTATTCCCGAATTGAGCCCCGAAGATCTAATGCTCGACAAAAATGCAGAAGCGATCTACCAAATAGCAGCGAAGTCAATGCCAGAATTGAAAAGTGCTAATATTAGAGTGGAGAGTGCTAATTTAGCATTGAAAGCGAGTAAAGGAAACTTCTACCCCAGGTTGACGCTATCTTACGGTGCGCAATCTAATTACTCTAGCCTCAATAATGGACCCCGTTTTCAATCCGATGGAACTCTCGCCTTAAGCCCAACCCAGTATGTGGTCGGTGGAGCCGGAGGGCAGGCAGTTTTTGGCTATACACCTAACCTTGTTCAAACTTCTGAAAAATATACACAATTTGATCAGTTAAATGATAACTTGTTTAGAGCGTTAACATTTAGTCTAAACATTCCAATATTTAATGGTTTACAAACGCGTACATCTGTTCAGCGATCGGTTGTAAATAAAGAGATTGCAGCTATCACCGTAAAAGAAACCGAAAATACACTGAGGCAATCCATTGAGACAGCTTTTAACGATGCGTTATCAGCTTCCAAAACGTATAACTCAACGTTGAAACAGGTAAGTGCTCAAGAAGAGGCATACCGCATGAATAAGCAACGATTTGAAAACGGAGCCTCCCCCTACGTAGAATATCAAGTTTCTGAAAATGATTTTTTCAGATCAAAGTCGGATCTTGCAAGGGCGAAATACAACTTCATTTTCAGAAAAAAACTGCTTGATTTTTACGAAGGCAAACCACTTGAATTTTAATCTTTATTAACTTAGACCAATGGCAAAACAAAAAACCAAATCCAACAAAATAGTATATTACCTCATTGGAGGCGTAGTGGTAGTAATACTTTTCCTGGTTGTCGGCAAATCCATGGGCTGGATCGGCAAATCAAAAGATATTGAAGTAGAATTGGCGAAAGCGGGCCGATCTTCTATTGTAGAGAAAGTGAGTGCCAGCGGCACAGTTCAGCCTGTAATTGAAGTGAAAATCGCCCCAGAAGTTTCTGGTGAAATAATTGAGCTATATGTTGAAGATGGTGATTCAGTAAAATCGGGTGAGCTGCTGGTCAAAATTCGCCCTGATGTTTGGTTAAGTCAATTGGAAAGAACGGAGGCGGGCTTAAGTCAGCAACGCGCAAATGCAGTTTCTGCAACTGCAGCACTTTCTGGTTCAAAGGCTCAGTTCATACGCGCTGAAGCGGACTACAAACGTCAAGAAAGGTTATGGAATGAAAAAGTAATTGCTGAATCCGACTGGCAATTGGCGAAGCAAAATTTCGAAGTCGCAAAAAACAACTTAGCATCTGCTGAACAATCCGTAGAAGCATCAAAGTTTGTAGTTAAAAGCACAGAAGCTTCTGTAAGAGAATCAAGCGAAAATGTTCGAAGAACTGCGGTAGTGGCGCCTATGAAGGGGATTATTTCCAAGCTGGGTGTTAAGAAGGGCGAACGCGTAGTGGGTACGGCTCAAATGACGGGTACAGAAATGCTACGTATTGCCGATCTTAATAAAATGGAAGTGCGCGTGAATGTGAATGAAAATGACATTGTTCGGGTGCATTTGAACGATACTGTGTTGATCGATGTAGATTCGTATGCTTCTACAAACAAAGAATTTAAAGGCATAGTAACAAATATCGCTAATACTGCAAAAGATAAACTTTCGGCTGACGCTATTACAGAGTTTGAAGTTAGGATTTTGATCTTGAGATCGAGCTACGAAGACTTGATTAAGCAAGGCAATAAATTTCCGTTTCGTCCTGGTATGACGGCCAGTGTTGAAATCATAACAAAACGGAAGGCAAATGTTCTCTCAGTGCCTCTTGCATCCGTTACAACTAGAAGTGAAAAAGGAACAGAAAAGAAAGAGGAGAACAACGATAACAACAACGAAAGAAAAGTAGTGAACGACAAAGCTGCCGTTGAAAAGAAAGCAGATAAAGTAGTTCTATTTATAAATGAAAAAGGTGTTGCTAAGATGGTGGAAGTGAAAACAGGCATTAGCGATTATGATAATATTGAAATTTTGGAAGGCATAAAGGATAGTGTTGAAGTTGTTACTGGCCCCTTTCTAGTTGTATCTAAACGCTTGAAGGATGGCGACAAAATACAAGTGGCTAAAAAGAAAGATGAGAAAAAGGAAGATAAGAAACAGGATAAAAAATAGATCTCTCTAATTCAAATGGAAAGGCCCGGTTAATTCCGGGCTTTTTGTTTATCGTGGTTTGATGTTTAACTTTAACAGTCTAAAGATTACGAATATGATTAAACATCCTTGGCACGAAGCATCAACGGGTTCTAATCCTCCCGAATTTGTAAATGGAATTATTGAAATTTCCACCGGGATGCGTACCAAGTACGAGGTGGACAAGGAAACGGGTTTATTAAAGTTGGATCGTGTTCTTTATTCTTCTGTTTATTACCCTGCTAATTATGGATTTATACCTCAAACGTTGGGCGATGATCATGATCCGTTAGACATCATGGTTTTATGCCGGGAGCCCATTCAGCCGTTATGCTTAGTTCCGTCTCGAGTAATTGGAGTAATGCGTATGATAGACCAGGGGTTAGCTGACGATAAGATTTTGGCTGTGCCCGAGAACGATGCCAACACGAGTCACTTAAAAGATATTAGTGAATTGGCCAATCATTTTAAGTTGGAATTGAAAGAGTTTTTTGAAAGTTATAAGAAACTCGAAAACAAAATTGTGACAGTGCCAGACTTTCAAGGCAAGGAAATAGCGGAGCAAATCATAACTCGAGCTATTGAGTTTTATAAAACCCAATTTAAGAAGCAGTGACTCCTCCCTCATTTTTAGTTATTCAAACAGCTTTTATTGGAGATGTTATTTTAGCTACCGCGTTGGTGGAGAAACTTCATCAACATTTTCCACAGGCCAATATTGATTTTTTGGTAAGAAAGGGAAACGAAGACCTGTTGAACAATCATCCACAGTTACGCAAGGTGCTGGTATGGGATAAAAAAAAAGATAAGATCCAACATCTTTTAAAAATCATCGCAGAGGTGAGAGGTTACCGATACGACTATGTTGTTAACGTTCATCGTTTCGCGAGCTCGGGATTAATCACGGCCTTTTCGGGTGCTCGTAATAGAATCGGATTCAGTAAAAATCCGCTGTCCTTTTTTTTTACGAAAACTGTAAAACATGAAATCAAAGAAGGAATTCATGAAGTAGATAGAAATCAAACGTTAATTGAATCCATTACCAATCGTAACGCGTCAAAGCCGAAGCTTTATCCGTCTAGGGCGGATGAAGATAGAATAACGCCACTAACAAAGTCAGGTAAGTATGTTTGTGTTGCGCCAACTTCTGTTTGGTTTACGAAGCAATGGGCGAAAGAAAAGTGGATTGAATTGCTCGATTTACTTTGCCCAGAGCCTGTGACAGTTTATTTATTAGGTGCGCATTCTGATAAGAAATTTTGCGAAGATTTGATAACATCAACCAAAAACATCAAGATTTCTAATCTGTGTGGGGAATTGACGCTGCGGCAATCTGCTGCACTTATGAGAAATGCCGCAATGAACTACGTTAATGATTCTGCTCCTTTGCACCTAGCTTCTGCCATGAATGCTCCTACCACTGTTATTTATTGTTCAACGGCACCAGCTTTTGGGTTTGGGCCATTGTCTGACAACTCTCGAATAATTGAAACTCAAGAAAGAATAGACTGTAGACCCTGTGGCCTCCACGGGTTCAAAACGTGTCCTGAGAAACATTTTAAATGCGCATTTACAATTGAAGCGAAGCAATTGTTAGAAAGAGTTTAGTTCTTGGTATACCCTGTGCATAGGTAAACCCATTACGGTAAAATAAGAGCCATTTATCTTTTCGATGGCCACCATTCCAATCCAATCTTGTGCACCATATGCGCCAGCTTTATCGAAAGGCTTATGTGTTTCTATATAAAAGTTAATTTCATTTTCGGTTAAGTTTTTGAAAGTAACTTCCGTTCGATCATCAAACACCAGCACTTTATCTTTGCTCATCAAGCATACAGCGGTAATGACAATATGGATTTTGCCCGAGAGTTTCGAAAGCATTTGAAAGGCTTCGGAAGTTGTCAATGGTTTATTCATAACTTGTCCTTCCAGAATCACGACAGTATCTGACGCAATCACAATTTCTGTAGTGATTGTATTTTTCAGCACCTCCGCTTTCTTCTTTGCCAAATAACTTGGTATTTCTTCCACTGGCATAGTGGAAGGAAAAGACTCGTCCATTTCGGGCGACATGACTTTAAATTCATACCCAGCCTCCCTCATTAGAAATTGCCTGCGAGGAGAGCTTGATGCAAGTATAATTGGACGATTGAAATTCATGGTAGTTGGTAAAAAGTTTAAATATCGCGCCTTAATGCCTAGATTTGGAAGGAACAAAATGGATTAACCAAGTTTTCTTTTGGTTTTGAAAAAAAAGGAGGAAAAAATCCAGGCCTTAAACTATTTGAATTTTAAATTGTCTAAATCTCAAAAAACTAGTTATGAATAAGTTTTTACTTTTGAGCTTTATAGCAAGCCTTTTGTTTTTCCAAGCGTGTAAAAAAGCAGATGATCCAGCGGATGCGCTTAATCCTTCGGTTCCATTTGTGGCAAATGATGTTGTGATAGGATCCAATTTTATTCAAGTTGAATTTTCTGATGATAGCAGATCTATGGTTTGGGCTGAACAAACGGGTACTAGCGGAGTTGCTAAAGTCTATTATGCCGATGTCGATTTGAACACAGGGCTTCCAGATTTAAACAACAAGCAATTTGTAGACAATATTCAAAATCAGGGATGGCCCTACTGGGGAAGCGATTCTCAAGGGGCGTTTTTCGTGTTGATGAATTCATCAAAAGAAATTAAAATTGTGCGGAGAAATGGCACAAATACTCTGGTGGTAACCAATTTAGGAACTGTTAATTCGGATGTAAAATCGCTCATCAATGTATCTCATGATCCCAGCAAACCCTATTGTTGGATCAACTATGTAGTAAAAACATCGCTAGTTGGGGGCAAAGATAAATTGTATTGTTTTAGGTCAGACAACCCATCTAATCGGGTTTTTGTAAATGAGGAACTTCCCAATTCTTCAGGCTCTGCCTATGAACTTACCTTCCCGCGTTGGTTGAAAAATTCTGAAACATTATTGTACCCCTTTCGAGGTAATGCAGCTCTGCCTTTGTTTGATATTAAGTTTTGGGATGGCAAGACGCAACAATCAACCCAAGCAACAAATGATGGTGCTGCTTTTCATCATGTAGATGATTTGGCATTTTCAATTGGTAATCAGGGGTATTTGTTTAGTAGCAAGAATACAAATCGATTGGTTATCTCAAAACTGCAGCCTTCGGGTTTTTATACTGAAAGTGAAAACTATTCTACGCCTACAACGATAGCCAATTTTACACTTACATCTTTTGAACCATTTTCTGTAAAAGGAGTAACTTTTGGAGCTTATCAGGTGTATGAAGGTGGCGGAATCCCAGGGAACTCGGTGGGTGAAATTTGGTTGAAAGGGATATTGGGAGAATCGCTCCAAATTAAAATTAGTACTCTAAATGGCGTTACGGTCGATCCAGAATTTGTAATTGGGAAGAATAAAGTTTGGATTTACTATTATGGCAAACCCATTGGCCAGTCGTTTTACGACTTACACAGATGTGAGACGCCTTTAAGTTTTTGAGGCTTTCTTTTCTCTAGATCGATATTTAGTAACGCTTAACAGTAAGTTAACATCTGAGTTGAACTAATTGAGCAATCTACTAGTTGCTACAACATTCAATTAAATCAAACCAATAATTTCATGAAAAAATCAGTCGTAGTAACCGGCTCAAGTACCGGTTTTGGAAAGTTAACTGTTCAAACATTGGCCAAAGACGGCCATCAGGTATTTGCTACCATGAGGGGTGTAGCAGGTAAGAATAAGGCATTTGCAGACGAACTTACTCAGTGGGGTAAAGATCATCAGTTAAGTGTAGAAGTAGTAGAATTAGATGTAACTAGCGATGAGTCGGTTATAAACGCAGCAGCGCATATTAATGCGAAAGTAGGTGCGGTGGATGTAGTCGTAAACAATGCAGGTATTTACGGTGGTGGATTAGATGAAAGTTATTCAGTTCAGGATTACAAAAATATTTTTGAAGTGAACGTATTTGGAGTGCTAAGAGTAGTGCGTGCTTTCCTTCCAGCCATGCGTGCGAAAAGTACTGGTTTGTTTGTGCAAATCTCCAGCGTAATGGGTCGCATTGTTATTCCTTTTGCTGGAGCCTATACGTCCTCTAAATGGGCCATTGAAGCAGTTGCAGAATCTTTGCGTTATGAATTAGCTCCACAAGGAATTGATTCAGTCATTGTGCAACCAGGAGCATTCCCAACCGAGATATTCCAAAAAACCTATCACCCACAATACGAAGGAGTAACTACGGAATACACCAAAACACTTCCTTACTTGCAAGGCTTTTATGGCGCGTTTACGCAAATGATGAGTGGTGACGTACCCAATAAGCCTCAAGATGTGGCGGATGCCATTAAGGTGTTAATCGACACTCCAGCAGGGCAAAGACCAATTCGGGTAACTGTTGATAAGATGATGCCTAATACTGCGGTGCCAGTAAATGAAACGCAAGGTCAGGTTCAAAACAGTTTCTTGAATTACATGCAGTTGGGCGATTTACTTCAAACAAAGGTTAACTAGTGATGAATGCGGCTAGTCAACCAGAGCCACCTAGGGGTGGCTTTTTTATTTTAGCCTTATCGTATTTTGGTTCGATATTTTTTGAATCATGGTAAAACAATTAGATATTGGCATCGTTACACTTAAGTTTTTAAAATTTGGTTCTAGAGTGAACGAAGGAATCTGAAAACAATGTCGTATAACCAATCAAACATAAGCGATCTATGCGAATTACTCGGATTCTAGCCCTCGTCATTTTACTTTTTTCTACTTTATCAATCGTGGCTCACCCAAATGGGCATGGCCAGAATTCCAAGTCAAGAAATCGGATATGGAAATTCAATGACAAGTCTTTTGCCGCAGAAGGCAGCTTTTACTTTTTTAAGAGTCAACGTGTTTATATCCATACAATTAATAACGCAGTAGTTTCTTTTCCAATTTCCGATTTATCCTGGATGGACAATAATTTTGTTGCTAAAGAAGTAGCACGGATTGAACGCATCAACTCATCGAAGCCAATTGTGATCATCCCTGAAAATGCGACCAGGGTTTTTCCTTTGCTAACCATTCAGGTTTGCGTTATTGGAGTGCTACTAGTTTTTTTATGGACGGTTCTTTCGCGGCTAACAGTTGATCTGCGTGTTTTAAAACCCGCGTTAGTTGTTGCAAGCGTAGGCTGGTTGTTTTTGTTCCCGATCGCTTGCAAAAAAGATTCGACCACTAATACCACTGTCACTCCTTCCACCATTACAAAGAACGACCCTACCGTGATGGCCGCTGCATTTGTGCCGTACAAATCGCTGGTCACTACGCGTTATGACGCAAACTATTTCTATATCGATTCACCGCTGGGCTTTCCAGCGCACAACATGATGGTAGGCATTACCAACTGGCAACAACAAGTTCCTATTCCGCAACCCTACACCGGAAGCAATGCGTGGTCTATTCCGTTGACTTCAGAAGTAGCCACAGCCGCATTGAGCGCAAAGACCAACTTCATGAAAGGGGCGATGGCAATTGCCGCGAACGGTATTCCCATTTTCAATCCACTTAACAATAGGGGAGAGGATTCATATTTGATAGGTGAACTTGATAACTGGGGAGGTCATTGTGGTAAGGCCGATGATTACCACTACCATATTCCACCTACTCACTTATCAACGACCAGCGGTAACTTGCCTATCGCTTATGCATTAGATGGCTATGCTGTGTATGGTGCTAACGAAGCGGATGGATCGGCTATGACAACACTTGATGATTTTCACGGGCATTCAGCAAGCGATGGCTCGTATCATTATCACGCTACTACAACATACCCTTATATGATTGCAACGATGCGTGGCAAGGTTACGCTCGATCCTAGCACAACAGCTCCCGAAAATCAAATTCTTCCGCAAGCATCCACGAAGCCAATCAGGCCAGCAACATCGCCACTCACAGGAGCGAAGATTGTTAATTTTTCTACGCTTTCGCCTACATCTTACAAATTGGAGTATCAAGTAAATTCAAAATCTGGTTTTATAAGTTATAGCTGGGATGCAACTAAATACACCTTTACATTTACTGATACAAGTGGAGCTACCACCACCCAAACCTATACCAAGTAATCAAACTATGAAAAAAAATATAGGCATCCTTTTTTTAAGCAGTTTATTGGTGTTATCCAACTGTAAAATAAACAACGATCCAACCACCACCACCACTGTCAACTATACGGGTACTGGTTCTGTAACAAAGGGAATCGGAACTACCACGACAGCCAATCTACTTGCGGGATGCAGCGGCTCAAGGGTTTCCGCTGTGGGAACTATTTCGTCTGTCGATGGAAAAACAAGTTGGACACTCCCTGCCGAAAATCAATTTTCTTCGGGTACAAAAGCCACCGATTTGTATAATGATTGCTCGGGCGTAAAGTTGAGTGATATTACGAAACTTGACAAAACCAAAATCCCCACTACTGTAGTTGATACTGATGGCACGGTTGTAACAGCTTACATTTTTGCTGATAACTATTTTGAACTTTATGTGAACGGAACATTGGTTGGTGTTGATCCTGTACCCTATACGCCATTCAATTCAAGCGTGCTTCAATTCCAGGTCAAGAAACCTTACACTATCGCCATCAAACTAATTGATTGGGAAGAAAACCTGGGCGTGGGCACAGAAGCAAATGGTGGAAGTTCATACTACTCTGGGGATGGCGGTTTGATTGCTTACTTTAGCGATGGCACCAAAACCGATGCGACCTGGAAAGCCCAAACATATTATATCGCCCCCTTAGCAGATGCGAGTGCCGTAACTGAAAAATCTGACGGCACACGTTCTTCGTCAGCAGCACCCTCACAAACTACCTGCAACGGTAATTGCTATGGGCTTCATTGGGCTATTCCTTCTACTTGGACTTCAAAAACATTTGACGATTCCGGTTGGCCTGTTGCCACATTATACTCCACTGCCACAGTGGGAGTAGATAATAAACCAGCCTACACAAACTTTGCATCCACTTGGTCAACGGCCTCTTTCATTTGGTCTTCCAATTTAGTGTTGGATAATGTAGTGCTCGTTAGAAAAAGTGTTCAATAAAATAATTGTTAATCACTGCTGGAAAAAGGTCTTTAGTTATTGCGAACGGGTTAAAAAACTAATCCCATCCCTATCCCTGCCCTCGTTGCACGAATTAAAATTGGTTCACTTAAGTTCTCTTTTGATCCGATCAATCTCAAAAGACTGGGTTGAACAAAAAACTTTTTTGCCCCCAAATCAAACGTCATTCGGTAGGAAAGTTGATAACCCCAATAGCTGGATGAGCGGTTTTCATAGCTAGATTCATTCTTTGATAAACCATATTGGTATAAAATGGATAGGCCAGCTTGTTGGCTCAACCCTCTTCGTTTATTGATCTCATATAACATGCCAAGATTAAGCCCAATATTATTCATTTGATAATTTATTGCTTGTGATGACTGACGAGGTGTGATGATATAGGTAAGCGACTCTTCCACTTTCTCAACATCAAGCCTATCAGAGTGTATAAATTGATAATTTAATTTTTGATTTTGATAATAATATGTCAAACCAGAAAGTAACTCCAATTTTTTATGGATAGGAAACTGAATTCCAAGCTCTGCCTCTACACCGAAGCGGTCGGTACTAAATATACCTTTTGAATCGAATCCATTCACGCGTCCGTTAAGTGCTTCTTTTGATGTGATTGAATAATAATTTAAAGCAGGTGTGATGGATGCGTAGTAGGTTAGCGATGATTTTTTCTTTTCCTTGATGATAATAGGTTCAACTACTTTTTGAGTTGAATCAATTGCCTCTTTGGAATTGCCTAACTTCTGAGAAATAGAGTCACTCGTTATTTCTTCTGATAAAACTGTTTGTGCATTCATACTCGGAATGATTTCATTCAAAGCGGTAGGAGATACAGTCTTTTCAAGTGGCACGTCATTGATATCAGATGATTTTGGTTCCGCGTGGCTTCCTTTTGATCTTTCAAAATTTTTAGCGTGATTTTCTTTGGTGGCGTTTGTACTTGCTGACTTGATTGTGCTTTGCGTGTTGCTTTCTTTTTCTGTTGCTTTGATAACTTGCGGCTTTTCAACTTCAATATTCTTGGTAATAGTTGAATTTGGAATTGCTTCCTGTTTTATAGCTCGACCTGTTTGATAATCCATCAGGGTAAATGGTATCAGCAATGAAACCACACCAACTAATATGGATGCAACCCAGTATTTAGCCGCGCTGCTTTTTACTTCCGTTGACGAAAGTGTGCTTGAAATCTTTTCCCAACTATCGTCTGGCTCCTCAGAATAATTCTGAAGCCTATTCCGAATTTCATCCCAACTATCTTTTTCAGGCATAACGTTCGTATTTATTTATTCCAATTTTAGAAAGCTTTTCTCTCAGCGTTTGCTTAGCAAAAAACAACCTCGATCTGGAGTTGCCTTCCGAGATCTCTAATAGTTCTGCAATTTCAACGTGACTAAATCCTTCCACTTCGAACATATTAAAAACAATGCGCTGCGCATCCGGCAGACTATTAATCATTTCGACTAGGTATTTATCACTTACTTCTTGCAAAGAATCAATTGCGGGTTCTTGCATCATTCGCTCACCAATTTCATATTGAAGGATGTCTTTGCCTGCGTTATTTTTTCTGTAAAGATTAATAGCGGTGTTAACGGCAATTCGTTTCATCCAGTTTTCTAGTTTAGATGCGTCTTCCAGCTGCTTCATGTGTTGAAATATTTTGATAAAAGTTTCTTGAAGCACGTCTTGGGCATCGTCCCTGTTTGAAGTGTACCTTCTGCAAAGCCCCATCAGCTTTGCCTTAAAAAGATCGTAAAGCATTTTCTGCGCTTTTGGATCTCCTCGTTGACAAGAATCTAATAGTGTTTTGTTTGTCATAATAGGAAAAACTCGGTCTTCATTAAGGCGAAAACCGAGTTATGTTTTTGCTAGCGTACGCTTACTTTATTTTAATTTTAACCGTTGCGGGTTGAGAACAGTTATTCCCAATGCAAATAGCATAAGAGAGACTGTCTACCGTATTCGTTGGTACTTTTTCTGTAAGTTGATACGTGTAAAAATCATTTGGCGACTCAAGTTTACCATAAGCAAATCTAGAATACAGTCGAATATTGCTGATGTCTAACTTAGCTCCACAGGCTAAATCATTATCCAAAACATTCAGATTGATTTTTACAGTTTTAGCTGGATCTTGAATGAGTTCAAAATTGTCGGCCACGGCTTCAAGCTTACAGGTTGTTATTGTTATGATAGCTTTTGCGCTTCCGCAATTGCAAGTTGAGCAAACTTTATAAGTAAGTGTATCAACTAAATCATTTAGAAAAATATCGTTTATCAGGGTGTACTTGATTTTATTATCAACCACTGAAATATTTCCGTGCTTAGGGGCTTTGGTGATTTCAAAACTCTTTATAAAATTGATTGTATTTGCTTTTGCGTCCTCCAGTTGATCATTGCTTAATACATCCAGTGTTATAGACTTATCAGCAGCAAAAAGCGTATAGTAGTCATCAATCACATCGGTTTGACATGAATAGTCCTCATTAGTTAAGTAAATTCTAGCAAACGAGAATTGGGTGGTATCATTTACATTGTAAATTTTATATACCATTTTGTCCTTTTTGTCTACCGTGAAATTGGGTCCAGGTATGTATCGGATTATTTTATTGTCAATAATCTGGGCAGTTCCATTATAGGGTGGATAGTTTGTTTCTGGCCTCCAGATTACTATTCTTATCAATGAAGGGTCGAATGGAATAATATCGTTCTTTAAAGGATAGATGTCGATGGAACCATTCACCCCGTAAACCTCATCGCCTTGCGCATACAAACCTGTTGCAGGCGCATCTGTAGGACTGTCGCCAATTACAATTCTTACTGTATCCTTCTTAAGTAACGTGTTTTCTTTCGCTGAAAATATGGAAATATTAAACCCGTCTGTACCTTTCGCAGCTGCTGCAGATGGAGTATACTGCACCAATCCTTTTTGAATTTCATCGAGATTACCCTTTGCAGGTTGAGAAGTGATTTCCACGCGAACTTGCTGAGTGGTTTTTACCATACTTTTCATATCGATAATAGTGTTGCCGTTGCTCAAGACAAATACTTCTTTTCCTGTTATCTGAATATCTGCTTCTGGGGCAACTTCGTCTTTAAAGGTATCGCATGCACAGAAAAGGAGCGCGATTAAAATCGTGACCAGAAATTGGCTGAAATTGGGCTGTTTCATGTTTTTTACGGTTGGTTTGTAGGTAAGACAACGAAATGAAATGAAACGTTAGATCTTGAATTAACTTTTTTTTCCTTTCTGCAAAAAGTAAATGCAAATCGAGAACTCAAAGAACTATACTGAAACAAGTTATTGTTGGTTTTTCTTCTGTAGAATCTACCAATCGAATAGCTAAAGGAATCGGTGCGATAAGATGTATTAGAATTTCTTCTTTTTAAATAACACCCGTTCACATCGCGACATGTTTACTTCAAGAGATGTTACTTCGCCTCTTTTATCTCGCTTAAACTCGTAAAAATTGGAGTTATTCATAAAACCGTCCTTCGTTTCTGGTGACAGCCGCAGTGACGGAAATGCACCGATCGTTAAAAATAAATCATTCCCCTTTTTAGTAATTGAATAATTGGTTTCCACCTCTTCGCTGTAATAATTGCCAGTGTACTCGTCAATAACTTTGGATGGTGGTAATACTTTCTTGTAACTGCTTGTATCACTGTGAACTGCTATTATTGTGAATGAGTTTACAAAAGCCCACTTCGTTCCGTTTTCAAATACGGTGTCTTTATGAATCATGGAGGTTGGTTTTTCATTTAATAAAAGCTTGCCCTCTTTTAATGAAAGTTTTATGATGTCATATTCCCTTACACTCTTAAAAGTACCTTCGAATTTCTTCAGATCACTTTCGCTTGCGGAAATAGGCGCAGTCTCAAGTGATTTTGTTTTTTCTGATCCTAAATACAGCGTGGCAATTTTCTTGTCAATTCCACCCGCATCAAACCAACTATCGTTGCTCAAAATGGCTATGGCTAATTTCTTTTGTGGATAGTACGACAGCAAAGCTCGGTAACCCGCTGTTGCTCCGGTATGGCTTATCTTTTGCAAATTATTATATGTATCGATAAAGAGGCCGGAAGCATATCCTATCTCTTTTCCATTTTTGAGTTTCCCTTTTTGAATGCGCCATTTATAAACTTCATCACCACCAATAGAATGATGCTCGAGCAGGGTGTTCCATTTTAATAAGTCGGAGGTGGTGGTTAATAGACCGCCTGGCCCATGGGCGTTTTCAAACGGCATTAACTGTTCAAATCCTTCTTTTGTATGGTCATAGGCGATCGCTCTGTTTGGAATTATTTCTCTGAAATTACTTCTCCACTTCGTATGATTCATTTCCAACGGTTGGAAGAACCGTTCTTCTGTGAATTGGGTTAATGGTTGCTCAGAAACCCTTTCCACAATATAAGACAACAGCACGTAGTTTGAATTGCTATAGGAATACTCTGTGCCAGGGGTAAAATTGGTGCTTTGTTGACGACAGATAATTCGTAAGGCCTCTTCATTGTTGTAGGCACGCGTACTTCTCGGCCAACCAGTCAGTGCGTAAAGAACACCCCAGTCTTTAAGGCCGCTGGTGTGATTGAGTAGTTGGTGTACGGTAATTACTGCTGCGTATTTAGGCAGTTCAGGAATGAACTTATTCACATCATCCGTCAATGAAATTTTTCCGTCCGAGACTAGCAACAGTGCAGCCATTGCCGTAAACTGCTTGGCTACCGAGCCACTTTCTGAAATTGTTTCGATTGTGTTGGGTGTATTGTGTTCGAGGTCTGCCATGCCAAAGGCTTTGTTGTAAATGATTTTTTCGCCCCGTTTAATTTGAATCATACCACCCGGTGTTGCATTGTTCCAAGAAGAGAAGAGTCGGTCAATTTGCATTAACGTATCAAGAGGTTGAGCCCCTGCTGACGCAACTATTAGACATAAAAGCAGAATTCTATGCATGGCGTTTTTTTATGAGGTTAAAGATGTTCTGATCTACAAATTAGCAATTTCCAATAACCCGAAAGGGTTTTGGTTCAATTAAAAACAAATAAACTATTATCTTGCCATTCTATGCCAATGCCTACGCTCGCTTTAGTCGTGCCGTGCTTCAACGAAGAAGAAATTATTGTCTCTTCGTTAGATATATTGTCCGATTTACTTGGTCGCTTTATCGCACAAGGTAAAATTTCGGAAACAAGTTTTATCGTCTTAGTTGATGATGGTAGCAAGGACAAGACCATTCTTCTTGCCAGCCAATATAAATCAAGCAAAGTCAAGATTTTAAAACTCGCTAGCAATGTGGGGCATCAGCATGCGTTATTGGCGGGCTTACATTTTGTAACTGGCAAAGTCGATTGTTGTGTGTCCATCGATGCCGATTTGCAAGATGATATTGAGGTTATTGCGCAGATGGTTGATTTTTATAATGCAGGTGCGCAGATTGTCTATGGCATTCGCGACAATCGTGAAGCGGATTCTTTTTTTAAGAAGGGAACGGCCGTAGTTTTTTATCAATTGATGATAAAAATGGGAGTTCCGTTGGTTTTTAACCATGCAGACTTCCGTTTGCTGTCCAACAATGTTTTAATTGAACTCCAAAAGTATCAGGAAGTAAACTTGTTTTTGCGAGGTTTATTTCCTCAAATGGGCTTCTCTTCTGCTCAGGTTTTTTATTCTCGTAGGAAACGGATGGCAGGCGAGTCAAAGTATCCATTTTTTAAAATGTTGAAGCTTGCGGTAAACGGCATTACTTCATTTACCAATTATCCGCTCAAAATTATTACCGCTTTGGGGTCGTTGATCTTTGGCGCCAGCATACTTGCCACCATGTGGATTTTGGTAGTTGTGCTACAAGGTAAGAACGTGCCTGGGTGGGCATCTATTACGCTACCGATCTATTTCTTGGGTGGCATTCAACTTTTGGCAATTGGCATATTAGGAGAATATATTTCAAGGATCTACCTAGAAACCAAGCGCAGACCGTTGTATCATGTGGAAAAAATTATTGAATAAAGTTTCATTATTATTCGTTATGAAGCAGATTGTATTGCTCATCTTCCTTTTGCTTGTCGGTTGTAGTAGTTCTAAAACCTTCAGAAAATTTTCTAAACAAGAAAATGTTGCAATCAAGAAATATAAAAATGCTGTTAATGCAAAAGATGGTCGCTATCACGTGTTAATAGTAACCTCATTGGGCGATATGGTGTTAACATTGTATAACGAGACGCCCCTTCATCGCGATAACTTTGTCAACAAAGTCAAAGCAGGTTTTTATGATAGCCTCTTGTTTCACCGAGTCATTGATAAGTTTATGATTCAAGGCGGTGACCCGGAGAGTAAACACGCTAAAGAGGGGGCTTTCTTGGGTAGTGGAGATGCGCCAGGTGGACGAATTCCAGCGGAATTTAGAATAGATAAGGGAATTTATCATAAGCGAGGAGTATTGGCCGCAGCGCGTGATGAAAATCTTGAAAAGGCAAGCAGCAATTGTCAGTTCTACATTGTGCAGCGCAAGCCTTGGCGTGTCTCTGAACTAGACAGCACCGTGGTTTCCAGAAGACTTTTAATAAATGATGATCAAAGAAAAATCTATACTGAATTAGGAGGTACTCCACACCTCGATGGCGAGTACACTATTTATGGTGAGCTTGAAACTGGGTTTGATGTGTTAGATAAAATAGCAGCTACAAAGACAACTTTTTCTGATCGACCCCTGCAAGATATTCGAATGAAGATGTTTCTATTGAATGAAATAAAGAAATAGATTTAACGATAGACTAAATTCTATTTCGTCCAGCTTCCATTACTGCGTATTGCTTAACGGTTTGGAAAGTGGCAACATCTAATGTTGTAGACGCAGGCCCTGTTTTCTCGGGAGTAAAGCCACCTTCGCTTTCCCACCATTTTTTCGCATTGTCTCGCGCAGAATTTTTATCAACATTGAAGTAGCCGATAATGGAATCCGAGACAATCCAAGGCTTTGTGACAGTAGAATACTTTTCAAAAATCATCGAACGCATTTGGGTGCCAGAAGAATTATTTTTGAAATGAGAAACGGTGTACGACATGGTTTCAGGCTCTGTCATAATCATGTCCCAGTATTTTTGAGAAGTCACCACATCGGCTGTGGTTAGCAAATAGCCAAAGCCATTTTCAATAGGCTCTTTTGTAATAAGGCAGGATGCTTTAAAAGGCTTCTTTTTCTTGCCGAAGATTGAATCGAGGATTGCCATAAATCTAAATTGTCTTTCTGTAGATACTCCTTAAAGCCTAAATAGTTGCATTTAAATGCAATTTTCTTGCAAGACTAACATTAGAAAATGAAGTCAAAGGCAACTAAGTTCCTTTTTGGGAAGTCTTCTTTTTCTGAAATTTCTCATGATTTGTTAAGAAGTCATCGATCTTATCAACTGGAATTTTCCGGGCCAAAATCTTCTTTTTCTCATCGAGAATGTAAACTGTAGGGAAGGTTTCTGTAAAATAAAGAAGACTAAAATGTTCTTTGGAGTACGAGCGTGGGCCGTTTACCGTAATCCACGACATCTTCATTTCCTTGATATAATCACGCATTTTTTTCATCGAAGTGTCTGACGCTACCGCATACACTTCAAGGTCGTATTTTAATTTGTTCTTGTTATAGAACTCCACCAATTTAGGAGACTCTTTTCGGCAATGACCACACTCAGGGTCGAAGAAAAAAACCACCGTGTACTTCTTTTTTATGTCATAAATTGATTTTGGTTGAAGGTTTTGATCCTGCATCGTCAAGTTTGGGGCTGCTCTGCCAATCATTGCTCGCCTGACTTTGTCAGCATATTCTTTAATACTTTTCTTGAAGGGAGCGTTAGCCCAGAAGTCCATTTCGCCAGTGGCAAAATACTTATCGTAAACACGTACATAGACTTCATCGAGCCCCATTATTTCTGGGTTTTGATAGGTTACCAAACAAGTGAACACCATAAATTTATATGTTTCCTGATTTTTCTTTGCCTTGGCCACCAGCCCATCGATGGCTTTCATAATCGTGTCGGGCTGCGGTAAGAAAAGTTTTTCCAAGTACTCCTTTACTTTTTCCTTATAGAATGGCCTGGGCATTTTAACCAACGCATCATCAGCCACATCAAAATAGTCGAAAAAGTGTTGTCTGTAGTACCTTAGTTGAAAGGTGGAGTCAATGTTTCCGTTGGCTTTTTTAGGTGGGTCTGGTATTTCTATTTGTTTTGACGCTTTGATCAACTTTGCAGTAACAGAATTTGGACTTTTGGCAATAAGGTCATCCTGATAAGACAATACTTTTTTATTTATTTTTTGAAACTCTTCCCTAGCCGATTTCTTTTGGTCTTCTTTCAAGGTGCTGTCTTGCAATACTTTAATGTAAGGCTCGGCCTCATCGTGGCGGTCTTTATTGAAACGAATGTTTTCGAAAAACAGTTTATTGTCTTCGTCTCCCGACACTTTCAAATGGCCGATGTAATCGCTTGTGTCGGTTTCTAAGATGAAATCTTGATCTTTCCCTACTACCAAATCAAATACTTTTGAAATTTTGCCTTTCGGCCCCATTACCAACATATAAACTCCCAGTGGTAGCGTTTTCTTGCCATCGAAAACAAAAGTGCCTTGTTTATCCACCTTGGCGGTATCATCCAAATAGGTGCTTTCATCAAAATAATGCCCTAGATAGGCTGTGGTGTCTTTTAAACCCTTTATTTTGAAGCCAAGTTTGTAACCCTTTTGGCCGAAAAGGTTAGCAGAAACCAGTGCTAAAAAACCTATAAAAACAATTCTCATAGCTTTAAGTGTATAATTCGATTTCAAATTTGGCAATTTGAACGGGTATTGACAAGAACGATTTCCTATTCCGCATATTATCTGGGGCGGTTTAACAAATCGTTTACAATTGCTGACTTTTGCTTTTAAGGTGATAAACTTTGGGGAGAAGTTAAAATCGAAGTTTCATTTAACGATTCGTTGAAGTTTTTCGATCCATCATTTTCCCCTACTTTTGCACCTTCCAAAAAATAGATGTCGCTCGAAGTTCAACAGCTTACCAAAGTCTATGGCCAACAGAAGGCTGTAAACAATGTTTCTTTTTCTGTAAGGGAAGGTGAGATTGTGGGCTTTCTTGGGCCGAATGGCGCAGGTAAAAGCACTACTATGAAAATTGCCACCACCTATATCCCGCCCACGGCAGGGTCAATTAGGGTAGGGGGTTTTAATGTTCAAAATGAGCCTTTAAAAGCGCGAAGAGTCACTGGTTATTTGCCCGAGCACAATCCGTTGTATTTGGATATGTATGTGCGCGAATACTTGCAATTTGCAGCTCGAATTGCCGGACTTTCTTCATCCAGAACAAAGGAAAGAGTAAATGAAATGATTGTGCTATGTGGGTTAGCGCTTGAACAAAATAAAAAGATTGAAAGTCTATCGAAGGGGTATCGCCAACGGGTGGGTCTTGCCCAAGCACTTATTCATGATCCCAACGTATTGATTTTAGATGAGCCCACTTCGGGTTTAGATCCCAACCAATTGGTTGAAATAAGAAAGCTTATTAAAACGGTCAGCAAAGATAAAACGGTTATTTTTTCCACGCATATCATGCAAGAAGTAAAAGCCCTGTGCGACCGCGTGGTGGTGATAAACAAAGGGGAAATTGTGGCAAACGACTCACTGGATTCACTCCTAAAAAACCAGCAAGGTCACATCATTTTTTTGGCGGAGTTTGAAGGCGAAGTGTTGTTAGAAGACCTGAAATCTATTGAAGGCGTTTTGAATGCAGACCAAGTGGACAAAAGCAAGTTTAAGTTAACTGCCAAAGAAGGTATTGACATACGGCCAACTATATTTCGCTTTGCAGCGGATAAACAACTTTCGTTGATCGGTTTAAAGCAAGAAGAAAGTTCGCTGGAAACCATATTTAAAGAATTGACAACGTCTACAGTATGATTCAAATCTTTAAAAAGGAATTTAATAGCTTTCTTAATTCTTTAATTGCCTATATCGTGATTGGTGTTTTCTTAATCGCAATAGGCCTGCTTACTTGGGTGTTTCCTGCTACCTCGGTCTTAGACTATGGTTATGCCGATTTGGATTCTCTTTTTTCATTTGGCCCTTATGTGTTCATTTTTCTTATTCCAGCTATTACCATGAAAAGTTTTGCGGAAGAGAAAAAACTCGGCACGTTGGAGTTGCTGTTCACCCGTCCTGTAACTGATCTGGAGATTATTTTGGGCAAGTTCTTAGCAGCCTTTGCATTGGTTATTATTTCCTTGTTGCCTACCGTTACTTATTATTATTCTGTATATCAACTGGGCAACCCGGTTGGTAACATTGATACGCCTGGCGCAATCGGTTCATTTATTGGATTGATGCTACTGGGTGGGGTGTTTTGCACCATCGGCATATTGGCGTCCGCGCTGACATCCAATCAAATAGTTGCTTTTATTCTCTCGGCCTTTCTCTGTTTCATTTTTTACAATGGTTTCGATTCCTTTTCCTCCATACCTGTTTTCGGCCAGCAGGCACTATTCATCAGGCAGCTCGGTATCTTGTTTCACTATGAGTCCATCAGTAGAGGATTGATTGATAGTCGTGACTTACTTTATTTTTTTAGCGTGGCAACCTTCATGGTGCTACTCACAAAACTTACTATCGGCAGCAGGCAATGGAAGTAAAGCGACTCATGGCGAGCAGAAAAACAGGTGATTGGCTATTGTTTGCCAACGGGCTGGTTTTATTGGTTTTGCTCAACATTATGGCGTCCCTTTATTTTTTCCGCATTGATTTAACGGAAGAAAAAAGATACACCATTAAACCGGCAACGAAGCAATTGTTGAACGAATTAGATGACGAAGTTTTTGTGGAAGTGTACCTGGCGGGTGAGCTAAATCCGGGGTTTAAGCGGTTTCAAAAATCCATTTTAGAAACACTGGAAGAGTTTAAAATTTATTCGCACAATAAAGTTCAGTTTACGGTTACCGATCCCGCGACAGCGGCAAGTGAAAAAGCACGCAACGAATTTCAAGCGGGCTTGGCGCAGAAAGGTGTTAGTGGGATGCGCGTGATCGATACCAAGGACGGAGAGCGGGTGGAAAAGATCGTCTTTCCAGGCGCGGTAATTTCTTACGGTGGTTTTGAAAATGGCGTCATGCTTTTTAAAAGTAAATTGGCAACAACCTCCCAAGAAGTACTTAATCAGTCAATAGAGGGAGTAGAATTTGAACTTGCCAACGCCATTCACAAAATAATAAATGTGAATCGCAAAAAAATTGGGTTAGTGATGGGGCATGGCGAACTTGATACCCTGAAATTTGCCAGTTTTAACAACGCGCTGTTTGAGCAATACAATGTTTTTAAGGTGAATCTCGCCAAGAAGAAATCAATCCTCAATTACAATGCACTCATAATCGCCAAACCGATGCGAGTTTTTTCCGAGCCTGAAAAGCTTTCGCTTGATCAATACATTATGAATGGGGGCAAGGTGTTGTTTATGCTCGATCGCATGGAAGCGAACATGGACAGTGCCTCGCTCGAAAACTACTTTGCCAGATCTATTGAAACCAATTTAGAAGATCAACTCTTCAAATACGGTGTGCGTATCAATCAAGATTTAGTGCAAGACCGTTTTGCTGCTAAGTATCCAGTGGTGATTGGCAAGGTGAGCGATCGCCCTGAGATCATGCAAATGGAGTGGCCCTTTTTTCCGCTTATCAATCATTACACCGATAACTCAATCACCAAAAACATGGACGCAACACTTCTGCGGTTTGCAAGTAGTATCGATACCGTGAAGGCAATCGGGGTTAAGAAGACTCCGCTTTTATTTACATCGCAATTCACACGCAAGTTGGGTAACCCAATAAAAGTGGGTATTGACGATTTAAGAAAAACAAAACCCGAGAGTTTTGTGGGGGGGCAAATACCAGTAGCCTATTTACTAGAAGGCCAATTTACAAGTCTGTATAAAAATCGTTTTCTCCCGGAAGGAACCGATTCTACTGGGTTTAAATCTTCAAGTAAACCTACCAAACTTATTGTAGTTGCCGATGGCGACATTGCCCGCAACGAAGTAAACCCCCGCAACAACCAAGCACAATTGTTGGGTAAAGATTTGTTTTCAGGCTATACCTATTCTAATCAAGATCTCCTTTTGAATATGGTTGCCTACTTGACTGATGAAAATGGCCTGATAACCGCTCGCACGAAAGAAGTGAAGATACGACCGCTCGATAAAGAAAAGCTTAAAAAGGAAAGAGTTTATTGGCAGTCGCTCAACTTGGTGGTGCCCATCGTTTTACTTGTTATTTTTGGAATACTCAGGGCGATGACGCGAAAAAGAAAATACGCTAATTTTTGAAAATGCAATCCGCCAGGAACAAACAGCTACTATTTTCCCTCCTACTGCTTTCGGTAATTACTATCATCGCCTATTTCCTTTCAAGAACGGACGGACAGTTTGAACTGGATAAAAAGATGTTTCAAGTCGAGGATCAAACCAAAATCAACAGGGTTGTTTTTGAATCGGCTGGCGAAAAAGTGATAGTCAGTTACGATGGCACCTCTTGGAACGTAAATAACAAATACCCCGCTGATCGGCAACTGGTGAAAGTATTGTTTGCTACGCTTTTGCAAATAGCACCTAAACGACCAGCAAGCGAAACGCTCAAAGACTCTATCTCAAAATCGCTCCAAAGCAGCGGCACCAAAGTGAGCTTGTTTGAAGGACAAGACCTAAAAAAGGAATTTTATGCTGGTTCCAATTTCGACCACACTCAAACTTATTTTCAACAGAATAGCGAACTACCTTATTTAGTGACCATTCCTGGTTATCGCGTAGATCCTTCTCAGGTTTTTCAATTGGATGAGAACGGTTGGAGAGACAAGCGCGTTTTCAATTTTAACTGGCGCAATTTGAAAGACATTTCGGTCAGGTATCCCGCAGAGCCAAAACGCGATTTTAAAATCAATTTGCGCCAAAAGTTATTGAGTATTGAAGACGTAGAGGTTACCGATACTACGCGATTGAGCCGATTTGTAGATGATTTGTATAGCCTAGAAGCGGACCAGATAGTGAAGGTAGGCGAAAAACCACCTGTCGATACGCTATTTATGAAACTCACTAGTCTTGAGTTAATTGTTTCTGACATCGCCTCACGAAAGTTCAAATTGGAGGTGAAACAATGGAAATTGGGGCAACCTCAACTAGCTGGGGTATCAAATGACAGCCTTCTTTTACTTTTTGATAAGACTAAGATTTTCAGAATTGCTAAAACAAAAGACTATTTCAAGAAACGGGAGTAATTTATGCATCCGTCTATTGACTATTGCCCCCTGACCATTAACTTTACCGACTTTCAATACAAACCACTGATTTAGAATGAAGTTCATCGTAAACTCAAGCTATTTATTAAAGCAGCTTACCAACATTAATGGGGTAATTACCAGCAACCCTGTTGTTCCTATTCTAGAAAATTTTCTTTTTGAAATCGACAAGGCTAATTTAACGGTAACCGCTTCCGATCTTCAGACTTCTATGATCACCGAAATTACCATAGAATCGAAGGAAAAAGGCAGTATAGCTGTTCCCGCCCGTATTTTGTTGGATACGTTGAAGAACTTGCCAGATCAGCCAGTGACATTTTCAATCGATCAGACAAGCTACAGTATTGAAATTAGCTCCGATAACGGCCGATACAAGTTGGCAGGTGAGAATGCTACCGATTTCCCCAAAGTACCATCCGTTTCAAATGATTTTTCAGCTTCTGTTTCTTCCGATGTGTTGGCGAAAGCGATCAACAATAGCATTTTTGCTACCAGCAGCGATGAACTTCGTCCAGCAATGACGGGCGTTTATGTTAATCTTGGCGAGAAGAATACAACTTTTGTTGCTACTGACGGCCATCGTCTGGTGCGCTACAGAAGATCAGACGTAAAATCGGAAACTGCCAACGCGATTATTATCCCCAGAAAAGCACTAACTATTTTAAAGGCAACGTTACCTAGCGATAACACCGATGTGAGCATTGATTTCAACCTATCGAACGCTTTCTTCAAATTCGGAAACATCCGTATGATTTGCCGCTTGATTGATGAGCGTTATCCCGATTATGAGAATGTGATTCCTGCTTCAAGCACTATCAAAATGGTTATCAATCGGGTAGACTTTTTGAGTTCGTTAAAACGTATTTCAATTTATGCTAACCGCACCACCCATCAGGTGAGGCTTAAAATTACTGGAAGCGAATTACAAGTTTCAGCGGAAGATTTAGATTTCTCTAATGAAGCGAATGAAAGACTTTCGTGTGAACACGAAGGGGAAGACATAGAGATTGGATTTAACGCGCGGTTTATCATAGAAATGCTTAGCAATTTGCAAACAGAACAAATCCGATTGGGGATGACAGCACCCAATAAAGCTGGACTTATTACACCAGCCGAGAAAGATAAAGATGAGGATATTCTTATGTTGGTAATGCCAGTAATGCTGAATCAATACGTATAAGGAACTATTCCCTAACGAAAATAAAAAAAGCCAGCTTCTGCTGGCTTTTTTTATGATGGACTGTCCAGGTTAGGCTACTCACTTTTGCATTCAGCAAATCCAACCCTGCCAGTTGAGCTTGCAGAAGTTGCCGACTTACCAATGTTTCCACCAGCTAAAACAATATCTCTTTCGGCACCCGTATCGGATAAATGTATTTTTATGCACGCATTTAACGAAATCAATTGTTGATAGTTGACGCTGGACTCATCTGCGAGTTTTGTAAGGACAGTCTCGCTTTTGCCTTGGGCAGCAGCAACTGGGTTGAGTATAGCAGCAATATCTGCCTTTGGTGTTGAAACATCGCCCAAGTGAAGATGAACCGGAAATTTGGCCTCGCCTTGCGTACCCTCTAATTCTACGGATACAGTTGTTGAGCCATCTTTTCGTTCCTTCAGCGTAACTGTTCCATTTATTGAATAATTTGACGCTTGAACCAACGCATATTTAGTTTCATTCCCCGTAAATTCAGACACCACCTCGTTTTTCTGGCAACCCATTAAAAAAAGGACAAGCGAAAAAAATGATATTAACTTTTTCATAATTGAACTTCTTAGGTTAAAGTTACTAAATTAATTGTACTCTGAATGACTCGTTCCCCATTATTCATCTTAAATTGGCACGAATCTAGTTGAAACGAATCTAAATATACAATAGTTTGTGAAACGCGTAATTTTCATTCTTTTGATTGCAGTGGGTTGCAGTCCTAGTGCAACAAAAACAGCTAAGCAAAAAGAGCTAAATCCTAAACCAAGTTGGTTAGAGCTAAAGCCCCAGGGAAGCCTCTATTTTGTTGGAATTGGGCACAGTTCAAAAGCCGAAGCAAATGATTATCTCCAAAAAGCAAAGAAAAGTGCGTTGGAAGACCTCGTTTCCGAAATTAAAGTTACCGTGTCCGGAACTTCCATTTTAAGTAAGCTGGATGCCAACAAAAGTTTTCAAGAGAGTTATGAGAAGATCATTCAAACCAAAGCCACAGACGATATTCAGGAATTTGAACAGGTAGATTCTTGGCAAGATGACCGAAACTACTGGGTGTATTATAGATTGTCGAAGCAACGATACAAAGAAATAAAAGATGAACTAAAGCGAAATGCGGTAAGCAAGGCACTGGATTTTTTCACAAAAGCAAAACAGGCTGAACGGGCTGGGGATTTGGTACAAGGCCTCAATTTTTATTTTCAAGGTTTTGTGGCAATTGAAAAATATTTAGCAGAGCCCATTCAACTTGATTTCGAGGGTAATACCATTTTATTGACCAATGAGATTATTACCAACATTCAACTGTTGTTGGATAAAATTCAAATCAAGGTTAACCCTGCCGAACTATTGGTAAATAGAAGGATTGCTGAAAGTGAAATCAATGCGGTTGCAAAAGCTTTTAGCAAAGAAAAACTTGTTTCGGGGCTACCATTGTCTGCGCGTTTTGAAAAAGGAGCTGGGGTCGTTTATCCAACCTATTCCACCAACTTGAAAGGCGAAGCGAAAATATTGGTGACTAAAATTAGCGCCAAAGATGTGGAGCAAACAGTCAAGGTGAGTATAAACTTGCTTTCATTCTTAGGTAGCGATTCTTCTGCCGTTGCCTCGCTTTTGGTCAAACAGTTAAATGTACCATCGGCTAATCTAATTCTAAAAGTAGTACGGCCACTGATTTACATTTCTTCTTTGGAGAAAACGTTTGGTGTCGAGAAATCAAATCAACAGCTAACCAACCGAATTAAGAACTTCATGACAAATGCTGGCTTTGAGATTACACCAGAGAAGCAAAAAGCTCAATTTTTGATGGATATTACCGCGGATGCCGAAAAAGGGGCCGTTTCTGGGAGTATCTACATTACCTATGTTACTGCTATAATTAAAGTTGTGTTGGCAAGGGATAACAAGGAGATTTATTCAACCACCTTGGATAGAATAAAAGGGTTCAGCTTGGACTACGATCGCTCAAGTCAGGAAGCGTATAATAAGAGCCTTGAAATATTGGAGAAAGATAAAATGCCACTGCTTTTGAATTCCATATTGCAGTAAACCAATTCGCATTTTTAAGATTTGGCCTATAAATTGCAATCATTAACTTGCAACATAAAGTAAACAAAAACTATGAAAAAAGTAATCAATTTCTCGTTTCTAGCTATTGCTATTGCAATGGTTATTATTGGCGGATGTAAAAGCAGTAAGGACAAAGCTCCTGCTGGAGAAAAGGAGGTAATCGTTCCTTGTTCAGGCCCTGACTATTTCACCACAAGCAAAGTATTCCGAGCTAATTCCATTGGTGAGAGCATGGATCAAGTAACTTCAAAATCAAAAGCATTAACAAATGCGCGGAATGAGTTAGCTTCAGCAATCCAAACCACCGTCAAAACTGTTACTGATAACTATACAAATTCTACCGCACTAAACAAGAAGGAAGAATTAGAGCAAAAGTTTGAGAGCTTAAATAGAGAGGTTGTAAATCAAACGTTGTCTGGAATCAGAACTATTTGCGAGAAACTTGTGCAAACCAAGGAAGGGAATTACAAAACCTATATTGCAATTGAACTTTCGGCCGATGATCTAGTGAAGAAATACAACGAACGTCTTTCGTCAGATGATAAGCTGAAGATCGATTACGATTATCAGAAGTTTAAAGAAACTTTTGAGAAAGAAATGGAGAAAATGGGTAAAAATTAAATTAAGCAAACGCTACACAAAAAAGGTCTCAGAGCTTCTGAGACCTTTTTTTTAGATTTGGCATATTACTGAAAAATAGTTGGTGACACCCCGTTGGGGGCATTGACAATCATATAGTTACAAGGAGTTTAGTGAAAGTGGTTTCACTAAACTTTTTTTGTTTATGGAAAAGAC
>JAIYCV010000015.1 GCA_027487845.1 Flammeovirgaceae bacterium
AAAATGATTTAAACCGCAAAGTCGCAAAGAAACGCAGAGTATTTATCTCCGCGGACCTCAGCGTTCCTTTGCTAAAAAAAAAGGAAAGAGAAGACGTAGTGGTGGGGTATGTTTTTTTGAGCTTTAAAGGAAAATAATTTAAACCGCAAAGTCGCAAAGAAACGCAGAGTATTTAGCTCCGCGAACCTCAGCGTTCCTTTGCTGAAAAAAAAGAAAGAGAAGACGTAGTATGGGTATGTTTTTTTGAGCTTTAAAAGAAAATAATTTAAACCGCGAAGTTCGCAAAGAAGCGCAGAGTATTTAGCTCCGCGAACCTCAGCGTCTTTGCGGTAAAAAAAGAAAGAGAAGATGAAAATACTTAAAACCCTATACGTTCAAGTACTCATTGCCATTGCGCTGGGCGTAGTGGTAGGGTATGTTTTTCCGGGCTTTACACCTACAGCAAAACTCGTCAGCGATACATTTATCAACATGATCAAGATGTTAATTGCTCCGATTATCTTTTTGACCATTGTATTGGGTATTGCCGGTGTGGGCGATCTTAAAAAGGTAGGGCGAGTAGGAGGGAAGGGGTTGTTGTATTTTGAGATTGTAACCACACTTGCACTGGTGATTGGCTTGGTGGTTGCCAACGTGCTAAAACCTGGCGCTGGCTTTCAGTTACCGGAATTAGATTCGGCTTCGGTTTCCCAATACACCGAAAAAGCAAATGAAATGAAGTGGGGCGAATTTATTTCGCACATGGTGCCCTCCAATATTTTTAAAGCTTTCGCGGATGGCGATATTTTACAAATACTATTTTTCAGCGTATTGTTAGGCATTGGCATTACACGCCTCGGCAAAACAGGTGAGAACTTGCTTCTCGGATTTGATTACTTATCGAAGGCCATGTTTCAGGCAATGAAGATGGTGATGAAACTGGCACCGCTTGGGGCCTTTGCAGGAATTGCTTATACAGTAGGCAAGTTTGGACTAAGTGCACTATTGCCGTTGGGGAAGTTGATGGTATGTGTGTACCTCACCATGGCCGTTTTTATTTTTGTGGTGTTGGGTTTAATAGCAAAGTATTTTGGTTTTAGTCTTTGGAAACTGCTGGTATACATTAGAAATGAAATCTTGTTGGTGCTGGGCACCTCCTCCAGCGAAAGCGCTTTGCCTAGTTTAATGGAGCGGTTGGAGATGGCAGGCTGCAAGAAAAGTGTGGTGGGTTTAATTGTGCCCACGGGATATTCATTCAATTTAGATGGCACTACCATTTACTTGAGCATGGCAGTTATCTTCTTAGCCCAGGTATTTCACGTAGATCTTTCGGTTGGGCAGCAGTTGACTATTTTAGGCGTATTGATGATTACCAGTAAGGGGGCTGCGACTGTAACGGGTGGTGGATTTATTGTTCTTGCATCTACTTTATCGGCCATGCAAATTATTCCGGTGGAAGGCTTGGCTTTGTTGCTGGGCGTGGATCGTTTTATGAGTGAGGCCCGCAGCATTACCAACCTGATTGGCAACACGGTAGCAACAGTCATCATCGCCAAAAGCGAAAATGAAATTGATATGGAAGTGTATAGGAGAGAGGTGGAGGGTTCGTAAAAATTAATTCTTTTTCTTCAGCTTTTCTAACTCAGCTTCTGCCAACTTCTTGGATTCCTCAGCGTCTTTAACAGCTTGCGCCATTTGCTTGGCGTGCTGTTCGGCCAGTCTTGTTTGCTTCATTGCTTCTTGGGCACTTGCCAAAGCCATCGTTCTCTGTCGATTAGCTTCCTTCTCGGCAGCCGCTGTCTTTATTCTTTCTTCTTCCGCTTTTTGTTGAGCAACTTTTAATTTTGCCTGACAACTTTCTAATAACTTTTTAGAATTATCTATTTCATTGATGGTGTGATGCCGAGAAGCTTCGGCTAATTCTTTCTGCCTCACTGCTTCCTTCCGAGCAATATCCGCAGCTTCTTTTTCCTTTATTGCCTTCATTTCATTTTGTATAGCTAACTCCTGTATGGCAATGGCTAACCGCTCTTGTTTCTTTGCTTCTGTAGTTTGGAACATCGCAAAAATCACGGAACAAATTGTTACTGCAATCAGTAAAGCAATGACGATGTTCTTTTTCATAATTCCCGAATTTTAAAATCTTAAGTCTTAGATCAAAATTAAGGATGAGCGCTCACCCATTCTTCACCATCTTCAAAAATTTCTTTTTTCCAGATGGGTACTTTTTCTTTTAGTTGATCGATAATAAATTGACATGCCTCAAAGGAAGCTTTTCGATGAGCAGTGGACACGGCAATAACAACAGCCACTTCGCCCACGTTAAGCTTCGCTAGGCTATGGCTGATCGCCCACGCCTTAATATCCCACCTGTCGATGGCAACTGCTGCTATTTTTTGAATCTCAGTAATGGCCATGGGTTCGTAGGCTTCAAATTCCAACCGAACTACCCGCTTATTTTTTTGCTTATGAAAATCGCGAACAGTACCAATAAACACATTCAAGCCGCCAGCAGTTGGGTGTTTAGCTGCTTCAATTACTTTTGAAACATCGATGGGCTTGTCTGTTAATTTAATCATACTTACTATTTCAAATTTCGAATTGAAGATTTCAAATTGCCTTTAATCTGTAATTTATGATCTGTAATCTTAAATTAAGTCAACCTCCGCTCACAGGTGGTATTAACGCAATTTCATCCGTTTCCTTTAGCGTGGTAGCATCTTCCGCATAAGCGCGGTTGACAGCAATGAATAGTGAGTTCAGTTTATCGAGCGATGGGTACTTTGCGGATAACGCTTTTCTAAGATCGGCAACGGTGGTTCCGGCTAGTTCCATGGTTACATTTTTACCGCTCATAATCTCGGATGTGATGCCAAATGTTTTTATTGTTAGTTGCATGTTCAAAGTTAGTCTTTATCGGTCGTTTGTCAATAGACCATAGTCCACGGCAATACGCTATATTATCATCAACTGTTGACTATGGCCATTACTACCGACATGAAACTTTATTACTATCTTTCGAGGTATCAATTTATGAATTCAACTTCCCTCTACGATAACCACGGTCGCCCGATTAATTACCTCCGGTTAGCTGTTACCGACAGGTGTAATTTGCGCTGTTTTTATTGTATGCCCGAAGAAGGAATTAAGTATTTGCCAAAGAAGGAGTTACTAACTTTTGAGGAGATAGAGCGATTGATCGCGATTGTCGCTAGTTTAGGGATTTCGAAAATAAGACTGACTGGTGGCGAACCTTTTGTGCGAACCGATCTGATGGCTTTGATAAAGAAAATAAAGCAGGTTGACGGCATCGAAGAGTTGCACCTTACTACCAATGGTATTTTAACAGCCCCCTATATTCCAGAATTGAAATCGTTGGGTATTGGTTCTATCAATTTAAGTTTGGATACGTTAGATCGCGATCGCTTTTTTAAAATCACTCGAAGAGATGAATTTGTCAGTACTTGGAAAACATTTGAGTTGTTAATGAAACATGGTATTCCAGTAAAGATCAATGCGGTGGTGATGGAAGGAAAAAATATTGAAGATTTGATTCCAATGGTGGAGCTCACGCGCAACTACCCCATATCAGTTCGCTTTATTGAAGAGATGCCATTTAATGGCGAGGGTAATCATTACCCTGTTTTAACCTGGACGTACAAAAAAATAGTAGCTCATTTGGAAGAGCATTTTGGAAAGCTTGTAAGAATGAGCGATCCCAACAATTCAACAGCCTATCATTATCAGGTTCCGGGGTATGTTGGAAACATCGGTGTGATTGCGGCTTTTAGCAGAACGTTCTGCGGCACGTGTAATCGTATTCGTGTGACTGCTCAAGGTGTTTTGAAAACCTGTTTGTATGACGATGGTGTGTTGAATATCAAAACTCTTTTTAGGGCTGGTGCTAGTGATGATGAAGTTATCCGGGAACTAATGAATGCCTTTAGTCATCGGGCTAAAGATGGTTTTGAGGCGGAGGCTAAACGGACATTACATCCTGCAATAGAATCCATGTCGACAATTGGAGGTTAACAAATTAGAATCAAATAAGATTGAGATAGTAAACTTATTGATAACGCCATTATTTATTATCTTGCTTTATGAATATTTTGTTACAAGCTAAATTGCACGAAATAGCTGAGCTTTTTGAAGAACATCAAGTTGCAAAGGCTTATGCGTTTGGGTCAGTTGTTACTGAACATTTTAATAAAGCCAGCGATATTGATTTGCTGGTTTCATTCAAAGATGGATTGGATCCTGTCCTATATGGCGAACATTATTTTTCTTTAGTCGACAAACTGGAAGCCTTGTTTGACCGCAAAGTAGATTTGGTTACAGAGCTTTCGTTAAAGAATCCCTATTTAATAAAAGCCATCAATAATTCGAAAGTCGTTTTATATGAGCGATCCAATTAAAAAGTCGCTACTTGATATCTTGATGGCGATCGAGGGTATTGATATTCATCTTGATCATAAAAGAGACTTTCAGCTTTACACACAGCGGCCAACTTCAAGAAGAGCTACTGAACGTGAATTAGAAATAATCGGGGAGGCCGTAAATCGAATTTTAAAAACAGACAAAGACTTCCCATTATCCCGTGCACGGCAAATTATTTCTTTTCGGAATCATGTAATCCATTCGTATGATTCGGTCGATAATAATCTGGTTTGGAAAATCATTATTCAGGATATCCCAGTTTTAAGGCAAGAAGTGATTGACCTTTTGAAGGATTAAAAAATGGCAGATCAAGTTATTTTGATTATTTGCTTTTTCATCATCGCCTTGGTTTACTCGTCAGTTGGCTTTGGCGGAGGCAGCAGCTATCTGGCTTTGCTGGCCTTAAGTATCTTTTCAGTTGCATTTCCTGTTATACGATCGACAGCATTGTTTTGTAATATTATCGTTGTTACTGGGGGCGCCATCATTTTTTACAAAGAAGGTAAACTTCATTTTAAAGATGTGTGGCCTTATTTGATTAGTAGTGTGCCGGCAGCATACATCGGTGGCCTTTGGCCAATCAAAGAGCATACTTTTTTTGTTCTTCTAGGATTTACATTGATACTAGTTCCTTTTTTACTTTGGTTTCAGCCGGAAGAAAATGTTGTAGCAAGTAAGACAGCAATTCCTGAAAGGAATTCTATCAAGGCACTACTTGGCTTTTGCATTGGGTTGCTTTCTGGCTTGGTGGGCATTGGCGGAGGAATTTTTCTTTCGCCTGTCTTACATTTTTTCAGGTGGTCAGACGCAAAGAAGATTTCAGCCTTGGCCAGTGTGTTTATTCTCGTTAACTCCATTAGCGGCTTGGCTGGTCAGTTTTATCGGGGAGTTCCTGAAATGAAGTTATCGTTTTTGCTTCCTTTGCTGGCGGCTGTTTTTGTTGGCGGGCAAATTGGTTCCCGACTCGGAGCGAGAAAATTTAATCCCATCTATATAAAAAGAATTACGGCCTTGCTTATCTTGATAGCCGGATTGAATATTTTAAAAGACCATCTATGATACAAAAAAATTCGTTCGCTTTCGCATTGTTGTTAGTTAGTTGCTTCGCTTTTGCGCAAGAACCACCACGAGTCAATCCGATCATTAAAAAATTCGGAGGCGTTTTTGAAATTCCTTATGCTGTAGAAAAGCCCGATCCTTCTTTGTTCTATAAAATAGTTATTGAAGTACAAGACATGCGCAACAAGCCCGAGGAAGTAAATTGGGCATTGAACAACAGTGCGCGCTTAATAAATCTTCACGTGATGGGCGGTGTACCCTTTGATCATTTAGATGTCGTTATAGTTATTCATGGTGAGGCAACCTATGCAGTAATGAATAACGAGGCCTTCAAAGCAAAATACAAAGTGAATAACCCGAATCTTGAGCTTTTCAAAGAGTTACAAGCTGCTGGTATAAAGATGTTTGTTTGCGGTCAGTCGCTGATAAACCGTGAAGTAGATCATAACAAACTTGCGCCAGAAGTTAAAATCGCCACCTCTATGATTACCACCATGACCACACATATGATGAAAGGGTATGTGCCGTTAAGGTTTTAGATCTACTTGCTGAAGCCTACGACAGCTCAAAACAAACCTGAGACTTATTTTCTGCGATTCAGAAAGCTTCAAACAAGATTGAGACCTACTTTCTGAGCTTCAGAAATCCTAAAACAAAAGGGTGACCTGCTTTCTGAGCCTCAGAAAGCCTAAAACAAGCCTGAGACCTATTTTCTGACGTTCAGAAAGCTCAAAACAACTTTGTGACCTACTTTCTGAGCTTCGGAAATGCCAAAACAACCTGAAGAAGGTCTTTTTTGGGATAAGCTTTGTTTTATTTCCTAAACCGGTCAGCTACCCGCAATTCTTTGCTTCCTGCCGTGTATTGGTAAAACCCTTGCCCGGTTTTCACACCTTTACTGCCTGCCTGAACCATGTTGACCAATAAAGGACAAGGTGCATATTTTGGATTTCCAAAACCGCTGTGAAGAACCTGTAAGATAGACAGGCAAACATCCAACCCGATAAAATCGGCCAATTGCAACGGCCCCATAGGGTGAGCCATGCCAAGTTTCATAACGGTGTCAATTTCAGAAACCCCCGCCACACCCTCGTATAATGAATAGATGGCCTCGTTAATCATAGGCATTAAAATGCGGTTGGCTACAAAGCCAGGATAGTCATTTACTTCCACCGGAATTTTTTCTAGTTTTTTAGACAGCTCAAAAACCTGTGTGGTGGTTTCATCGCTGGTAGAATAGCCACGGATTACTTCCACCAACTTCATCAAGGGCACGGGGTTCATAAAGTGCATGCCAATCACCTTTTCTGGTCGCTTGGTAGCGGATGCTATTTTTGTGATGGAGATGGAAGACGTGTTGGATGCCAGAATGGCCGAGGCAGGAGCATACTCGTCTATTTCTTTAAACAGACTAAGTTTAATTGTTTCGTTTTCGGTGGCGGCTTCAATTACTAAATCAGCGTTGTCAACACCTACTTTCACTGACGTTGCCGTAACGATGTTTGCCAATGCGCTTTCTTTAACTGCTGCCGTAATGGTTGCTTTCTCTACTTGGCGGGTTAAGTTTTTTTCTATGGTAGCCAGCCCCTTGGCAAGGGAAGCTTCATTAATGTCGATCAGTGTTACCGAGTACCCATATTGAGCCACCACATGGGCTATTCCGTTACCCATCGTTCCAGATCCGATTACTGCAATTTTTTGCATAAAATGCGTTTATTTGTTTATTGTAAAGATATGGCTTCCATGGGATCAGCAAAACCGAAATCAAGAATTAAGAACCTTTCTACCAGGTTTTTGAAATTTTATAAGTTTGGAACAGCCTTTGTTATTCTGAGCTTCATCGTAGGTTACTTTGTTAGCAGCTATTATACATTTAAGGAGAATGGAAATTATTTGAATTTCTTGATGCCATTAACTTGGTTAAATGTCGTTTGGATTTGGTTGTCAGTAAATAGCAAAGTATTCCACGTAGAATTTGATGACGAGTTTTTATATGTCATCCAAAAAAATCAAGATATACTCATACCGCTTGAAAACATTAAAGATGTAGAGATTGTCTCCCTTGGTGGAGTTTACAAAATAACGTTATACGCAAAAGATCAACTCGGTGATTTGATTTATTTTAAACCGTCTCTTTTATATCCTTTCAACTTTAAATCAAAAGATAAATTGGTGGATGTTCTCTGAGATGGTCTAATAAATCCGGACACAAATATGACATAAATTTGTGTTTCTATGGAAAAGAAAAACCGACCTCGTAAGTATGATGATCAGTTTAAACAAGAAGCTCTTCGTCAAGTA
>JAIYCV010000019.1 GCA_027487845.1 Flammeovirgaceae bacterium
AGCCCAGAGAAAGCCATCGATATCCTGAAAACCATTTACCAGATCACCATCATCACGCCTTATTCAAAGCTAAAGGAATCAAGATTATAGCTGCCTAACACCGAACAACAAAACCTGTTAAAATTATTCAACATCTAAAACCGTTGCCGGGTGTCCCAGCGAGGAACTCAGGAAAAAGTAGGGCTGACCAAACAAATGATCAGCCCTCTTTTTTCGTATAAGCATCAACCTTATTGCTGACAAGTTGCTCTCCAGCAGAGCTTGATTCCTCTTCAGGCTGACGCGCTAGTTTTAACAAATTATCGCATCAAAGTCACCAACTATTTTTCAGTACATTACCAACAATTGTATTAACTTGACTGAGCATGAGCGGACGCTCAAAGGTTAGAGGTCTTAGCGGACGCTAAGACCAGAGGGGATGCTTTGGCAAGCAAGGCCATACCAACGGTTACACCAACCCCTATACCTGTGCGGATCAAAAATTTTCTTCGATTCATAAAAATGCTGGCTAAAGGTTGACTTTATTAAGTTCCACTGCACGGTGAATGGCTTTGCGGATTCTATAATAGGTTCCGCACCTGCAAATATTGGTGATATTGTCATTAATTTCCTCGTCTGTCGGACTTGGGATTTTTTCCAAAAGGCTGGCAGTTGCCATGATAAAGCCGGGCTGGCAATATCCGCATTGTGGCACCTTTTCAACGAGCCAAGCTTGTTGCACCGCGTGGAGTTTATCTCCAGAAACCAGGCCTTCAATGGTTGTAATATTTTTTCCGTCTGCGAACTTTGCTGCATACGAACACGAACGCACTGCCTCACCATTTACATGCAAGGTACAAGCACCACACATGGCCTGCCCGCAACCAAACTTAGTCCCTTTCAAACCTAATACATCGCGCACTACCCAAAGTAAAGGCATGTTATCTGGCACATCTACTGTTTTAGGTTCATTGTTTATTTTGAAGGAAAGTTTCATAGGCTTGCTGTTTTTAATTTGTACTCGTTTTCTCGCTACGGCCGCTTTGCCGCTAATATCTGGTTATTGCTTCACAAATATTCTTTTTTTTAAAGGAGATGTTGCCATTTGCTACGGTTCTCAAATAAAAGTATTGAAATATTTATCTTTGAAAAAATATAAAAAATGTTTGTTCACGCTGAATCGCCCAGCTCGATACTGCCAGAAGAGTTGGACACATATTTGGCAAATGGTTGGTTTCGCATGGGGCAAACCATCTTTACCACCCAATTTCTGTGTTTTAAAAATCAGCTTTACAATGCCATTTGGCTTCGCGTTGACTTAAAAAAATGGAAGTACGATTCTGTTCAGGTAAAATTGTTTAAACGCAATAAGCAGTTCAGAACCGAGATCAGGAGAGCTACCTATTCCGATCAACACGCCCAACTTTTTCAAAAATATAAAGAGGGTGTTGAATTTGACGGATCGGCAACACTACACCAACTGTTATTTGGGCAAAGTACTAATAACATTTACAATACCTACGAGGTAAATGTATATGATAAAGATCGGTTAATAGCATGTGGTATTTTTGATCTAGGAAAGGAAAGTGCACAAGGAATAAGTTGCTTTTATAATCACGACTACAAAAAGTACAGCCTAGGAAAGTTTTTGATCTATTTGAAAATGATCTATTGCCAAGAGCTGCACCTGAGTTACTTCTATCCAGGCTATTTTGTGCCTGGCTATAAACAGTTTGATTATAAATTAGATATCGGAAAAGAGGCGCAGGAATATTGGCATATGGTAGTTCAAACCTGGAAGAGAATAACGGAACTTGATGGTCTTTCTTTTCCACTAAGCGTTTTAACCGAAAAGCTGGAGTTACTTCAAAAATTGTTTAACGAAGAGGGGCGTGATACTTGTCTGCTACGCTACGAGTTTTTCGATGCTAACCTAGTGCCTCATTTACAGGGCAGCCAGTTGTTTGATCACCCAGTCTTTCTTTATATTTTTGATTTGCTAGAGGATTCGGTTTATCCAATCATAGTATATAATTTGTTTGACGATTGTTATCAACTGGTTCAGATGCGCAGTGTTTGGGTTTCAAATGTGCCAGAAGTAAACGAAACCGAGGTCTATTCAAGTCACGTATTAAAAGCGGATCAGATTATTTTCTCTACTGCGAATCCCGCTGAAATGGTTCGTATTTCAAAGCTCGTAAGGAAGTCTATCGATAACACGGCCCGGAATTGATCTTACTTTTTTAGCAAAGTCGGCTTAATTTTTTGTGCCATCTTCACGGCCTCAAAGGCGTTTACAATTCCACCACTGCTGCTCAGATCACTAAAATAGACTTTTGTTTCCGTTCCCGGTTTTTTCACCTTCAAGCCATCAAATTTCCGGGTCGACTTTTTTAGAATATCTTTTAGTTCGCTGGTAGTAAGCTCGGGGAAATACGACAGCAAAAGCGCTGCAACTCCAGTGGTTGAGGGGCTTGCCATGCTGGTGCCGCTTTCTTCTTTATAGGTGTTATCTGGCGTTGTGCTATAAATCTCTACTCCGGGGGCAAAGAGATCGACCGTTTTCTTTCCGTAGTTGGAAAAAGCACCGATAAACTCGTTGTCTTTCCCCCAGGCAGAAGCCCCAATTTCTAACCAATTTTGAGCTTCTTTGCCATTGAGGTAAAACCGACTTGGAAAATTGGCTTCCACATCATTATCATCGCCATCATTGCCAGCCGCATGAACTAACAACACACCATTTTGCTCAGCATATTTTACGGCTTTATCAACTGCTACTTTTTCAGGAGAGAAGGATTTCCCAAAACTCATATTTATTACTTGAGCTCCGTTGTCGACCGCGTAAAGAATCGCGTTCGCTATATCTTTGTCGCGCTCATCTCCATTTGGCACAGCGCGCACCGGCATAATTTTCACATTGTCTGCTATTCCTTTTATTCCAATGGCGTTTTTCCGATCGGCAGCAACAATACCTGCCACGTGCGTACCGTGTGTCGCATCGGGCCCCTTTACATCATTATTGCCATAGCCTTTCTGATATAAGTTGGAATAATCGTCACCGATAATTTTCCGCGAATCGAATTCAGTATTATAACCATACTTTACAATTACAGAATAGTAATCTATGGCTTCTTTTAATTGTGAGTAAAAAGTGTCGATCTCGGTGTTCTCGTCTACATTTTTATAGAGATTCAATAAAAATGCTTTGGCTAACAATAGCGAAGGCTCATTTGTGGTAAAGTCTTGGATCAGTTCGGGTGTTAGCTTTTCTACCTTGAGTATTTTTTTAAGCGTGTCTGTAGACGACATCACGTTAGAATAGAGGCTGTTATAGAGGTCATACTGTTCTTGATTTTTTGCCTTTAACTTTTCATACTTGATCTTTATTTTTGAATACTGCTCAAACTCTTTCTTCTGTTTTTTTGGAATCTTTCGTTTTTCATTTCCATCGTAAATAGCCCTTAGGCGCATGTATTCACGCGTGAGCTCATAGGTGTCGGCTTCCACGTTGCCGCTCTTGCCTCCAATAAAATTCCAGCCATGAACATCATCAACATAACCATTCTTGTCATCGTCAATGCCATTTTTGGGAATTTCTTTTTCGTTGGTCCAGATTACATTTTTCAAATCTTCATGGTCGATGTCTATTCCAGAATCGATAATGGCTACGATAACGGTTTTTGAGGGGCGGTTTTTTAGCAAAGTTTCATAAGTTCGCTCTGCACTTACACCTTGCACACTATCCTTTTCGGGATCAAGTAAGAACCAGTCGCTAGGTATCGGAACCTGAGCTTTATCTTGAGCAAAGCTTGAAACTTGAATCAGTAGAAATATGATAACTAGCACTTTATAATTAACCATTTTTTGTATAAAAAAGATTTATCGCAATATACTCACTAGCGGATTCTTTTTTTTCATTTACAATAACTCGAAAAACATACGCGGTATTCTTTAAAACTGATATAAATATTACTTAAGTGAGTAGCCTAATTTATTGAGCCGAACTAGAAACAGAATAAGCCAGATCTTTGCCTCACTAAATCGAACTGAAAATGATACACTTTTGCCTACTCTCCGTGATTACTTTCCATGGCCTATTTTTGTTTTTAGCTGTTAAAAAAACTCCTGCTATAAAAAAACGTCAGGTTCCCGCCTGATTTTCGTACCCAAATTCTATTTTGCTAATATCGATAAAGCATCTACTTTTGTGGACTGTTTTTAGGCCCAGGTGGTGAAATTGGCAGACACGCTACTTTGAGGTGGTAGAGCCGTAAGGTGTGCTGGTTCGAGTCCAGTCCTGGGCACTTAAATTAAAAAGTCCTGAATTTTTCAGGACTTTTTAATTTAAAGATTATCATTTCCCATGTTAATTTGTTTGCTTTACACGGGTTATTTATTTTTGCTTAGAAACTTAATGCCTATCGACCCACTGTGTTTTTTGGATTTTTTAGAAGCCGTGATTTTAAATCATTTATTTTTTCAAGCTCGATAATTGAATAATGTTCTTTGCATTCGCTAATTTTTCGATGGGTGAACGGTCACCAAAATACGAGTTGACTGGGAAATCAAGGATAATACTCCTTCTTTTTATTTTTGTTTTTTTGCAATTAGGTGTTAATGCACAGCCGCCTAAAATTTCTTCTGTTTCACCTATAATAAATAGACCAGGTGCAACCGTTGTTTTGAGTGGTACAAATTTTGGATTAACGCCCACAGACAATGTTGTTTATTTTGGAGGTGCTAAAGCAGTTGTAAACTCTAGTTCGGTGACATCTCTCAATGTAACGGTACCACCAGGAGCGGCCTACCAGCCTGTCTCGGTACTTGCTGCAGGAAGAATTGCCTACTCGCCAACACCTGCAATAACCTCTTTTAACGGACGGTCAACCATTGGCTCGGGTTCATTTGCCAACAAGCTTGAAATAGGTACCGGTGCATATCCTACCTCGGTAAAGTTGGCAGATTTGGATGGGGATGGCTTAACTGAATTGGTTGTTGCAAACCAAGGTGAAAATACAATTTCAATATTTCGAAATCTGACAGAAGATCAACCTCCGTTATTTTCTTACCGAGTAGATCAATCGGTTGGTGTGCAGCCGATTGACGTTGCAATAGCCGATTTAGATAATAACGGATACCTCGATATTGTTACAGCAAACTTTGCGGAAGGATTGACGATTTTGAGAAATACCTCCACCGAAGTAGGTTCTATAAGCTTTGGCGATGCTGTTACTATTCCATTCACAATTGACCCACTGACCAATGCTGCTGGACCCAATAAGGTTGAGATGGCTGATTTAGATTCGGATGGATTTTTAGATTTGGTGGTAAGTGACGCTGTTAGTGCCAAAGCGCATGTTTTCAGAAACACTAGCTCTGGCGTTGGTGATGTCAAATTTAATAAAGTTGCCGAATATTCTCTTGGTGTCTCGATAATTTCAGCGCAGTCTATTGTACTCACAGATTTAGATGGAGACAAAAAAGCCGACATCGTGGCCGTAAATGGTGGTGAACGAACTCTTTATGTTTTTAGAAATTCTTCCAGCGGTGTCGGTGTAATCGACTTCGAAAGAGCCACTACTTATCCGGTTGGGCCAGGCCTGATATCATTGGATTTGTTAGGTGGAGATCTTAATAACGATGGCAAAATGGATTTGATTGTAACATCGCTTGGAGACAGTGGAATCGTTTTATTTCAAAACATTAGCGATGTAGGCTCAATTTCATTCCAAACTTCAAATAAGATTGTTACCACGGGTAAAAATTGTGACCACTCGGCAATAGGTGATTTGGACGGAGACGGCAAATTGGATTTGGTTTATGCTGATTTTCAATACAATCTTTTTTCTATATTAAAGAATTTGAGCGCAACGTCAGGGGCGATAACTTTTGCAAGCGAGGTAGTTTTTAAGGCTAATAAGCCTTCTTCTTTAACAATTGGAGATGTTACTTCAGATGGAAAACCTGATTTACTTGTAATTGATAGAGATAAATTAACAATTAACTTAATAGAGAACCTTGTACCTTATAACACCGATAAAGTTATTATCGATTCTTTCAGCCCAACAAAAGCAAAAGCTGGCGATGTAGTTACAATTTCGGGTTCTAATCTTAGCTCAGTTACGAATGTTTATTTTGGAGGAACAAAAGCTAGTTCATTTTCCATTGTATCATCTACAACCATAACAGCAGTTGTAGGCTCAGGTTCTTCCGGTGAGATTTTATTGACATCACCTGATGGAGATGCAAAAGCGGGAGGTTTTATCTTTTATAGCACTCCCCAGATTTCATCCTTTACACCAACAGCAGGTACTACTGGTTCATACATAACAATCATTGGAGCAAATTTATCAGATGTATCTTCCGTGACTTTCGGGGGAGTTGAAGCAATCTCTTTTACAGAAGATTCACCAACACGGATAACTGCAATAGTGAGTGAAGGCTCCTCGGGTTTTGTGAGTGTATCGAACCCAGCTGGCACCGGGACTTCTTCCATGGCCTTCGAGTTCTTGCCACCATCAATTGAGATTACTTCCTTTTCACCGTTAAATGCCGCTGAAGGCACAACTGTTACTATCACTGGCACCAATTTTACAAATGGCGTAACTTCAATAAGTTTTGGAGGCGTTGCTGCAACTTCGTTTGTGGTTGTTTCGTCAACCGTAATTACCGCAGTTGTCGGTTCCGGGGCATCGGGTTCGGTAACTTTAAGTGGAAGTTTTGGCACTGCGACTAAGTCTGGGTTCACTTTTTTAGGCCCGCCTACTATCGCATCATTTGCACCTACGTTTGCGGCTCAAGGTGGAATAGTCACCATCACCGGAACTAACTTTTCGGGAATAACAGCCGTAAATTTTGGTGGCGTTTTTGCCACTACCTTCACAATTGTGAACTCAACAAGCATCACGGCAGTTGTCAGTGCAGGAGCTTCAGGTTCAGTAAGTATTACAGGAAGCTTTGGCACTGCAACTAAGTCTGGCTTTACATTTTTACCACCTCCAACGATTACTTCGTTTTCACCAATCCTTGCTGCTCAAGGTGCAACAGTTACAATTACGGGGACTAATTTTTCCAACGCTACCGCAATAAGTTTTGGTGGAACTACCGTTTCCACATTTTACATTGACTCTCCTACAAGCATAAGAGCAATTATAGGCAATGGTTCATCAGGAAGTGTTTCCCTTACAACGTTAGGCGGAATTGCAACTAAATCAGGATTTACTTTTGCTAACGGTCAGCCCGTTGTTTCTTCCTTCACTCCTCTCTCTGCTGGATCGGGGACAACCATTACAATAACTGGCTCGTCATTGACAGGGGCAACTGCAGTAAGTTTTGGAGGAATTCCCGCTTCCTCTTTTACGGTTCTTACGCCAACATCGATTTCCGCGGTGGTTGGCAGTGGGGCTTCTGGTAGCATTTCCGTTACCACTCCATCTGGAACAACTACCATATCAGGTTTTACTTTTTTGCCAGCGCCCACGATTACTTCCTTCTCTCCGCTAGTAGCGTTTTTAGGGGAAACGGTAACGATCACTGGAACAAATATTATCAACGCAACGGGTGTAAGTTTTGGAGGTACTCCAGGCAGCACCATTAAGGTAACTGGGCCTTCTTCTATAAGCGCAATTGTTGGAAATGGATCGACAGGGAATGTAACTGTTACAACCTTGGGAGGCACAGCAACTAAATCAGGTTTCACATACAGTCCGAGCGCCCCTGTTGTATCTTCGTTTATACCTCTCTCTGGTGTCAAAGGTTCAACCGTTACCATAAATGGTCAATATTTTAATGGTGCTACGGCAGTAACTTTTGGAGGAGTGCCCGTCTCCTCTTTTACTGTGTTATCTTCAACAGCTATCTCCGCGGTGTTGGGAAGTGGAGCTACAGGGAGTATCTCTGTGACTACACCCTACGGAACTTCATCGTCCCTAATGAATTTTACTTACTTCCAGCCACCTACTATTACATCTTTTGCTCCCGTTTTTGGAACGGTCGGAACTAAGGTAACAATTACTGGAACAAACTTTTCAGGTGTTAGTTCAATATCCTTTGGGGGTATTCCAGCAGCCTCTTATTTAGTTAATTCCTCTACCAGCATCACGGCTACTGTTGCCAACGGCAGTTCTGGCAACATAGCAGTAAACTCTTCGGGAGGCAATGTGAGCAAATCGGGATTCACCTACGTGTCCCCCCCAACAATCACCTCGTTTTCGCCAACAAATGGTCAACAAGGTACATCAGTAACTATTCAAGGTGCTAATTTTAGTGCTAATTTAACGGATAATGTAGTAAAGTTTAATGGCATCAATGCTACTGTAATTAGTCCATCATCGTCTACAAGTTTGCTAGTCACAGTACCCGCAGGCGCAACCACTGGAAGAATATCGGTTGAGGTGAGTACTGTTGCGTTGGCTACTAGCAGTTCTACTTTTTGCATTAACCCCTCGGTAGGCGTTGCGGCCTCTTCGAATTCTATTTGCTTAGGTAGCTTTGCTGTTTTAACGGCAACTGGAGCTAGCTCATATTCATGGACTCCAAGTGTAGGAATCTCTTGGCAAACAGGATCAGTAGTAACGGTAATGCCAACTGTCGATACGAATTATTCCGTGAGGGGTACCGATAATTTTGGATGTTCGAGTTCTGTTACCGTGCCAATCACCATACTCAATGGTTGTAATGTTCCGGGTTTATCGAGTGGAGGAACTGTCGATGCGTATCGAATGTTCTCTATACCAATGAAGTTATCCGATCCGAGGGTAGAAACTGTTTTGTTTCCCGTTCTTCAAAAATACGGGGGTTACAATCAGGGAAAAATGAGACTGGTGAGATACTCTAATGGATCTAACATTGAATATTTAGAGGGCTTCAATACGTTTGAGCAGGGTAAAAGTTATTGGCTTCTCTCGGTTGATCCCATTGATATCAATGTTACAGGAAGCACTCAAACGAGCAGCTCTAGTTCGTTTACCTTGAATTTAAGTCAAGGTTGGAATCAAATAGGCAACCCGTTTGGATTTGACGTCTCATGGAGTGATGTGTTATCAAAAAACAGCAACAATGCTAACGTTGGTAACCTTTTTGTTTACGATCCCACAACCATCAGCTTTAAACAGTCTGACAATTTGAAAACCTGGGGCGGGGGATTTGTCAATGCTAGCGTAGCTACTTCAATTCAAATACCTGTGACCGTAAAGCAAGCCACGGGCGGGCGCAGCTCGAATGAGAATGTTTTTGCGGCCGGCAGTACCTCGTGGTTTATACCGTTCCAATTGAAACATGGGGGCAGTATAAATGAGTTAGGAGGGATCGGAATGCATCCGGAAGGCAATTTGGGTAGAGATAAATTTGACGAGAGTACTTTGCCAAGGTTCGTAAACTACCTGGAGTTTAATTCATATCATAACGATTATTTCCAACCTCGCTTTATGAAAGATATAGTACCTTCCCAACCTTCATTTAACTGGGAGATGGTAGCTGAATCTAATTTCAATTCGAATGAAGCAACGTTAACTTGGGATTGCAGCGCATTGACGAACACGAACTCCGCACTATTGCTAGTAGACAAAGAAAAGGGAACGTTAACAGATATGAGAAAACAAAGTGAATACACTTTCGAGCTTAAAAATCAACGTCAGTTAACTGTCATGTTTGCTGAATCTGAGAAATTGCTTTCTTCTCCTTATACAATTATAGGTTCGCCTTTTCCGAACCCATCTGCGGATAAAGTAACGTTGCCATTAATGCTCGGTGGAAATGACGAGGAAGTTCTTATCGCCATTTATGATCTAGATGGTAAAAAAATCAAGGAATTTTTATTTGCAGAGTCAGCGAAGGGCTATCAAGAAATTCTGTGGGACGGTAACAGCAGCCATGGTGAAAGAGTTACTCCTGGAATGTATATCATCCGTCATGTTGGAAATAATGCAAAAACGGGTTCGGCAAAAATCATTTTAAAGTAGTAACGGTATGAAGCTGTATTTTCTTTTGTTTATTGGTGCATTTTATAGTTCAACTTGTTTTGCTCAAGAGCATTCGGTCACAACCAATGGTATTTACTTAAACACAAAAAAGATTGACAATAAACCGAAAAAATTTCCGATCATAAAATGGCTAGAACCAACTGCCCAAAACACTGAAACGAACGACCAGTTTGTTAATGTTAAAGCATCTGTTTTTTCTGTTTCGATGTTAAAATCGCTTCAACTTTTTAAAAATGGTGTCGAAATTCTGATTGATACGGAGCTAACTAAATTTACCGAAGGCAGCATAAAAGCAGAATTGTCAATTGAAAAACAGATTACTCTAACGAATGGTGAGAATAAAATTGAAATCATAGCCGAGAATATCGCGGGTGGCAAAGTAAGTGCTACTAGATTGATTTACGCTGATCATTCCGAGCTTTTGCAAGCAAAAGAGGATAATACGAAGGGAACTCCGATACTCTATATCAAAGAGAATTCCGTTGTCTTTGAAGATGCCAATGGCGATGCTTTATTAAGCGGAAACGAATCAGCCAAAGTGAAATTTGTACTTGGCAATCGGGGTAAAGCAACCGCCAGGAACTTAAAATTTTCTTATTCATTGAAAGGTAGTACGCAAGGAATACAGATTAGTCAAGGGATTTTCCCTAAGATAGAGGCTAATACGGAGTTGCCAATGGAAGTTACCATAACAGCCGATTCAACGGTTACTCAAAACTTGTCCGTTTTGCAATTTGTTGTGTTAGAACCCAAGGGGTTCGATAGTGACTCGGTAAAAATACAGTTTAATACCGAGGCTTTTAAATCTCCACAAGTTTTGATCGCAGATCTAGTTTTTAATTCAGTTCGCAGTAACACACTAAAACGAAATGCACCCGTTGGGTTCCAAGTACTAATTCAAAACACTGGTTTGGGTCATGCTGAAAACGTAAGCGTGACTATAGAGTTTCCAGAAAATATATTTTATGATGGTGAAAAAATAACTTATGTCGGTAATTTAGGTGTAGGGGAATCGAGAAAGTTGAGTTACGAGTTTATTCCAACCACTCGCTATAAGTCTAATGAAATTCCTATTAAGATAAAGCTAGCTGAAAAATTCGGAAAGTTTGGTTCCGAAAAAACAGTAACACCTGTTATTGATCAGCCGCTTACATCACTTCAGTTCAATATTGTTAATGAAAAGAAGGAACCACGTGTTGCCGCAGCGGCCTTGAGATCTGACGTGGATATAAATATTCCCGTTACCGTAAAGAATAATTCAAATCGATATGCCCTCGTTATTGGCAACGAGGATTATGTTCAATTTCAACCCCTTTTGAGGAGTGAGCAGAACGTGGCGTTTGCAAAAAATGATGCCATCGTTTTTAGGGACTATTTAATCAAGACGTTAGGGACTCCAGAAAAAAATGTTTTCACGTTACTAGATGGCACGAAAGGCCAAATTACAAGAGAACTTGACCGAATTTGTGAATTAGCAAAGTTGCATGCACAGTCGGAAATAATTTTTTATTATGCGGGGCACGGATTACCTGATTTCGAAACACGAAAAGGGTATATAATACCAGTCGATGTATCTGGAACGAACATTAAAGATGGGTTAGCGTTGTCGGACTTATACAGCAAGCTAGCTAGCACAAATGCAACGAAATCAATTGTTTTTATTGATGCCTGTTTTAGTGGTGGAGGGCGCGGAGAAAACGGATTGTTAGCGGCACGGTCTGTCAAAGTTAAACCAGTAGGTGACATTGTAGATGGAAACATTGTGGTTTTTACCGCAACCAGCAGTGAAGAAGTGTCACTTCCGCTGCAACGAGAATCTCACGGATTGTTTACCTACCATCTGCTTAGATCGTTTAAACAGACTGCCGGAAATTTTTCGTTAGATGAGTTAAAGAATTATTTAGAGATAGAGGTTCCAAAATCTTCTTTGATCGAAAACGGAATTAAGCAGACACCTCAGGTTTTAGTCTCTCCAAAGCTTGAACAAGAATGGCTCTTATGGAAATTTTAAGACGCCCTCCGAGAGGTTTAATGGTGTTAGTGCTCTGGATCGCGATCTGCGTGTTAGAAATTAAGAACTCATTGGCTCAAAAAATACACGTAGATAAAGTTAAAGGAGAGTGGATTGTTTCAAATGATATAACATTGAAGCAGGCTCGCGATAAAGCGATAGAGGAAGCCAAGATTGAAGCATTACGTAAAGCTGGCGTACCTGAGTTGATATCAAATTATACTGCCTTTTTTAAGTCTGAAAATGGTAAGCGGCAAAGTGATTTATTTGAGTCGATAAGTTCAACCGATGTTTTTGGAGAAATCTCTGATTTTGAAATCGTTCAAGAAGAAAAAAAGGTGAACGACTTTGGAAACATTGTGATTTCAATTTGGATTGATGCAAATGTCCAAATTCATAAAGAATTGAAAGATCCAAGTTTAGGGTGTGATGTAAAAGGAATTAAGCCAGTTTATTTGTCAACGGAAAAACTCACTTTTACTTTTTCACCCTGGAAAGATTGTTATCTGAAAGTGTTTATTCTGAGCGAGAATGAAGGATCCCAACTATACCCTAGCAGGTATGAACGCCAGCAACTGTTTACTGCTGGGAATCCAATATCATTTCCTGGAAAAGGATTTAACTATGAGGTGTTGACCGAGAAAGAAGAGGAGATGAATCACGTAATATTCTTAGTTACAAAAATAGATGTGCCGTTTAGAGAAAAGGAAACACCCCAGAACATACTTAGGTATATTTCAAGCATAAGTCCAAATCAGAAATCAATAAAGAACTTTTCGATTATCATTAAAAACGAATGAAGTTAGGATTTGAAATTTTGAAACCCGTAAAAATTGAGCTGATCGCTATCAGCATCTTTTTTTTATTTGCGGGCAACTTATCGATGGCACAGGATTTTTCAATAACCCAAATCGAACAAGAGGGTACGCGATTGAGCATTTTTTATAATATTAGTGATCCCGACAAGTCAACTAGTTACACCGTTAAACTCTACTCCTCCAAAGACAACTATGAAAATCCATTGATTAACGTAAGTGGAGATGTAGGTCTGGAGGTGAAGCCTGGTGAAAATAAGAAAATAGTACTGGACTTTGAACAAGAATTTGGTGACAACTTTGAAGCGAAGTTGGATTTCCAGATTAGAGGGTCGGTTTATAAACCATTCATTAAGCTTAGCACCTCTTACAAAAAGATGAGGCGAGGAAAATCCTATTCATTTGTTTGGACGGGAGGCAGAGAAGATGAAACAATTAACATTGAACTGATAAAAGGAAATAAAATAGTTTCAAAAATTTCTTCAATCAACAATACCAAAAGATACAACTTAACACTTCCTTCTGATTCTAAAACGGGATCTAATTATCAATTAAGAATGTTTAATTCTTCGGATGAGAACCGCATGGTCTACACGAATGAATTTTCTATCAAACCTCGAATTTCATTACTCGCAAAAACACTCCCAATAATTGCTGCAGGCGCAATAGCGATTATAATTTCCCAACCAGCTAAATCAGATCGACTACCAGATCCAATTAAACCTGGATCGAACTAGCTAACTATTGCTCGATAAATTTATTATAAGTTTGTTCCTTTTTAGCAACTTTTCTTCTTAGGTAAGAAACAATCTTCTCATATTCAGTATACTCTTTTTTTCCAATAGTTATCTTTTTGGATGAGTTAAACACAATCTCAAGTTCTTTGTAAGTAGTGTTCTTTCCTACTTTTACCAGATGTTCTGTCCAGCATTTGATTTCTGTAATGGCGTATGTCCTCTTTTTTCGATGGAGCAAAAAATTTACGATAATCAGGTTGTTACCTATCTCAATCTTTTTTAGTTGAAATAGAAGCCGATATAAAACATAGCCTAAAATAGGTGCTAGCAGGAAAATGATTCCCAAGTTATACCACTTGGGCTGGGGCGAATAAAAGTAAATGGAGGCATTCCAATAAATAAGCGCGGCCGATGCTACCGCAAAAACTGAGAAAGAAAAAAGTGTTTGTGGATTGGGTTTGGCAATTATCATTCTATCAGAAATAAGAATCTATCTTGCAAAGGTACGAGCAGTAGATTCGTAATTTGCAATTTGTAAGGGGCAATTGATTAACTTGCTTTCATGCTTTCAAAAAAATGTAAATATGCAATTCACGCGCTGGTTTATCTTGCAGAAAGATACCAGAAAGGACCTATTCACATCCAAGAAATTGCTGAAAAGCAACGTATACCCAAAAAATTCCTAGAGGCGATTTTGCTTGAGCTAAGAAATGCTAAAATTCTTCATAGCAAAAAAGGCAAGGGGGGCGGCTATTATTTGTACAGACGGCCCGAGGATGTAAATCTGATAGAGATAATTAGGTTAATGGATGGCGCGATTGCCATGCTCCCGTGCGTTTCGCTCAATTACTACGAGCCTTGCGAGGAATGCATTGATGAAAAGACTTGTGGGATTCGCAATGCATTCATTTCCGTTCGAGATGAAACGCTTAAAGTATTGAAAAATAGCAATTTAGCCCAGATTGTGGCGGATCAGAAAAAATAATTATCTACTTTGTCTATTAATTAAGTAGGCAAATATATATTTGCACTCAATACTTAAAACAAAAAAATTATGTCAATTCGATTGGGAGATATAGCGCCTGATTTTCAGGCTGAAACAACAGAGGGTACAATTCAATTTCACAACTGGCTTGGAGATAGCTGGGGAATTTTGTTTTCGCACCCAGCCGATTTCACACCGGTATGCACTACGGAACTTGGCGCGGTGGCAAAATTGCGCAACGAGTTTGATAAACGCAATGTAAAGGTGGTAGCACTAAGTGCCGACCCGCTCGGCAAACACGAAGAATGGATTGGCGACATTAATGAAACCCAAAAAACGGTTGTTAACTATCCTTTAATTGCTGATCCAGAGTTTAAAATCGCTAATCAGTATGATATGATCCACCCTGCCGTGAGCGACAAATTTACCGTTAGGAGCGTATTTGTGATTGGTCCCGATAAGAAAGTTAAACTTACCATTACCTATCCCGCTTCAACTGGTCGTAATTTTGATGAGATTTTACGCGTAATCGATAGTCTCCAGTTAACTGCCAAATACAGTGTTGCAACACCTGCAAATTGGAAAAATGGCGAAGACGTGATCATCACTGCGGCTGTCAAAGATGAAGACATAGCGGTCAAATTCCCGAAAGGGCACACCCGGATTAAGCCTTATCTAAGAACTACTCCACAACCAAATATTTAGTTACTTTTGGGTTCATCTAAATTTAAAGCCTCCGAACAGGGGGCTTTTTTGTTTTTGCCATCTTCAACAATCGCCAGCCCAATAATTAGGTTAATTTTGTGTTAAAATTGTTTTAATGAAGAGTGTTGAAGCATTGCACCGAGAAAAGCCGATGAACGAATTGCCGGTTATGAACGATGGCGAGGGAATCGTCCTTTTCCATCCGTATGTTCCTAAGGCAGCCATTCAAGGTGTAACCGAAGTATTACAATCACGATGGATTGGTCAAGGACCCCGCGTGGCGCAGTTCGAGAAGGATTTCTCGAAACGTTTTGCTGGCGGTGGGCGTTCGTTGGCAGTGGGTTCCGGAACAGACGCCCTGCACCTGGCTTATTTGTTAGCTGGCTTGCAGGAAGGAGACGAAGTCATTACACCAGTCTTTACCTGTACGGCAACCAGTATTCCGTTCTTGTACATGGGCGTAAAAATCGTTTTTGCGGATGTAGAACCAACGACTTTGAACATTAGCGTGCCCCACGTTAAACAACTAATCAATGAAAAAACGAAAGCGATAGTCTGCGTGCATTACGGTGGTCTGCCATGTGATATGACCGAACTACTCGCCATTGCAAATGAACATGGAATACCTGTTATTGAAGATGCGGCTCACGCGCTGGGAGCCACCTATAAAGGCAAACAAATAGGCGAGATTTCGCCCTTTACCATGTTCTCGTTTCAAGCGATTAAGCATATCACTACAGGTGATGGGGGTATGCTCATAGTTCAAAACCAGGAAGTCGTTCCGCAAGCTGAGCGTATTCGCTGGTTTGGTATCGATCGATCGAATAAACAAAAAGGCATTTGGGAAAACGATATTTGGGAAGTGGGGTACAAGTACCAGATGACAGATATTAGCGCTGCCATGGGGCTAGCAGCCCTACACGAGTTTGATCATACGCTGGCGCATCGCCAACAGTTATTTGAAGCTTACAGAATGGGCTTGAAAGATGCTGCCGGAATTAAACTGATTGGTGCAGAATACAAAGACAGAACTCATGCAGCATGGCTTTGCACTGCTTTGGTAGATAAGCGAATGGATTTTATGAAATTTTTGCGTGATCATAAAATTGAATCTGGTCAGGTGCACTACCGTAACGACCGCTATTCTATTTTGGGCGGAAGACGTGACGACTTACCAAACATGGATGCGGTAGAGGAGAATTACATTGTGTTACCTTTGCATATGCACATGACGGTTTCTGATGTGGAATATATTTGCGCCACCATCAAAAAGGGGTGGTAGGTTAGGTTTTCCAGGTAGCGAAAAATCTTTTTACTCGATCTCTCAAGATCTTTTTCTTGGCTTCATCGGTTGGCACAAACTCTGGAGTGACGCCTGTGAAAAACTGCCCCATCTTCAAGTAAAAATCAAAGAAGGTAGATTTGGATAATCCCCACTTCAACAAAAACTGTTTATTGCCATCGTTTTTCTTAACCCGGCTGGTGCTTCGTGAGGTAAAATGGTAAACGCGCGAAGCACTCAGGCCTTTGTAATAGCGCACACCTAGATGCCATAACTTCATCATCATGTCGGGATCTGAACCCATGCCAGGGCTAAACTCTGTGCTTAATCCTCCAATTAAGTTCCATATTTTTTTGTGAAGTATCAGCGGATACCAATTGCTTCCCATCCAATCTTGAAATGGAATTGATTTGTATTCATTCAAGAACCTCTTCTCATCAAATTCTTTCACTGTCTTCCCGAAATCGTAGGGAGCTATAATGCAATTGTAGTTGGTAGGGCTGTGTTCGATCATGGTGGAGGAGATGCAGAAATAATCATGACCAACTTCTTTTACAGCGTCCCATAAGTGCACATCCCACTCAGGAGCAAAGTAAAAGTCATCATCGCTAAAAACCAGGTAATCTGCTTCCGCCAGGGTAGCAGGCGCGTTAAATCCATAACACACACCCACATTTTCCGAACTGTGCGTGTAGCTAAGGTTTTGTTCTTTTACCCAATCCAGCGTTCCGTCTTTCCCCTCATTTACATGAACAATTATTTGATGGGTGTAGGTAGAGTTTTTCTGTAAGCTTTGGATACAACATTTTAAATAATCGAGGTTATTCCAAGAAGGTATTAAGATAGAGAAGTGGGGCTTTTGTAGTGCTGCTTGTTTGTGAAAGGTGATTTTTGGAGTCATTATTTTTGTAGGATAAGACGTTTCGATTTTTTCCGCTGATAACCAAGATTTACCAAGTAAATGCCGAGCACCGTGATGGCAATAGCAATTCCGATTTTTGCATTCAACTTTTCATCTAGTATAAGCCACCCTAGTACTACCGCAACCAACGGGTTAACATACGAGAATAAAGAGGCGATGGTGAGGGGTAATTTTGTGAGCAAATACGCATACATAGCAAATGCTGCCAAAGAACCCACAAGCGCGAGGTAAGCCAACGGAATAAAAGGAACGGTCTGCCAGCTAACGCTCGCATAATCATCTATAAAGAAACTAATAATGAAACACCAAAAGCCACCGAATGCCATTTGCAGACCCGCGTTAAGGTAGGGGTTGCTGCCATCTGACAATCGCTTCATATTAATGCTGCCCAACGCCCATGTTAAGGATGCCGTGAATGTTAGAAAAATGCCTATGCTATAATTTGCGTTAGCAAAGTCTGCAATGTGTTCTCCGAAAACAACCAGTATGCCTAGTAAGCCGATTAACACGCCAAGTAGAATGAGCCATGTAGGTCTTTCGGATTGGTTGATAGTGAGGTTTATTATGATCACCCAAACAGGCATCAACGAACAAATAATGGCTGCTAATCCACTCGGTATATACACTTCCGCCCATGACACTAGCCCGTTGCCCATTGTGATCATGAGAAAGCCAGCCAAGGCTTGTTTTCCGAGAGTTGAAAAAGTTGGCCACTTTATCTTTTTAATCCACACCATAAATGCGATTAATAGCATGCCACCTAAAGATTGACGGATGCCAGCAAAGAGAAAGGGAGGGAAACCGTTTACCCCAATCCGCATTACAAGAAATGTAGTACCCCAAATGATGCAAATACCCGCTAAGCAGATATAAGCGAGTAAGATGTCCTTTTTGATAAGCTAAATTTTTAGCGGGTGTTAAACATCCATTGAGTCATAAACTATCACCCGATCCCAAAGATGGCCATAATCGGCAATGAATTTTTGATGAATGGGGTGCTCTTGATAGATGGCTTGGCCAGCTAAGTCGTCAAAGAAAATTAATTCAGAGACAGCATAACTTGAGTCAATTACTGGTCTTTTCTCAGTTGCTGCAGGTATACCTACCCGGAGGGCGCGGATGGTTTCTATTTTTGAAAGCGTCTTTACACCTTCTACTAATTTCTTCTGATCCTCTACAGAATCTGGATTCTTGAGCCAGAAAAATACATGATGTACTAGCATTGGTTTATCTTTTGTCATGGCGAATGAAGTGGCAGTAGCACCCAAAGATACTACCGAAGTGGTAATAAAATCTCGTCTGTCCATATTACTTAATGCTTAAAAGTTTAACACTTAATTACTTGCTTGAATCCAGGTCTCAGGATCGAGCGCGTCAAAGTTTTTATAGATTTGAAATCTTAACTCTGAGACCCCGTCCGTATTTACCAACACATTGCCAATATCTTGATTAGCCTTTACTTTCTGGCCTTTTCGCACTTGCACATCCTTAAGGCCTGTGTACACCGTAAAGTATTCGCCATGTTTAACAATTACCGAATTTCCGAAAGGCGGAATAAAAGCAACTCTGCTGACATCACCATCAAATATCGATTTTACCTTTTCATCTTTTTTTGTCTGAATATTGATTCCATCGTTCTGTTGAACAATGCCTCTTAAGAAGGGATGATCACGTCTACCAAATTTTTGGGAGATGAAGCCGCTGGTTGGCCAAGGGAATTTACTTTTATTCTCTTCAAAAGAGGCTGAAAGCACCACGCCATCGTCCTTTGCTACCACGGCATCTTTCTTATCTTTTTTTGTCCTTGAAAGCCGTGCTCTCGCTTCTTCAGCCGCGCGCTCCAACTCTTCTTTTATAACGTCACTAATCAACCGTTCCAATTTAGCAACGTCTCTTTTAGTACCTTCCAACTCCCTTCGCAATCGTTTCTCTTCCTTTTCAAGATTTTTAACTACTGTTTTTTGTTTTTGTTTCAAGGTGGTTAACTGACCTTTCTCATTCTCTTCGTCAGCGAGCAATTGGTTTTTCTCCGTCTTTATTTTTTCTGTTTCGTCAACTTGATTGCCCAACGCAACCTGCACCTTTTCAATTGCGCGTCCTTGTTCCTTTCGTGCATTCGAATACTGCTCCATGTATTTCAACCGCATTAAAAACTGATCGAAGGAATTGGCAGAAAACAAGAACATCAATTTATCTGCTTTGCCACTTACTTTCTGTGCCGTAAGTAACATCGCTGTATATTCCTCTTTGAGTTTGGAAAGATCCAATTCAAGAGCCATAATGATCTCGTTATTTTCTTGAATGTCTACATCTAATAAGTTGATTTCATTGCTAATAGATGAGATAAGGCTTTCTTGCTGACGGATACGCTGGTTAACTGCTGATAACTCTCCTAATGAGGCTTTCTTTTGCTCAGCGGTTTCTGAAATTATTTTCTCCGTTTCTTTTATCTTAAATAAGTTTTTTTGCTTCTCGCGCTGCAGTAACACTTTATTGTGTTGCCCAAAGCAATAACTACTTAAAAACAATAAAAGAACCAAGCCCAAGAAATTGCCTATCCTACCTTTCTTGTTCAAGTCTGCTACACACATAACTTATCTGCGATCATATCGCTTAGGTATTTTGAACGGAAAACGCAGCTCTTTATCACCTACTTCAGCGTTGTTATACTCTAGCGTAATGGTGTTATTTGCAATGGTGGAAAGGGTTTTGTACACGATATTAATACTGTTATTGTAGGCAAAAGACTTATTTCCAACGGGCTGAAAGTTTGAATAATTTATTTTTGCCGAGTTGCCTGAGGTAGATTCCTGCAATTCAACTTTTTCTAGCTTTTTTGTTGTGTTATTAATATAATTTTGAATAGAAACATTTCCTTGGGTTTGATTCAGCCGATCTATACCCCCCTCCGTTATTAAATCCTTTTTTTCAACTGCTGGCATCATGAGATTTCCTAAAATTGCCGCTTGCACCACAAAATAGTCTACGTTAAAATTAAATCGTTTAGATAAATCAGGATAGGTGTACACATAATATTCATTATTTACATTGCTAAGAATGGTGATGGAGTCTTTATTTATAAGAACCCTTCCCCCTTGAAGCCCAATGACGGTGAAGTTCATCCAAATGACGCTGTCTTTGCGTATTCTAATGTTTGCCTTCACTTCTCGTTCTCGCTTTTCATCTTTGAAATTTAATCGAGCTTTTCCATGAAAATACTCAAAGTTGATTTCTTCGATAGCAAGTGTTTTTTCTGGAAGAGCAATCGGGGCTGTTATTTTTTTCGCACAAGCCGATAGTAAAATAACGAACGTGAGGAGTAGTAATGCTTTTTGCCGCATGCCAGTAGAAATCAATTATCAATACAATTTTTTATTTTCAATTTTCTTATCTAACAATTCATGATGGATGCTTAACGACCTGGCCTTTTGCCACTGTTCTATTGCCGCGTCAATGTCATTTAGTTGAAACAAAATGTCGCCAAAATGCTCAAAGTGTGTGGCAGTCGCGTCACCACCTGCTATGGCTTTTTCCATTACTTTCTTAGCTTCTTTATAATTGCCTTTCATAAATAAGACCCACGCATACGTATCCAGAAAAGACGCATTGGTTGGGTTGTTTTTTATTAACAAAGCAGACATTTTTTCAGCCCTATCTAAATTCTCTTTTCGCAAAGCTAAGTAGTAGCTATAATTATTCAGTATTAAACTATTGTTAGGATCTACCATCAGGGCCTCTTCATACGCTTTGTCTGATTTTTGATATTCTTTCAATCCGTTATATGCATCGCCCAACATGCCGCTTATTTCGGCTTGGAAGTTTGGATTCTCAGCGGATAGTTTTTTCGCCTGTTCTAGTGAGGAGGCGGCCTCCTTAAACCTATTTTTTCTAAACTGCCCATACCCATTGAAATAATAGACCATCGCCTGGTTGGGGAAATATTCTAATGCATTTTCTGTGTGAACAATTAGGCTATCAAATTGATTAAGTTGTGAATCAAGATACATCAGGTTTTGCCAGGCATCGAATGTGCTGCCCGATTTCGTAGCTTTGATAAACTCTAGTTGTGCTTCGCGTTCCATTTTCACCGCGAGGTAAAGATCACCAGCCATGGTGTGAATGGCACTTTCCTTAGGGTAGGCGTTCGTCAATTTTTTAATAACGGAGAGTGCAAAATTCTCCAACTCCCGATCGTCTATTTTGTTGCTTCGGTTTTGGATGACCTGCTCGCAGTAGGGGCCTGCCAGTGCAAGTTTTCCGTTTGGCTCCACGGTGGGGTCATCAAAAATGGCTGTTAAAAGATCCCTTGACTTTTTTTCCTGGCCACTTTCGCGAAACAATACTGCTAAGACCACCTTCGCGTTTCCTGATCCGGGATTCGCAGTTAGATACTGTTCCACAAAACTAATTGCTCTGCTCGCCTGTTTGTAATTGGAAAGCGTTTCCGCGAAAGCGAGCACATACCGCTCTTCCTCAGGGTATGTTTCGATCAGCTTTTCGCCTTCTTTAATCGCCTCATCTACTTTTCCCTGTTCCAAATAAAGTCGCTGTTTTTGCAACGATGAAAGCTCGCTTACACCCAAAAATTGTTCGGCCTTTTCATATATTTTAATGGCCTCCATCGGCTTTTTGTCGAAAACGTATAAAGCGGCAAGTTCATACAGAAATTCTTCCTGGCCTTTTACTTCCACCATCATGGTTTCCAATGCTTTTTCAGCTTTTCCGAAATCATTAAGACCAGCGTAAATAGAGGAGGCCAGCGAATAAAAGTATTTGTTTTTCTTTTCCAGTTTTAAGGCCTTTTCTATGCTGGCAGATGCTTTTGCCAAATCATCAGGTTTATTGCTTTTTGCTAAGACTTCCGCAATTTTATAATGAATGGTGGCGTTTTCCGGATTAAACTCAAGTGCACGTTGGAAATACAAAAGTGCTTTTGCATAGTCCTCTAGAATAAAGTATTTCTGGGCTTCAATAAAGTCGAACTCGGAGGCTCGCAGGGCATTTTGGCTAACGGCTACATCAGCGTTTTTTTTGGTTACGCTACGCTGCGCCATTGCGCCACACCCTACCATCAATGCAAGGCCGAAACTCAAACTAAAATAGGTATAACGAGATCGGGTTTTCAAGAAATTAATGCACTTCGGTTAGGTAGAAAAGAAAAAAGGCTTTTGAATCGGTCAAAAATAACCAAAAATCCTGTTTATTAAATTGTTGTTATCAGGTTATTGCCGAATTGTTTCAAGATCTTTCCGCTCGGTGAGATAAATAACACCTACGAAGGCGATTATCTCTACTGTATGGAAGGCCGTTGCCACAAATTGATTCGGAATAGTTAGCGAGGAGTTCAAATAGATCAACGCCATTGTTATGCTGATGAGGGTGAGTTCGTGCCCTATTTTATACGGAATTGGGTAATATCTTTGACCCAACAAATAACAACTGGCTGCCATTAAAAAAAAGACGATTGCCGTAACTAGACTTGAACCCCAATAGCCCCAAATAGGAATTAAAATGAAATTTAAACTGATAGTAAGTAGGGCGCCACCGAGTGTGATAAGTGTGCCAAAATATGTTTTATCCGTTACCTTAAACCAAACGGTGAAATTGTAATAGCACCCGATAAACAGGTAGGCCAAAAGCAATATCGGAACGATCGGCAATCCATCCCAATAGTTTTTTGGAATATAAAATTTGAATAGATCCATATTTATTGCAATGGCTAGCAGTAAAATGCAGCAAAACACGGTGAAGTAGTGATTAACCTGTGCAAATAATGTTGGCGAATTTTTATCAGCAGCGTTTGAAAAGAAGAACGGCTCCGCGGCAAAACGAAAAGCTTGAATAGCTAAATTCATGATTACCGAGAATTTATAACAAGCACCAAATACGCCAAGTGCTTCATCGGTGGTTTGGCCTTGATAAAATCCGGAGGGCAACCACCAACCGATAGTTATTCGCGAAAACATTTCGTTGGTCATACCCGCTAAACCAGTTAGCATGATCGGGTAAGAATAAGTTAACATTTGTTTAAAAATGACACTGTCAAAAGCAGGTCGCCATTCCAGAAGCATCTTGCTTAGATAAAACAGGTAAAAGGAATTGGCGATCAGGTTGATGAAGAAAACATAGCCAATGCCAATCGAAGTATCGTAGCCGATTTTTAACTGGAAAAGTGCATAGCTTAATAATAGTATAATCGCCACGTTCACCATTTTGGCGGCCGCAAAGCGAATCGGTTTTTTCTCTTTCCGCAAACGAGCAAAAGGAATGGCAACACTGGCGTCCACAAGCATGATCAACGCGAGCCACACAATGAACTCAGGGTGCTGATCAATGTGAAGTTGCGCTGCCAGTGGAGTTGAAAATGTAATCAATAATAGAGTGGCAACGGCACTGATGGACAGCACAATAGTTTGTGCCTGATTGAATACTTTTTTGGCATCCGCGCCTGGTTGATTGACAAATCGGAAATAGGCTGTTTCCATTCCAAACATGTAAATGATGTTAAGGAAGGCAACATAGCCAAGCAAGTTGGTGATTACGCCATATTCAGCTGGTGCAAAAACCCGTGTATGGATGGCCACTAATAAAAAGTTTAACCCGCGTGGCACAATGGTACTTAAACCATAAATGACTGTTTCGCCCGCTAATTTCTTTAGTTTGGACATAGATCATTACAAATCACTCGAGAGGATTTCCTTAAACTCGGTTAATGAGATGGTATTTATTTTTGGAAATTCAATTGAATTCAACACAGAAAAGTGCTTATCATCAGTTACTAAATAGTGAGCGTTAGCAGCGAATGCACAATCAACGAATTTATTGTCGTCTTGATCTGACTCGATAAGCTGTAACCGATAGTGGACGTCTATTTTATGAACATTAACCAATAACGAAAGAGCGCCTACTGTAAGTTCTGCGGTTTCTTTGGTGAAAATATCACTTATTTTTTCTTCATATTCCAATAGTATTTCATTGGTTAGAAAAATATGGCAATCGCCCTCATATAGTTTGTCTAGTATCGATTTGTAAATTGACTTCCGAGAAAGAGATCTAAGTAAAGCATTGGTATCCAGAACAACTCGAAGCATGCGCTTATTTTCTGATCAGCAATTTTGCTAAGGATTCGTCTGAATATTCTTTTGCATCCCAAACTTCATCTGCCTTGTCCCTTGCTTTTTCAAGAAGAAAATGTGCCATCATTTTTTTTAGTTCCAATAGGTGATTGTCTGGGATGTCAGCTTCAAATAGTGTTAGCAATTCTTTTTGGACATTGCTAAGGGGTGGATTTAAACTTCTTTTTAATTTCATATGCACTAGGCTTAATCAAAGATAATCGTAAAAAAGTTACAAAGCTCATTCACCATCAATAATCACCACCTAAAGGTATGGCACAATATTTTTTAGAATATCGGCTGTCATTTCTTCCAACCCAAACTTATGCTTCCAGCCCCAGTCGGACCGGGCCTGTGAATCGTCTAATGATTTTGGCCATGAGTCGGCAATGGCCTGGCGGAAGTCGGGCTTATAGGTAATGGTAAACTCTGGAATGTGTTTTTTAATGGTAGCCGCCACTTGTGCTGGGCAAAAGCACATGGACGACACGTTGTAACTAGTTCTAACTTTTACTTTTTCGGCTGGTGCCTCCATCAAATCCAATGTGGCTTTTACGGCATCTTCCATATACATCATTGGCAAGTAGGTGTCGGCCGCAAGGAAGCATTCGTATTTTTTTTCTTTTACCGCTTTGAAATAGATATCCACCGCGTAGTCGGTGGTGCCGCCACCGGGCGGTGTTTTGTAGCCAATCAATCCGGGATAGCGCAAACTGCGAACGTCTACCCCATACCTTCTAAAATAATACTCGCACCAAAGTTCGCCCGCTAGTTTAGTGATTCCATACACCGTGGTGGGATCCATGATGGTATCTTGTGGCGTGTTTTGTTTAGGGGTAGTGGGCCCGAAAGCTGCAATAGAACTTGGCCAGTAAACTTTAGTGAGTTTTAGCTCCTGGGCCGCTTCCAACACAAAGAGTAAGCTTTCCATGTTCAGTTTCCACGCCCAGCGAGGGTCTTTCTCGCCCGTGGCCGAAAGTAAGGCAGCTAAATGGTAGACTTGCGTGATTTCATTTTTCTTAAGCAATTCAAAAAGCTTGTCGCGCTGCATTACGTCAAATTTTTCGTAGCGGCCTTCTTTGAGAATTCCCTGGGCATCCCTGATATCCGATGCGATCACGTTATCCTTTCCATAAATATTCCAAAGGCCTTGGGTGAGTTCAGAACCGAGCTGCCCACCGGCACCAATAAGTAAAATCTTATCTTTCTTCATCAAGCAATCGAATGTAGGGGCGAAGTTAATGGAAAAACAAAGGGGATGGAGGACTATTTTTTTGCATTTTGCACCCAAATTCAATCACTATGTATACCAAACTTCAACCGATACTTCAAAAGGAACTTGAGTCCATCAAAGCAGCAGGGCTATTTAAGAAAGAACGTATCATAACTACACCCCAAGGCGCTGATATTAAGACCAGCGATGGCAAAGAAGTAATCAACTTCTGTGCGAACAATTACCTAGGGCTATCATCGCATCCGCGCGTAACAGAAGCCGCTAAACGAGCTATCGATACACATGGCTTCGGCATGAGCAGTGTGCGCTTTATATGCGGCACGCAGAATATTCACAAAGAACTGGAGGCCAAGATTTCGGAATTTCTTGGCACGGAAGATACCATTTTATATGCCGCTGCCTTCGATGCCAATGGGGGTGTATTTGAACCGCTCTTTGGTGCGGAAGATGCGATTATTAGCGATGAACTAAATCACGCCAGCATTATTGATGGCGTGCGGCTTTGCAAGGCCATGCGCTATCGATACTTGCATAACGACATGGCCGATCTGCACAAGCAACTTACCGATGCCAAAGCAGCGGGCGCAAAGCAAATTATCATCGTTACTGACGGTGCCTTCTCTATGGATGGCACCATTGCCAAGCTGGACGAGATTGTAAAATTGGCCGACCAATTTGAAGCCTTGGTGATGACAGACGAATGTCACTCCACTGGTTTTATTGGTAAGTCGGGTAGGGGCGTGCCGGAGTACAGAGGCGTGCACGGAAAGATTGATATCATCACAGGCACGTTAGGCAAAGCGTTGGGCGGAGCCTCGGGCGGATTTACATCAGGCAAAAAAGAAATCATAGAATTGCTCCGCCAGCGCTCACGGCCTTACCTGTTTTCAAACACACTGGCACCTTCTATTGTGGGTGCCTCCATTGAGGTGTTCAACATGCTATCTGAAACTACCGAACTGCGCGATAAACTAGAACGCAACACCACTTACTTCCGTGAAAAGATGACAGCTGCAGGCTTCGATATAAAACCGGGCGATCACCCCATTGTGCCCATTATGCTATACGAAGCACCCATTGCGCAAGAGTTTGCCGAGAAACTATTGGGCAAAGGCATTTATGTAATTGGCTTCTTCTTCCCGGTAGTGGCCAAAGGCAAAGCGCGAATCAGAGTTCAGCTCTCTGCAGCTCATGAACTGCATCACCTTGATAAAGCCATTCAGGCATTTACAGAAGTTGGCAAAGAGTTGGGCGTGTTAAAATAAGTTGCATGTCTGCCGCGCGAAATGTAGTGGCACTGCCCTTTTCGCAGCAAGAAGTAGGGTGGCTGCCCGCAGACACTTTGCCCTTGCTGGTCTTCTGTGACCAACAAGTGCTATAGAGGTAAACCTGTAAATGGACGAAAGGTTGATCCATTGGAGCGCCAGATAAAAGTCACTCATTTGCCGTTCATCGGCCGTTTATTTGCCGTTGATAAACCGTTGAAGGCTCTGGATTCCTGGCAGTAAGGTCCGTTGAAAATATATGCTCATCTTTCCATCGCCTACCTAATCAGCGGCCGGCAAGAAATACCTAGCCTTTGTAAGCCGAAGTGGCATGGTATATTATGAAATGAAAAAAAGTTCGCCTATTCCTTGATTTTGGGCGGATAGGCGCAACTTTTTTTAAAAACCATAGGGTTTTTAGCCCTACTTGGGATGAAGATTAGCAAAAGCCAGCCAAACAGAATCAATTGCAACGTAAAATTTCTTAGATTTTTAAATGTACGGCCCTTAATGGTATAAAGGTTGGTTCCGCAGCTTTGGATTATTAGTTTTGAATGAGTAGAATTGTTTTATGGATGTGAAAGCGCAGCGTTTAAACGGTGGAAAAGTTGGAGTTCGGGGTGCGGAGCTGATCCACTCTACTATATGCGAAATAGGCGCAACTTTTACACCCAAAAGCGCAACGAAGTTGCGCCTATACTAATGTTGGCTGCAATACAGAGAGCTCCGAGAATGATTTGATAATATTTGAAAACGACTCGTATGAATATAAGCGACTCTTTAAATTTCCGACTAGAGAACATATCACCAATTCTTTACGTGACGGACATTTCAATAAGTTTAAAGTTTTATGTTGACATTTTAGGCTTCACAAATGCTGAATGGGGTGACGACAATTTTACTTGTGTTAATCGGGACAATAAAGGTTTGTATTTGTGTAAAGGCGGACAAGGTTCAGCCGGCACATGGATTTGGATTGGCTTTGACGGGGAGATACTCGAATTACATAAAAGGCTTAAATCAAAAGGTGTGACAATTAAGCTGCCCCCGACAAATTTTTCATGGGCATTTGAAATGCAAATCCAAGACCCAGATGGACATATAATAAGATTTGGGACTGACCCAGACGACAAGCAACCATTTGCTGACAAGTCATGAAAGACTTAGGAAAGTACTGCAGCCAACAAAAGCTTGTGGCAAGCGGGCAGGACTGTGCGTCATTGAAGTTTGTAGTTCTTTATTTATCTTTATCACTGTGGACAGGGCGAAGGTTTTTATTTGCCCGCCTGCCACAAGCCAAACGTTG
>JAIYCV010000017.1 GCA_027487845.1 Flammeovirgaceae bacterium
TCCTACTATGAAAAAGCATCTCCACAATTTAATGAACCGCTGTATACGAGACCCGTACGTACAGTGGTGTGAGAGCCTCCCCTCGTCAGTTACAACTGGCGGGGCGGGCTACTCGATTGTGGCTTCGTTGCCTACTCCAAATTATCCCGAATCCACTCTCTAATTTTGTCGAACGTCAATTCTCCTTTTGCTGCTTTGATTACAAAGTCATATTTAACGTCTTGGTCAACATTAATATCAAGTTGATTTCTCTTGAGGATTAGTCGCAATAGAACGTATGCAGTTCTTTTGTTTCCGTCAACGAATGGATGGTTTGAAACAATACTCTCAAAAATTGCTGCGGCTTTGTCAACGGGGTCGGGATATAAGTCTTTGCCGTCAAAAGTCTGAAATGGTCGTCCAATGGCTGATTCCAAAATCCCTTTATCTCTAATTCCTTTCGCGCCACCAAATCGGTCTATAAGAATGTCATGAATCTTTTCAACTTCACTAACTTCTATCATTTAGCAAGTCGTTCGAGAAGTTCTTTGTCTTCCGTCAAAATATCTCTTAAATCCCTCATTAGATTTAATCTATCTGCAGGTTGATTCTCAGCCTTTTTCAAAAAGTCTAAGATGTCCTGAAGAACGCCTTCAGGAACGTTGTCCAAGGATTTTTGGATCTCAGATTTGATCTCGTTTGTCGTCATAATTCTTTATTCTAACCCGAATTTATTAAAATTTTCTGAATCTTTCTTTGGGAGGTCTGGCAATGAGCCACAACTTCCTTATACCAGCCACAAAACCACCGTTTACCTCCCATTTTCTGTTGGCTTTGTGCTATTTCTTACTTTCTTATTTGCTTCTGTTAAAAATAGTAGTTTTGGCCAATTTTCCAAAATAATACGCAAAATTGGCCTAAATCGCAATTTTTTTTGCCATTTGTGAACGTTTTACTTGTGAACTTTTTTTTGTTCACAGCAAATTTGTTCACAAACGCGTGGCTACCAAAGTTTATCCTTTTCAATTGCGGGAAAAAAATCGGGATTAGTATTGCCAATTTGGCCATCATACTCGGCTGTATGACTCATTGCCCCCTTTTGCCTTGTATTTTTTCAGGCGTTGTTATTCGATGAATCATTACGGCTATTCTTTTCTCTACCGCAGGCAACGTTTTTAGATTTATGAATTCGCTTGGTGCATGTGCGCCACCCCCCATTGCACCTAAGCCATCCAGGCAATCAAGGTATTGAGCCACAAAAGAAATGTCGCCCGCCCCGCGTAGCCCTGGGTCATACGCTTTCACTTCGCCTTGACCTAAATCCTGACTAACCTTGCTTAATAGATTTAGCATATTCAAATTACCCTGTGTTGGCGACATGGCGGGTATACCATCCGTAAAGGTAATTTCCGCTTCGGTTTGAGGAAGGCTTTCCTTTACAATGGTTCTCATCTTTTCACGCGCTTTGTTCTTTTGTTCTTCTGAAATAAAGCGCAAGTCGCCTTTTACAATCGTGGTATTGGGCACAATATTCGTTTTACCGGAAACTGTTCCTTCCGTTCCCGTTGAATCCATTGTTACCTGAGTTCCGCCTAAGATGATTCCTGGGCTGAATGTTAAGTACTGTTCTTGCAATTCATCATAAAATCTGTGAATAATTCTCGAAGCTTCATAGATAGAGCCAGCTCCGGTGTTCTTATTGAAAATTCCTCCCGAATGGGCTTGTTTGCCTTTCACGGTAAGACTCCAGCTACTCGACCCTCTCCTAGCGATTGTTGCATAGTCCATGCCCGTGCCTGTTTCAAAGCACAAGGCAATATCGCTTCGTTGAGCTGCTTCAATTATATCTTTTCGGCTAATAGATAGGGGCTTACCTGAGCTCTCTTCATCACCGTGCATAATCACAATCACTTGGCGATCTTTGAGCAACCCCGCTTCTTTCAATGCTTTCAAGGCGTAGATAATAATCATATTGCCACCCTTCATGTCGTTGGTGCCAGACCCTGCGGCAACTGTGTCTTTTCTAATCCATGTTTGCACCGGACTGTCGGGCTCAAACACTGTATCCAGGTGGCCTATCAATAGCAAACGCTTTCCTACATTTCCTTTTATCTCAGCATACAAATGGCCAGCGCGTTTCATCTCGTTGGGCATCTCAATCCAGCGGGTAGCAAAACCAAGTTTATCCAGTTCAGTTTTGTAGAGCATACCTACTTTCTTAACTCCTTGGATATTATGCGTGCCGCTATTAATGTTAACTGTATTCTCTAAAAAGCCAACTGATTCTTCATAGTTTTTTTCAACTATAGAAAGTAATTGCTTTTCTTGTTTGGAAACCTGCGCATTCGCAATAAAAGCAAGCGAAATTGATAAAGAGAAAGCGAAAAAAACCGTTACACGTTTCATCATTATGAAATCTATTTTTCAATTCCTTTCAAATAGTTGTCGAGGAATTTTAACACTTCCTCAGAGGCTTTTATGTTATTTTCCTTTTTAACGAAACCATGCCCCTCGTCTGGGAAAATCACATATTCAACGGGCACATTATTTTTCTTGGCGCCAGCTACTATCTCGTCCGACTCCACCTGCAAAACCCTTGGATCGTTCGATCCTTGAAGTACAATAAATGGTTTTGTTATTTTGTTAGTAAAAAACAGCGGTGATTTATTGCGCAATGCCGTTGAGTCGGCAGTAAATGGATCACCTAATTCGTTGTATAATGCCTTCCGATTTGACTCCCACCATTTTGGAATGCTCTTTAATGTTCTTAACCAATTTGTTACACCGAAATAGTTCACTCCCACTTTAAATTCTTCTGGAGCGAACGTGAGTGCCGCCATCACCATATATCCGCCATAACTTCCGCCATAAATACCAATCTTATCTGTGTCGATGTAGGGTAGCGTGGCTAAATAGTTCTTCGCTTCGATGCAATCCTTCAAATCTTCGCTGCCATGTTTACGATCATCGGCAGCATAAAATGTTTTACCATACCCTGAACTGCCGCGATTGTTTACCGCCAGAATTGCGTATCCGTGGTTTACAAGGTGTTGAAGTGCAGCCGAATAGTTCAATCGAGTTTGGCCGCCTGGCCCACCATGAATCCAAAGCAATGCGGGAACTTTCTTATCTTTTTGTATTCCCTTCGGTTTGTAAAGTAAGGCTGGTATTTCCAGCCCATCAAATGACTTGTAACGGATAACTTCACCCGCCACAAGGTCGGCAGGGTCAATTTCTTTTGTAATGGTATTGGTAAGTTGTTTTGCCTCTTTTGTCTCAAAATTGTAAACAAACAGGTTGCTTGGCGATTTAGAACTACTCACATAAAAGCACATTTGCTTTTCGCTATCCGCAATTGTTACTCCGGTGATGTCACCTTCCGGCAGGCCTCCTACTTCTACACGAACGCCTGTCGCATCTTCATAAATTTTTATTTCTGTTCGGGCATCGTTGTTGATGGCGACTACGCGGTACTTGCCACTTTTTGACAATGCTGCATACAAAATATCCCAAGGAGCTTCTTCTACTTTCTTCTTTTCACCTGTTTTTATGTCATAGCTTGCCAGGTATTTATACTCGCTTCCTTCATCTGACAGATAAAACAATTTACTTCCATCCTTGCTAAAATACTGGGGGCTAAATTGCGCATCACCTGTATGTTCCGATAACAGTTTTTGAGTATTCGTCTGCGTATCTAACAAATACATGTTTGAATTATTTGTGGTGATTGTTTCTTGCAAGGCGATGTACCGACCATCGTCTGAGATCGCCTCTGGATCCACCCCTTTCTCATTTTTATAGACTGATGTAGTTGGATATACATTTCCTTCTTTCGAGCCGCCTTCGATCTGAACTTTGTACAAATCAAAATAGCGTTTGTCGCGACCGTTGGAAGTATAATACATCATTTTTTGATCGTAGCTCCAACCATAAAATGTAGCCTTGGCCGTAGAATCTTGGATCAAATCAGAAACCATTCCATCCGGGCTTCTCACATACAGGTGGGTGATTTCATTTCCACCCTTATCACTTCCGTATAACACCCGATTGTCTTTCGGGAAATAGCTGTAAGCAAAAACAGCATTATCATTTGAGTTAGTCAATGCTTTTTGCTCACCTGTTTTAATATCAATTTCAATCGCGTTAAAGATTCCCGTAGCCTTGCTGCTAATAAGTATTTTGCTTTCATCTGGTGAGAATGCGCCTCCTGTTATTTGTACCACATCCGAAAACTGCTGTATGGTATACAACTTGGGTGCTTTTTCTTCTTTTGTGGAGTTGCAACTTGCTAGTGCTAATATGGCAACCACCCAAAGCCCATTTCTTATAATTCTATTCATAATTTCAAGATCAATTTCCTCTATAAAAATTTATTTAGCATTGGCATAATCCACCACCAAATTGCAGAGCGTGTTCACTCCTAGTACTAAACCACTGTCATCAACAATAAATTGAGGCGTATGATGCGGCCCCGCATTTTTTGGATCAGTGCCTTTTGGCATACCTCCCAAAAATAAAAAGAGGCCAGGCACTTTCTCTGCGAAAAAAGAGAAATCCTCGCTACCCGTTATGGGCGGCACCAATTTAACATTTTCAGCACCAGCGGATTTTTGGATAGACGGTAACATTCTAGCCGTCAAAGCGGGATCATTGTAGGTAACAGGATAGTGGCTTTCATACGGAAGATCAACAACGGCAGTAGCTCCAGCCGCTTGCGCAGTGTGGCTAACCACTTCATTAATTCTTTTGATTACCAGTTTCTCGTCCGCAGCACTCAAGGTTCGAACGGTGCCAATCATTTCCACTTTCTCTGAAATGATATTCCCTCGGTTGCCTCCATGGATAGCACCAATGGTAACTACTGCCGGGTTTTCAGTAATGTTTACATTTCGGCTTACAATGCTTTGCAAGGCATTGATAATCTGTGCTGATACCACTATCGGGTCTACCGAAGACCAAGGTTGAGCACCGTGCGAAGGCTTTCCGGTTACCGTAATTCTTAAATCGTTTACGGAAGCCATCGCTCCTCCCGGGCGGTAAGTAATTGTTCCCACTTCACTTGTGGAGCTAATGTGCAATCCAAAAGCAACATCTACTTTTGGGTTTTCCAGCACGCCCTCTTTCACCATCTGTTCAGCACCGCCTTCTTCACCTTTGGGAACACCCTCCTCGGCTGGTTGAAAGATAAACTTCACCGAACCTTTCAAATCCTTCTTCATTGAGGCTAACACTTCTGCTGCCCCCATTAGCATGGCCACGTGGGTATCATGTCCACAGGCATGCATCACTCCTGTTTTGGCGCCATTATACTCTGCCGTAACTTTAGATGCATACGGCAAATCGTTTTTCTCGTACACGGGCAATGCATCCATGTCTGCTCGCAGTGCAATAACCGGCCCTGGTAAACCTCCTTTTAACAAACCAACAACACCTGTCTTGGCAACACCTGTTTTAACTTCAATCCCAAGCGATTGCAAATGCTTGGCGATCAACTCAGCTGTTCTAAACTCGCGGTTGCCCAACTCGGGGTGTTCGTGAATATCTCTGCGCCATGCAATTACTTTCTTTTCGACTTCGCTCGATTTGATTTTGATGGTCTGACGAGCTTTATCAGGTTGAGCGAATGAATAAGATGAAATGATTAGGCAAAGGACAACGAACTGATTTTTCATATGAGCTTGATTTGGGTTTCAATTTTTATTTTAGGCATTTCCTTTCACATTTTTTTAAAATGCTACGTGACCTCAAGAACGAATGCTTGAGCACTCTATACATTAGTGGAAATTCTACCCGTTTTTTGAGTTCAATTAGCGATGGCAACTTAGCAACAAAATTCGAAATTGGAGTTACGGACTCGCATTTGTTTGTTTTATGCCACTTTGATGAAACTTAGGTTAAGACGCAATAGAAAACAATAATGTGTAAAAATTATCAGTTTTGCGATTAAGCCATGGTTTGCCGCTAAATCTACTTAGTTGCAGGGTCTTTCTTTACCACGCGGAGGATCGTAATAAAAGGTGGAGGAAACGAACACCAACCAATTTAAACGAGTATGAACCTTTTTTGATCGTGCAAAATAGCCCAACGGACTAATAAACTCCTCACATCAGGGTAAGTATGGCTTTCTTGCATTAAAATATTAATCTAGCTTGTTTATGCTTACAGTAAAGTTCCAAAACCTTACTTACGTTCTATACTTTCTGTTTATTATTTACTGCTCACCAAGTAAAGCTCAACTTACACTTAGCAAATCGATAGTTTACAATGAATTTAAAATTGATAGCTCTACCTCCATTTCAATGCCTGATTACCTGATCAAAACATCATCCAGTGATGACACAGCTACGATTGCTTTCGAGAACATTTTCAGCGAAGCGTATTGTACAATTGAAAAGCAAAGAACAGCTAATGAAAGCTTGGCGGATTTTTACTTACGGACAGCAAAAAATTTGAAGTCCCAAAATTGTACTATTTTAAAGATACAAAATGGAGTATCTTTAAGTTTGAAAGAAATAAGAATTTGGGCAAAAAAAATATTATCAAGGCGAAATCTATTAAGTACCTGCTTTTATAGGCACAGCCATAGCGAATCTCAGTCATACAGCTACCGTATTTCTCTTCTTCATGTTAACACTTTTTTTGTTATTATTTGCTTTTGGACAAAGGAGGTTAATAGCGACTACTTGAATCATTTTGAATTCGCGCAAAGCACAATATCAACCAAGTGATAGTTAGCAGTTCTTCTATGAAAAACCAGTCACCCTTGGCGCTCACAAACGAAGCGAGAGAAGTCTTCTTAAAGAGAAACGCATTGGTTGCATTTATAGCCCAGCTTTTAGACCTGTTTGTTCTTTTAGGAACGGGAATTGAATTTTGGTATTTCATTACTTTCCCCATGATGATGAACCTGCTGATCTTAACTTGCAAGATTCGCATAAATTTAGCGGTTAATTTATATTTCTGGACCAATGTCTTGGTTGTAATAGCATATAGTATTTTGTATAGACGCTTGTCCATTGAGTTTGCATTGATACCAATCAGCTGTCTGGCACTTTTTGTTTTTGTAAATGCATTATATGCAAGATTAACGTCACTTCTTTGCCTTGTCGCTTTTGTTGTTTATAGGGTTATTGAAAGTAGTATGCCATTTGTGCCAGATCCAGCTATAAATTATCCAATGCTATCAATGATTCCCATCATGACTACGGGCGTGATGTTGATTTTTGAGATCATGCTTTTTATAGCCATTAAAGAAAAGCAATATGGATTGTATAGAGACAATTACGTTGATCTAAAGAGGAAACAGGAGAAGCAAGAAACGATGATTGACGAACAATCAAAAAAAATAAATAGTATTCAGTCTTTTTCGACCGATTTGCAAGTTGTAAATAAGCAGCTTGAATTTATGTTAGCGCAAAAAACGCGCGAATTGCAAACGTATTTAGGTTCCATCGAAAAGTCTCTCTGCTGCATTCTTTTTGGGTTAGACAGCCGGCTAATTCAAATCAATGAGTATACCGCCAATCTATATGGGCAATCAGAGTCTTCAATGCTCGGCAAAAAGTTTAATAAGCTTTTCTCTCTCGATCAATCAAAAGAATTGTACAAAGAAATGCTTATAACAATAGCAGGAGGTGAACAATGGCGCGGAAATATTAAAGGTACCACGTTCACAAACAATTTATTTTATATGGATGCCATTGTTACGCCAATAAAAGATGGAAATGGTAGTACTCTCTACTTCTTGCTTTTGGGATTGCCATTTACCGAGAAGAAAATACTGGAATTACAAAAAACAGAAACATTGATTGCGTTGGAAGATATTGCCTTTAAGACCTCCCATAAAATTCGCGGTCCAATAGCCAGAATTCAAGGAATGCTTTATTTGGCCAAGAACAACTATCTGCGAAAAGAAGAACTTTTTGAAACCTCGGACGCATTAATTTGTAATCTAAAGGAATTAGATCAGGCGACCACTGACCTAACTCAATTTGTAAATAATCATTACGACCGCTTGAATAAAATAAGATAAAAATGATCAATATTTTAATTGTTGAGGATAACGAGATCAATCGACTTCTTCTAGTATCGATAATCAATATTGTTGCCCCGCATGCACAAGTAATGGAAGCCAAAGATGGTTTAGAAGCGATTGAAAAATTTATTCAATTTAAGCCCGATCTTATATTTATGGATATTCGTATGCCCGGTTTGAACGGCTTTGAGGCGACTGCAAAAATTCGTTCGCTGGAGATGTGGAAACAAACAGTCATTATAGCACTAACAGCAAGTGCTCAAAAAACAGATAGAGATACTTGCTTAACATCTGGTATGGATGATTATATTTCCAAACCCATAAAAAGCAACGCGATAAAAACTATTTTCGACAAATGGTTGCCTGCAAATTAACTTTGAAAATAAAAAAATGCTATAATGAATTGTGCCTATTTAATCCACTTCGTGCAACTGCTTCTTTTTGGTAATAGATACCTATGAGCTCAAAGGATAAAAAGATTTTCTCTACAAAAGGCAGGTATAAACTTTGGGTGCTTATATGGGCTGCGCTACTCATAACGAATTTTTCATTTGGGCAAACCAAAGAAATAGACAGTCTGCAATCACTTCTTACGACTGCGAATACACCTATTCAAAAGATTACAATTCTGAATGAATTGACCAATATTCTTCAATTTAGTGATGATAGCGTAAAGCTTAGTCAATATTTAGATGATGTAATTCGTTTTTCAAAAAATTATAAATATTTAAAAGGATTAAAATACGTTTATTCAACTTTAGGGTCAATACATTTCAATAAAGCCAATTTGACCGAAGCAGAGAAGTACTATAAGTTATCAGAGAATATTGCAGGTCGTGACCTAGAAGCGGTGATTATTAGAAACAATAATCTATATGCAGAACTATATAGCGAGCAGGGAAGATTTTCAGAAGCACTCGAATTAATTAAAGCGAGTTTGAAATTAGGGAAAGGTTTAGCCATAATGGATTTGGCAAGAACCCATGCCATCGCTTCCTCAATCTATCAGGGGCAATCGGAAAATGAAAAGGCGCGCAGTCATTTGCGGGCAGCAAGGGCAATTATTAAAGGGTCAAAAAATTTCACAATGAAATTTCAAGTTTATAGACAGGTATTTAAATACTTTAGGAATGCTACTGATTTAGACAGTTTAGCGTTATTCGCGAACCAACTAGACGAGCTGTCTAAGAAATTAGTGTTCAATTATTGGAAAGCGCAAAGTAACGAGGTGCAAGCATTTTTAAGTTATGAAAAAGGAGAGAGCGGGAATGCCGTAAAGTTTACGTTGCGAGCATTAGCCGTCATCGAACCTCGCTTATTTAAATACCAATATGTTAATCTGCTTTACAAGGCTGGCTCATTTTATCATGGATTGTGGGTGCATGATAAGGCAAGAGATTACATGATCAAAGCACAAAAAATTGCAGAAAATAAAAAATTATTGATCACAACACTGTACATCAATAATTCATTGGCGTTTCAATTTTACAGAACGAGCAACTTAAAGAAGTCTTACGACTTTGCGGAAAAAACATTGTCGTTGGCAAAAAAAATCAACCTGAAAGAAATCAAGTGTAACATTTATGGTCTTCTGAGTCAAATTTATCTCGCTCAAGGGAATGTAGAAAAGGCAATAATGGAAGGTGATTCATCCATAGAAGCAGCAAAGCAGGCGGCTGATGTTATTGGGGAAGCGTATGCCTATCAAACTCAGGTACCAAATTACTTAACCAGCAAACAATATGATAAGGCTATTGAATTTGCTGATAAAGCAGTTTCTCTTTTTACAAAGATTGGCGATAACTCAAATAGCATAAGTGAGGCCTTTTTAAATTTAGCAGAAGCTTACATTGGAAAAAAGGACCTTAACAAGGCACACCACTTTTTAACAAAAGCCTCTAAAATTACGGCCAACTCCGAATTATTCTCAATGAAATTAGGCAGTGCAATTATTGGTGTTATGTATTACGAAGCGAAAGGCGACTACAAGAATGCTTTTAAAAATCAGCAATTGGTAACGCAATTGAGTGATTCAATTGATCATAAAACGGCAAATGAGCGGCTGCAGAATCTTCAAATGCTTTATGATGTTGAAAAACAAGAGCAACAATTGGAAATACTTAGGGAGCAAGAGGCTTCTCAAAAAGCATATTCAGCGCTACAAAAAAGTAAATTGGAGAAAGACAACATTGTAATAGTAGTTTCATGTGCTTCTGTTTTGATATTACTCTTGGTTGCTATACTACTTTACAACAACTCAGAAAAAAAGGAGAAAACAAATGAAGAGCTGAACGCATTAAACTTAGAAATAACCTATCAGAATCAAGAAATCAATACTAACTTAGTAAAGATAAAAGAACTTAATGAAGAAATAGAGAACAGAGAAAAGCAATACAAAAGGATTATTGAAAATGCGGAGGACATAATTTGTGAAATAAATGAAGAAGGGTTTTTTACCTATTCTAATCCAGCCGGGTTAAAGTTGCTAGGATATTCAATGCGAGAGTTAAAACAAGTAAATTTTTTAGCCCTTTTGGATAACTCCATTTCTAATTCGGCATTGAGTATACTGGGCGATAATCTAAAAAAAGGAGTTAAAAATTTTTACGTGGAAGCTCCTATTTTAACAAAATCGGGTGGCCAACACTGGATTGGAATTAATGTGATTCGGCATTCGGTTTCAGAAGAACCAGTAGGTGCTGAAGTTTTTGCCAGAAATATAACAGAAAGAAAGAAGGCAGAATTATATATCAAATCAATCAACTCAAGGCTAGAAAACTTAATTCAAGCTATCCAAGCCGGAATTTTACTAGAGAATGAACAAGCCGAAGTTGTGCTAGCAAACGAAGCCTTTTGCGAAATTTTCAAAATTCCATTAAAACCTGATCAACTCATAGGTTTTAACTGCAAAGAAGCAGCCAAAGGAGCCAGCAAGTTATTTGAAAAAAGTGACACCTTTATTTCAGACATAGAACAAATAGAACGAAACAGAAGAGTTGTAGTGAACGATGAATTGAAAATGTTAGATGGAAATATACTTTCGCGTGACTATGTGCCAATTGTGACGGATGGTAAATTTTATGGCCAAATGTGGATCTACCGAAACGTATCTTCACAAAAACAGATGGAGTACGATTTAAAGATAGCAAAGGAAGAGGCAGAGCTAGCAAATGAAGCTAAATCACAATTTTTAGCAAATATTAGCCATGAGTTGCGAACACCCCTCAATGCGATAATTGGTTTTTCAGACTTATTGCAGAAATCTAACTTAGAAAATAGTCAACTAAAATTCACAAACATAATTATTGATTCTTCCGAATTGCTACTTAAAATTATTGAGGACATACTTGATTTTAGTAAAATCGAATCTGGCCGACTTCAATTGTACACAGAGCCTACCAATCTAAGAAGTCTTGGCGAAAATGCATTAAATGTAATCCGCCCAAAGGCACAAGAAAAGAAGATCTCGCTCAACTTTATTTTCCAAGGCTTGCCCGAAGAGATAATTGCAGATCAAACTCGGCTACAGCAAATTCTTATAAACCTATTATCAAACTCATTGAAATTTACAGAAAGCGGTAAAATCGAGTTGGGCATTATGTTAAAAGGCAGGCTTGATAACAAGCTGTCAATCTTATTTTATGTGGAGGATACTGGAATAGGTATAGCACCGGAAAATCAAGAAAAGATATTTGAAGCATTTGTGCAGGAAGACATCAGCACAACAAAAAAATTTGGCGGCACTGGTTTGGGTCTTACTATTTCCAACAACCTAATAAAATTAATGGGTGGAAAGCTTGAATTGGTGAGTTACGTAGGAAGAGGAAGTAAATTCTATTTTACGCTACTTTTGGACGAAAACGGCAGTTAAACGCCAGCAACTAACTAAATATCCTTATGCTTTCCAAAAGTTGTTTTTTGTAGTTATCACTGATGGGTATGGTGCGTCCACCGATCACAAGATTGTTGTTATCAATGTTAGTGATTTTCTGAATATTAATAATAAATGATCGATGGACTTTAATAAATTTACCTTTGGGCAGTTTCTCCTCTATTTTTTTTAACGCACCATAACTTATGTGTACCTTTTTTTCGGTATGGATTTTCACGTAATCGCCAAACGCCTCTACCCAATTAATTTCATTCATACCTATTCTCACCAATAGCGACTCTTCCTTGATAAATAAATCGGGGGTATCTTCAACAGGGGCATTTTTTCTCTTTAAGGATACTACTTTGCTTACACTTTGCAAAAAGCGCGAGTATTCATCCACTGGTTTTTTTAAATAGTCGACCACGGATAATTGTATTGCATCAAATGCATAACTTGTATTTGAACTTATAATTATCACATACGGCTTATAAACCAATGATTTAATTACTTGCAGTCCATTAAAGCCGGGCATTTCGATATCCAAAAAAATAAGCTCAACTTGGTTCTGATTCAACCAATGAACTGCTTCAATGGGGTCTTCAAAAGAGTTGGCAATGGAAAGAAACCCTGTTCTCTTTGCCATCCCCTCAATCATTGCTCGGGTTATGCTTTCGTCTTCAACAACTGCGCAATCGATTACCATTTAAAGACCATTTAAGTTTTAGTTGAACTCGGAATTTACATACTCAAAGAATCAAATAATACTGCATCAAGCAATTCACTACGGATAGGCTTAGCAAGAAATTTATTGGCACCCTCTTTCAAACACTGGTCGATCTCCGCCTCGTCTCTTGAAGCAGAAATAGCAACAATAAATTGGTTAGCATCAACAGCCCGTATTCTTTTTATCGCCTCAACTCCCGAAAAAAAAGGCATGTGAATATCAATAAAAATGACGTTGTATAACTTTTCTCGAACTAGCTGGGTAGCTTCATATCCATTTGTGGTGTGGTATACCGTGTGGCCAGCAGCTTGCAACATTTGTTTTAAAATCAAGGTGTTTACTTCATCGTCATCCACAATCAATACAGAATTGCCGGTGGAATTGACTTCATCACAGATCGAGTTTATATCTAAGCTTAATAAGCAGGCAATTATGTCATTATTCAGGCTAACAAAACGATCCAACAATTGCTCATTTTCAGTTGCATCTGCGCCTTGCAACTTGCCTTCCCATGCCTCTATCTCATTCATAACATCGTGTAACCCCAAATAACCATAGCGAACCTTTATTAAGTGTAGTTTATCGTGCAACCCTTTTTTGTCATTTGTTTTCACAAGCGAAGCCAAGTCTTCAAGGTGCTTAGGGGTTTTATTGATAAAGTCTTCAATTATCTTTAAAATCAACGTGTTGTTACCTTTTATTTCGTTTAATAAATTGATTATGCCTTTGATTAAATCGTCTTCTAAAGTCTTTGCGCTTTTATAAAAATTCATTTCGTTTTTGTGAAGGAAACTTACCCAACTATTTTTTTATAAAGTTAATGATCTTAGGATGCCTTTCAAAAGGCTTCGTTTCTTTTTAAATCAGCAGAGTACCTCTTTCTTGAAAGCTAAACTGCTTGGGTCATCGTTCGTTAGTCGTAGAAATCGAGTCGGTCATGGCTCAAAAATCAAGTTCTGGCTAATTATCTCCTCTCGCTTCTTCTGTTCAGCTAACTTTAAACAATAAATATTAAGTCATTCAAAATTAACCAAGTGCACCACATGAACGAGATAACAGTAAAGTACATGCTTGCCGACAAAACTAAAATGAAAAATGCTATCATGGGTTTTTCAAAAGAATTTCAGACGTATAAAATTATTGGTTACGAAACAATTCCAGACAAAACGAATTCTAGTTTGCTGAACACAAAAATTATCAGCGAAGACAAGAAACAAGCTGAATATTTTTTGGCATCTAAAAGTTTCCGGACGCATTTGCACAACAACCTAAAAAATAGATTTGAGATCATTTTTGAAAAGAGCCATATCCTAATCTAACTGAACAACTAAGATAACGCCAATAACGAATCAACACAAAAACAATTATTCATGACATTAACTAATGACTACAAGATAGGTTTGCTTAATCTAATGCACTTATTGATTAGGAGCGACCACGAGATATCTGCACTTGAATTAAACTTCTTCGAAGAAATAAGGCGAGAAGAAAAAATTGACGATAAACTATTTGATGATTTTAGAAAAACATTGAACAACAAATCGGAAAAAGAGATTTATAGCGATGGACTGGCGCTTATTGGAAGGTGTTCCACAAGCTTAAAGATAAGGGCATTTCGATTGCTCACTGGAATGGCGTTGGCAGATAAAAATATTGATTCAAATGAAACACGCTTCCTGCTGCAATCAAGCAAGAGCTTTGGACTCCACTTGGAGTAAATACTAGCTAGAAAGTAAGTCTTTTAAAAAAGCCAATTAATGAAAACTCTTTTAACAAAGAATAGTGCCTATTTAGCACTTAGTTGTGTCATTCTATTAATTGTATGTTCGGTCTCTTATTCCTTCTATTGCAAAAATGTAATGGCTAGAAGTTTGCGCCTAGAGGCACTGTCATCATACATTGTAGCTAACACATATTCCATCGTTTCCGATCGTCTACAGGCGGTAGACAACTGCGTTCGATCTTACGGACTTACCAAGTCAAATCAAGACTTGTCTTACCTAGCAGAAGGATATAACGGACTTGGAGCTCATATAACACGGATTTATACTAAGCTGGAGGAGCAAAAAAGCGCACTCCCCGACTACCGAGTTGAAATTGACAGTTTAGAAGATATGCTAAATCGCACTCATGAAAAGATATCTCAGTACTATGAAAGCACAGAGTTCATGATCAAATTAGCAAGTCAAGATAGTTTAACTGCTTTTAAAAAAATATTGGCTGAACAACGTGGGATGATACCCTGGGCAGAGTGGTACGCGTTGGACAATAAAACCAATTCGATTCAAGAGAAATTAAGACAAAAAGCGCAAACCGATTATGAGGCGGCAGTTTTGACTAATTCATTCATTCAGCTATTTCTGTTACTATTAAGTTTGCCTACGCTAATTTGGATAATTATGAAGTTATATCACCAAGAGAGGAAACGAAGATCGCTATTGATTGAACTCGATCAAAATAATAGAAAGTATCTTTTTGATGATGGCATTATGCTTGATGATGTAGACGCTAAGACACAGCTAAAAGCAGCAAATCTTAATATTAAAAAGGCAGTGGGTTTCATTAATAAAATCGCGAGAGGTATTTACGATGTGGAGTGGTCAGGCCTAACAGAAGAAAATAAAAATAAAAACCAAGAGACTCTTGCAGGCGAATTGTTAAGAATGAGGGACGAAATGGTGAAACAAAAAAAGGAGTCCGATCAAAGGAATTGGACCAATGAGGGTTTCACTATTTTAGGTGAAATAATTAGAAAGCATAATACCCTACAACAAATAACAGATTCGTTTCTTTCTGCCGTAGTCAATTACGTGAAGGCAAATCAAGGTGCGCTTTTTATTGTTACGAATAACGAAAGTGAATCATTTTTAGAATTAACAAGCACGTTTGCCTATGGTAAAAAAAGGTATGTCGATAGAAAGATATTTGCTGGTGAGGGCATGATAGGACAAGCTTGGCTCGAAAAAGAAACGCTGCTCCTAACAGAAATTCCAACAAACTATTTAAAAATAACTTCGGGAATGGGTGAAGCACTACCTAAGAGCTTATTGATTGTACCCATAAAAAGCGATGACCAACTACAAGGCGTTTTAGAGTTGGCTTCGTTTGAGTTGTTCAAAGAGTTTGAAATAAAATTCATAGAAAAAATTGCTGAGAACTTGGCGGTTGTGTTGTATTCGATAAGAATGAATGAAAGAACAAAAAAATTATTAGACCAGTCGCAACAGCAAGCTGAAAATTTACGGTTGCAAGAGGAAGAAATGCGTCAAAACATGGAAGAGCTAGAGGCAGCCCAAGAAGAGATGTCTAGAAAAGAGTTTCAGTACATTAAAAAAATTGAAGAAATGTCAACCGCACACCATTAAAGCGTATTGATTTACAATCTAAACGTATGATTAAAAAATGGCAGTTGAAAAAACTACACAACGCGTCCTTGCTTTTTAAGAATAGCTATTTTCATCAGGCCAATGCAACAGTACTGTTAGGTAGGTGGAAGCGTATTATGGATTTTAAGGGTTTTTATTAATTGGTTGTGAATTTAAAAAAGTAGAAATGAAAATTTTGTCAATTGTATGTTTGGTAGGTATCTTTTTCAACCAACGAGAAAATGAAGAAAATAACCCTGTTTTGGTGAAGGCCATTTTCTATCTTCATATCAATGATGCACGAAAGATAAGTAAGGGAAACCTAACTATCGAAGTAATAAAATCAGAAAAGTTACTGGCTCATAACACCTTTGAAATCGATAAGGTAGATCGAAATGTAACTGACTATCAAACAGAGCTAACCATTGATATGCGTGGGATTGAAAAGAAAGACTGCTTAGGGTACTTGGTGAAAATCCAACAAGATTTCAAGAAATCAGGAATTCAAAAATTTGATGCACGAGTTGAATTGTATTTATCGAATGGCTACATCATTTCTGCCGCAAAAGAGAATATTGAACTTAAAAAAAGAGAATGAAATAGTTGAATTTAATGCATTCTAAAATGAAGTTATTACCTCATTACTTAAAAAGCATCATCAGCGGATAACTAAAGTCTATTTCCTTACCGAGATCATTTTATTGCTTACATCCTGAAAAGCTTTTTTGAAGCTGTGCGTAGAATTTCTTGAAAAGGTAGGTCGCAAAGGAAAACTTCAACGCAGCTCTTGCGAAGCATTGAAAGAAAATTTAAGCAACTAGATTTAATCGATGGCATAGACCCTTGTGGCGAATGAGGAAGCTTTTTGAACGAATAAATTATCCCACATCCTCTCATGTAAGATCTTTGTAAGAAAGATGAATACCCTGATATTTTTATCTATTTTTAGAAACTCAAACCTGAACCCATGTTAATGAAATTTCCCCGTTTCAATACCTATTCTGTTGCCCAACAGTTTCTTATCACTTCGCTTGGAGCAATTGTGATTATTTTAACGATCATTACTACTTATATGATTAACACCTCTATCGAGTCTAAAAATGGCCAGTTCGAGGTAATGACAATCGGGCGATCCAGCGGGGTAATTGAAAAAATAGATCGCAATTTTTATGAGCGCTTTGGCGATGTTCAGGCCTTTGCGGTGAATAAGCTAGCCGTTGAATCCGCGGAAACAAAAGCATCAACGGAGGATCTTCAAAAATTCATCAATACGATGGTCGGCTACTATGTATTGTATGATTTGATGCTGCTTTGTGACAACGAGGGAAAAGTGATATCGGCAAATTCACTGGATAAAAACGGCAATCTGGTGAAGACAGATTTTCTAATTGGTAAAGACTTTTCAAATGAGGAATGGTTTAGAACGTGCATTTCTGGTAATGGCCCTGAAGGAGGTGCCTGGTATTCAGATTTTATCAAAAATGATGATGTTGGCAAAGTGTACAGTCGCGATGGATACGGTATGGCTTTTGCCTCCCCCATCCGTAATAAGCGTGGCGAAGCCATTGGGGTCTGGTATAATTTCGCCAATTGGGAAGATGTAACTACTGGAATAAGGAAAGAGACGGAAGAAATTATCAAGAAATCCAATCCTGGATCTCTGATAATAGTGACCAACTCAAAAAACCAAATCATTGACTGTGATGACCCTTCTTTAATTTTGGCAGCGCAGATTTCTGTAGATGAGTTTCACAGTGGTGCCAAGTTTCAATACAATGGAAAAGAAATCAGTAGCGACAAATTTGTTGTAGGTGGCAAACAGGGTACGGGGGCATATATTTACAAAGGCAAAAATTGGCACGCGTTAACATTCATACCCAAAACGAAATTTAGCTTATCGTATTTGGCGCAAAATCTATTGGTGTTGCTTATAGGTATGCCACTGATCTTGATATTGGCGGGCATATTACTTTTTCGTTTAGCGAATCTAACATCTAAAAACATTGAGGAATTAAAAGCCAACATCGATGTGTTGGCAACCGGGGAATTACTGGAAATAAAAGAATCAACATTGCAAAATGAGTTAGGTGCTATGACAAATTCATTAAAAGCGTTGGTGGTTGGGATGAGAAACACAGCCAGTTTTGCCAACCAAATAGGAAAAGGTGAACTATCGGCTGAATACAAGGCGCTAGGCGAAAAAGATGAAATAGGAAATTCGTTAATAATCATGCGCCAAAGTCTTGCGCAAATAAAGGAGGCTGATCAACAAAGGGAATGGGCAACCAACGGTAATGCTAAGATTGGCGATATATTAAGATCTAACTTTTCGCAGGTAGCAGATCTTTATGATGAAGTGTTAAAGTTTGTTGTTAAATACTCTGACAGCAACCAAGGGGGAATTTTTTTAGTTAATGAAGGCGAAGCCCGCGAACTTGCATTGGTGGCCTGCTATGCATACGACAGGAAGAAGTTTATTGAAAAGAGCGTTTTTGTAGGCGAAAGCCTGATAGGCCAATGCTTTTTGGAGCGAGAGACGATCTTTATGACTCAAGTGCCAAAAGACTATGCCACTATTACTTCGGGCTTAGGCGACTCTACACCTAGCTGTCTAATCATTATTCCATTAAAAGTAAATGAAACAATAGTAGGTGTGATGGAGTTGGCCTCTTTGAAAAAGTATGAACACCATGAGAGAGCACTTCTGGAAAAATTTGCTGAAAGCATTGCCTCTACTATTGCTACCGTTAGGATAAACGTACGAACCCGTTTGTTGCTGGAACAATCACAACAGCAGGCAGAAGAGATGCGATCGCAAGAAGAAGAGATGCGGCAAAACATGGAAGAACTTACGGCCACGCAAGAAGAGATGCAACGCAAAGAAGCAGAAATGAATTGCCACTTAGAAGCAATCAATAGTTCTCAGGCGTTCATTGAATTTGAACTGGACGGAACAATTGTTAATGCCAACGAGATATTTCTATCCACCATGAACTATTCGCTTAGCGAGATTAAAGGAAAACATCACCGAATTTTTGTAGATAATGATTACGCTAATTCTAATGACTACAAAGAGTTTTGGTCTTCATTTATGGAAGGCAAACCAAAGTCAGGCGAAATTTTACGCAAAACAAAAGGAGGCGATTCTATTTGGCTGTTGGCCAATTACACTCCGGTTTTCAATGCGCAAGGCAAAGTGTTCAAAGTAATTAAACTGGCCAGGGATATCACCAAGGAAAAGGAGTTTCAAGACACAGCGGCTAAAAAAATAAAAAAACTGGAAAACGAAATTGCAGACTGGAGACTAAAATGGAATGAACTTTCGGAAACATTTTTAAAAAACAAATAGCGTTCGGGAGGCATGGCGTAGGAGATAACCAGTCCATAACATTGTATCGGAATTGCGATTCATAATGAACTATTAATGCGCTCTTGTTGCTAGCAGCCATATTTTTAAAAGCCTTCTAATTATATACCTTTGCATATGCGTAAAATGCTGATTGTATCTCTTGATAATCATGGATAATAAGCATTTGGAAAGCAGACAAAGGTGATGGCTTATTTTAGAGGGTTCTATAGATCTAAACTCAATCGGCCTTTATTAAATCTTAAAGTGCCTAGTTTCCTTTTTTTTATCATTCTATTTTTTGCCAATTTAGTTACACGTGTTTACGCCCAATCTTTTCACGGGCTGCCAATGGTAAGAAATTTCTCTTCAGTCCAATACAACGCGGGCATTCAAAACTTTCAGATGGCTTTAGATAAACAAGGCATTCTTTACGTGGCGAACAATTTTGGGTTATTAGAATATGATGGAGAACATTGGAAAATCTATGGTGTAAAGAACGGAACTAAAGTAAGAAGTATTGCAATTGACGGAAAAGGTAAAATTTATACGGGTAGTCAGGGTGACTTTGGATATTTCTTCCCCAATACAAGAGGCATGCTTACCTACACCTCTCTGGCCGATAGTCTCGCTAGCAAATATCGAAATTTGGATGAAACATGGAACGTGTTTATCGATAAGGACACCGTTTACTTTTGTACGCCTTCTTATGTGTTTATCTATCGCAACAAATCATTCAAAGTAATTGAGCTTTCAAATGCCGAAATCTGTTTTTTTGTTAATCGCCAAATCTTTGTAAACAAACGTGGTGTTGGCCTTGGCGTACTGGAAAACGACAAGATAAAAACCATTAACGGTGGTAATTTTTTTTCCGACTACAGCATTACTTCGATATTTTCGATTAATAATGATGAATACATTATTTCAACAGTGGCGAATGGAATCTTTGAGTTGACTAACGGAGTTGTTAAACCGTGGAATGATGTCAACCAGCAGTTTTTCAAAGACGCCAATATTAACTGCATGATTCGTCTGCACAATGGCCAATATGCAATAGGCACGCAAAACCGAGGACTTGTTAAGTTAGATGAGGGCGGCAACATTTTACTAGAGCTAACCAGAGGCCAAGGGCTAGAAAACAGAACCGTACTGAGTCTCAAGGAAGACAATTTCAATAACGTATGGGTAGGGCAAAACAACGAAATAGCCTATGTTGAGATGAATTCGCCATTTAAAGTTATCAATGAAAAAAGTGGATTGGAGGGTACCGGTTATGCTGCTTATTTGGATAACGATCAAATTTATTTCGGCACTAATACTGGAATTTATTCAAGCGAGAAAGATGCACAAACCAAATTTATCAAAATTTCAAATGCTCAAAATCAGGTGTATAAAATCAAAAAGCATAACCCCGATTTGTTAGTAAGCCAACATGCAGGAGCTTTTCGCTTGGAGAACAACAAGGCTATACCCATCTCTACTAATAAAGGATCATGGGCTTTTCTTAGTTTAAGAAATGATCCAACTAAATTGATTGAAGGTACCTACAATGGTTTACGACTTTATTCTCTAAGCAATGGTCATTGGAAGTATTTAAAGAAGCTAAATGGTTTTACTGAATCATCGCGAATAATGGCCGAAGATGAACTCGGTAATCTTTGGATCACCCACGGCTATAAGGGTGCATATAAAATCAAATTGAATGATAAAAAAGACAGTATATTATCGACCGCCTTTTATGACTACAAAAGAGGATTTCCGTCTACGCAATTAATTAATGTATTTAGAATTAGAAATGAACTCGTCTTTACTTCGGAGAGGGGTGTTTTTAAATATGACAATAATAAGGATTCCTTTATTCTTGATGACTTTTTCGCCAAACAATTAGGTTCGGCAGTTCAACTTTGGTTCATTCAAGAAGATGCTTTGGGAAATATCTACTTCATAGGAAAGGAACACATTGGCGTTCTCCGTCTCAATTCAAACGGAGAATACACCTCAGAAACAAGTCAATTTAATAAGTTAAGAAAATATTTAAATGATGACCTACAAAACATAACAATCCTCAAAAACAATTTGGTTCTGTTTGGAGCCAAGGATGGGTTTATTCTCTATGACCCAAATGTAACTGCCATAACAAAGTCTAACTTTAATGCATTAATTCGCAGTGTAGAAATCACAAGAAATCGAGATTCAGTAATCTTCGATGGAAAATTTTGGCAAGAAGATTCCATTGTTTCTCAACAAGTAAAAAGCTTCAATCCTACTTTGTCATACCAAGACAATTCACTAAAGATAGGTTTTTCGGCAACATCCTATGAAGGAAATAATGATTTGTTGTATCAATATTATTTGTCTGGCTATGAAAAAAATTGGTCAAATTGGGGTACTCAAACCAAACTCGAATACGCCAACCTTTCAGAAGGAAGCTATGCGTTTCACGTTAGAGCAAAAAATGTTAATGGTGATGTTAGTCCAGAGTCGATCTATAATTTTTCCATCTTACCTCCTTGGTATCGATCATATTGGGCATACGCTAGCTACTCTATTTTCTTAATTGGCGCCTTTGCTGTAACAATTAAATTTGTGCAAAAAAGATATGAGCGACAACGAAAACGAATGACACTTATTCAAGAGACTAAGCTCAATAAAAAAGATGAAGAGCTAGAGAAATTGGCAACCACCAATCAGCAAGAAATTGTGCGTCTTCAAAACGAAAAGCTGGAGTCAGAGATAAATCATATGAACAACGAATTAGCAACTGCTACCATGCATCTGCTTAATAAAAATGAGTTCATATCAAGCATTAAAACACAATTGAGTCTGCTTGCCAAGAAAAGTAAAGTGGAAGAAGTAAATATTGAGCTGCAACAAATCAGTAGAGAAATTGAAACCAATATTTCTGGCGACTCGGATTGGGAACATTTCCAATTTCATTTTGATCGGGTGCACGGTGATTTTATTTCACGCCTAAAATCGAATTTCGCTGAACTCAGCCCTCAAGAGACCAAGCTGTGCGCTTACTTAAGATTAAACTTATCAAGCAAAGAAATCGCCCAACTTTTAAATATATCTGTGAGAGGTGTCGAGATAAGTAGATATAGGTTGCGCAAGAAACTGCTGTTGGATAGACATCAAAATCTTCAAGAGTTTATATTGAATTTCTAAAAAAAAGTCGCCAGATATTGCCTAGCGACTTCCGAAAAAACTGCTGAACCTTGGCATGTGGGCCATGCGCTACCAGTACCAACGGCATGAAGGAAAATCGCTTTAAAAAAAAGGAGGGTATTTATCTGACGGACCTCATGGATTAGGTGGATCAATCTATTAGACGTATATTAATGCCAGATTACGCAATGGATTTTTCTAATGGGTAGCAATAGCTATTTTAGTGTTATGGAGTTTGAATTTGGGTAGACAGATAAGGAAGTAGCCCCCTGGGGAGGGATGGTTTTCATGCGTTAGATGTTAGATAAAATGGGTTTTGGAAAACAGTCAGTACACAACGACCTTCCTGCTCCAGGCTTCAACCGGGGCTATACTGCTGCCACTATTGTGGAAGCTTTCATGGGATCTTTAAACTGGAAGTTCAAGAATATAAAATGTAAGTAGGACAACAACGGTGAAGAGTAACCCACTAGGGTCTAATAAATTCCTCACTTTTTTTTCAGCAAGCCCAGTTCGCTTATCTGAAAGCCTGTTTTGATAACAAAAGCTTCACTAAATGGAGTAGTACCGTTTACATGAACAGGATTCCATAGCAATAACACGGTGCCATTTACTTTCGGATGTATTTTAAACTTTCTTCCAACCCCCACAAATACATTGTTCAACCATTCACGGCTTGGTTTGTCGGGGTTATTCGATTTTACCAAACTAGCAGCCTGTTCAAATTCGGCATAAGCAAAGAAGTTCAAAATAATGCTGTAAGTTGCAAAAGCACTATAGCCATAGTGATCTTGACTGATGGCATTTGATATTCTAACAGAATCCACAAATTTTAAGCGATAAACGATGTTTATTCCTACTTGAAATTTTTTATTGACTCGGTAGCCAAATTGTGGCGAAAGGTCAATCATTAACGGGGCCGTATCGGCAATATTAAGGTTGCCTCCAATTACCCAGCGTTCCCTTAACGGGCGGCCCTTCAATGACTTTTCTTTGATACCCGTGCGCAGGTCATTAGAGTTGAGTAACGTTGAATACTTCTTTTTCGCCAAACCAATTTTATCCTGAAGTCCTTTTACAGCATCTAGCTGACTTAATTGCTCAGTGGCTTTTTGTTTTAATTCCTTTTTTGCCTTTATAGGGTCTTTGTATTGTTCCAGTTGCTTTTTATATTCTTCAGGCGCAGCTTTCATTTCTGTCATCTTTTTATCGAATGCGTTGAATTCTGTGACTTCATTTCCCCCAAATCGGGTGGCCAATTCTTTCGCATTTTTCTCTGCCATTACCTTTAGCGTGTCCGAACGATCTACGGAATCTTTCAAGAAGAATAAGTATTGCTTTACTTCTTTGGAATAGGGCCCGTATTCTTTCTGAAACGCCTCCATTTGTTCTCGTTGGTTAGGCGGCAAGCTTTTCATTGATTTCTCTTTTGCCTTTTGCAATGCGTTGATCTTTAACTTCTTTCGGGTGGTAGAATCGCCCGAAACATAGTTCTGCGCATCACCAACCGAAAAGCCATACGTACTTTGTAGTTCTTTCAATTCTTTTTGCTTGGCCAAGTTCTCCATGCCTTTATCTTTCGACAACGCGGCCACCTTTTTTTTCAGCTCTTTTTTAGTTGTAGAATCTCCTGCCAAAAATTTCCTGAGCACATCGCTGGAGAGGCCATATTGGTCGTGCAATATTTTCAATTCACCTTTTTGCTCGGCAGGTAATGCTGCTAATGCGTTGCTTTCTATTTCACTAAGCCCTTTGTTGCGCAGGCTATCCCATGAGGAAGAGTCTTTAGGAATCAAAGAGGCGTATTGTTTCAGTACCTCAAGGGTATCTATCACCGGCTTGATGCCTTTCTTTTCCATTATCTTGGCGAGCTGCTGCTGTTTTAACATAACCCGCGTGGTGCTGTCATATTTCCTCATAAGTCGCTTGTTCAGCTTTCTTATTTGCTTTGCACTATCTCTGCTAAAATACTTGCGGTATTTTTTTAGTTTCTCTTGTGCCGATTTGCCCTCATTGATTTTGGTAAGGTGCCTAGGCGACAAGTTAACTTTGAAGGTTTGAGCAAAGCTAAAATGAGCCTGCAGGAAACTGAAAGAAAAAACAGTTAATGATATGAAGAATTTGTATCGAAGTTGACTTCCTATTAACATGATTGGCCTTTCTTTTTCATTACAAGTTCCAACGACCTTCACCTCTAGAGTTAATTTTTGTAATTGTAGCTAAACTGGCTTACAATGTTAACGTTGTTATCACGAAGTCGTAATAACCTGCCAAAGTTATCATACTCGTAACTCTTTATCCTTCCATTGACATCAGTACCTGAGGTAATCCCCTTGTTGATATCGTGGGTATAGGTAGTCATCACAGCTCCGCTCGGGTGTATCCTAAGATCATCTATTTTTGATCCTTCGCTAATTGTGAGATTTCCTCCTGCATACGGCAGTTCACGAAAGTTCCATTGACCATTCCAATACCAATAACTCAGTATACCAGTAGGTGTAGCACTTAGCCAAGGTGGTGGCGAAAAAACGTAAGGGGTGTTGGCTGATTTTAAACCTGTTTTAGCCTGAATATCAATATTCCCGCTTTCTTCGAAACTAGAATAAAAGGCGTTAATGAATGGTGTGTTTTCTGCCTTTGCAATTACCTTCGAGTTAGAATAGCCCCAAAGCCAACTCGTTTTGAACCCGTATTCATCTTGTTGCACCAAACGACCTTCGTTGTTGTAGGTGTAACTATATTTTTCGCGGTAGTTTGAAGGTAAGGATATATGATTGTTCGGATTCAATAATGAAGGTGTATAGGTAATATTCCCATCCGTCTCAAGTGAATAGTTCTTTATCGGTCTTGCAAAGTTGTCGTACTCGGTTATTTTACCCTCTATTATTTTTCCATTAACTGTTTTTAATGTCTCTATGGGCAATCCTCTAGCTTTTAAAGAAAGCAAAGAACCAATATTGCCACTCATAGCGCTAGTGTTATAATCCGCAGGGTAGGTGTAGAGGTATTTCATTATCTTATTATCACTTCTAGTCTCCGTAGTTTCTTTTAAAAAGTAATTAGAATTGAAAGTATGAGCTTTACTGGTAGAGAAATAGGAACTTGCATCAGTAGGCTTATAGGTCTTCACCGTTTCACCGCTTATTTCTTGACGCCCCACATGGATATTATTTTTTTTTATAAAAAACACTGAACTAGGAAAACCCGCAAAGTTGCCACCACCGCTGTTTCTAAGGTCAAACCAAACCTGACTAATGGATACCAATTTACCCACTACCCAAGAAACATAGTCATAGTGAATTTCTTGAATTTTGTTGCCCATGTTGTCAAAAATGAGTTTGTCTCTTAAGGTACCCCTCATGTGGGTATTCACATTGTCTGACTTAAAGAACGGATTGGTATTATCTGTATTTCGTTTATATTCACACGTAGCATTACCAACGCCAGAAGTGTAACACAGGATTTGGGCATCACCCGGGTCGTTAGTAGGTGGAAACTCTTTAGCGGAATTAAACCGATAAACAACTTTGCTGCCATCAGAATTGATTTCAGTAACCTGAGAATACCCTATTGATATCGGCAAAATGGGATTGCTCACCCAGCTATTGCATGAAAAGGTGCTTGTTACGTAATTGAAATTGTACACAGGCTCAAAGGGCAAGGCACCGCTCGACAATGATGGGTTTGCTTCTGATTGGTATGTAAAAATCTTTGCCACATCGTTGGATTCGTCATCATCATCTTTATAGACGATCTTTTTAATGCGCAAACCTCCGGCAGTTTTCGTAGTTGCTAGGGGCGTTGCGCCTACGTATCCATAGTCATGGTTCTCATATTCAAAGTTTATTCTACCCTTGGTTGGCAGGGTCATGCTTTCAAGCGAGCCAGGGCGAGCCGTAGATGAGCTCGGATTTCTACTATTGATAGGCACGAAAGGCAAATTTTGATAATTATACATGATCTGGCCACTCGGAATACGGGATTGGTACGTTCTTGCCCCATTGTGGTATCCCCAGTGATCAATACCAGCATATGAAAAAGCTTGACAGTCTCCATACGAATTTCCGACCGGCTCCGTATTATAGCCAAACTGATAAAAAGCCTCTTGGGTTGATCCACTGCCTTTGTAAATGGCATCCAACAAGAATTTCGAAATGCCAAAGTCTGAGCTGTAAAACTTATAAAACCACTCCTGTGCTGTCAGTCTGTTCCGAATTCTTATCTTATCAAGTTTTCTCCTTAACCGACCACTGTAGGGAATCGTTTCAAAAATAACTTCCTCATTATCGGTAAATATTCTGCTCAAAAAAATCAATCCGTGGTTAATTTGAGAGATGTTGTAATCATATATTTTATTAACAGTGCTCCCTATGGTAAGTACTTTAAACTGCTCGGAAGAAGTACGCAACTGCAAACTGCCAAAGGTTGAATTAAGTGATAAATCATATTCAAAATTGATTTTCGAGAGGCCGTCAGGCGTTTCCATGGACTCCATGTACCACTCTACGACTTCTTCTGATTCTGCTGGCCCAACAGTTGCCGCACCCGAGTAATAGCTACCTACAAACTGACCTTCTCGTATGCCAAATTCGTATTTAAAACCTTGTTCATCAATAATCGTAAAATTCAATATTTGGTACAATCCGTCTAACACATACGTGATGGTCACTTTATCATCTGCTATTGGGTTTCCGTTTAGGTCAAGATAAAATTTGCCCCTTCGTCCATTGATGGTGAAGTAAAACTCATCGGGCTGTGTGTCCATGCCAACTGGTAATTGGTACGTTATGTGCCTAGCATCATCATCGCTAACAAAAGAAGTAGTTGAAGTGATATCGTCATATGCCGCGGGATTCCATACCCACTGCGCCCATTTTGGTTTTGCGTAACCCCGGCTTTCATGCTCATCTCGGGTGCCCCGCATCTGCCTCACTATTACTCCTCCGCAGGCTAGGTCCCAACCCAGGCCAGCCCACGTTGCATCCTGGTCTATGCGCATGCCAGATGCATCATAAGAAAGGCTGATAGGTACCTCTAGGCCTACGTGCTGAAAGGTATAAAGCGGAACGGATATGGATGGCCTGCCCAGATAATAATTAATAGGTATGTTATAATCTTTTAGCAACACGGCTGTATTGGGGGTAGGCATGGCATTCACGCTGCTCAATACCGGTTGTGATAGACCCTTGGCGGCAATAAAAATCCCAAGCAACAAAATGGCTGATCTCAATTTCATATTTCTCGTTATTAGGCGGTGAACTAAAAGGTCAATCATGGATTCCGATAGCGATAAGTAAACTGAGTAACCAAGTTATTGCCATTATCACGTACTTTAAGCAGGCGACCTATTTGATCATACTCAAATGACTTTGTAATTCCATTTGGGTCTGCGATTGCGGATAGCCCATTGGAGATATCATGAACATAAGTTGTCATTAGTGACCCTTTTGGGTGAATTCGAAGCTCATCTATCTTAGATCCATCTGTTATTACGTAAGATCCACCCGCATAGTCCACTTCTTTAAAGTTCCATTGACCGTTCCAAAACCAATATGATAACTTTGAGTTTGCAATGGTCGTGAACCAACTGTTGGGACTAAATGTAAACGGTGTGGCCATTGTTTTTTGGCCTGTCTTTGCTTGACTGTCCAAGCTTCCGTTATCTTCAAAACTTGTGTAAAACGATGCATTATAAGGGGCGTTAGTGGTTTTTGATATAACCCTCGAATTAGAATAACCCCACTGCCAACTATTGGTAAAGCCATAATCTGATAGCTCGGCCAGCCTTCCATTGTTGTATCTAAAAACAGTCTTTTCTCTGTAGCTGGATGGCAATGATAGATGATTGTTTGGGTTTAATAAGCTCGTTGAGTAGCTAATGCTTCCGTCTGTTTCTAAATTAAATACCTTCGTTGCCCTTGCTAAATTATCATACTCATTAACACTGCCTTCAACTAATTTACCATTTACCGACTTCAATGTTTCAATCACTAAACCCCGTGCCTTTAAACTCAAAAGGCTGCCTATATTTCCACCCATTGCAGGAGAGTTGTAGTCTGTGGGGTAAGTGAAATTGTATTTTATTTGCTTATTGTCACTTCGTGTTTCCTGAATTTCTTTTGGGAAATAGAAGTTATTATATTGTATACTCTTTGTGATCGTAAAGGGGTTTGAAAGATCGTTTGGTTTATAATGCTTTACGGATTCTGAGCTTAGCTCAGCTCTATTGATATTTACATAACTCCTCATAAAAAAACCTAAAGTTGATAGACCTGGAGGTCTACCGTCCCAACTGAGCAGTCTAAAATCAAACCGAATGTCTTTGAAATAAAAAAGTCGACCGATATTCCAAGATTGATAGGTGAATTCGTTCTTTTGAACTGTATTTCCATCCTTGTCCAACAAGGCCTTTTCTCTAAGCAAGCCCCTCAAATGAGTATTTACATTGTCAGTAGTCAGGTAAGGGTTATCGTTTGTTGAGAATAATTTAAAGAAATTGCTTGCTTCAAAAGTAAAGGTGGGTTTAACCTCAACAATGGTTCGCTTTTCCCCTGGATCAGGCGTGGGTGGGTATTCAATTGCACTATTGTATTTATAGATCGTTTTGCTACCATCACCATTGGTTTCAACTACTCGTGAATACCCTATTGCAATGGGCAATATTGGCCAATTCATCCAAAACGTAGAAACATATCCACCCCCCACGTAAGTGTAATTGTATACTGGTTCAAATGGTATTACGCCACTCGAAAGAAAAGGGTTATTCTCTGATGTATAGGTATAAGTCTTAATTACATCATTGGTGTCATCATTATCATCTTTATAAATAATTTTCTTTATCCTCAGCCCACTAGCAAATTTAGTAGAGGCTAAGGGTGAGCTGCCTACATAACCATAGTCATTGTTTTCTAACTCCAACGAAATGCGCCCACGTGTTGGCAGTATAATGCTCTCTAAACTACCCGCTCTTGTATAGCTGGGGCTTGGATTTCTTGAGATGCTCGTTACCGTTTGCCCGTCTGTCCTAGCCATACTTTCACCCGAGGGCACAAGCGATTTATAAGGCGCTTTGGGGCCATTGTAATAGCCCCAATGATCTATTCCCGCTTCTTTGAATGTAGCTGCGTTGCCACTGGCCCAAGGCATTGTTTCTGCGTTGTAATTAAATTGATAAAATAGTTCTTCGCCAGAAGAAGATCCGCGGTATATGTTTTCAAGTAAAAACCGATGTGTCGGCAAAATCAAATCCTCCATGTTAAAGGCAGCGGGGTAGTCAAGGTAGGTAAATCTATAATACCACTCTTTACCGGTGGTTTTATTTCTAACTATAATTCTATTAATTTTTTTTGTCATTAAAAACGAGTTATGATTAGCGGTTTCAAAAACAATCTCTTCCGTATCTGTATAGATTCTGCTCAAAAACCTCACACTTTGCCGCATTTGCGAAATGAAGTAAGTCAATTCCTTTATGGGAGCAGCCGACCCTACCTTTGTTACTTTATATTTTTCAGTTGATCGATGGTCTGTCAATGCACCAACACATAAACTACAAATGGAATTATAGTCTAAATTGATTTTTGTTAGCCCATCGGGCGACTCAATTGATACAAGATACCACGATACATCTTCGGAGGAATCTCCAGGACTACTGGTGGTGAGCGGACCGTATGAGGTGACATCGTGGCTTTCTTTCGAAGTGAAAAGATACTTAGTTCCATTCTCATCGGTAATGGTGAAACTAATAAAAAATTCAGTTGGGTTACCCGCAATTACAGGACCAAGCACATACTCTATCTTATACTTGGAATCAGTTATCACATTGCCCGATCGATCAAGATAGAACTTGCCTGAAACACCATTGAATGCAAATTGAAACTCATCTGGCCCCGAATCGGCTCCTACAATGATGCTGCCGAAACCAGTTGAAGCATTGGCGTTTGTGGCGAAGGTAGGCGTCACCGTGTTTAACGCATCCTCTTCTAATCTAAACGGAAATGGTGAATTGCGATTAAAAATATACCCGGCCCCAGGATACTCATCTCTAATGCCATTCACCACACGGGTAACGGCCCCACCGGTGTTCAGGCTCCAACTAAGCCCTACCCATGTGGGTGCTTGCAATACTTTAATACCCGAAGCATCATAGTTTAAAGAAACAGGCACTTCCATACCATTCAGCTTAATGGAGTGGAGCGGCACATTAATCTCAGGTAAACCGCGATAGTAATTGACTGGAATCATATAGCTGCCTAGAAGCGCAGCTACGTTGGGCGTAGCCACGTTGGTTGCACTAGTGCGGGTGCTTTCTGCTGATGATTGAGAGAAAGAGCTATTAAATAAAAATAAAACTATTGCTGTTAGCAGAATGAATGACCTAGTTAATCTTGATTTCATACATTATAATTTCGACTTTCAACTATTGCTTTTTTACTTATGAGTAATACTATTATCGTGGTTTATCTTGTTTGTTGGTGGAGCCTCCGCACTAATCCTCACTCTCAACACCAAAAAGGGCGGAGACCAACAATGACCAAAAGTTTTGACCAACATCAACTAAGGCCTACCTTTTTTGAGCAGCATAGAATCTGTTTTTGTAACGCTCCTGATAAATTCATATGCGATTAGACCGCCTGCAAGCACGGATAAAATTATTCCAACCCAAAGCTGTGCCGCAAAACAGGCAACGGCTATCAAAACGGGGATGGCAAAATGTGCTATTTCGAAATAAAGATTCTTTTGTTTCACTGGTTTTAATAGCCACAGCCTGAATAAAGCTAAGGTTATAACCAGAGGTACAACAACTATTGCTATCAACCGCAAGCCTAAGCTCGCCTCTCCATTGAGGTCCATCCCACGAGTTTGAGCTAGGGAGTCGACAATTCCATAGTATAAAAACGTCAACAGCACCAGTGCGACCCAGTAAAAAACCAAACGTATCTTTCTCACTCCATTAAAATTTAAGCCCGACCATCAGTAACCGCCAAACTTTCTCGCAGCCTCCCTGTCTGCATCTTTCTTTTTCGTGCCCCCTCCTGTACCGCCGGTATCGGCCCCAAACAAGCTCAACACCTCTCGCCAATTAGTGTTTTCAAAGTAATGTTGAGATAATCCAAGAACATCCTTTTTAATTGGGTTCTTCAATTCTATTTGACGAACGTTGCTCCCCACAAGGCCTCCATAATTCTCTTCTCCTGAGAGCGGGCCAGCGACATTGTCCCCCTCGGTGAAGAAATGCAGCATCTCGTCAATTCCAAAGTTGTCCCATGGGTTCTCTGGGTCGTTGGGACCGTTCCGTGCAGGTGTGTTAAAATTAACGATGTTCACTTTGGTATTATGCTTTTCAAAAAGTATCCTCGCGGCTTGGATCGCCACGTTACCACCGTGGCTATGCCCAACCAACGTTATACTCTGTCCCTGCTTACGGTTTTTCAATATATAGGAAACGAGCTGGCGTGCGGCCGTGGCCCTTTCCCGCTTTCCACGATTGCCATACCAATTCCTGTTCACGCCACCGCCCGCGTAATCGTTCCAATTGAACCCAGTGTTGGCCGTTTGGTTCGTGCTGAAGTATGGCTGCAGTTCCCTCATCATGAAGTCTGTCACATCCTTCTTCCACATGGAATTGTCTGCCTGAGTCCCGTGTATGAAGAACGCCTCCAGCCCTTCCATCTCTCGGTGGGTTGTGACCTTATTCTCGCTGAACGCATACGGTGAATTGTAGTAAAATGCACTTGCCATCGGATCGATGTTGAAGAATCTCCCAATAGCGGGATCATGATTTCTGTACCTGTAAGAGTCCCAGTTTAAACCAAGGTCATCCACATGCTCTTGTGATTGAAATTTGAACTTATTCGGAACTGAGTTCTCCCTACTGTAGGAGTTAAAGGGAAGCCCGAACGGATAATAGTCCTGCGCCTGCACTACTTTCAAACTGCTAGTTGTTTTTTCGTGCACAATTTTTAAATCGTCAAAGTATACATTATAGTTGCTTTCGTTGCTTACCCAGATATAGGCATGCCCATTGTAGGGAACGGTTACAGGCAAGACAAGTTTTTCCCAACCAACTGCTGCCGTTGAACTGATGGTTACATAGCCAAACTGAGGATTGCCATAGTTAGCATCAAATAAAACATAATTGAGGTAAGCTTTAGGCTGGCTACTAGTGCTTGTCATGCCATCTACCAAGCCTGGTAAGTAGGTATTAAATCCTCCAAAGGCTACCGCACTTTCGGCAGCCGTCACGTTAAATGTGCTGGTAACAGCACTCACTAAACTTCCTATCACATCGCTGGCCGTGCCACTACCTGCATTATAGCGAGCAAATACTTCAAGGTTCAGTTTATCACCTGCGGCCACAGCAAAACTTTTTGCCGGGCCTACTTCTCGGCCTAGTGCCCCGTTGAGCCACGCATTTTTAGAGGGTGTAGGAACATCTCCATTGGCGAAGGTGTGGTTGTAAGTTCCATCCCTTCGCCCAGCTATGTTTTTAAATTCAGCCTCCTCAGCAGTGGCATTTTGGGTTTCCATGGTGGCAGTGTAGCCCACCACATCTTGTAAGTTGCCAAAGGCCACCCGCGTGTTGCCGAGGTGATCTTTCAAATGATACTCATACTCCCAGTTGGTACCGCGCTTCAGGGCACGGCCTTCGCCCGTCATCACAAATGCCAATTGCCCTGCCTCATATTGGATGCCACCAACATAATCACTTTCTTTAATTACCGTGCCGTTAGCAAGGGCTTTGTACTTTAGTTTAGTACCGGTGGCACTGTAAGTATATTCAATGCTCTTTCCCCCAGAAATTGTTACCAGCGAGGGCAAGTTGAGGTAATTATAGGTAATAGAAGTAATGCCTTTGTTCAAGTCATAGATCATGTTTCCGTTTTTGTCATAATCGTATTCGATCACACCGGTAGCGTGGGTTATTTCGGCAAAGCCAACATCGGGGTTGGTGGGGGTAGCAGCATGGTGGCCAGAGTAATCATTAACTGTAATTAGCTTATTGCCGTTATACGAGTAAGCCAAGTCATCTATTTGCGTTACCCCTCCATTAAATTTCTTATTTCTAATGAGGCGCAAGATATTTCCATTGCGGTCGTAGGTAAAAGGGCCGCCTTCGTTGAACATGTCTACATTGCTATTGTAACCAGTGCCATCTTGCGTAGCGAAATTGGCATTTTGTAGACGGTTAAGTGCATCATATTCAAAACCATACGCATTAGATACACTGGGTGTGGTGAAATTGTTTGTCTTCCACTGAATGCTGGAAATATTGCCATTGAATTGGCTTGTGGCATTCGTACCGCCAATAGAAAGTGTCTGGTCGTAGCGCAACTCCATGCCAAATAAGTCATCGGCATCATTGTTGTAAACGCCATCGTTGGTCAGCGCACTGTTGTTGATATGCGTGAGCCAACCGCGTATGTTGTATTTGTAATCGTTCGATTGGAGAAAGGTGCTACCATTATTGGTAGAGTGTATATTCTTCTCTACCAATTGACCAAGTTCGTTGTATTGGTGGTTGGCCATCAGCACGGGTGTGCCAGCATCAAGGGTATTGTAAACATTCACCACTCGCCCGCGGTGGTCATATTGTGTTTCTGTTAGTGTCGTGAGGGCATTGCCGTGGCGCGAGTGCAATTTGGTAACCCAATTGGTAATACCGTAGTAGGCAGTGGTCACCCTATTTTTTTGGCCCAGGTGGTCATCCGATACGGATTGCACCATTCGGTATTGGTCGTCATAGTAAAAGGCGGAAGTCAACGTTGACCAGCCGCTTTGCTCCAATATCTTTTCTTTTTTGCCTGTTATTTGGCCAACCATTCGTGGAGACCAAGTAGAGGCTACCCCAGAAACGGGTTCAAAATCGTATGAAGTGCCTAACCCTAAATTGGTTTTGAACGAATAGTCATCGTAGTAAGATATGGTGTAAATATTACTAGTGATAACGGTTGTTGGAAATGTGTTTGAAAGGGTGTACCCTACGCCATTTCCACTTGCTGGCACTTCGAATCTATTGGTCACAGCATTGATAAAAGTTGCCAACACCTCTCGGCTCTCATAACTAGAAAACACACCCGTAATAATGGGTCGGTTCAGCATATCATATTTTGTGAATAGCCAGGTACCAGGACTTGAGCTTCTCTGAACCCCATCTTGGCTAAGCACGAGCCGGTCCCACTTATCATATACCATTTCTACATGATCAGCCCCTGGCACACGTTTGTAAATCATTCGGCCACGCTCATCATAGCGGTATTCAAATGCGTATTTTTTAAGGTATGCATCTTTACTGGCATTGTCTAGGTTCAAATAGTTTAGTGTCAGGTTATTGAAAAATTCTGGCTGCAAAACAAACCTAAGGCGATCGAAATCATCGTAAACGTAATAAGTAATTGCCCAGTCAGAATCATTGTTTGTTTGAGGCGAAGCCTGTGCATACTGAACCTTTCTTATAATTGTTTTGCCTTGTTTATCGGTATAATTCCGCACTTGCTTGCCATTTTCATCGGTTGTAACAATAACCTGTAAGGCTCCATCCGAATAGGTTCCCCCATTTTGAGTGAGAATAAATGCACTCGCTCCACCACTTAGGGTTACCCATTCAATAGACCATAATCTTAACAATTCCTGACCAGCAGCCAGTCCATTCGTATTGGTAGTGTAAATGTATTTCACTGCCCGGCTTGCATTTACGTCAGTATTTGGCTGCCACACTGTACCAGGAGCACCTACTTGAAGTGGTCTTGCCAGCGGAGAGGCTTCAAAGTATGTCGTAGCAAATGGGGCAGCATCGGTTTTCACTTTGTTATTAAAAAGTGCCGAGGGATTGTAAAAGGTAAGCTGGTCTGCCAATGCTGTACTTTTGAACACTCCATCGCCCGGACCTGCACTGTAAGGCAAATATTGCCTATCTTCTTGTCCCAAGGCATTGTAATCTTTTATTGAAACAACATCTTTGAATCTGGGAGACCCTTTCACATCTATAGCTTGAGCTAATCTTCCTAAACCGTCAAAATACTGATAGGAAATTGTCTTATCAAAGACCTTGGCATTGTCCAGTTGGCTTTGGTTGGTAATTCCAGGAACAAGAATACTTTCTGTTTTGATGTAATTAAAATCTAAACTACCAATTGGCAAATACTGATCTTGAGGGTAAATCTTGGCGGTAAAAACAATGCCTGGCCCCGCACGAAAACCATTTTGCATAGTGATACTTTGAGAAGCCACCACTTCGGTATTCACACTCACGGGCGAAGACAATGTAACGTCAACTTGCACCGATTGAGCTAAACAGAGGTTTATTGAAATTAACAATTGAATTACAAAAACAAATCGCATAGAAGTTTACTTTTTATTTTTTTCCACCAACGATTTTATTATTTCATTTTGCGCTTCATTTTCTTTCTTCATCTCAATTAAATGCAACGTCAACTCCTCAATTTTTTTTAGCAAAAGCATATTCATCTCGCCTAGGTTCACACCATTTTTCTCCATCTCTTTGGCGGACGGCACCTCCGGCAAATGCTTATTTTTGTCGATGTAGGCTTTGATGGAATCCAGGGTAGGTAGATTATAATCCTTTTCAAAAACGTAATCGGGCCCAGGCACACTGAGGTCTACTTTTACTTCTTTACCATAAATAGTGCCGTTAACGGTAAGCTTCTGATTGGGTGAAGAAGTGCCGATGCCCACGTTGCCGTTTTGATCAACTGTCATTCTCCAGGCTCCATTATTATAAAAACCTAATGAAGAGGAAGAATTTTGCCCCATAAACATAGTCGTGCCTTCATTTACCCAAATTCCACCTGCATTGGTTGCGTCCCCAGATACGATTCTCCCATTTACTTTCATGTCGACTGACACACCCCCACTACCCAAAACTTGGAGCTTGGCTGCTGGGCTATTTGTACCGATTCCCACAAATCCGCTTTTCAAAACCGTAAAAAGACTATTAGGAGGCCCGTTGTATCCTTCGAGAGTAAAGCGATCGTCTCTCGAAGAAAATTGCCATGCAGAAATAGATGGATTAAATATTGCCCCGTCACTTACGTTTCTATTAAATCCAATCCCACTAGCAACCCCAGGATTCAAACTAATACCGTCACTTCCATTGTAAATTACTAATTTAGAATTAGGTGTAGTGGTGCCTATGCCTACGTTGCCATCCGGCATTACAGTCATTTTAGTGTGGAAATTAGGTGCGAAATTGATGGGGGAAGTGCCATTAGTCGTGATGAGGGCAATCGGTCCGCCATTGGAGATGCCAGCCCTCCGTGGAGCAAACTCTCCATATCCACCTGGAGCGTCACTTCTTACAAAAAAACTTGCTGCGGCATTATTAGCGTTAAGCTCTATACTTGCATGCGCATTGCTTCCAGTACTTGAATTTAAGATTTTTAACTTTACAGGAATGTTTGTACTTTCCTGTATTTCTAGTTTTTCAGACGGGGTAGAAGTTCCTACCCCCACTTTACCTGCATTGTAAGCGATATTACTTCCTGTTGTAACCCATTGCGAAGATCCTCCTGAGATAGGCGACCCATTTATCAAAACACCTGTTGCGTTAATGGTGCCGGCTACATCTAATTTATAGCCCGAAGCAGCCGTTTTGCCTATGCCTACATTACCTAATTCATCTATCCTCATCCGTTCTGCATCATTGGTTTGGAAAATTAATGGCATGGCCTGAGTTAAATAATTGCTAGCCTTTATTACTGCACCCCCATTATACGAAGAAAGAGCAAGTCTTGCCTCGCCAACAGTTGTAGCTTGTATATCAAAAGTAAACGAGCCTGTGGAACTACCTTTTGCTACAGTTATTTGGTTCGATTGTCTTTGAACGATCGATTGGGCAGCCGCCAAGTCCACACCATTCACCAAAAGTCCTTTTGCATTAATGGTGCCATCTACATCCAGTTTATAGCCTGGTATTTTGCCAATACCCACATTTCCAGTAAGAAAATTGATATCGGTACCAACGGTCGTCCATGAGGAAGAACCACCCGCAGCGTTTTGCCATGTGGCGTTACCTGTGGCATCGCTTGTCAACACCTTGCCGGCCCCAGCGCCGGTGGTCACCGTTAACGTTTTGGCTGTTACCCCACCCACCAGCGTAAGATTACCTGTGCCGCTCAGTGTAGCAGCAAGGGTTCTGCCGCCAAACCATTTAAAAGATGAACTGGTAGTGTTTACCGA
>JAIYCV010000032.1 GCA_027487845.1 Flammeovirgaceae bacterium
AAACACGCTGGAAATAAAAAAGCCAGTCACATTTTTATGTAACTGGCTGATTATCAAGAGCCCCCTGCCGGAATCGAACCAGCGACCTACTGATTACAAGTCAGTTGCTCTACCAGCTGAGCTAAGGAGGCCTTTTTTAAAATTGAGTTGCAAAAATAGGGGAAGAAGTTGGTTTTACAAGTGTTTTAAGAAACAGTATTCAACAATTTTAGCTGCGATTTCAATTGAATTAGATGATCATTTGCTTCACTGAGTTTTTTTGAAAACTCCTCCTTGTATTTATCGGCATTTTTAGATCTACCAAAAAACTCCAAATTATTTCTTAAAACAGCTATATCGTTTTCTACACCTTGTATCTGCCTCTTAATCGCCTGCTCCTTCTGTAGCAATTTTCTTTCTCCTTGAGGGTCGCCTTTTAAGTTGTTTAGCTGTACCTCCAACATTACCTTTTCCCTATTTTCGATATTGCCAAGCGAAGATAAAAATTTGGTTACCGCCTCATTAAACCTGTTTCTGATGGAGTTGATAGATGATTTTGGAACAAAGCCAACCGCATTAAATTCGGTTTGTAAACTTTTTAGTTGATCAATCGAATCTGATTTAGATTCTATTAGATTTTCCAGCGTTTCGCAGATATGTTGCTTTCTCTGCAAGTTCTGTTCTTGCTCTTTATCTTGTTTTTCAAACTGTTCTCTACGCTGCCCAAAAAAATGATCGCAGGCCTTTTTAAACTCTTGATAAACGCTTTCGCGGAATTTCTCTGGAACAGGTCCGATTTCCTTCCATTGCCGCTGGAGTTCCTTTAAGCTATTTGCTGTTTTCTCCCAATCTAAACCCTCTTTTAATTCGTCCGCTTTTTGTACGAGTTCACGCTTTAGTTTAAGATTGGCTTCCCTTTCAGTATCTAATCGCTTAAAGAAAGAATTTTTATTGTTGAAGAAAGACTTGAAGGCTAACCAAAATCTTTTGTTTACCTCTTTCATCTTCAGCCGAGGCACGGGCCCCACTGATTCCCATCTCTTCTGTACTTCAATAATCTGTTGCGTCTTACTATTCCATTCTTTTATCTTATCAGATTGGAAGGGAGCTAGCGTTTCTAGTTCTTCAACCAGTTTCAACTTCAACGTTAAGTTAACTTGAAGTTCTTCATTTACTTTCTTTAAATGTTCATCTCTTTTTTCATAAAGTGCATCCGAAGCCGCTTTGAAGCGCCCCCACAACGCTTCCTTTTCTTCTCGCGGTACCGCGCCTATGTGCTTAAACTCATTGTGTAACTCATTCAGCTCTTTGATTGCCTCCGATATCTTTTCTACCGCCAACAACCGCTCAGCGCGTACACAGCATTCAATTTTTAGTGCAAGATTTTTCTTTCTATCCAGCTCCTTCAATTCAAAATAAATACTTCTATTGTCATAAAAGCGATCTATCAAAGCAGTGTAGTTCGCCCACAACGTTTTAATATGCGCGGGTGCTACTTGGCCGCTGTTCTTCCAAGCTGTTTGTAATTCCTTAAATTGATGAAAGCTATTCTCAGAATCCTCCACTTCAGTTAATGACCTTAACTTCTCTAAAATATCTAACTTCTTTTTTAAGTTATCCGCTTTCTGTTCTTCTTGATTTTTAAAAAACAACTGCTTTTTATCACGCAGTGCTTTGTACGTAATGTCGAAATCGTGATCAAGTTCATCCGTCTTAAACTCGAAATCTTCTTCCACACCGTTATCAGCCTTAAATCTAAGGAGTGCTTCGCTACGTTCTCTTTCTCTTATCACATCAAGCGAAGATTTAATCTCTCGCAGTATCGAATCTACATTCTTAAAGTCATTTCTTGTAAGCAGTTCCTTGGCTTTTTCTACTAACTCGTGTTTCGATAAGGCCGCGAAATCTACCTGTATCAATTCAGATGTATTATCTAACTCCTCCTCATGAGAAGCAACAAATTCATCTTCTTCAGCCAATTTTATACCTAACTGAGCCGTCTCTAAAGTCGGCTTTTCCAACTCCACCTGCAATTCCTTTTCGTTTTCCATGCAATTCAAATCAACTGTAAGCGGTAAAAGTACTAAAATGATTTAATTAATTTAATCTTGGGTCAATAGGGTAATTGGAATAAACGGAAAATCGTCCGCCCATCAATTGAAGAGCTTTTCTCCACATTTTGGAAGAATCGGTCTCAAACAAAAGCTCATCATCCACCCGATCACTTATAATCCACGAATCAATTGCCAGTTCTTCATCCAGTTGCCCCGCAGCCCATCCGCTATAGCCCAAAAATAGTTTTATATCTTCCGGCAATAATTGCTTGGATTCCAATAAAAATAAGAGCCTTTCAAAATCGCCACCCCAGTAAATCCCATCCCCAATTTCTGTTGCCCCCTCCAGCGACTCGTATCGATGGATAAAATGAAGCGTATCTTGTTCCACTGGGCCACCTATAAAAACGGGGAGGTCGAAACTGTTTATTCCTTCCAATAATTCGCTTACCGCGGAATTTGATGGCTTATTCAATATAAAACCCACCGAACCTTCCTCATTATGCTCGCAGATAAGAACAATAGACCTCTCAAAGTTCGGATCGGGTAAATGAGGTTCAGAGACCAATATGCGACCCTTTTTTGGCAACAGCTTCGTTTTATAATTAAAGAATTCCATTTTTTGGTGATTTTTGAACAAGCAATAACAAAACAAAGTTTACTATTGTATAGGAAGGCTAAATAAGCAATTGCGTTCGAATAATTACACTCTTTCTAATTTAATTTAACTGTTACATAGATGACAAAACTTAGCGACATCCGGAAGAATTACACAAAAAGCGAATTACTAATTGAAAACGTAGATCAAGACCCGATCAAACAGTTTGATCAGTGGTTTAATGAGGCAATTGAAAGCCAGGTACCTGAACCCAATGCCATGACATTATCAACCATAAACGTGGCTGGGCGTCCCACTTCGCGCGTTGTTTTACTCAAAGGCATCGAACAAAACAAATTTCTATTTTTTACGAACTATCAAAGCAGTAAGGGAAAGGAATTGGAACAAAACCCTGCGTGCGCGCTCAATTTCTTTTGGCCTGAACTGGAGCGCCAGGTGAGGATAGAAGGGATTGCAGAGCGTATAGAAGAGAACGCCTCGACAGCGTATTTTAACAGTCGCCCAAGAGGAAGCCAAATCGGAGCATGGGCATCGCCCCAAAGCAGCGTTATAAAAGATAGAGAAACACTGGAAAAACGTGTGGCCGAGCTGGAAGAAAAATATAAGGATGCAGAAGTTTTGCCCAAGCCAAATCAATGGGGCGGATTTGCAGTCGAAGCATTCCAAATTGAATTTTGGCAAGGAAGATCAAACCGCCTGCACGATCGACTTGTTTACATACTTCATGATGGTGCTTGGCAAATTAGCCGGCTGGCACCGTAGGTATCAGAGAAACCTACTCCTTCACAAATTTGACCGCTTTTAGCTCTTTGCCAGCCTGCACCTTTACAAGGTAAATACCCTGCGAGAAGTCAGCAACATAAAAATGAACCGAATTTTCAGATGATGCTTGGGAGGCAAGCTGCTGCCCTCTGATCGAATATATCTTTACTTCTTTGGCGATTCCATCATCACCCAACGCGATGGTAAGCCAATCTGTAACAGGATTCGGATAAACGTCTATGAAAGCAGTTGCCTCTTCAGTACCTGTAACTACCAAGGGCTGGTCGGTAGAGAACTCGCTGAAGCAACCACTCACAGTAACCTGTACTGTGTATGTGCCGCTTTGAGTGGGCGAATACGTTTGTGTGGTAGCTCCAAAAATGGCAGTGCCGTTTAAAAACCATTGGTTGCCAATTGCTACGCTAGAAGTAAGAATTGGCGTTGATTTGTCAGTATTGGATACGGTCACAGTGGCCTTTGCGGGATTGATACAAAATGTTTGGCTTACGGAAGTAGCTGCATTGTAGTTTTCATTGCCCGCTTGCGTAGCAGTAATGGTAACACTTCCTGCGCCAACAATCGATACTGAACCATTGGCTAGGATAATATTGGTTGATGTAGTGGTGTAAACAACTGGTAGCAAAGAGCTTGCGGTTGCAGTCAATGTAAATGCCGGTGCGTTCGTTGCTACGGCCGGCAGAGCAGCAAAAGTGATTGTTTGATTGGCTTTTGCAACAGTAAGCACTTGTTGACTAGCAGCAGCCTTATAAGTATCATCCCCAGCTTGGCTTGCGGTAATTGTGGTTGTGCCTGGCTTTAAAATGGTAACTGTATTGCCTACAACGGGGGCAACCGTTGGATCCGAGCTTGTGTAGGTAACTGGTAGACCCGATGAAGATGTTGAAGATAAATTGAAGGGTGCCTCACCAAAAGTTTTAGAAAGAAGTGGATTAAAAGTAATTACTTGAGCAGTTTTAAATTCCTCCAATGGCTTTGACCAAACGCCATTTCCTGCTGTTGCGGCAAATAAGTTATCGCCACTTATCCCAAAAGAAATAATGACGGCACTTCTTGGTAAAGTATCGCTTACATCTGTCCAGGAGAGGCCATTGTTAGTTGTGAGAAACACTCTTCCTAAAAAAGTACCTGCGAATATGTTATTACCGCTGGCAAACAAGCAATTGACAAAATCGTTAGCATTGAGGCCAGTGTTGGCGGATGTCCAGCTAATTCCATTGTTGGTACTGAGAAATACTCTACCGTTGATACTAGCAAACAGAGAGGTGTTGTTGACTAACAAGGTGGGAATATCATTTGTTGAAGGAAGTCCTGCGCTCACAGAAGACCAACTTGAACCATTATTAGTAGAAAGAAAAATCCCCCCTGCAGTCGCTGCAAAAATGTTGTTTCCGCTCAATGCCAATGACAAAATGATGTTGCTGGTTAGACCAGTGTTTACTGTCGTCCAGTTTTTGCCATTGTCGTTAGAAACGGAGACTCCTCCTCCCCAAGTTCCCGCAAAAAGGCTGCTGCCGCTGACCACGAGGGATCGAATTTCGCGATTATTCAAATTGGTACTCACGTCCCTCCAAGTTGTTCCATTATCATTCGACATAAAGACCCCACCGCTACTAAAAGTTCCTGCAAATAGATTATCGCCAATTACCGCAAGACAAGAAACAACAATATTTTTTGGGCCTGCGCTCAATGCCGACCAACTTACACCATTGTTGGTAGAAAGAAACACACCATTGCCAGTTCCACAAAACAAGTTATTTCCACTCACCACGAACGATCTAGCGTTGGTGTGGATAAGACCCGTGTTAACAGCCGTCCAGCTATCGCCATTATTGGAGGAGACGAACACTCCTACCTCAGTTCCTGCAAACAACTTACCGTCTTTTGCAACAAAGCAAGTAGAAACGGGATTGACTGGATTTGTGGAAATGTTCAGGGTTGTCCAACTTGCGCCATTATCATTGGAGCGAAGGATACTTCTAGAATATCCACCGAAAATACTATTTCCGTTTGTGCCTAATGATCCTGCACGAATTCCTGAATCGACCCAAGTTGTTCCATTGTTATTGGACTTAAAAACTGGTCCACCTTCGGTTATGTAAATGGTATCACCAATTGCAATAAGCGATGTAAAATAAGTATTTGCTGGTAAGCCAGTGTTGACGGACGTCCATGCCGTGCCATTATCAGTTGATAAAAAAATTCCTATATCTTGAAGCGACACAAATAAGTTACCCCCTACCGCCTCAAGGCCTTGCACTGCTGTGCTAGGGAGGCCTGTGTTAATGCTTTTCCAGCTTGCGCCATTGTCAGTGGAAAGGAAGGCTCCTTCAAAAGTACCTGCATACAAATTATTACCGCTTACTGAAAGTGCAGAAACAAATAAAAATGTTGTGGTGGTAAGCCCATTATTTACCGCAGCCCAGCTGTCTCCGTTGTTGGTGGACAAAAAGACACCTCTATCTGTGCCTGCGAACAGATTGCTACCCTTTACCGCAAGGCAACGAATATTGGTAGTGGTAATTCCTGTATTAATAGGTGTCCAAGTTGCACCATCGTTGGTAGATCTGTAAGCACCCCTTGGGGTAGCCGTGAATAAATTTGTGCCCGACACGGTAATGTCAATGATAGCTCCTCCATACAACCCATTATTCCTCTCCACCCACTGTGCACTCATATTGAAGTGGCAAGTCAAAAGGACGATAGTCGTAAAAAGACTTTTTAAATGGCTGGCTGGAAGAAGTGTTTTCATACATTTTTTCATTTGAAACCAAAGCTATCATCAAATGGTAAAGTTTCAAAATTGCTGCGAACCTTTGGTCGGTTATTCCATTTGGGAATTAAGAATTGATAAATCTATGGCTGTACGGCAAAAGAATTCTAATTTGCCTAAAACACATCAAATAAACTCTTTACTCCCACTGTTTTACGCACGGTAAAACCTTCGCCATATTGAGTTCCTATAACGCTTCCAAACTCAATCGCCCTGGCTTCTACAAGTTTCATAAACAAGGGACTCGAAATATGAGTTTCCGGCTCTTTGCTGGCGGGGTCGTAAAACTGGGTTTTGTAGGCGCGTATGGCTTCCATTTTTTTTTGCCATGTACCAGATACATCTACTATAAAATCGGGCTTCAGCGAAAGCGTCTGAATAAAATGATAAAGTGCCTTTGGCCGCCAGGGAAGTTGCGCATTGCCCTGCTCGTTCGTTGTCTCTATTTTGGCCAATCCTGCATAAAAGCAAGATTCAAATATTAACTCGGATGCTCTTCCGTGATCGGGATGGCGATCATAAATGGCATTGCCCAAAACAATTTCTGGCCGATATTTTCGAATGGCCGTAATGACTTTCTTTTGATGAGCAGAATCGTTTGTAAAAAAACCATCCGCCAATCCCAGATTTTCCCTTATCGAAACTCCTAAAATGCTGCTTGCATCCTCCGCCTCTTGTTTTCGCGTATCGGCTGTTCCCCTTGTACCTAGTTCGCCCCTTGTTAAATCAACAATTCCTACTTTATGACCAAGCGCTATATGGTTGAGAATTGTGCCTGCGCAACTCAGCTCAGCATCATCGGGGTGCGCAGCAACTACAAGAATATCTAATTTCATAGTAAGCTGACGTGTTCGGCTTCTTTGGCAACTAAAAACTTCTCGGCATCCAATGCTCCCATACAACCGGTACCGGCAGCAGTAATTGCTTGCCTGTAAACTCTATCAGCAACGTCACCCACAGCATAAACACCCTCGATATTTGTTTTGGTGGTACCGGGTTTCACAACTAAATATTCTGCTTCGTCCATTTCCAAAATGCCTTTAAATATTTCGGTATTGGGCTTATGGCCAATGGCCAGAAAGAACCCGGAAATTGAAATTGTTTCCTTTTCTTTTGTTATTGTATTGAAAAGTCTTGCCCCCGTTACCTCATTTTCATCACCTAGTATTTCTTCCGTTTCCGAATTCCAATGGATTTGAATTTTAGGGTTATTTATTACCCTCTCCTGCATAATCTTAGAGGCGCGCATTTGATCTCTTCTCACTATTAAATGAACTTTTGGGCAAAGGTTTGCCAAGTAAGATGCTTCCTCTGCCGCAGAATCTCCCGCTCCTACCACAGCAACTTCTTTACCTCTATAAAAAAAGCCATCGCAAACGGCACAAGCAGAAACCCCGCGGTTCGCATATTTTTCCTCAGAGGGAAGTCCTAAATATTTTGCCGTAGCACCCGTTGCTATTATTACCGATTCTGCCACCACGTCAAGTTTTTCATCTACCTTCAAGGTAAAAGGATAGTTATTGAAATCCACCGCAGTGACCATTCCGTAATTGATCTTAGTGCCAAAACGCTCCGCTTGTTTTTGTAAGTCCATCATCATCTGAGGGCCATTTACACCATCGGGATAGCCTGGGAAATTTTCCACATCATTTGTGGTAGTGAGTTGACCACCCGGCTGGCCACCTGTGTAAAGAATGGGTTTTAGCCCTGCCCTGGCGGCATAAATTGCAGCTGTGTAACCTGCGGGACCCGACCCGATAATGACTACTTTATTGCTTTCTATTTTCATCTGTTAATAATTTTTTCTAGTTGCCACATTGCCTGCCCCGCTGCAAGCGGGGGAATCGCTGAGACTATCATGCTGTTGGGTGTAGAGTACCTTAATAGCGATTTCATAATTTTATAACGCAGTCAAGATAAAAAAAGGTCTTTAGAAAACTAAAGACCTTTACTAAATTCTGCTAAATTGTCTTAGCCAAGATATGGCTTCAGTGCTTTACTTCGTGAGGTATGTCTTAACCTTCTGATTGCCTTTTCCTTAATTTGTCTAACACGTTCGCGCGTCAAATTAAATTTTTCACCAATTTCTTCGAGTGTCATGGCGTGTTCACCATTCAACCCAAAATAAAGTGTGATTACGTCCGATTCGCGTTGCGTAAGCGTTGACAATGCACGTTGAACTTCTCTTCTCAATGAATCGGTCATCAACCCAGAGTCCGGCTTTTCTTCACTATCGTTTTCAAGTACATCCAATAAACTATTCTCTTCTCCTTGAACGAAAGGGGCATCCATGGACACGTGGCGACCAGAAATCTTCATCGTATCAACCACTTCGGCAGTAGTTACTTGAAGTACTTCTGCCAATTCTTCTGGCGAAGGCTCGCGCTCATATTTTTGCTCTAATTCTGAGAAGGTTTTTGAAATCTTATTCAATGATCCTACTCTATTCAATGGCAACCGTACAATTCTTGACTGTTCTGCAAGGGCCTGCAAGATTGACTGGCGAATCCACCAAACTGCGTAAGAAATAAATTTAAATCCTCTCGTTTCATCAAAACGTTGGGCTGCCTTTATCAAGCCTAAATTGCCCTCATTAATCAAATCACCCAGCGACAAACCTTGATTTTGGTACTGTTTAGCAACTGAAACCACAAATCGCAAGTTTGCTTTTGTCAGCTTCTCTAACGCAATCTGATCGCCTTCCTTAATTCGCTTCGCTAACTCGACCTCTTCATCTGGTGTCAACAAATCCACCTTACCAATCTCTTGAAGGTACTTATCAAGCGATTGGCTTTCTCGGTTGGTAATTTGCTTGCTTATCTTAAGTTGTCTCATCTATTTTTCTGTATTAAACTTCATTAAAACACGTAAAACCGAAAATTTAGTTCCATAAATGGTTGGCCACAAAATTATGCTGCAGGTGCCTCTTCCTTCTTTGCAGGGGGTTTTGGCAACAATACCTTTCTCGAAAGACGGAATTTACCCGTTTTTTTATCTATTTCAACCAACTTAACTTTTACTTGTTCACCTACCTCCATCACGCCATCCATGTTTTCAAGCCGTTCCCATTTGATTTCGGAGATATGCAATAAACCATCTTTACCCGCCATAAATTCAACAAATGCTCCAAAAGGCATAATCGATTTCACGATGCCGTCATATATTTCACCCACTTCAGGAATTGCCACAATCGCTTTAACGCGCTTCACGGCCGCATCCATCACTTGTTGATTGGTAGCAAAAATATTTACAACTCCCTTATTATTCGTTTCTTCTATAACAATGGTTGCCCCCGTGGTTTTCTGAATCTCCTGAACCACTTTTCCACCAGGACCAATTACAGCGCCTATCTGATCTTTTTCGATGACAATAGTATACGCTCTAGGGGTATGAGGTTTCAAATCAGGTTTAGGACCGGAGAGCGTTTTCTTCATCTCGTTTAGTATATGAAGTCTTCCCTCTTTTGCCTGGTCCAATGCTTCCTTCAGTACTTCATACGTCAAGCCATCTACTTTCAAATCCATTTGGCAGGCGGTGATTCCTTTTTCGGTTCCTGTAACTTTAAAATCCATATCACCGAGGTGATCTTCGTCTCCCAAAATGTCTGAAAGAATGGCATACTTACCAGTCGAGCTATCAGAAATCATACCCATTGCAATTCCAGAAACGGGCGCAGTAACTTTAATGCCAGCATCCATAAGCGCAAGCGATCCGGCACAAACAGTTGCCATCGATGACGACCCATTTGATTCCAAAATGTCAGAAACAATGCGAATTGTGTACGGGTTCTCGTCTTGAGGCAATACATTCTTTAACGCTCTGTAAGCCAAATTGCCGTGGCCAACTTCTCGTCTTCCAACCCCTCGGTTCGGCTTTACTTCGCCCGTTGAAAAACCAGGAAAATTGTAGTGAAGCATAAATTTAGATGTGCCATCAAACATAGCACCGTCAATCATTTGTTCGTCCAATTTTGTTCCCAACGTAACAGTGGTCAGCGACTGAGTCTCTCCTCTCGTAAAGATTGCTGATCCGTGCGCAGAGGGAAGATAATCGACTTCTGACCAGATAGACCTGATTTCCTTAGTTTTACGGCCATCCAACCGAACTTTTTCGTTTAACACTAAATCTCTACACGCTTTTTTGTTTATATCCTTGTAATATTTCTTTACCAAGTCTTTATTAACTGCCGCATCGGCTGGAAGACTCGCTAAGTATTCTTTAAGAATGTTGCCAAAGTTTTCACCTCTCACTTTCTTATTTGCGATTTGCAACCTTGCTGATTCGTAGACTTTATCATAAAGTAAGCGATGAAGTTCCTTTTTGAACTCTTCATCCTTTACTTCATGGTTATAAGTTCTTTTAACCGTTTTACCAACGGCCTCTGAAAGTTCAATCTGAATTTTGCATTGCGTTATTATTGCCTCGTGTGCGATTTTCAATGCCGCCAGCATGTCGTCTTCACTCACTTCTTTTGCCTCACCTTCCACCATCAAGATATTTTCTATGGAGGCAGCAACAATTAAATCTAAGTCAGCTTTTTCTTTCTGTTCTAATGTCGGGTTGATGATATAGCTACCCTCCACTCGGGCAACTCGTACTTCAGAAATTGGGCCTTGAAATGGGATATCAGAAACCGACAGAGCAGCGGATGCTGCGAAAGCGGCCAATGCATCAGGTAACGCTCTTTCATCACCCGATATCAATTGAATTCCAACTTGCACATCTGCGTGATAATCATCTGGAAATAAGGGACGGATGGCCCTATCAATCAATCTACTTATCAGCACTTCATAGTCCGATAGTTTACCTTCTCGTCTCAAAAATCCGCCTGGAATTCTTCCTGTAGCGGCAAATTTTTCTTGGTAGTCAACTGACAATGGGAGGAAATCTGTCCCTTCTTTTGCATCTACATTTGCTACCACCGTGGCGAGTAACATAGTATTTCCCATTTTAAGTACCACCGATCCATCAGCTTGTGTAGCTAGTTTTCCAGTTTCAATGGTAATTTCTCTGCCATCGGGTAACAAGCAGCTTTTTGTAATTATTTTATTCATTATGTAAGTGGTTTAAACGGCCTACAGGCCGTTTTGATAAGGTGTAAAAACGAAAAGGGAACCTAGATTTGGTTCCCGTCCGTTTGTTGTTACTGCATTATTTTCTTAGCTCCAATTCCGCTAGAATGGCACGATACCTACCTATATCGTTGTTCATCAAATAATTTAGTAGTTTTTTTCTTTTACCAACAAGCTTTAAAAGGCCTTGCTGCGTTGAGAAGTCTTTACGGAACGTTTTCAAATGAGCCGTTAAGCTATTGATCCGGAAAGTAAATAGTGCAATTTGTGATTCAGGTGATCCTGTATCGGTTTTTGTTTTTGCAAACCCATGTTTGCTAAAAAGTTCTTGTTTTTTTTCGGAATTCAAATACATCGGTGAGTTGTTTCTTTTTCGTCAATTAATCCGCAAAACTATTAGATTTAATTCAAATCACAACCCATTTTCTGCGTTTACTTTCATTAATTTTTTCTTTTCGAGCCAAATTTTGATTTTATCCCAAATTACAAGGTAAAAATCGGCTTCAAATAGCCTCACATCCTGTCTCGCCTGACGTAAAAAAATGAACCCAATGCCCAATAGAATAAAGTCGGCCATCCATACCCCAGCCGAAACAGGCATAACGCCTCTGTTACCCCATTTTTCACCAAGTATGCCAAGCACATAAAAAACGATGAAAAACAGAATGGAAATTAAAACAGGGATTCCTAGCCCTCCTCTTTTTATAATGGCGCCAAGAGGAGCTCCGATCAAGAACATAACAATGCAAGCCAAGGAATTCGAAAAAATCTTATTCCATTGGGTTTGATGAATTTTAAATTGAGAATCAATCTCCTTGATCTGGGAGTTGAAATTAAGCAATTGACTTTTAACTAACCTAGCCCTGCTTAATGCAGACGTAGCCTCGATTGCGGCTGCGGGTGCTCTAAAAAGACTATCTGAAAATGATTTCGTCTTTACACTTACGATGAAATTTTTTGGAGTATAGAATGGTTTCTCGGGGTTGACCGTTTGCGAGCCATTCGTGAATTTAGCTTTTTGGAGCGAATCTTTTTTTACTTTAAATACTTCCAACGCTTCTGGGAGCTTCAATGTATCTTTTTTTAAATGATAGTTAAAGAGTTGATTTTGAGTATTGTAAATTTCAAGCTCGTGACCTAAAATTTGCTGGCTCAGAGAATCCATATCAAACTCCAACTCATTTACATTTCTCATAATGCGATTGCCTTGAAAAAATTTTTTATCCGTGTTGTTCATGTTGAACGAGGAGAGATCAAACACTACTTGCATTTTTTTGAACTGGGTTTTTCGCAGGTCTTGGTCCTGCCCATTGCTTAATCCTTTTTCTGCATTACCCCCTTCAGCATATTCAAATCCGTTAAACAATTCGAGTTTCAGATATTGATTATTCATGATCGTGTACATCTTACCTGAATCGGCCATAATCACTTTCTTATTGCCTGCAATTCCACGATGATCGTAAATTAGAACGCCCATTAGGGATTTCCCATCAGGAAGTCTATCATTTACTTTTATACTAATGTCGGGGATACCGGAATAAAATGCACCTTCTTTTAAATCGAGAGCTGGCTTCTTTTGTTTAATATCATAAAGCAGGCTGTAAGCTTCAAGCGCAGCTTTTGGAACAAGATAATTATTCGCTAAAAAAGCGAAACCCGTCAACAATAATACCACAACAAAAATTGGTGCCAGTGTTCTTGTCAACGATATTCCCAGACTCTTAATTGCTGTGAGTTCAAAATACTCACCCAAGTTTCCGAAAGTGATTAAGGAAGATAATAAGATCGCCAAGGGTAAAGCAACAGGTGTCATGAAAATGGAGAAGTAGAAAAGAAGTGTACCCAGCGTAGCCCATCCCAAATCTTTGCCAATAATATCATCAAAATACTTTAGCATATGCTGGGTAAGAAGGATGAACACCACTACTAAAAACGTGAGGACAAAGGGGCCTAAAAAAGAGGAGAGTATAAACTTATCTATTTTCTTCATTCTGTGCCTATCAAATAAAACTCAAAAGTAGCACTTCAAAAATGAAGCCAGCAAATTTTCTTTTGCACCCTGTTTACTTTCGCTTATCTTTTCCCCCTAATTTAGCTTCAATGAAATCGATTCTTCCAGCTCTGTTTTGCTTCATCGCATATTTGACATTTTCGCAACCTGCTAAGCCGACTACACCTGTAACTCCTGCGCTTGCATCACAGTTTGAAGTTTTGAAATACCGAAACATTGGCCCGACCCGAGGCGGCAGATCTACAGCCGTGGCCGGGATACCATCCAAGCCCAACACATTCTTGATGGGAACAACCGGGGGCGGTGTATGGAAAACCGATGATGCTGGAACTAGTTGGTCTGTTATTTCGGATGGGTTCTTCAAGGTTGGCTCGATAGGGTCTATCCGGGTGGCTCCCTCCGACCCTAACGTAATTTATGTAGGAACAGGATCAGCTGATCCTCGGGGCAACGTTTCAATTGGAAAGGGAATTTACAAATCCACGGATGCCGGCACTTCTTGGTCGCCCGTTGGCCTGGAGAAAGGAGGACAAATTGGTCGAATAGAAATTCATCCCCGTAATCCTGATTTAGTATTTGCAGCCGTGCTTGGAAATCCTTTTGGTGCGAATCCAGAGCGTGGAGTCTATAGAAGTAAGGACGGAGGAAAGAATTGGGAGAAGGTTCTTTTTGTGAACGATAAAACGGGAGCCATGGATTTGGTAATGGATCCAAACAACCCGAGAATTTTGTTTGCAGGCATGTGGCAGGTTCAGCGCAAGCCATGGACATTAATTGATGGCGGCCCCGATGGAGGAGTGTATCAATCAAAAGATGGTGGCGATAGTTGGACGAAACTGGAAAGTGGTTTGCCTACTGGAATACTTGGCAAAATTGGAATTGCAATTTCGCCAGCCAATTCTCAACGGGTATGGGTGTTAGTAGAAACCCCTGACGATGCAAAAGGTGGACTGTATCGATCGGACGATGGTGGAAAGGCGTTTACAAGAATTAGTGGAGATCGCGAGCTTCGCACTCGTCATTGGTACTACACCCATGTTTTTGCAGACCCAAAAGATGAAGAAACGGTTTATGTCAATAATGTTAACTTTTGGAAGTCGACAGATGGAGGGAAAAATTTTAATCGAATCAGAGTACCTCATGGGGATAACCACGACCTGTGGATTAATCCAGATAATACAAAAATTATGATTCATAGCAACGATGGTGGTGCCTGTATTACTTTAAATGGTGGAGAAACCTGGTCTACTGAATTTAATCAACCTACATCAGAGTTCTATCGTGTCGAGGTGGATAACGCCTTTCCCTATCGCGTATACGGCTCTCAGCAAGACAACAGCAGTATTTCAGTGACCAGTGCTCCACGAGGCGGCAGCTCGCCACTTATGGACTGGATCACGTGGGGCGGAGAAAGCGGCCATGTGGCGGTCGATCCGAAAGATCCATCGGTCATTTATTCAGGGAATTACTCGGGAGAGTTGTATCGTTACGATCAAAAAAATGGCCACAATAGAATTGTTACGCACTATCCGCAATTGCATGATGGCTTGCCGTTGTACGAAGTGAAATATCGATACCAATGGAATGCGCCCCTCACTTTTTCTCCGCACGACCCTAAAGTACTGTATCATTGCTCGCAGTATGTTCATAAAACATTGGATGGTGGACAAACTTGGACGGTGATCAGTCCTGACCTAACACTCAATAAAAAGGAATATCAAGAAATACCGGGAGGCCCGGTTCAACATGATTATACGGGCGTAGAGAATTACAATACCATTTTTGCTTTTGAAGAATCACCTCTTGAGCCCGGAGTTTTATGGGCAGGCTCTGACGATGGCTTGGTGCATATTAGCTTGGATGCTGGTAAAAACTGGAAGAACGTGACTCCTGCTGGTTTACCGCCATTGGCCACCGTTAATTCAATTGACCCATCGCAATTCAAAAAAGGGAAAGCGTTTGTGACCGTTCAGAACTACCGTTTAAATGACTTTAAACCCTACGTCTTTAAGACGGAAGACTATGGCAAAACGTGGATATCAATTACAAGTGAAATTCCATTAGATTTCACGACCCGAGTAGTGAGAGAAAACCCGCTGCGCGAAGGCATGCTTTTCTGTGGTACAGAATTCGGAATGTACCTCTCGCTGGACGATGGTAAAACCTGGAATGAGTTTCAACTCAACTTACCCCGTGTGCCCATCACCGATTTGCTTTTTAAAAACAATGACTTAGTGATTGCCACCCAAGGAAGAGCCTTTTGGATTTTAGATGACCTCTCTCCTATCAATCAATGGAAAACGGAAGTCGCTCAAAGCAAAATTACGCTCTTCGCTCCGCAAAAAGCGTATCGTACTCAACATTACGGCTTCGGTGGAAACAGTGCGCCAGAGCCAGCTCCGCATGGAGTCAATTCATTCGTTTATTTGAAAGACAAGCCCGATACATCGAAAGTTTTACGCGTAGAATTTCTAACAGAAAAAGGCATTGTCTTAAAAGTATTTTCAACAAAAGCTGACGTTACAAAGCATGAGCAGAAATTAGAAGCAAAAACCGGTTTGAACAAAATAAATTGGGATTTAGCCGAGCCGAATCCAGAAGTTACAGAAGGAGCAGTTATGTCGTATGGAAATCCGGAAAGTCCGACCATGCCGACAGGAAAGTACCAAGTAAAACTTTCGTATGATAACACAATACAAACTCAGCTTTTTGAAGTGGATAAAGATCCTCGTTGGACAGCCACCAATGACGACCTGCAAGCGCAATATGATCTTGCCCAGAAGGTAGTTGATGAGTTTAATGCCACTCATAAAGTGATACGGAAAATTAGATCAGCCAAATCTCAAATTGCTTTGTTGTTAGAACGTGCAAAGAAGGCTGGAAAAGAAGCGTCAGTAAAAAAACAAGCGGATGAACTTATAAAAAAACTAAACGCTCTGGAAGATAAACTGATTCAAACAAAAAATAAAGCGGGGCAAGACCCCATCAACTATCCTCCAAAATTTGACGAGCAATTAAACTACCTATTGGCAATTATTAACGGACAAGATGCCAAACCAACACAGGGTTGCTACGATTTGTATAACGATTTGAAGAAGCTATCAGATATTTATCAAACCGAAGCTAAATCGCTTTATGATAACGAGATAAAGAGTTTTAACGAATTGATTTTGAAGGAAGGGTTAGGAGGCATTTTAACGGAAGGTATTAAGTAACTTTTTTTAACAAGTCGCTCGATTTAATTCCTTTGCTATGAGAAAAGTAAAAATTATTGGTAGCAAAACCTTTTGGATTATTCTGTGCACAGTTATTGGCTTCAGCATTCGGCAGGCTATTGGGCAACCGACTAGGAGTATAAAGGGCATGGTAATAGATGGATCAACTAATCAGCCCATCCCGTTTGCAAATGTCTTTCTTGATGGAACTACGAAAGGAACCTCGACCGATACAACCGGATATTTTACTTTAACGAAAATTCCGATCGGCAAATATCAATTAATTGTTAGTTCCTTGGGTTATAAATCAGAATCCAAGGAAATAATCATCAATCCACTAACAGAACTCCAAGTAAAAATTTTCCTAAACTCGCAAGACTTTGCATTAAACGAAATTTCAGTAAAAGGAAAGAGAGACCGAAACTGGCGAAAAGATTTTGATGAATTCAAAATAAAATTCGTTGGTCCATCCGAAGAGGCAACTATTTTAAATCCGCAGGAATTATTGTTTGACCGAACAATCGAGGGATTAAGGGTCACTGCGTCAAAGCCTATTTTAATAGACAACCGTTTATTAGGATATCGACTTGAAGTTACTCTAAAAGACTTCTACGCTTATTCAAAAATTAATTCGATTGATTATTCGGCATGGATTCGTTTTGACACCCTCATAGCGCGAAGTAAGCAAGAGGCTATCCATTGGCAAAGAAGCAGGGTGAAGGCTTATCGTGGCTCCGAAACACACCTATTCAAATCAATTTTGGAAGAACGAGTTGAAGAAGAAGGATTTAAGATAATCGATTCCAAAGCTTTTACTGTTTTTAATCCCAATCAATTGTTAAATCTAACATTAAATTCATTCCAGAGAGAATTGGAAATTGCATCTATGGCAAAAGCATTAATGGACGACAGGTTAAAATCAATTAGAAATGCAACCTTAATAATCAATAAATCCAAAGATGATTTGCGCATACTTCCTAAGGACGTGTATAGGATTATTTATTACAACAAAATTGTTCCGAACGCATACAGAAGTGTACCCGGATTTCAATTCCCATTATCTTACTTAGATGTGCCCCAAGAAGGTATTCCCGTCTGGCCAAATGGACAACCTAAATTACCTATTAATTACAAAAGGGGTGGTTATTTTAGCATGATTCGAATAGACCAACAGCTCCCGTTTGATTACGATCCAATCACTGAAGAAGCCAAATCGATATTAGCGATGCATACAGAATTAGCTGACTTACAAGGTATAGTTCGCGACTCCGCAACAAATAAACCTTTGGCTGGAGTTGTAGTTTTCATTAATAATGGAATGAGGCAATGCACAACAAACCGATGGGGGCAGTTCAAATTAGGCAATCTGGAACCCGGGCCTTATACACTTGGATTTTATCTTCCGGAAAAAAAGCCTATCAAATTGAGGGTAAATGCGCAACCTAACGCTACCGCATCAAATCAATTTACGATTTCATTGGCCGATCAAAAAATCACCAGGGAATATCCAATAGCTCCAAGATTTCCGGTCAATTCGGAATGGGACATCCTAAGTCATTATTTTCAAACGGAGTTAATTGAGTCAAAATTTACTGAGCTAACTCATATTACAAACTTAGAAGACTTAAGATTTGCCATAGATAAAAAGAATGTTTATGTGCAGTCTATAAACCCAATTGTTGTAGAAGATGCCACGCTAGGCTATAGATGGATAATCCATTTAAATAGTGCCACTCTAAAGGAGAGATCCTCGCAATACAAACTAGTCGATTTTAGCGGGTTGGTCAAGATGGACACACTCCCATCGAAAAATAAAAATATTCGAAGAATTAGGTTTGCAAGGCAATATGAATATTTACAGGGCACCTGGAAACATATTGTAAATAGCATGGTTGATGGCTCAGCGCTAGAAAATGGCTATAAGTTTTTTATCTATCAACCAAGTGTAAGAGCAAAGAAACGACCTGTATTCAAAAAAATTACCAGCAAACAGCTCAACGAATTGAGACCTGATTCGATTTTGAGCGTGATTGATAATGAAGTTTATTTAAGGATTCCCAAAGGTCTAGAGCTTCATAATACGGCAACAAATGGAAGGCCAAAATATTATAGGCGCTACCGAAAACAAATCATTAGACTAGTATCAAAGATCGAGGAAGTTAATCTACCTAAAAATGGTGGACTACCATCACAACTTACCTTATTAAATTATAAGCCCCCCATCTTAAGTAAAATTCCTGATGATTTTTTTGATCCTTTAGCTTCACCAACTGACTCTCGTGTACTTACACTAATCAGGGACGCAAATTTAAAGCAGATAAAAAATTGGCGGGAAAAAGTATATGTTAATACAGATAAAAGCTGGTACCGTTCGCAAGATACTATCTGGTTTAAAGCATATATGAAATATACGAACAGACAATACCAAGATTCTTTAAGCAACGTCTTGCACGTTGAATTAATTTCATCTGACCAGAAAGTTATCCGGCAATCTTATTGCAAAATTGAAAATGGGGAAACCCAAGGGGGAATAGTGATCCCCAAAGACGAAACAGGAAATTGCTATTTGAGAGCTTATACAACTTGGATGAAAAATTTTGGCGAAGAGTTTGTGAAGTCATTGCCAATACTAAATGCAGACAGCCTAACTATAGTAGGCGACAACGGAAATAGTTCTGATGTGATTCCGAAAAATTGCATATTAGCACTTAAGCAAGAAAATGAACTTACTGAGAATTACTCGTTGAAATTATCTCTGGGAACAGAAGCCAAAAATCATTCCTTATCCATTTCAATTGTAGACATTTCACGTTTTCCTAATATTTCTGAATCCCAAACTATTCAAACATTTGATAACTCTTTCAAAGCGGATGGATCAAAGCTATTGAGGATTTCCAATCCGATGGAGAAAGGGGTGAGCTATTCCGGTAAAATACTCCAACGCGATCCTACATCGAAAGACACCCTCATCGTAAAAGGCTACGCTAAAAATTTAAATAAAACGTACTATTCGAAACCTTTTTTAGGTAATAAATTCGAGATTAGTTTCGATTTTAATGATACTACCACACTGGCATTCGAAACAAAGTCTAGAGTTGGAGTTGCCTATGATAATTTTGAAATAAAAGCCAACGACACCTTGTTGGTTGACTTTGACCCACTCATTTTGAAATACGATATTGTAAAAAAAGCCCCCGTTTCATTAGCGCACGAAAGGAAGAACATACGACTTGAAATTAGAAAGAATCACCAATCTATTAAAATGGCGAATTCAAATTCGTTCATTTTAAAAGGTTTTAATAAACCTCTCAAATCCAAGCCTCAGTCTGCTATTGATAACTTTAATAGAGGTACTATTTACTGGAACCCAAGTGTAAAATTTGATACGTTAGGTAATGCGACCTTAAATGATATTGTAATGAAAACAAATGGGCCGTTCGAAATTAGATTGGAAGGAATTTCGGCTGATGGAGAACCTATTTATATTCGAAAGATTGTAGGAGGCAAATAGTTCAAAAGCAATTGCGTGCTAAGGTGGTTTCCATAATTGAAGCCATTAAATGCTGCAAATACTTTAAAGTAGCGAGAACGGGAGTTGAACCCGTGACCTCAGGGTTATGAATCCTGCGCTCTAACCATCTGAGCTACCTCGCCATATTCTGATTGGGTCGGCAAATTTATAAACTTTTTATAAATTCGCTATTGATTTTTTCTGTTTGCCAATCAGCAAAATTATTTTAACTTCCACACAATTAAAGTAGCATGGCCAAGAAAACATTATTTACCACCGAATTTGAAATCCATGCTTCGCCTAAGATGCTGTATCCTTACTTTCAGACGGCCAGTGGCTTATCTGCGTGGTTTGCAGATAATGTAAACATCAGTCCTGAAAAGATCTTTACTTTTGAATGGGACAATGAACAAAGAAAAGCGGTTATTACTTCTTTTCGGCTGAATCAATTCGTAAAGTTTGAATATCTGCCTGAAAGTGAAGATGACAACGATGATCGGTCCTACTTCGAATTACGATTTGAAACTGACGAACTGGTAAACTCTACCTACATCAAAATCTCTGATTATTCCGATTTTGATGACATGGTGGAGCTGCAAGATGTGTGGGAAAGCCTCATTGCCAATCTAAAAAAAGTAGTGGGCGGTTAGTTCTCAACCGCATTTTCAACCTGACCAGAACAAAAAAAAGCCTAATGCTTTTTTAGTGCCTCAAGGGTTCTATTTTTGCTGAACTAAACTTTAGCAAAAACTACCATGTTCCCTGCCATCAACCCAACAGAAACAACATCCTGGAATAAACTGACCATGCATTTTTTAGAAATGCAAGCCACGCACATGCGTGAATTGTTTGCGGAAGACCCAGCACGATTTGCGAAATTCAGCCTCCAATTTGAAGATATTCTTTTAGATTACTCGAAAAATATAATTTCGGAGCATACTGTTAAGCTACTAGTTGAACTCGCTGACGAGTGTCAATTATCGGAGGCCATACATTCTATGTTTAATGGAACAAGAATCAACCAAACGGAAAATCGCTCAGTACTGCATGTTGCATTGAGAAACAGATCGAATACCCCTGTTTTAGTGGATGGCAAAGATGTAATGCCCGAGATTAACACAGTATTGAATCAAATGAAAAAATTTTCCGAAAGTCTATTAAACAGACACTGGAAAGGATACTCTGGCAAAAGCATCACGGATATAGTAAACATTGGAATTGGAGGATCAGACCTTGGGCCGTATATGGTTACGGAAGCACTTCGCCCCTATCATCAATCAATAAAACCACATTTTGTCTCTAATGTAGATGGAACTCAGATAGCAGAAACACTCAAATTAGTAAACCCCGAAACTACGCTGTTCATTATTGCTTCGAAAACTTTTAGTACCCAAGAGACAATGACCAATGCCGAAAGCGCAAAAAGTTGGTTTCTTGAAAAAACGGGCGGCACTGGTGATGTGGCAAAACATTTTGTAGCCGTCTCTACCAATTCTAAATCGGTCACCGAATTTGGAATAGCTCCCGAAAACATGTTTGTGTTTTGGGATTGGGTGGGAGGTCGATATTCACTCTGGTCATCTATTGGCCTTTCTATTTCTGCCACCATTGGTTTTGATAATTTTATTGAATTGCTTGAAGGTGCGCACGCTGTTGATAATCATTTTAAAAATGAACCTTTTGAAAAGAATATTCCTGTTATAATGGCTTTGCTTGGTGTTTGGTATGGCAATTTCTTTGATGCCGCTTCTGAAGCGATACTTCCCTACGATCAATACCTCCATCGGTTTGCAGCCTACTTTCAACAAGGAAATATGGAAAGCAATGGAAAGTCAACTGATCGAAACGGGGAAGAAGTAATGTATCAAACGGGTCCTGTAATTTGGGGAGAACCTGGCACCAACGGTCAGCATGCATTTTATCAATTGATTCATCAGGGCACGAAAATGATTCCATGTGACTTCCTGGCACCTGCAATCAGTCAAAACCCGGTAGGTGATCATCATGTCAAATTGCTTTCAAACTTTTTCGCGCAAACGGAGGCGCTTTTAGTCGGCAAAACCGCAGATGAGGTGGAGAAAGAATTAAAAAAGGCAGGCTTTGGTGATGAAGAGATTTCGTTCCATCTTCCTTTTCGTGTGTTCAGTGGAAACAAGCCTTCTAATTCTTTTGTTTTCAAAAAGCTCACGCCAAGAACATTGGGAAGTCTGATTGCCTTTTATGAACATAAAATTTTTGTTCAAGGGGTAATTTGGAACATTTTTAGTTTCGATCAATGGGGGGTAGAATTGGGCAAAATTCTAGCGAAGAAAATTTTACCTGAATTGGTATCTGAAAGCGAAATTACTACCCATGACTCGTCCACTAACGGACTCATTAACTATTTCAAACGATTGAAAAGCAATTGAAACCACCCTCCAATAATTATTCTTGGATTCTAAAGTTGAACAATTATTTTTGACCCTGTTTATCGACAAATGGAGAATAAAATTTCGAAGATTGGCGTTTTTACATCGGGCGGTGATGCACCCGGAATGAATGCTGCGTTGAGGGCTGTAGTACGTGCTTCTATTTACTACAATAGAGAGGTGTATGGAATTATGCGCGGGTATGAAGGCATGATTGACGAAGAGATCGTAAAGTTAGGTGCGCGCTCGGTGGGCAGCATTCTTCAGCGTGGCGGCACTATTCTCAAAACCGCTAGAAGCGAAGCTTTCAGAACTAAAGAAGGAAGGCAAAAGGCATATGATAATCTTAGAAGCCATGGCATAGACGGACTTGTTGCCATTGGGGGCGATGGCACGTTTACCGGACTCAATAAATTTTACGAGGAATTCAAAATACCTTCGGTATGCATTCCTGGAACGATCGACAACGACCTTGCGGGAACTGATTTCACCATAGGCTTCGATACGGCCACCAATACGGCAGTAGAAGCAATAGACAAAATAAGGGACACAGCGCTTTCTCACAACAGACTTTTCTTTATTGAAGTTATGGGACGCCACTCAGGATATATTGCAATTAACAGCGGTATTGCAGGGGGGGCGGTGGCTTCCATTATTCCGGAGGAAACCATGACGATGGAAGAACTTTTCAAAAAACTAGACGAGGGCGGAAAGACAAATAGGAAATCAAGTTTAGTTGTTGTGGCAGAAGGAAGCAAAATGGGCGGAGCCATGGAGTTAGCAAAAAACTTCTCTGAAAGAAATAACTACTTTGACATAAAGGTTACTATTCTAGGCCATCTGCAAAGAGGAGGATCACCCACTTATTTCGACAGAGTACTGGCAAGTAAAATGGGCATTGCTGCCGTGGAAGGTTTGCTTAATGGACAAACTGATGTAATGGTAGGGATTAGAAACAATGTAATTGTATTTAATAAATTTCACGATGTAATCGGAAAACATCATGAAATTGATTCTGAGTTAATAAGGATCGCCAAAATCCTGTCTATTTAAAAAAATCGTAAATGACTGATCTGACCATTGGTATTGACATCGGGGGTACTAACACTAAGTACGGAATTGTAGATCGCGGGGGCAACGTGTTTCATCAAGGAAACATTCCGACTACCGACTTCGAAGATTTTCAAGATTATTTCGACTCAATGGCAGATGCGTTGCGCGAAGCCATCCATTTTCTGCCTAAGGATACTAAAGTAGTGGGCATTGGAGTAGGAGCTGCCAACGGGAATTACTACACAGGAAATATTGAACGTGCTACCAATCTAAAATGGAAAGGCGTGTTGCCGCTCGCAAAAATGTTTACAGATGAATTTGCGATTCCCACCATTTTGACCAACGATGCAAATGCCGCAGCTGTCGGAGAAATGATTTATGGAAATGCCAAGGGCATGAAGGACTTTATCGTAATTACGCTGGGTACTGGTTTAGGAAGTGGCTTAGTATCAAACGGAGCATTGATAAACGGTAAGCACGGAATTGCTGGAGAGTTGGGACACACTTCTGTAAATCCTGCCGGGCGTTACTGCAATTGCGGGAAAAGAGGTTGTCTGGAAACCTACGTTTCTGCTACTGGAATCAGAAGAACCGTATATAAACTACTTGCCGATCACTTGGAGCCGAGTGAATTGCGAGGCGTGAGCTTTGACAACTTAAATACAAAAATGATCACCGAAGCCGCTCACCGCGGAGACATTGTTGCAAAAGCTGCTTATGAATACACAGGGCGGATACTGGGTATGAAATTGGCTGAGTCGGTAGTTCATACTGACCCCGAGGCGATCTTTTTATTTGGAGGATTGACTATGGCAGGTGATTTGATTTTTAAGCCAACCATTCGGCATATGGAAGAAAACCTGATGCCGTTGTTCAGAGGAAAAGTGAAAATATTGCCTTCTGCGCTAAGCAACCAGGCCGCACCAATCCTTGGCGCCAGCAGCTTAGTCTGGGATCATTTAGATCGAAAAATGAAAGAAGTGGCTTACTAGTATTTCGCTACTTGGTCTAATAACTTGTTCATTATTCTCACCAACTTTCATGTGTTAATAATTGTGTTGTAGTTGCCACATGGAATCGCTGAGATTATCATGCCGTTGGGTGTAGAGAATCTTAATGGCGATTTCGTGTGTGGATAAAACGCAACTCCACAAAGCTATCCTTTATCAAACAAGAAAACTGAAACTGTTTCTCTGAAAGTTCTCCTTGGTATAGGCATAGGCAAAATCAAAAATTTCTTGGGCTTTGCCTATTTCGAAACTGCCATACTTACCCAAGCCAGTGGGCTCAATAAATACATCACAATAATTTCTGCTGATTTGCGTGTTGGCGTTAATTGCCATTAGTAACGTGCGTTCTATTACGACTTTCATATTTTTAGGATCAAATTCCCTTGGGATTTGATTACAATGAGAACCAATGACAAAATCACACTTTCCCCTTATCACCTTGGCGGGGAGATTATCGAACACGCCTCCATCTACATATAGACCATCCTTCAATACCATAGGGCTAAACACCGCTGGTATGGTACAGGAGGCCATAATCGCTGGAATTAACTCCCCCTCATTAAAGTAACGGATTTCGCCTATTCGGATTTCGGTAGCAGCGATCGTCAGAGGGATTTTAAGCTTTTCGAAACTATTATTCGGCATATATTTAAATAGTAAGTCCTTCATGCCGTCCATCGTTAGCAGCCCTGACCAATTCCACGCGGGCCTCACAGATTTAAAAATGCTGATCTCTTTTATGATTTCAAGAATGTGCAAGGGCTTATAGCCGTAGGCATACATGGCGCCAATAATTGATCCTGCACTCGTTCCAGAAATGATAGAAAATTCAAGACCTAGTTCTTCAAGTGCTTTAATTACACCGATATGGGCAACGCCCCTAGCCCCTCCACCCGATAATGTTAAACCGATTTTCATTTTAGATAGACATAAGACGTAAGATACTAGACATAAAATAGTGGGTTTGAAACACTCGATGTGAGATTCAAATGCTCTCCTTTAGAAATTACAATTCATTTAAGCTAAACACTTTATCTACGCGAACACCTTTTTCAGTGTGCTTGACTGTACAACACTCGTTTAACGGGTCATGCTCAAAAAAAAGGATATAACTATTGTCAGCGGCTAACTTCAAAAATCGCGCTTTTTCCTCCATCGTCAGTAGCGGGCTTGTATCATAACCCATTACATAAGGCAACGGAATATGACCAACCGAAGGGATTAAGTCTGCCATAAAGCAAACGGTTCTACCTTTGTAGTTGATCATTGGAATCATCATTTTATCGGTATGGCCCGATGCATAAAAAATCTGAATTTGAGAAAATGGTGACGGCTCTTTTAAATCCACGAAAGTGAGGTTTCCACTTTGTTTTATTGGAAAGATATTTTCTGTGAGAAAACTTGCCTTCTCTCTCGGGTTGGGTTCAGTTGCCCATTGCCAATGGTCGGCATTCGACCAATATCTTGCATTTGGAAAAAGTAACTCCGACTTGCCGTCCTTCACGATTACACCACCTCCACAATGATCAAAATGCAAATGAGTTAAAAACATATCGGTTATGTCCACCTCGCTAAAACCCGCTTTGTGAATAGAGGCGATCAGCGAATCATCACCGAACCTATGATAATGACCAAAAAATTTTAGGTCCTGCTTATCGCCCATGCCATTATCAATAAGCAAAAGTCGATTGCTATCCTCTACCAAAAGACAGCGCATGGCTAACGAAATCATGTTCATTTCGTCTGCTGGATTCGTCTTTTGCCAAATGGATTTAGGCACTACGCCAAACATGGCCCCGCCATCAAGTTTAAAGAAGCCAGTGTTGATCGTGTGAAGTACCATATTCGCGAGTTGGACGAAATAAGGCTATTTTTAGCCCAAAACAAAATCGGCTTGACAATCAAAAATCCAAACGCAAATTTTTAAATTTGTATAGGGTTTAGTCTAATTTTATGGTAATGAGAAATCTAATACAGTGCGGCTGCACACTTCTATGTCTGTCGATTCAAATTCATCTATTTGGCCAATCGCCCACGATTAACAATAATGTAAGGTCAGCAAATCTACTGAATCAGCTGGGGGCGTATCGCGTTACCCCAGGAGACGTTTTGTTTCCCATTTCCTCGCACGAAAAAAGTAACATTATTGGCGACGTATATCTGGATTCGCATTGGAATTTATCATCGCTCTTACTTTTTGAAGATGAAAAATTGATAAACGACTACTTGGTACGATACGATATCAAAAACAACGAATTTGAATTTCGTCTCCAAAATGGGATCAAGGTGTTGCCAGGATCAAAAGTGAAAAACATTGTCTGGATAGATTCATTAACAAAAACTACACGAATAATGAATAACGGGCGTGAATATTCTGCCACAGAAATACCCTTTGACGGCTTCTTTGAAATATTGAAAGATGGAGAAATACAACTCTTGAAAAAGCCCTACGTGGAGGTGCTTCGGCCTAATTTTAGTCCCGCATTAAACGTGGGAAGCAAAGACACTAAGATTCTAAAGAAATCAGAATACTTTTATTCTTTAAAAAACAAACTCTATCAAATAAAAAAGAAATCATCTTTGGAGGCAATTCAACAACACAAATCATCTGTTGATCTTGCGGCATTTTTAAAGAAAGAGAAAATAAGTGTTACCAAAGAGGAAGACTTAATGTTGCTATTTGAAACGATAAACGGAACGCATTAGTCGTTTAATCATTCCTTCACTACACCCATGGCACTAAATTTATAAATCCGCTGATTGATTCTTTCGCGTGGAGCAAGTTTATCTAATTCTTTAAAATTAGCCAGAATAACCCGTTTAATTTCATCCGCCATTTTCTTCACATCGGTATGCGCCCCACCCAAGGGCTCTCTAACAATTCCGTCTATTAGCTTGTTTTCGAGCATGTCTTTTGCCGTAAGTTTAAGCACCTCGGCAGCTTGTTCTTTGTAGTCCCACGTACGCCACAAGATAGAGGAACACGATTCTGGAGAAATCACAGAGTACCATGTATTTTCAAGCATTAATACACGGTCTCCGATAGCTATTCCAAGTGCTCCGCCCGAAGCTCCTTCTCCAATAATGATACAAATAACAGGCACTTTAAGCATAAACATTTCCTTCAAATTACGAGCAATGGCTTCGCCTTGGCCTCTCTCTTCAGCTTCTAGCCCAGGAAAAGCCCCTGGAGTATCGATAAAAGTTATAATCGGTTTATTAAACTTTTCAGCCATCTTCATTAGCCGCAGTGCTTTGCGATATCCTTCTGGATTTGGCATTCCAAAATTCCTCATTTGACGCTGTTTGGTATTACGCCCCTTCTGTTGACCAATCAGCATAAAAGTCTGCCCTTCGATCGTCCCAAAACCTCCTACCATTGCTTTGTCGTCTGCCACATTTCTGTCGCCATGTAATTCGATAAAATCGGTGGTTATTTCGTAAATATAATCCAATGTATAGGGTCTTTCAGGATGGCGTGAAAGCTGTACACGCTGCCAGCCAGTAAGATTTTCAAATGTTTCTACCTTAAGTTCATTTATCTTATTTTCAAGAGCTTTTATGGCCTTTTTTATGGAAGGATCGCTATCATCGGTAAGCTGCTTCATGTCAGATAACTTCGATTCAAGTTCCGCAATAGGTTTTTCAAAATCCAACAAATGCATATCCTAATGTTTTAAGTAAAGGTTACAAAAGTAAAAGATTTTTCAGATACCCGTTGTAAATTGCCCCCCTAGATCAATAAAGAACAAAATAAACCTTACAGCCATTCACAATAATGATACTTGACCAGCTAAAAAATGCCGCTATTTATGCCCCTCTAAGCCCGCGAATAGCATTGGCTTTCAACTACTTGACAATGACCGATTTTAGTCAAGTTGCACTGGGCAAATACGAAATTGATGGCGACCGGGTATTTGCTATTGTGAATGAATATGAGACCAAAGACGAGAAAGATTGCGTACTCGAGGCCCATAAAAAGTACATCGATATACATTACACAATAAGCGGCAGCGAAGCCATTGGAACCACTTTTTTGAGCAATCAAGTACCCACAAAAGAATATGACGAGCAAAATGATTACATGCTTTTCAATGGAGAAACTACTCATCAGATTTTAACTCCAGGCTTGTTCGCGTTGCTCTACCCACACGACATTCACAGTCCGGGGCATCATCCGAAAGAAAAATCATTTGTTAGAAAGGTGGTTATGAAAGTACTGATCTAAAATTGTGCTAAAAGGAGTTCATCATATTGCTATAATTTGCTCAGATTATCAGCAATCAAAAAAGTTCTACACAGAAAGTCTCGGCTTAACGGTCGTAAGAGAAGTCTATCGCAAGGAACGTGATTCGTATAAACTAGATTTGGCACTGAACGATCAATACATTATTGAACTTTTCTCATTTCCCAATCCACCTGCTCGCCCATCGCGGCCAGAGGCGTGTGGTTTGCGGCACTTGGCCTTTTCTGTAGATGACATTGAAAGTTCGATTTACACATTGAATTCAAAAGGGATAACTACAGAGCCTATTCGCGTTGACGAATTTACGGGTAGACGTTTTACATTCTTTGCTGATCCAGACGGATTGCCAATTGAGTTATATGAAGCCTAAGTTGACAATATGTTAACTTTTTGTAGTGAAGTTTGCGTATAAAACCAGAATCGGATACGTACGATTTATTGGCACGCATAAAGAATATGATAAAGTAAACGCAGAAACAATTTGAAATTTTATGGACGGGAAATTTGATGTAAAAATTATTAAAAGCAAGTCCCAATACTCAAAATATCTATTTAAGGTGGAGCAGTTAATGGAATCAGATCCGGCAGAAAATTCGCCTGACGGTCAGCTTTTGGAAACCCTAACGGTTCTTATTGAAGACTACGAAAAAAAGCAGGGTTGGGAAATCCCTCAAACGGTTCATCCTATTGAAGTTATAAAAAACAGGATGGATGCGCTCAGCTTGAAACAAACCGATTTGGCAGAAATAATGGGCGATAAAACCATTGTTTCAAGAATATTAAATGGTTCAAGAAAATTAACCTATTCGATGATACTGCCACTCAGTAATCTTCTTCGAGTTCCACCGGAGTTTCTTCTAGAGAAGTAATATCAATCAAGGCCGCTTATCAACTGTTCATAAAACCATTGTGCTAGCTGATAACTTTCTAAGCTTACACGTTCATCAATACCATGAAATCCAATGGGGTCAATCATGGGGCTGAATTTTATGATGCCTTTTGAAATACCTTCGAGGTGGCGTGAATCCGTGCCCCCAATCATAAGAAAAGGTGAACTCACTGTATTGGAAAAAGTCTTCTTGACTATTTCGTCCACTTTCTTGTAGGCATAACTGCTGGTTGGTGTTACTCCGGTAGCTTCAGATACAAAGGAGGAAAGTCGTTCCACCTTAATTCGTTCATCTCCAATAACCTGTTTTAGTTTTTCAATAACCTGGCTTGAACTATCACCGGGAAGAAGCCTTAAATTAACAGTAACTTTGGCCACTGTGGGCACTACATTGTCCTTAAAGCCAGTTTGAAAAATAGTAGGCGCAAAGGTGGTTCTTATCATTGCATTTCCTCCAGCTGAACTTTCGTAAATACTAATGACCATGGGTTTAAAAAGCCAAATATTTGTGAAAGCCATCTTCTGCACGAAAGGCATTTCTGGCCCAAGATATTCTATGAAGCCTAGCATTGGCGGAGTCAATTTCGGCTCAAAGGGATTATCCTTAAGTTTGACAATAGCTCGCGAAAGAATGTCGATAGCCGTTTCCTTTTCTGGCATAGAAGAGTGTCCTCCACTCTTCTCAACTGAAAGTTCCAACGATAAATATCCCTTCTCTGAGGTGCCAATTAATGCCGCTGGTCTTTTCATACCGGGCACTTTATTCTTAGTGATGATACCCCCTTCGTCTAGTACCATTTCAGCTTCTACGTTTTGCGATTTCAAATATGCAGCTATTGCCTTCGCTCCTGTTCCTCCCATTTCTTCATCGTGGCCGAACGCAAGGTAAACGGTGCGTTGTGGTTTAAAACCGCCCTTCAATAATTTCTCGACCGCCTCAAAAATGCTGACCAAATTTATTTTATCATCCGTAGTTCCCCTACCCCAGATGAAATCATCTTTGATTTCCCCAGCAAACGGATCGACATGCCACATTGACTTGGTTGCCTCTTCAATTGGCACTACATCTTGATGCGCCATCAGTACCACTGGCTTTGTTTGCAAATTCTTTCCTTCCCATTTGTAAACCAAGGCATACTTCTTTAGAACAACTTTCGTAAGATTGGCATGCGTTAATGGATAGGTTTTAACCAGCCACCGCTGAAAACCTAAAAAGGCGGACGAGTCCAATTTAGAACTATCCCCAAAAGAAATAGTTTTTATTCGAATCGCCTGCTGAAAATGCTGAACCGATTCCTGGCTTAATACAGGCGCGGGATTTGTTGCATAATTCGACTGAATAGATTGAACTCGAAATGTGTTGAAAAGAATAACGGCAAACAACAACACGATGGCTGCTGCGAGGAACACGAGAATGCGTTTTAACATACAGGTTATAAATTACGGGTTACAGTTTCAGGTCAAGCGCGACATTCAACTTGTAACCTGCCAATGACTTTTCTATTTCTCCCACTTCCAATCTTTACCAATAATCAACGGCTCTTTTAAGTTATTATCGATCATAAATTGTCGGGTAGTTTCGCTATCCATTTTGTCAGCAGGTAATTTATCGGCATCAGCCACAGCAAATAAAATCATCGTGCCGAAGCGCGCTGTGTTTTTCATGTGCTGCTCGTTCACCAGTTTAAAATCATCACAGTCTGAATGATAGCAGCCATAAATTGACCGATCCAAATTGCTGATCACGCCAAGAATAGGCACGCCTTCTAACATAAAAGGTTGATGATCGCTATGAAGTCCTGATTTTTTATCCAGTTTATTCTTGAAGATGGTATCAATCTTATTGATCTCCAAGCCCACCGTTTTGAAAAAGGTTGTATCATTTAGTTTACCGCCCGCATTTATGCCGATGGGATTACCACTCATATCAAGGTTCATCATGTACTTGATGTTATTGATAGAGCCGTCTTTGGTCGCTTGTTGGACCATGTAGCGCGAACCGAGTAAACCCTCTTCTTCGCCCATAAACATCACAAACTGAATGGTTCTTTTAGGCTGCAATTTGTTAGCCTTAAATGCACGGGCAATATCTAATACTGAAAAAGAACCAATGCCATTGTCAATCGCTCCTGTTGCCAAATCCCATGAATCCAAGTGGCCGCCAATAAGAATTTTCTCATCGGGTAACGATGATCCTTTCAACGTGGCAATTACATTTCTAGCTTTGATAGGGCCGCTTACATTCGTCATATTAATGCGCGCTTGAATTTTCTTTGTTTTCAATTTCTCCTTCAAGGCCATTCCTTTTTCTTTGCTAATACAGACCGCAGGAATGGGGATCAGCTCACCGGTAACGGAAGCAGTGCCCGTAAGCAGCACTCCGCCATCTACCTGATTAAAGATGATAAGTCCTTTTGCACCGTGTTTAATGGCAATGGCCGTTTTTTCGCTGCGGTGTAGATTGTGCAATCCTTTTTCGCTTCCTTCCAATATACCGATGTAGATAAACGCTATTTTATCTTTTACAAGCGCATCTTTGCCTTCATAGTCTTTTTCCAACCCATTGCCCAAATCAATTACCTCCGCGGAAACATCTGCAGATACAGGGGAATGAGCAAGCGTAACCGCTGGCACGCTATCTCCGTCAATCTCTACTTTAATGGTGCCACGCGACCAACTGGTTACCTCAAACTCCTGAAACGCAACATCGTCAAAACCATATTCTTTGAATTTGTTATAAGTATATTCTTCTGCTTTATGACCATTCTCCGATCCCGTAAGGCGATGGCCAATGGTAGACGTTGCTTCGCCCAGTGTGGCATATCCCTTTGCATTTTGAGTTACTTCGGCATTGATACGCGCGAAGATTTCTGGTCGGGTTTCAGTTTTTTTGCAAGCAGCAAGGCTTAGAATTATTAGAAGAACAAATAGGTTTAGGGAGGGTCGTTTCATTTTAAAAGAGGTTTAAATTGAAAGATATTAATTTATCAGGAATGAATCTTAAAATTTATTTGGATGGTTATGCAGCCGAATGAAATGACGCTTAAACCTTATTGAAAGAATGGCCTTAGGAACTCTTTCAGTGGGTTTAGGGTTGGTGAGTTTAAGTCCCAGATGTCGGAATCTAAATATTCTCTTTTTGTTCCTTGAGCCGAACCAGAACCTTCAAACGAACCATGATAAATCACAATCTTTTCCTTTTCACCAATTAATCTAGGTTTCTTCAATTGTAAGGCAGCCTTACATGTTGCATAATTTTCTATGCAATCGAAAAGCCCTTCGTTTCCTTTCGCGACTGAAGACTTTAATAAGCTTTCTAAATTTCCTTTTGTTTGGTTATCAGGGAACAGGAAAACATGATCAAATTTCAGTTCAAGAGCTGCCTCCGCTTTCCTAATGTTATCTAGGGTTGATTGGTAATCGTGGTCATCTGCATCAAAAATTACAACATTCTTATTAGGTTTTGATGAACTGATTTGTATCAGGGATGCTGATTGTTTAATAGTTTCACTTTTACCCTGAATGATTATGAAAAGGTTTTTAGAAATCTTCGTTCCAAAATGAAACTTGATAAAGTCTTCAAGAAATCGAACATCTTCTTCGCCTTCAACAATGAACGAAAGACTTTCCATTCCTTACCCCCTTATTTCGTTACCAACGTTAATTGCATGTTCAAATTGGTCATAATCGAAAGTATGAGCTGTCACTTCTTTGGTCTCGGAATTCTCCACCAACGTGATATTCCTCACATCTTTCTGAAGTTCGGGCAATTCCTCTTCCAGCACTTCTTTAAAATACCGAATGCACTCTTCGTTGTGTGTGGTCATAAACAGTTGAACATCGTTTTCTTTAGCTGTCAACAGGATAACTTTCCAGAATTCTTTAAAACGTTTAAAGTAAATGCCAGTATCAACTTCATCAATCATCAATCGACCGCCACGGTTAAGAATGATTTCAGCCAAGAGCCTGAAGAGTTTAAGGGTTCCATCACCAAACATGGCAAGAGGTAAAGCAGCATCAGAATGCTTTAGGTAGACGGTAATAAAGGGTCTTGCATCTCTATCTCTGTCTGAAAACGATAAATCAATATCCTCAAGATCAGAAACAATTGTCGAAAGACTTTTGATAAAATTTCTCTTAAGGAGCTTGTTCTCCTTAAGTTTAGAATAAAATGAGGTTAAATCCGAATCATGACCTTTATAAAATGGAATATACGGGAACCTATAAACGGAATTGTCACTATTATAATTTGCTTGAACATGAAATCCGTAAACTCTTCCGTGATCCTCTCCTGAAATGACAATGGGATGAAAATTGACTTCTTTTTTTATTTTATCAATTGAAATAGCTCTCAATGACGATTCATTTGTAGTGTACTTTCTACTAAATACTATGCTGTAGTAATTTAGAGGCATGACCTTGGAACGGTTCGCGTAAAGTTCAATATCAGAAAAAGTATAAGAATGTTTGAGTCTTCTAAAATTCAAAGCAGAGAAAAGTGAGTTTAGGGTTTCATCAATACTTTCGGTAGGAAGCAACGCCTCCAACACACTAGTCTTTCCGACATTGTTGTCACCAACAATCAGGTTAAACTGGCCAAGGTCTTTCATTTCAAAAGACTCAAACCGTTTGAAGTTCTCGACTTTAAAGTAGGTTAGGTGTCTGCTTGTATCTCCCATGCTATAAAATTACAAAAAATCTATTTCAAATTATTTTTACCAACCTTCCCGTATCTTCACAAACACGGGCTCTCTATACATTTTATCTTTGGTAATCTGGGCATAGCTAACCTCCACCACCAACGTGGGTTCCATCCAAACGGTGATTTTTTCGTCCACCAACTTCGCTCCGCCCAGTATAGGCTTCTGGGTTTTGGCTTGCTTTTTTAACAACGATGAAATTTCCTTGATCGCTGAGTCATCGAAGCCTGTTCCTACTTTGCCTCTGTATATTAAATCATTGCCAACTTTCTCCGCTAACTGTAACGCACCAAACGTACTACCTCTATTTCCTTTTCCTTCGGTATAGCCAATGATAAAACAATCCGCGCTCTGCCTCACTTTTATTTTTAACCACGCCTCGCTCCTTTTGCCGATGGTGTACTTGCTGTCTTTTCGCTTGGCAATAATACCTTCCAACCCCAATTCTTTTGCCGCTGCAAAAAGCGAATGGCCATCTTCTACTGTTTCGCTTACGCGATAATTGCCATCCCTACGGATAGCGTCTTTCAGCCACTCCTGGCGTTTTGTTAACGGCTCGTTCACCAATGAGCGTCCATCCAAATACAAGCAATCAAACACATAACAAAAAACAGGATTGCTCTTGCTTAACTTTTCAATGGCCGATTCATTTTTTGCCATTAACCGACTTAACACTTTTTTAAATTGAGGTTTCCCTACTTCATCCAAGCTTACAATCTCAGCATCAAACAAAGCACACGTAGTGCGAAACGATTTATCGCCATGGAGCAATTCAGGAAACTGTTTGGTAATGTCATTCAGATTGCGGCTTACAATCCGAATGCTACCTTCCTCTACGGCAACCAACGCTCGGATTCCGTCCCACTTTACTTCAAAAGAATAATCGTTGGCAGCAGGAACTTCGGTTGTGCTATCGCAAAGCATGGGCTCTACTTTATGATGAACGAAGTCAAACTGGGGTTCGTCCACACGTTCCATCAGCCATTCCTTTTCCTTTATTTTGTGGATGCGATATTCTCCGTTTACTTCTTTGCTGCTCAACCGAAAATAAAAGCCATCTTTCTTTTCTTTGGTGATTTGGTATTTGCCTTGCGCATAAATCCACATCATGCCACCACCATATTGCCCTTTCGGGATTTCGCCATTGAATGTTAAATACTTAATCGGGTGATCCTCTGTTTGAACTGCTAACCTTTTCACGCCAGGGTAAGGTGGCAGCCCTCGTGGTACTGCCCATGATTTCAATACACCATCCTGCGAAAGCCTCAAGTCATAATGCAGATGCGAAGCATGATGCCGATGTACCACAAAACTATTGGCGGTATTCTCTTCCAATATTGGCGATGGTTCTGGTGTTTTATTGAAATCGCGTTTCTTTTCGTAACTATCCAATTGTTCAGGCGTTTTTAGCTTTCGCGAGATAGGCAATTCTTTGGGAACAACTTTTTTTCGAAGGGTATGAAGTTCTACAGCATACGCTCCAATGTCTTCCCAAGCATCGCCATCTCTTACTACTTTTTCAACGGCATTCTTCATGTTGAACTCCTTCGGATTCTTAAGAGCTAGCAACTCATCCCATTTCAACGGCATCGATACGGGTGCGCCATCACGACCGCGCAAGCTATATGGAGAAACAATGCTTTGCCCTTGGCGGATGCGATAGATATCAATCAACACTCTGCCTTTACGAGCATCTTTTTTAATGTGAAGTGTTGTGTCGTTCGGAAACCGCTCAACAAAGGACCGAGCGATACCTTGCGCTGCTTCAAACACGTGCGGGAAATCGGCTGTTACGTCCAACGGACAACAAATATGGATACCCTTTCCCCCAGTAGTTTTTACGAAAGGCGTGTAACCGAAACTTTCTATGTGTTCTTTCAAGGAAAAAGCAATCGGTAGCAAGTTTGTAAAATCATAACCGTCTGGTGGATCAAGGTCAAACACCATATAATCGGGTTTATCAAAATTCGGCCTGCGGCTGTGAAGTTGATGAAGTTCTAATGCCGCGAGGTTGGCAAGCCAAACAATAGATGCGGCTTCGGTGGCAATGATGTAATCTTTCTTTTCTTCGCTTCCCAGCTTTTCAAACTCTACCCAGTCGGGCGCCCATTCGGGCCTGTTCTTTTGGTAGAACATTTCACCCCCCACACCATCCGGAAAACGTATCAGCGTAAGCGCACGGCCTTTGATATGATTAAGCAGCGTTGGTGCAATAGCTAGGTAATATTCAATTACCTCGGCCTTTACAATACCATCGGCAGGAAACAGTACTTTGTCGAGATTAGATAGCTCTAATTTGCGTTTACCTAGCTGCACCCATTGCGATTTCTTGGCCATTATCTGATCTAATATTCCGTCACTTTGGTTGCGATTTTTTAGCCTGTTGGTTTAATGACGCCAACCTTTTCTCCGACATTTCTTTATACATTACCATGGATCGCCTTTTAATAGCCGACTCAATACATTTGTTAAATTTCGATTTAGCACTAAGGGTATCTTGTTTGTAGTCGAGGGAGTAACATCCACTAAAAAATAACGCAGGAATCTTAAAATAGGGATTGTCAACAGTAAGCTGGTCAATCAATAATTCGTTTGCCTCCAGGTATTGACCCACAGCCAATAGATTCTTGATATACAACTCCTTAAATTTTAGGTTACTAGGATATTTCTCTGCCAGCTTCTTTGAATATGGGAGCGCTTCAAACGGCTTACCTTCAAAATTAAGGTAAATATGGCTTAAATATATCAGTGCCTCTGTTTGGGCTATTGATTTCTGATTTGCCGCGTTTTTTAATAAGGTTAGCCCCTGATCCCTATTCCCCTTCTTGAACATACTAAGCGCTGAGCGGTAAAAAAAACCCTTGTGACTGTAGTGGTCAATATAATAGAGATACAGCCCTTGCAAAAAAAGAAACTCTGGATCCTGCCATTTATGCGTGAATGACCGTAAAATAATGGGGTAAACTTTTTTTGCATGCCACATAGCCTTAACCGTGTTTTCAGATGCCAAATAAAATTCTGCCAAGAATATCTCGGTAGAGACATACAAAAAAGCATCCATAGAATTGCCGGTGTCTAAATCATTTTGCGTTAGCTTATTTGTCTCAATAATCTTTGTCAGATATTCGTCCTTTTTATCACTCAACTGAACCGGCACATACTTCCATCTCAGTGAAAAAATTTCTAACACATCTTCAATTTTCTTTTGCGACTGCGGTAATTCGCTATAGATTTCGCTGGCACGAAGGTACTCACCTTGGTATATCAGGTCAACACAGTACTGTAACTCGTTTTTTGAAATTAACGACAGGGGCTGTGAGCTCGCTTTGTAAAAAAGAAACCAAGACAACACAGTAAAAGCAAGCGATAAATTCATAAAAAATCATTTGTGTTCTGTCAAATATTTCCGATAATTGTTAAAAAATCAACAAACATAAACTTATGAAAAAAATTTTCCTACTTACACTCGCAGTCGTGTCACTAATTGGGGTGAATTTCACGTCTGCATCTGCAGAAAGTTACAGAATTAGCGATTCAGCTGTTGAAGCTGTATTCAATTCTGCCACCGCAATTTCTTCTGATGTATTGTCTCTTAACCAAACTTCATTAGGCTTACTTTCAACAAATGCCGCCTCGGAAAAAAGCGCTTTGGCCGCCCTTATCATTGATTTTTTTGTTGGTGGTTTAGGTATCCACCGCGTTTATCTTGGCAGCAAAGGAATACTTGTTTTTGGATACATCATAACCGGGTGTGGTATTTTTGGCCTTGTGCCCTTTATCGACTTAATAGTTTTAGCCATTAACTATGACGACATCAGTAAATACGTTGGTAATAACAAGTACTTTATGTGGTAAACCGCTGAAAGTAGCTTTTGGCAAGGGTCTTCTCATTGTGAGAGGACCTTTGTCATTTATGATGAAACCTAACTTATTTTTGAGAAGCAGCACCTATTAATAAAGCCTTCAACTGCGAGTTAAATTTTTTGGCTTTTTCTTCATTATACTGGTTGGCTAGAACCTCAGCATACCGAATGCCACCGTTATAAAACAAGTAAAACAAAAGAACTCCAGTAAAGGCTCCCGAAAGGTAATAGCCATTGAGCATGCTCAAAACAGAAAGGGTTACCAGACCTCCGTTGATAGTTGCTGAGACAAAGCCGCGTTGAAAATACCCAGCATACCATTGACCTACACCTGGCAGAATGTAAGACAGGTTAGAGGCTTTGTCTGGGTTCTTCATTTTATACTCTTTTGGGTTTGCATAAGGATCATTTAAATGGGGGGCAAAACGCTCTCTAAAAAGCAAAAATTTGGGTCGCGCCTCCTCCCAGCGCCTCATATCATTAAGTGCTAGTATTTCCAATAGCAAAGGCATAGTCTCTTCCGTATTTTTTGTAAGCACCCTTCGCTCGGTTAACTTGCTCAAACATATATCTGGTTTGTTTGCCAATTGTGCCGCCAGTGCCGATCGATACAAAATCGTTGCTGCCATCGAGTCGGTCAGCGTATAAACGTTTACTCTCTCCAAGGTTTGATAGGCCTCTTCAAAATTGTTAAACTGAAGTAGCGCCTCCGCTTTTTTCAAAACAAGTTGCATTAGTGCTGATGGCTCTTGCAGTTTAAAAATAGCATACTCGTAGGCTATTGCTGCCTGCTGGTATTCGCCCAACCGAAAAAGGCTGTCGCCCAACGGTTGTTGCGCTTTACCGAAAAAGGGTACGCAAAGGAATGTGCAAATCCAAAAGAATTTGTTTGTGTATTGCTTCATCTCGTTCATTCTTTATCATTTTAACCGATAGTGCACTCCCCCAGATATTGCCTAGATAAAAGGCTGTGAACAACGAACTGTATAAGATAAACCGCACACTTTCAACACCGTCTTTCCTAAAGCCCTCATAAGCTTGTGCTCCCAGCAGCCCTGCTACTAGCAAACTGTAGATACCGGTTGCCTTTTTACCTGCGTAAACCCGCCCCAGCCCCGGCACTAATGCCGACAACGCACCTGCTTTAAAGGGTGACTTCTGCTTATTCTTCGCTAGTTGAACACGATAGACCGAAAACTGCTCCTGTTGGTCTAAAATCACCTGATTACTTTTTGTAAAGAACATTTTCAAGGAATCAAACCGATGAAAATCATTGGATAAAAGGGCCAAACCAGCCAGCTGAAAATCTTTTAAGAACGGATAGGGTACTATGGATGGATGATAATTCACGAGTGCTGTTTGCGCCTGTTTCAATTGCCCCATATAAGCACTATTGAAGGATGAGAGAAAAACTCCCTCTTGGTACAATCGCGGATAGTTTGACGAAACAAGGCTGAGGTACTTATTTGCCTCGGGTAGATTTTGCAGATTGTAATACACTTTGCCTAACAAATAATTGAGGCTGTCATCCTTTGGAGATACCGCTAGTTTCTGTTCTAACACTAAAATAGCATCATTAAATTGCTTTTTATCAATCAAATACTTTACAAATGTCATTTCAGTTTTCTGAAACTGCCCGTAAGAAGAAGAGCTTACAATGAAAAGAAGGAGAACCGGCAGTCTCATTAATGCAGGTGGTAATCGTCAAGATGTTCCATTACTTTGCCAGAAAAATTTATTCTGGCTGGCAACGTCTCCATATAAGCTAGCTTGTTGCATCGCCCCACTCGATCAAGGCTCATAAAAACACCTTTTACTACACCAAACTCATCCACTAATTGTCTGCTAAAACGTGAACAAGTGACCTCATAAATGCAATTGGCTCCGATTTGCGCGGAAATATGTTTTTGGTAAAACCCGATGCTGCTTTGGTATAAGAAGTAGGCAAGATTTGATCTCGTTTTACTAGCTATTTTTTTTTCCACGGGTCTAGACTCCTCTCCTTTCAGTAAAGCCAAGTCTGTTTTCCAATTTTGAGCATGGCCTGCGTTGGAATTAAAAGTGAGCAACATAACAATCAGAATGCTTCTCATTTTATTATTTTAGCGTCAGAGGGAATTTTAAAATCTAATTTATTTTCCTCGACCGCCTGATTTAGTTTAAAGTTTGAATAGGTGGTTTTCATTAGGGATGAGTCCTTCGGAGAATTGAAATTGATTTGAGTAACCACCCCCGGCAGTGAAATGTACTCGCTCACTTGCGTGTAATTATAAAAATAAATTTTCTTCAGGGGCATTTTCTTTTGATTAAAATAAGCCACGTAGATAGGGTTGCCTTTTTCATGAACTATCTCGACAGTTGAAATTTCGTTTCGCAAATTCAATGGCGGCTTCCACCGAGTGATTTTTAGTCCGTCTTGAACGGTTGTTTCAAGTATAGAGTACCCCATGGAGATAAGGCCGAGGTCTGCCTTTTTATTGTCTAAAAAATAGTAAAGCTGATTTGTCTCCGTGCTAAATATGTAGTTCTCTTGATGAGAAATAGTGTTATCGCGAACGTTGTACATCGTTATCTCCCCTTTGCGAGTGTTTATCACTACCATAGGCAAAGGTTCTTGGTAGTAAGAAATCATTTTACCATCCATCGAATAATAAACCGTAGCGGTTATCTTTCCTGCCTTTCCTTTCACTGCAGTTTTTGTTTCCATATCCACAGCAATTTTCTGAAAGATATACTGATAGCTAAATGAAGTGAAAACTAAAAAAACAATTACACAACTGGATATCCTAAAGAGCATGCTTTCTTTTAGTTTGAAAGGTCAAATTCTATAACTCTCCCGCCTTCATCTGCTTAGCTGCATAATCCGCAGCGCGCGCAGTCAATGCCATGTAAGTCAACGAAGGATTTTGAGTAGAGGTTGATGTCATACAAGCGCCATCGGTAACAAACACATTCTTACACGCATGCACTTGATTCCATTTATTCAATATGGACGTCTTCGGGTCGTTGCCCATGCGCGCCCCGCCCATCTCATGTATATCGAGCCCGGGTGCTTGCTTTGAGTCGTTCGTTTGAAGATTGGTGAAGCCCGCCTTAGTAAACATCTCGGTCATTTGCTCCAAGTAATCTTTCGTCATCTTTTCATCATTATCATCGTAGTCAATAGAAATCTTCAATAAGGGTATTCCCCATTCGTCTTTCTTCTCTTTGTCTAATGCTACATAGTTTGTCTCTTTGGGAATTGTCTCACCCATGATATGAGAGCTTACATGCCAGTTTCCAAGAGTTGGTTTTAGTAACTGATCTTTTAAGCTAGCACCAATTCCATTACTGTCAGTATTAGATGACCTTCCTGAATAAAAGCCTGCGGCATAGCCTCGCAAGAAATCAGTTTCTTGCTTGAATACATTCCTGAACCTTGGAATGTAGCCTCCATTTGGTCTGGAACCGTCAGTAGTAAATTCTTTGAATCCATCATATTCACCCGAGATGCGCGCTCGGTAGTTATGAAAAGCAGCATACTTACCCAGCACGCCATTGTCATTTCCTAACCCGTTGGGGAAGCGACTAGATATGGAATTTAGTAATACGAGATTGGTATTTAACGCAGCGGCATTCACAAAAATCACTCGCGCGTAATAGTCTGTTTCTTCCTTGGTTTTAGCATCAATTACCTTTACGCCCGATGCCTTCCCTTTCTTCTCATCGTATAAAACCGAATGAACAACCGAATCGGTCATAAGTGTAACGTTACCTGTTTTCAAAGCCCAGGGAATTGTGGAAGAGTTGCTGCTAAAATATCCCCCGAAAGGGCAACCACGCTGGCAGAGATTTCGATTTTGGCATTTGCCCCTGCCTTGGTCTAAATGAATCTGTTGAGGCTCTGTGATATGAGCCGCGCGACCGATAATTACATGCCTGCTTTTATTATACTCAGCAGCTACCTTCTCGCTAAAGTGCTTCTCTACACAAGTCAATTCGTGTGGCGGCAAAAACTCTCCATCGGGTAATTCCGCCAAGCCATCTTTATTTCCAGAGATGCCCGCAAATTTTTCAACATAACTATACCAGGGAGCAAGGTCATTGTACCGAATTGGCCAGTCGACAGCAAAGCCATCGCGGGCAGGGCCTTCAAAATCGTAATTGCTCCAACGTTGGGTTTGGCGTGCCCACATCAGTGACTTCCCTCCTACCTGATAACCACGAATCCAATCAAATGGCTTCTCCTGCACATAAGGATGATCGGCATCTTTCACAAAGAAGTGCATTGCGTCTTCCCTAAAAGCGTAGCATTTGCTAATCACAGGGTTAGCTTCTTTGATCTCGGCTGTCAATTCATTTTTATGCTCAAATTCCCATGGCATCATGGTGGTAGTCGGGTAATCTTTGTTGTGCACTACATTTCTGCCGCGCTCTAGCACCAATGTCTTCAATCCTTTCTCACCGAATTCTTTGGCGGCCCATCCACCGCTGATTCCTGAACCGATTACAATTACATCGAACGTGCGTTCTTCTCTGCTATCTACTAAGTTTGCCATGTTTTTATGCGGGGGATTGATTTGTTACTGATACACATCCGTGAAAACGGCCTGGTACGAATTCGAATTTATAGAAATTTGTCATCACATATTCAGAACCTGTGTAACCCCAAATGGTAAGGCCTTTTATGGAAGAAAATGTCTTCTCGACTTCGGGGCTTACGACTTCCTTCTTCGTTTCAATAGACAATAAAAGTTCTTCTTTTTCATTGGGTTCGCAGTCGATAAAAGACTTACCAAGTTTCTCTTTTGAGAAGCTTTCAATCCCATCTAAGCCAGCCACAAAAGTTATTTGATCTTCTTTGCTGGAACAATCGTCTACCATCACCAACACAAATTTCGGGATTCCAAGTTCTTTTGCCCCTGGTGTATCAGTCTTCGGTATAATGGCATCAACAATAGCGGCCAAAAGATCTTCCTGATTGCCGGAAATTTTCAGGTTATGCAACGGAATAGCTGCTACCTTCTTCGAATCCAAAACGCATCCGGGAAGTAATACTGCCCCAGCTGACGCCAGCATTAATTGTTTTAAAAGAACCCGTCTATTCATATCCATAAACCAGAGATTAAATGAAGTCTAAATTAAAAAGCGAATATGGGAAAATGAAATTTACAAAAAAAATCAGTTGATTGGGATGACGATCTATTTTTTGCCAAACCAAATAAGTTTCTAAATAACTGAGCTCGCGTGACTCTTATGAGGCAGTTTTCTCAATAAACTACGATTTACATTTTGAGATATCGCTTTCTGACCGCTAATCATCCTGAATTTTGTATATAAATAACATTGTGCTATTAAAATACAAGCTACTTTTGGTCAAAAAAGAATTTGTGTGACATCTATGAAGAAACCATTTAACGCGGCAGCTTTTCATTAGAATGATCCATTTTTCCATCCGACCTATCTTTTGTCTGTTCTTTTGCTCATCGACCCTGGTCGTTGTTGGCCAGGTAAAATCGGTTACCCTTTCTGGTATAATAAAAGATCAAGCAAACCCTCTTTCTTATGTGAATGTACTTCTGAAAGCAGCCAAAGACAGCACTTTTGCGTCAGGTACGATAAGCAATGACGAAGGACGTTTTACGATCAGCAATATCAAGCCCGGAAATTACTATTTGGAATTTTCCTATGTTGGGTACTTAACAAAAAAGAAATCAGTCTACGTGGGAACACTCAGTGGTTTCCTGGATGAAGGAACGGTAGAGATGACCGAGAATGCGAAAACCTTAAATGAGGTTACCATAACGGGTCAACAAGATGCTGTAAGCGAAAAGCTCGACAAGAAAACATTTTCAGTTGCCGATAACATAAGTCAAAGCGGTGGTTCTGTGCTGCAAGCCATACAAAACTTGCCCGGTGTAACGGTTCAAGATGGTAAAGTTCAGTTGAGAGGAAATGACAGAGTCACCGTTTTAATTGATGGCAAGCAAACAGCCTTGACAGGCTTTGGCAGCCAATCAGGCCTTGATAACCTCCCCTCCTCGGCCATCGACAAGATTGAAATCATAAACAATCCGTCCGCTAAGTATGATGCCAACGGAAACGCTGGTATCATAAATATTATCTACAAAAAGAATAAGCAAGAGGGCTTCACTGGCAAAGTGGGTTATGCATCGGGCTTAGGTGCATTATGGGTGCGAAAGGAAAACCTACCCACCATTCGCCCTCAATATCAATTCACGCCCAAAATAAATCCATCATTGGCACTTAACTATCGAAAAAGAAAAATCAATGCCTTCTTTCAAGGCGATTATTTATACACCGAAACGCTGAATAAAAATGAGTTTGTAACCAGAACGTATAGTGATGGCACCATCATTAATCAACAAACAAAAAGAAATCGCAACACGGCTTTTACTACTTTAAAAACTGGGATTGACTGGAACATCGATGACAACAACACATTAACTGTTTCTGGTTTGTTCGGCAGTGAAAAAATTATTGACAACGGTGACGAGCCCTTTTTTAACGGAAGTACAAACGAGCGCTTACGCCTTTGGCAATTCTTAGAAGACGAGCTGAAAACTACTGTCATGGTTACTACAGCTTATCAGCATAAATTTAAAGAAGCAGGTCGGTTGCTGAATGTTGGATTCAATTATACATTTCATCGAGAAGATGAACGATACAATTTTGATAATATACTTCCCACGTACACAGGCAAAGATGCCTTCAAACTTCTTTCCGATGAATCGGTATATGACTTTAACGTAGATTATATAAAGCCACTAAAATATGGCCGTTTGGAAACGGGCATTAAATTAAGAAAGCGCGACATTCCTACCAACATGCAATTTATTCCGGGCCTCAATTCTCCATTGGATGTAAATGCGGGAGGCGCTGCAACATACAAAGAGTTAATTCCAGCGGTATATGGAAACTATCTATTCGAAACTAAAAAGGTAGAGGCGGAAGCGGGCCTTCGGTTTGAATACGTTGATTTGCAATACGAGGTAAACCCCAATCACAATACGTATAAAAGCAATGGATACAATTACTCGCAGCCTTTCCCCAATATTCGATTCGCATATAAATTGAATGATAACAACAAGCTATCCATCTTCTTCAACCGAAGAGTGGATCGACCAAACGAAGTAGACATACGAATCTTTCCTAAGTACGATGATGCTGAAATCATAAAGGTAGGTAACCCTGGCCTTCGGCCTCAGTTTACTAATTCCATTGAACTCGGTTACAAGAAAAGTTGGCAAAGCGGCTACCTGTATGCAGCCGCCTATCACCGTTTTGCAGACGGCACAATCACCCGTATTTCGAGCACGGTTCCTGGAAGCACGTTGATCTATGCCATCTTTCAAAATGTAAAAAAGAGTTATAACACTGGTGTGGAGTTAGTGCTAAACGAAAATGTTGGGTCGTGGTATTCTCTTACCGTAAACCTTAACGGCTATCACAATCAAATCGATGCCTTTACTGTTCAAAACTTATACCCCGTGCCGAATACATTTAGTGCGACACAGCAAGAGATTTATTCTGGCAATCTTAAACTGAATAATCTCTTTCACTTTAAACATGGAGTGGAAGCGCAACTTACTGCCATCTACTTAGCCCCAGATCTAATTCCTCAGGGAAAGATTTATTCACGCTTCTCAATTGACATAGGCATAAAGAAAGTCATTCAAAAAGGCAAGGGGGAATTATTCTTTAACGCCACCGATTTATTGAACTCCCTTGTAATCAAAAAACAGATTCAAGGCGATGGATTTCACTACACCAGCAACGATTACTACGAAACTCAGGTGGTAAGATTAGGATATAACTATAAGTTTTAGAAGCATTTGTATCGCGTGTTGTCTGGCAAAGAAGACAATACGACAAACCTAAATTCATTTCGTTTTAATCCACCCAATCGCTACTGCACGCTAAACAGAGAAAGCCAATCCAAGCAAATTTTTAAAGTTTTCGGATCCAGATATTTCTGAACTGGGTTTTATTGCCGTGATCTTGAAGCGAAATGACATCGTCTGAATGTGCAACAGGATAATTGTGAAGGCCGATATAATAAGTGTTGCCGTTGATAGTCGAGTTATTCTGAACCACCACGCCATTGTGCATTACGGTTATTCGCGCAGGCGAATCTAGACGTCCATCTGCTTTAAAACGCGGAGCTGTGTAAATTACATCGTAGGTGTTCCATTCCAGCGGACTGCGCATGGCATTTACGAGTGGTGCATGGTCTTTGTAAATACTACCAGCTTGTCCGTTTCGGTAAGTGCGATTGTTGTACGAATCTAACACTTGCAATTCATAGCGGTTTTGAAAAAATACCCCACTATTTCCTCGTCCCTGGCCAGCACTAAACACGGAGTCTGGGGCGCTAAATTCAATGTGCAACTGACAGTCACCAAATTGCATTTTTGTTTGAATACCCCCTGAGCCTGGAACGACTTCCATGTGATCTTTATTCACAATCTTCCATGGAGCTGGCTTGGTTGCGTCCTTTTGGCTCACCCATTGATCAAGATTCTTACCATCAAATAGAATAATCGCATCCGAGGGAGCGTCACCTAATTTTTTAGCTGGGGTAATTACTTTTACCTCGGGTTCCCAAATTTCCGTCATCTCCGGCTTCATAGGCATAGGCGAAACTTCCGGTGGTGTGCTTGGGTAATTTTGTTGAGACAGCGAATTGATAGAAGTAAATCCAACGAGAGATACAGCAATCCAAAGGGTTTTTATCTTCATAAAAAATAGGTGTAAGACGAGTTTATGATGTGTAATTTAAAATTATTTTCAGTTGATGCCAACATCCGGGCATTAATTTTCGCCATGCTGATCTATAATTTTCTAAGGGGTTTCTTTTACGGGAAGGAAAAAAGACAACAAAGTAAGTGGGTTAGTTGGGTGAGGAACACAATAAAAAGCCAGTTTGCCCCAACGAGGTGGATACTGTCATTGCCTACTTATTGGGAATTGTGTTATTGCTGTTTCGGGATAAACTAAGTACATACCTTAAAACACTAAAAGCCATTTACAAATAAATGCAAATGACTCTTGATTGGAATGCCGATACTTCAGAATTTTCCGTTGTTGTTTTTCCAACTTTCTTGCACTGGAATTTCCTCAATTGTATCCCAATGTTCTGCAATTTTTTCCTTTTCTACTCTAAACAAATCATAGAAAGAATTGTGTTTGCCTGCTAAGTATCCTTCGCTAACAACTAACACGAAATTACCTTCCCCCAGTACTTTATGGATTTTGTCGTACTTCATTGTTACACCTTGCTTAGCCCAATCATCCAAAGCTTTTCCTAATCCTGAAAGTTTGTCTGCAATTAATGGGTTGTGCTGAATGTAATTGTCGCCATCATAATAGGCCGCCAATTTTTCCATTTTTCCATTTATTAAAATATCATTCACAAAATTTCTTACCAACTCTTTATTCGTTACTGTTTTGTCAAGGTCCTTGATTTCGGTTGTGCCATCAATCATTGTACGTCCGCTTGGATTCGGTTTTGCGGTTTCTTGCAAATTATCCCAGTGCTCTACAATTTTACCGTCTTCAAATCTAAAAATATCAAAACCAATTTTCGGTCCAAAAAAATTATACTCGGTGTGAGCAAAAACAAAATCCCCCTCTTGGAACACACGTAGGGTATTGGCTTTTGCAGAGTTGGGTGGTAATGCTTGCAATACTGCGCCAAAACCTGCAAGTCCATCTGCCACTGCTAAGTTGTGTTGAATATACTTGTTGGCGTTAATGTAATTGACGGACTCAGATGCACCCGTTTCAATTGATTTAAGTAGGCTTACTACTTTTTGTTTGTTATCCATTTTGTTATGATTTATTTTGGTTAGCGTTCCTTTCAAGTTTATAAAAGATTGATTTGGCGAAGTGATGTTTGTGTAGACAGTTTCATTTTGAACGTCTTCTATGTGGGTAACAGTGGTACCTGATTTTTCTTTCCAGTACACCATGTACACACCCGTTCTTATTTCAATTATCGTTATTTGAACTGTTTCTGCTTCGCCTAATCCACTTTCTAAAATTGGAGCAAACGTCATTTGACTAGCACTTTCAAAATGTAATTGAAATGCCATTTGCCCAAAGTTTGCCTTAAACTTGTGCCCTATTATTTGCATGTTCATTATTTTTTTTGTTAAATAATGATGCAAAGGTGCAAGAAACCCTAAAAATGAAAAAGGTAAGAATAATACTTTGAGTGATACTTTTACGCCAAAGCGTTTTGTTCTCGAAATTCGGTTGGTGTAACGGATGAGTATTTCTTGAAGAATTTGATAAAATTTGTCGGCTCTTCAAAACCCAGATGATAGGCTATTTTTTTTATGCTATCGTTGGTGTGTGCTAAAACTCTCTTGGCTTCCAATAAAATTCTGTCGTTGATAATCTCTTTGGGACTTTTACCCAACGTTTTTGTAGTTGCTTGATTTAAGCGTTTCTCTGCGATGACAATTTTTTTGGCGTAGTAAGCAACTTGTTTTTGGGTTTTAAAATCAATTTCTAAAAGGTCTTTAAAAAGCATCACATAATCAAGGTCTGCATTTTTTTTCAGTTTGGTAAAATTCTGTTTGAGTGCTTCTCTTTCTGCAAATAGTAGAAAATTAGATAGCAAGTTTTTCAAAATATTGGATTGAAATTCATCATTTGTTTTCTGGATTTCATCTCTCATCAACAACAATAAGGTGTTAAATGGTGTTGATTGACTCTGTATTTCTAATTGTGAGGCTTCCCAAAAATCGTTAAACAAAATACATTGCCTTAAGAATTTTGTATTGCTTTCTGTTTTACAAAAAAAACTATCTGTAAATAAAAGTACTTTTCCTTTTACTTTTTCTTTGTCATCAAAACGGTGAACAACGTCTTTGTTGAGAAATAGTAAAGAATTAGACTTAATTTTTATGGGTTTAAAATCGACCCAATGCGTTACATTACAATCTTGAAACCAAATTATATGATAAAAACCAGCTCTGTGCAGCTGCGTCAAAATATGCTTTGATTTGGTGTACAACTCAGACAGTTCCAAAATTTCAAATTCTTGTGGAAGCCCAGTTTTAAAGTCGAATTTTTTAATACCTTTTGTCATTTGCGGGTGTCGTTTCACATTTACAGATATTCTGAGTATCCGTATTCAAGCGGGAATTTTGAAACTATGTCCCGTCTCTAAACACAATAAAGGTATAAAAACGTTCGATTACACATCAAGCCGGCCTGGCGCAATTATTTTTTGGAAACTGGTTTTTTCAGAAAATCTTTAATTGTACTCAAACGTTGTAGCCAGATAACTCTTTGGTCAAAAGAAATGTGCCGCGCGCGAAAATCAATCCTACCAAGGCTTCAAGATTTTATCTTTTGTCCGATAAATAATAGTGTATTTGTTTGCGGAATTACAATATGGATCTCACGCATTCCATAATCACGATCAAAGGGTTCTCTTGTTTTTAAGTTTTTAACTTTGTCCTTGATTGTTATCCAAAGGTCATCCACGCTGTCTACCTCTAAGTAGAATTCCATTTGACCAATATTCTCGCCTGCACGTACTATATGAACCGTCAAGTTGTCTTTTTGATAAACTGCGTACGTGTTAGTATGCATTACCAATGAAAATCCCAAGACACTTTTAAAGAAGTCAACCGTCTCTTCTATATTGAAGGAGGGTATCATTGGGCTTAAAAAAATCGCTTTATACATCTCTGTCGTGGTATAAAAAAGTCAAAATTTACGTCTTACGCAATCAAAATCAAGACACTTAGCTTAGCACAAAAACCCCATTTTTTGCAAATCGATGTTGCCCGCCAGTTACATTCTAAACATCATGTTACGAAATATACCTAGTAACAAATTCCACCCACGCATCTCGATTCAAAATTACATAATAGAATAGTCCGCCAATTACTCCGTGGAATAATCCTAATGGAATAATATTCCTATATCTTAAAAATAAAGTTGAATAAATTAATGCCATTATGAATGTTGCAATCATTAAGTTCATCGATGGATAATGAACAATAGAAAACATTATTGATGTAAATACGATTATCAATTTATCCCCGATGTGTTTGATGGACAAATCTTTGATATTACCTGCAAATAAACTCATCACCAAAAATTGTTGAATTAACCCCCAAATTGGATAAACTAATAAAACAAAAAAAACATGAACACTCCATTTGATTGGTTTGATGTAAACTCCGAAAATAACAATTCCTAAAATGACAATAATCCCCAATATTGCCACAATTTTGAAAAGATCCTTCGAATCCAAAATTGACAAGCCCCAATACTTTTTTAAAGTCTTATCCTTTTTAGTTCTGTACAAATAGTAACTCGCCCAAAATACCATAACGGTAGTAATGAATGGCAACCTCAAATTAAAAACATCCATGACAAAAATCTTACCAATTCCAGTGGCGACCACCATTAAAATTTCAAACAATCTCCTTTTGCGTGGTATTTGATGATTCATTGCAAGTAGGTGTTAGTTTAAGCTACCGAATTTATGAAAATGAAACTAAAAAAAAGCGCATCAGCTGCAATTGGATAAGCATATTGTTAGTGGCTGGCAGTCCCATTTAGCAGTTCGTAAATTATCCTTGCAACTTGTTCGTCCCCCAAAATTGTTTGATGTGTCGCTCCGTCTATATCGAAATAATGGTCGCCCGTTTTTAATAGCTTTTTTAGTTCAATTGCGTCCCAGTGAAGATCACTCTTAGTCCCAGAAATAATAGCGATTTCACTTTTTGTTTTCGGAATATCTAGATCAGTCCTAAACGAGAACTTGTTAATTCTCGGAAGCGGAAGAAAAAACGCGTCTAGGTTCTTGTCGACAAAGTTCTCCCGAGGTTCTATCAATATTGTCATCAACGGGTTGTTATCGATGGCCAGATGCGATGCAATGCTTGTCCCAAGTGAGTAACCAACAATTACAATTTTTTTTTCTGGGTATTTCGATTTTAAAAAATCATATACTGTTTGAGAGTCGGAATAGAAATTGTCGAGTGTAATTTCTCCCCTGCTCTTTCCGTGTTGTCTGTAGTCGGTAATAATTATGTCGTAGTTGCATTTTAAAAACATTGGAGCCATAAGTCCCCACCTGTCAAGAGTCCCACCATTGCCTTTCCAAAAACATACTGCTCCACGCGAGCAGTCCTTCTTAAAAAGCAACGAATTGATTTGTCCTCCGTCTTTCGATTTAAAATTCAGTTCTTCGAAAGGGTCGTCAAACTTGAATTTAAAGTCCGATGATAGTTTAACTGATTTAAACCTGTCCCCTTGTGTAGAATAGAAATAGACGTAAAGTCCTAAATAGCCTACGACTCCTAGTCCAAAGATAATTGTTAACACTTTTTTCATATCGAAGCCTGTCAAGTAGGCAAGGGGAATTTCGCCCCAAGCCTCTCACAGAACCGTACGTGATAGTCCCCCATCATACGGCTCTTGTTATACAAAGAGGTTATGCCCCTTGAAAGCCATGCTGCCAA
>JAIYCV010000046.1 GCA_027487845.1 Flammeovirgaceae bacterium
AAGAATACCTTGAGCATCACCGTAAACCTGGCAACATTGATACTGACACTATTATTCTGGAGTAAGAATTTCATTCTTTTTACAACCTATCGACTTCCAGTCGATAGTGGTTTAGTTCTGAAAGATAATCTTTTACAACTTACAATCAATGGTCTTTTGAAGGCGCAAGTTTATGCTGTTTTAATCACCCAGAAGTAAAGGGGCTGCTACTTTAGTTGCATAATCGCAGCCATTGTTTCAATTCCTTCCCACAGGTATTCTAGTTTTACGTTTTCGTTTTCGGCATGTTGATTATTGTCGTAATTTACAATGGGCACGGTAATAGGTTTTCCGTCAATCAATTGTTCAAATAAGAACAAGGGTAGACTGCCTCCGGCAGAAGGCACTTTCACTACCTCATAGGGTATAGTTGTTTCGATTGCTTTGGCGACTTTTTGCGCTAGCGGTAAGTCCATGGTAGTGCGCTGCGCGTTGTAGCCGCCTTTTCGCTTCGTTAACTTAGCCAGTAACGGAAATTGCTTTCGCTCTGCATCCGTTGGTTCATGATCAATTACAGTATACCCTTGAAGCGCAACATGATCTACTACTTTTTGCACCTGCCTATTTACTTCATTGCCAAGAACCAGACGAAGGTCTAATACAGCCGAGGCCTCCGTGGGTATAACATTACTGGCCATAGTTCCTACATTTCCACTTTGCATTCCATTGATATTTAACGTGGGTAGCGTGAGCAACTCAATAAATGACTTGCCGCCTCCGTCAGGCTTCGCCAGAAGAAGATCTTCTTTTAGAATTGTTTCTACCTCGGGTATTTTTGCGATCGCTTGCTTTTCTAAGGCTGTAAGTGGAGTAACATCATCATAAAATGCTTTTATTAAAACGTTACCTTCTGCGTCTTTCATACTGCTTAAAAGTTGCGCGAGCCTCATACCTGGATTCGGTGCCCAATTGCCGTAGTTGCCACTGTGCAAAGGTCTTTTCGAGGCGTAGACTTTTAGGTCTACATTCACATCTCCACGTACGCCAAACACAATCTGCTTTTTTCCTGATATGTGTCTCGGGCCATCGCAAATCACCCATAAATCAGCATTTAATTTTTCTTTGTTTCTCTTGAATATCTCGTCTAGGTTGATTGAACCTGCCTCTTCTTCGCCTTCAAAAAAGAATTTCATATTTACAGTTGGCTTGCTTCCTGTTTTAAGTAACGCTTCATAGGCAGTTATGATCGCAAACACTCCCGCTTTATCGTCAGACGAAGCGCGCCCATACAAACGCCATTGAGGATTGATTTTTTCGACTGCGGTAGGGAAAGGTATTTTTTTGCCGCCTTGGTCAAGCCGGTCAGTAAACAACGCAGGCGTAAAAGGTGCTAGCCCTTCTGCCCATTGCTTCGGATTTACTGGTTGCCCATCATAATGGGCATAGAACGCAATAGTAGTAGTTGCCCCAGGCACTTTTATTTCCCCAAACACAGAAGGCGCTGATTTGTATTTTCCTGAATAAAGTAATTCGCTTTTTATCCCAAGTTTAGAAAGCATTTCGCTTATGCGATTAGCATTTCGCAACATATTTATCGAGTCGCCCAGCACATTGGGTATGGATAGAAATTCAGCATATTCATTTAGCCAGCGATGTTGGTTGTCTTGATTTGAAACGAAGGTTTTAATTGGGGAATTCTGTGCAAATGCAACACCGCAAATAAGAATAAACGCGAAAGATAATAGCTTCATAATAAGACTTGATTTGTTAACTGTTTGATTTGTAATGGAGTTCAAAGTACAGTTTTATTTTTGAATCGCTTCCGATTTTTGGTTGGAATATTAATTTCATCTTTCGCTTTGACTACCATATTCAAACGCTATTTTTGCGCCTCATTATTTTTACACTGTCGTTTTTAGATCATGGAAAAAAATACGCTGCGAATTGCTTCCGAGTTAAACATCACCCCTCATCAAGTTGAAGTAGTAGTGAGCCTTCTGGGTGAAGGCGCTACAATACCTTTTATGGCGCGCTATCGGAAAGAAGTTACGGGCAGCTTAGACGAAGTACAGTTGGCAGCTATTCGTGACCGCAACGAACAGTTGATTGAATTAGACGCGAGGCGGGATGCTATTCTTAAATCAATCGAAAAGCAGGAAAAGCTTACACCTGAGTTAACAAAATTGCTCGAAGCGGCAACAACACTTGCCGAATTAGAAGATATTTATTTACCCTATAAACCAAAAAGGAAAACACGGGCCAGCATAGCAAAAGAGAAGGGATTGGAGCCATTGGCTTTGCAGCTATTTGAGCAAGGCAAGTTAAATCTCGAAGAAGCAGCAAGCACTTTTGTAAATACCGAGCTGGGAGTTGCAAGCATCCAAGAAGCATTAGACGGAGCACGCGACATTATAGCGGAATGGATAAGTGAGAATCAAGAAGCGCGCAAGAAAATCCGCGAAATTTTCTGGCAAGATGGCGTGATACAAACTACCTTGGTGAAGTCAAAGGCAGAGAGTGATGAGGCGCAGAAGTTTAAAGACTACTTTGATTGGAAAGAACCTATTAAGAAAACCCCATCGCATCGATTGCTCGCTATGCGAAGAGCAGAGAAGGAAGGATTTATTTTTCTTGATATTGCTCCTTCAGAGGAGTTAGCCATTCAAGAATTAGAGAAACAATTTGTAAAATCAAGCTCTGCTGCCTCAGAGCAAGTCACGCTGGCAGCGAAAGATGCCTATAAGAGATTGCTAAAGCCTACGCTAGAAACTGAGATAAGAGTGGAGTCGAAAATTCAGGCGGATGCGGAAGCCATAAAAGTATTTGCGAGTAATCTTAAGAAATTATTGTTGGCCTCACCCCTTGGTCAAAAGAGAGTGCTTGCGCTTGATCCAGGTTTTAGAAGCGGCATTAAAACAGTATGTCTGGGTTCGCAGGGTGAGCTGTTATTTGATACCGTGATCTACCCTTTAGAGCCGCAGCGAGAAACAGCAAAAGCCTCTACTATTGTGCTGGGGTTATGCGATCGTTTCAACATCGAAGCCATTGCCATTGGCAATGGAACCGCTAGCCGCGAAACAGAAGCTTTTGTAAAAGCAATCGGCTTGCCTAAAGAGATTATAGTGGTAATGGTAAATGAAAGCGGTGCTTCTGTTTACTCAGCATCGGAAGTAGCGCGTGAGGAATTTCCTAATCATGACGTGACGGTACGAGGCGCGGTTTCCATTGGAAGGAGACTCACGGATCCGTTGGCAGAGTTGGTAAAGATTGATGCCAAGTCAATAGGAGTGGGGCAATACCAGCACGATGTAGACCAACATAAACTAAAGGCTGGTTTGGATGATGTGGTAATGAGTTGTGTGAATTCGGTAGGTGTAGAAGTAAATACCGCAAGTAAGGAATTGCTTAGCTATGTGTCGGGTCTAGGCCCCAGTTTGGCAAAAAGTATTGTAGAGTATCGCAATCAGCATGGCGCATTTAAAGATAGAAAAGAGTTGAATAAAGTGCCGCGTTTAGGCGATAAGGCATTCGAGCAATGCGCAGGTTTTTTGCGCATACGCGATTCTAAAAACCCGTTGGATGCAAGTGCCGTTCACCCCGAGCGTTACGAGCTGGTAGAGAAGTTTGCTAAAGATCTCGGTTGTACGATAACCGATTTGATGACCAGTGCGGAGTTGCGAAAAAAACTCGATCTGAAGAAATATGTAACCGATTCGGTTGGGTTACCAACACTTACAGATATATTATTAGAGTTAGAGAAACCGGGTCGCGACCCGCGCGAAAAATTTGAGGTGTTTAACTTTGAACAAGGTGTACACGAAATCAAGGATTTAAAGGTGGGCATGGTGTTGCCCGGCATTGTTACGAACGTAACGAATTTTGGTGCTTTTGTAGATGTTGGCGTTCACCAAGATGGACTAGTACACATAAGTCACCTTTCGGATAAATTTGTGAAAGACCCTGCTCAAGTGGTGGCAGTGCAGCAGAAGGTGAAAGTAACCGTGGTGGAAGTGGATGTGCCCCGCAAGCGGATTGCACTCTCTATGAAGAGCGATCCTTTCGGCAATACACCCGCCCAGCACGAAGCACGCGACAAGCCAAGAACCAATCAGGCGTACAATCAACGCCAAGAGCAGGGCAGGCCGCAGCAAAAGAGCACACCAGCAAAGGAAGAGAGCATGGAGGATAAGCTAGCACAGCTGAGAGATAAGTTTAAGAGGTAACTGCTTCTTAAAAATCCTTTGAGCGCACGGTAAGCAATTTTGAGGTCGCAACCGATATTTCTTGAGGTTTTTGCCCGCACACTAGTGCGGCAGCCATTTCCTTTTGGATTATTGGCCCCTGCACTAGTGCAACAGGGGTTCCCTCAGGTAATTAATTGAAACCTGCGACAATTTGAGAAACCTCTCCATCTTGATACTGTAAATCGCGTAACTTGCCCCATTAAAGTAATCGAAAATGAGTGTTGGGTCGGCAAATGGGCAATCTTTTCAAGTAAAAGTAGATCACCAGTTTTATGCGAATCGCAAGGACCTATTTCAACAGCAAGTAAATCAACTCGGTAGTATTATAAATCGATATTCGCTCCTGCGGATTGCCGTGGCATTGGGTTTTGTTGTATCGGTTTACATGGCCTTCATTCATTCAACCTATTCCCTAATTCTGCCGGTGTGGATCGTTCTTTTCTTTTGGCTTGTGAAACTGCAATCCCGCAAGGAAAGTGAACGAAATATCTTGCTCCACCTAGTTAATCTTAACCAATGGGAGGCCGAGGCTTTAAATTTTAGATTCTCTCATTTTCCTGCGGGCGAGATTTTTATAAGCCCAACTCATCCGTTTACACACGATCTCGATATTTTCGGGCTTGGATCATTATTTCAATATATCAATCGCTGTGCAACGCGGCTGGGTGAAATTAGCTTGGCAAAAGGTCTATCGCACCCTTCCTTCAGCAAAGTAGAGATTCAGCAGCGACAGGCCGCAATAAGAGAATTGTCAGGCCTAGTAGAGTTTCGACAACAGTGTTGGGCCATTGGCCGACAAATCAACGATTCGAAGGTTAGCTTAGATTCGCTATTTGGTTGGTTGAGAGAACAAAACTTATTCTACGGTAACCCACTGATAAATATTATAAAATGGGTGTTACCTACTCTTACTTGTCTTTGCATTCCAGCGATGTATTTTGACAGTATTTTTCAAACAGTTTTTGTATTGATGATGATTCTGCAAATGACTATTGCAGGTAGTAACAATAAAAAGATTTCATTGTCGCAAACAAGCCTGTCATCGTACAAGACTATTTTGGAGAATTACGCTTCGATATTGCGATGGATGAAGGAACAGCAATTTGCCGCTGCCTGGCTAAAGAACCATCATGCGAACGCCACCGCAGCGCATGAACACGTGAAGAAATTTTCGCGCTTGGTGAATGCTGTGGAAGGGCGCATGAATTTCTTTGCGCGAGTGTTTGGCAATGGCTTGTTTCTAACGGACTTTCATAATGTAAGTAATTTGGAGAAGTGGCGTGAGCAACATGCTGATGAACTTCCTGGCTGGCTTCAATCATTGGCGGAGTGGGATGCACTTTTGTCATTTGCCACGCTGCACTTTAATCAACCACACTATGTGTTTGCGGAGATCGATGATAGATTATCCATACAAGCTGAAGAGTTGGGTCATCCGCTGATACCTTCGGCACATCGTGTAACCAATCCGTTTCAATTAGGAAGTCCAGCAGGCGTAATGTTAGTTACTGGAGCCAACATGGCCGGCAAGAGTACATTTCTGCGCGCGGTGGGTGTAAACTATATTTTGGCCGTCAATGGTTCGCCCGTTTGTGCGCGGGCTTGGCGTGGGCCGTTGCTGGAACTTCGCACGGGTATGCGAACGTCCGATTCGCTTCAGGAAAATCAATCCTATTTTTTTGCTGAGTTGAATCGGCTTCAGTCTATTATTCAAGAATTGCGATTGGGTAAACCGATGCTCATTCTCTTAGATGAAATCTTGAAGGGAACAAACTCCACGGATAAACAAACCGGATCGCGCGAGTTGATAAAACAATTGATGGTGCAACCTGCATTGGTAATGATTGCCACCCACGATATCGCATTGGGTGACATGGAACAACACTATCCCGATAAGGTTTTTAATGCATGTTTCGAAGGCAACATTCAAAACGATCAACTTACATTTAATTACAAACTCAACCAAGGTGTTGCCACTAAAGCCAATGCAACATTCTTAATGAGAAAAATGGGGATTATTCCTTGAATCTTTTGCGCTTGTCGAAAACTGACTTCGATAAGCCTAGTCTTCCATTACCTTGCAGGATGGCTCCTACTTCCAAACCTCTTAATAATTTCCTTCTCTAAATTTTCGCAATGGTCGGGGTGAGCAACTTTTAAAATCTCATAAGCACGCTGTCGCAAGTTTTTTCCGTACAGATATGCTATTCCATACTCGGTAACCAGATAATGCATGTGCGCGCGGGTGGTTACAATGCCTGCGCCAGACTTTATTTCGGTAACAATTTTTGAGACTCCTTTTTTGGTTGCAGAGGGTAGCGCAATAATTGGTTTCCCCCCGTCCGACAGGGCTGCACCGCGAATGAAATCCATTTGGCCACCTACGCCCGAGTATTGATACGTTCCAATAGAATCGGCACAGACCTGGCCAGTAATATCCACTTCAATGGCACTGTTAATGGCTACTACTTTTGGGTTGGCTCTAATCACCCGCGTGTCGTTCACATAACTTGCTTCCAGAAAAGCAAACTGTGGATTGTCATCCAGAAATTCATACAGCGCCTTTGATCCAATAGTAAAACCAGATACCACTTTGCCAGGATGTTTCTTTTTATAAGAATTTGTAATTATTCCTTTCCTTATCAATTCCATTACGCCATCCGAAAACATCTCCGTGTGCACGCCTAAATCTTTGCAATGGCCCATTGCTTTCAAAGCTGCATCGGGTATCGAGCCAATGCCCATTTGCAATGTAGAACGATCGTCTACCAGCGATGCTACATGCCGACCGATGGTAAGATCTTCCTGAGAAAGATTATTCGAGTAGGATACTTCTGGCAACGGGTCATTGCATTCCACCAACGCATGGAACTTACTTACGTGAATAAATCCATCGCCATGAGTTCGCGGCATATTTGGGTTTACCTGTGCTACCAAAATTTTCGCGCAATGGGCGGCCGATCGCACCACATCCACGGAAGTGCCGAGCGAGCAAAAGCCATGTTTGTCGGGTGCCGATACATGAAGTAAGGCCACATCGATTGGTAAAATATTTTTTTCAAAAAGACGCGAGATCTCACTTAAAAAAATCGGAATATAATCGCCTCGACCATCGTGGATCGCCTCTCGAATGGAAGCAGAGACGAATAGTGAGTTAAAGTAAAAGCTATCGCGATAAATAGGCTTGGCGATTTCAAGTTCAGTAAGCAAGCTAATGGCTACCAATTCAACCTCTTTAAGTTCTGAGGCGCGGTCGGCCAGTGCGTTCAATAACTTTATGGGCGTGGCAGCACTTCCATGGACAAATACGCGGTCGCCTGAATGGATTAATTTTACTGCGTCTTGGGCTGACATAAACTGCGGCATCGGAAAAAAAGTTTAGGTATGAAAGGTAACGTCATCGATCGGCTTTAAAACTGATAAAACTCATTTGGTTCATTGATTTCAATGCGCTCAAAATACCAATTGTCTGTAAGGCAATTATTTAGTACTTTCGTTCAAACAGAAATACTTTTGAAAAGCCATTTATATTTCTTTTTTATTTTTTTCGCGTTGGTAGCGCAAGCTCAAATTGGGGCAAAAATAAAGCAAACTCAAAACAGTATTGTTGGCAGATGGCAAAATTCGCAACTTGGTTTTCAAATGACGCTGATGCTGAACAATGATAATTCCGGAGAGTTCGATGGCGAGTCGATTACTTATTCCGCTATTGGAAACAAACTATCCATCAAATCAGCTTCTGAGACTACTGTTTATAATTATGTCCTTCAGAATAATACGTTAACTCTTTCAGGTGGCGATTTAGATAAGCCACTTAACTTTACAAAAGCAGGTGGCAATGATCAACCTGCAATTGTTAAAAAAGAAATCGAAGAACCAATCGCTAAGTCCAATAACATAATTGGCCTTTGGTCTGGTAATGGTGAATCCATAGAATTTACCAAAGAAGGCAAGTGTAATTACTTAGGTCAAACCTACCAATATGAATTGGCGAGTGGGCATGTTACACTCATCACCAGCCAAGGGAATATTATGATGGCTTATGCAATATCCAATAGTCAATTGACTTTAACGATCAACGGAAAAAAGTTGATTTATTCAAAAGGTGGAGCTATCGAGAATCAAATGGGAAACAGTAACGGATCAGGTGCTGAGGAATTAGTTGGCAAATGGTGTTATGTTAATGTTTATAGCAATTCAACCGGAGGAAGTTCTTCTGAAAACTGCATAACCTTAAATGCAGATGGCACCTATGAATACTACGGAGAGAGCAGCCGCAGCGTGAATACTTCAACCTTTTATGGCGGCACTTCTTCTCAATCCGCAGACCGTGGCACGTGGTCTGTTCAAGGCAATACTATTTTTTATAATTCACAAACACGAGGAAAAGGTTCATATCAATTTCAAAAACAAAATCACCCTAAAAATGGCGATCCGATGATTGTAATTGATGGGCAAACCTATGTTACCTTTTATAATAAAACACCCTGGCGATAACTTAAAATTCTAAAAATGAAAACAAACTTTAGCAGAAGAGATTGGTTTAAATCAGCACTTACGTTGACCGGAGGCATGGCGTTCAGTTCGTCTCTCACCAATCAGTTAATGGCTGCACCTATGAGCGAAGCAGAAGAAGCATTTTTTCTATCGAAGATTTCAGCCAATCAAAAAGTGAGGTTGAATTCAAATGAAAATCCCTACGGGCCGTCCGAGAAAGCCAAGAAGGCAGTAATGGAATCTCTTACGCAAGGGAACCGCTATGCGTTCAATGAATTGGAAGAATTGAAGAAAATAATCGCTGCTAAAGAAGGCGTTGATGCCAACTATATTTTAATGGGAGCTGGTTCAGGCGAATTGCTTTGCCAAACAGGAATTGCCTACGGATTGCAAGGTGGCCGAGTGTTGTCGGCTTATCCTACATTTCCGTTGTTGATGAATTACGCACAATCGATGAAGGCCGCTTGGGATAAAGTTGACTTGAACGATAAGTTAGAGCATAATTACGATGCGCTGACTTCAGCCATTAAGAGTGATACGAAGTTGGTGTTCTCCTGCAATCCAAATAATCCTACAGGAACTGTTGTTAACGATTCGGTTGTGAAATCATTTTGTGAGGAGGTCTCCAAGAGAACGTTAGTGTATGCTGATGAAGCATACCTTGAATTTTTAGAGCCGGGCCAACAAAAATCGATGGTCGGATTGGTACAAAATAATCCTAACATTGTTGTTTCTAAAACATTTTCTAAAATTTATGGCCTTGCGGGATTGCGGATAGGTTATGTAGTAGGCCATCCCGATACCTTAAAGAAAATTGGCCAGTATGGCGACACCATCTCACCAAGCCAGACTGCAATAGCTGCGGCAAAGGCCAGCCTGGGCGATGAAGATTTTATGAAGTTAACACGCGAAAAAAATGCGATCGCAAGAAAAGTGCTTACCGATTACTTAGATCAAAAGAAGATATTTTACGGTAATTCAAAAACGAACGTAGTACTTTTCCCTGCTCCTAAAGATGGCAAGAAAATACTTTCCCAATTAGATGAAAAAGGTTTCCTGATTCGCGTGTGGGATTATCAGCAAAAAGAATGGTGCCGTGTAAGTATCGGTACGCAGGATGAAATGAAGGCATTTGTGAAAGTATTTGATGAGGTAGTGGCTTGACTACTTAACACAAAATTCTAATTATGATATGTTAACTAATAAAACCAATATGCGCGCTTCCATACAATTGTTTTGTTTGATCATCTTTACGTTGCTATTCACCTCCGCAATTGCCCAACCTAAACAGCCCGATTGGGTAAAGCTGCAAGAAGAAACGCTCAAGCATTTTCAGGCAATTTTAAAAATCAATTCGAGCGTAGCGAATGGTTACGAAGCACCTGTGGTAGAATACCTTAAATCGGTGTTGGATAAAGAAGGCATTACTAACAATATCTATTCGAACGACCCAAAGCACCCCAATTTGGTGGCGCGGATAAAAGGTAATGGAAGTAAAAAGCCGGTGTTGATTATGGCGCACACGGATGTAGTGAGTGTAGATTCTTCTAAGTGGATACATCCTCCTTTTTCGGCTACGCGTGATGGCGGCTATGTGTATGCGCGAGGTGCCATAGACGACAAAGACAATGTGGTGGCAGCGTTGATGGTAATGCTGCAATTAAAACGGATGAACATTCCACTAGATCGTGACGTGATTTTTTTAGCAGAAGCGGGCGAAGAATCAAATACAAAAGTGGGAATTGATTTTATGGTAAATGAACATTGGGTCGAGATCGAGTCTGAATTTTGTTTTGCCGAAGGCGGTGGTGTTACGCGCAAAGAAGGAAAAATAATATATGCCGCGGTTTCTACCACCGAGAAAGTGCCGAGAGGTGTAAAATTGATAGCCCGGGGCACGGCAGGCCATGGCTCGGTACCTTTGCAAGACAACGCCATTGTGCATTTGTCTCAAGCGATTTCAAAAATTGCTGCGTGGCAAACTCCCATGCGCCTGAATGAAACTACGCGTGCGTTCTTTACTCGTTTGGCAGCTGTAAGTATGCCAGCCGATGCTACACGCTACCTCGCTGTCGTAAATGGAAAAGATGCCGATAAAGCACAGGAATATTTTGCGGCCAAAGAACCCCGCATGTACTCTACGTTGCGAACTTCTATTTCTCCCAATATTTTTAAAGGAGGTTATTTGAGCAACGTAATCCCTAGCGAAGCAGAGGCTACGTTAGATGTTCGCGCATTGCCCGATGAAGACATGGCAACCTTGTTGGCAGAAATGAAACGAGTGATCAACGACTCGCAAATTGAGATTGTGGCAAACACAAAAAATCTGCGTCCCTCTGCCAGACCTTCCCGGTTGGAGTCGGATGCTTTTAAGGTAACAGAAGCCGCCATTAAGAAAACATACAATACAGTCACGATCCCAACCATGCCCACCGGTGCCACCGATATGGCTTTTTTACGCGCAAAAGGCGTGGAGTGCTATGGCATTGGCCCGATGACAGACGTGGAAGATGGCCCTAAAGGTTTTGGTGCGCACAGCGACCAGGAGCGCATCTTAGAAGAATCGTTATATAAGTTTGTACAGTTTAATTGGGAGGTGATTGTGAATTTGGCTAAAAGCAACTAAAAATTCACAACCACTCCGAAGTAGATGGTACGCAGCGAGAAATACTCGGCTGTCTTTAATGTGTAATCAAAATTGTACGTATAGTCGCGTACGTTTTTGAAATTGGGCACATTGCTTAATCCACAAAATGCAACCGCTGATGTGTCTTTTCCAACTGCAAACAATTTTGAGAAACTAAAATCAACTAAGCTGTAATTCGGTAGTCGCGCTTGTCTATCATAAATGGGTTCGTAAGCGCCTACGCTCGAATTGAAATTAGCACCCACAACGGGCAGGTAAAAACTCCCTTCGCGAAACAAGAAAACGAACGTGGCCGTCCAGCTTTCAGCAAACTTGTATTCTGCATTACCTCTGATGAAATAGCGGATGTCAAAAGGAGAGGAGATTGTTTCTCCGTTGAGCGTTTGCCGCGCACGCAAAGAAGTAAGTGATAGTTGCGTTCGAAGATTTCTATGGATGCGATAGCGGCCATATAGTTCTAGTCCTCGTACATTTGTTTGTTGATCGCCTTGTTGGCCATTTTTTACGAATAGCGAAAGAGAGCTTTCGAGACGCTGTTTTGTATAACTCACGTACAGAGAGTATTGATCGGTTTGAATTTGAGTGCTTTCCGCTGAAATACCCTGAGGAATTACCATTTTGTTGTAGCGCCCCATGGATAAGATAAAATTCCAAGGCTTAGTTGGCCGAAAGTTTACATTTAATTGACTGCTCAGAAAACCAGCTTGTTCATTCATGCTGATTCCCTTTCGCACGCCCCCGCCCGTAATCCATTTTGGCGTAAGATGGATTTTACCATACAGATATAATTCGGGCAGCTGTATAGCTTGACGCGAAGCGGTGCTATCTACAGGAAACTGTTCGCCCAGAGCATAACGATAGCGCGGAAATTTTCCTGCAAAGCTTGAACCACGATAATCATAACTCATTCCCGTTTTCATTTCCCATTTTGTGCCGAAGTATTGATAGTTTAGGGATGTATAGAAGTCGGTAAGGTCGAGTTGCGCATCGAGCGTGCTTTGAGAGAACCGCGCACGTGAAAAACTGAGTCCTTGGTTGAAAGACAATTCACTCTTGCGAAAACGATGCCTTATGTTAGTGACCGCGTAACTTCTTGCTTTTTCTTGATCGAAGCTTCCCCAATAGGTAGGTGTTCGAGAGTCAAACAAAAAAGACTCACGATTGGCATAGGTGAAGATCTTGAGAGCGGTGCGTTCGCTCAGGCGACAAAAGAAATGAATGCCAAGATCTGCGGTGTTGAATCGTTTGATCCGCTCCAGCGCAACTGGATTAAACCAGCGAAGCAAGCCTGAGGGTTGGAAATTGGCGAACGCGGTGAGTGCTGCTTCTTTTCCGACTTTGCGTGATGTATAGCAGCCCACGCTTGCCAGAGATGCTGATACCGTGTGGGTTGCTTTTGTGGGAATCGTTTCATCGGTAGTCAATGCAATGAGGCCTGAGGTAGTATTACCAAACTCAAGAGGTGGATTACCTGGGTAGACTTGAACCTGACTGATAAGTGCCGTATTGAAAATACTAAAGGTACCAATTCCATTAAGTTGCCCGTAACGAACCGCATCGTTGATGGGCACATTGTTTAGAAAAATTCCTGTTTCGTTCGGGCTTCCGCCTCGAAGGCTTATGTTGGCTGATTCATCGGTGGTTGTAGCCGAGGGTAGGGCGTTCACAGCCAATAACGGATCTGCTTTTGCACTCGGGTTGGTATAGATTTCTAACTTCTTTATCTTACTCATAGTAAATTCCTCTGCAATCAATCGCTCCGCTTTTATGACAATTTCGGCTAACCCGATAGAGGCAGGTAAAAGTTTCACTTCTATTTCGCACGTTTGGCCAAGCACCACGATGGTATCTTCGTATCCCACAAAACTGATTCGAACGGAATCACCACCATCTGTTCTCCATAAAAATTTTCCGTTCACGTCAGTTGACACGCCATAAGTCGGACTTTTTATCGAACGCAACGTGGCGGCTGGCAATGCCTCACCGGTTACGGCATCTTTTACGAAGCCGCTAACGCTATCGCATTGTGCAAAAAGCTGCTTACTACCCAACATCAGGATAAGAAAGCATAAATTCAACCAACGCATTACTTTGCTGCCCTCGCCTCTGGTAACAGTTTGTATTTCACCCAACCAAAATTGGGCTCTGCTTTTAGGGCTTTTTCGTACGTGTCGATGGCTTTTACTCGGTCACCCTTTTTAAGAAGAGCTTGACCCAGAAACGCCTTTGTGTCAAGATACATCCAGTTATTTTTTAGCGTTTCAGGCTTACTTTCGTATAGCTCAATGGCTTTCTCATATCCTACAATTGCTTCATCAAGATTGCCACCCCACATTTCGGGAGTAAAAAATTTTGCATTCGAATATACTTTCCAAGCAAGTGCCGAATGTGGGTCCAGGCGTTTTGCCTTTTCAACGAGGTTGTTGCTTTTGCTGCCCAGAATCATGCCCTGCATCGGGCTGTAGCCCATCTTTACTCCATATGCAGCAGACTGGAGTGCGTAAGGTTCGGCCCAGTTCTTGTCTGCCTCCTTCACTTTATTGATGTTTTCCAGTAAAGGATTGTAGTATTCGTCAAACAAATCTTCATCGCGGTTGCGCAGGGTTGATGACACCAATGCGAACTGAGCCAGCGCTAATTGGTAGCGAGCCTTTACGTCCTTAGGGTTTTTACTTACCTCGGCTTCGTTTATTTTTATGGCTTCTTTCCACGGTGTTGCGTCATACTTTTGACTGAGGTAGGCTTGATAGATTATTTGGTTTGCATCCTGACCAAATAGAGCCGCTCCACTGAGGATGGCAATGAGGAATAAAGTGTACTTTTTCATAGTTTTTTTAGTTTTGTTTTATCGCCTAGTTGTAGGTTGAAAGTTTTCTATTTAAGAACGAAGCCAATGCTCAAACTCAATTGGAATGAGTTGAATGAGTCGCTTACTGAATTGGTAAGCCCAGTTGTTTTCCATTCACGATTGCCACTAAGTCCCATATTGTATGAGGTCTTAATACCAATGAACATTGCATCGGAGATGTTACGCTCAATGCCTAGTGAAGTGTGAATAATGCCATCGCCCAGCGAAATGGTACTGCTGTTCGCAGCATTGCCGATCAGATCTTCAATTGAATTGGCCGAGCTTGCACGCGTAGCGTTTAGTGTTAAGCCGCCAACGCCAATACCTACGGCAGGTACAAAGTTCCATTTTTTGCGTTGCCATACGTATGCCCCGTAGAAATAACCCAGACCGCCCGAGAGCGATGTGACGTTCGTTCCGCGCGAAGCATCTCCCGAGAAGTAAGTTCCTTCACCGCCAATGCGCCAGTTGCCTACCGAGCCAAAGCCGCCTGCTCCGCTACCGAATGTCACGGGTGTTTCCGGTAAACCGGCTCGTGCTAAAGCGTTATTTATATTACCAAAAGAAAACAGTTGAGTTGCAGGCATTAGATAAAGAGCACTGCCCGCGTTTTGGGCTTTCAGTTGAAATGTCAAACCAAAAGCGATTGTGAAAATGAGTAGTTTTTTCATAATTGTAAACTGGTTTATATTGTAAACTAAAATGATAAAAAATTTTAATTTTTGATATAGGTCTTCAATGAATTTACATAATCTTCAAAAGCTTTGATTCCCTTTTTGGTAATCTTACACGTGGTTAGTGGCTTCTTTCCATTAAATGATTTCTCGATGCTGATGTAGCCTGCTTCCGACAGTTTGTCTAACTGCACACTGATATTACCCGCTGTGGAATTTGTTTTTTCTTTTAGAAAGGTAAAGTCTGCCGAGTCTAGTCCTAGAAGAAGAGACATAATAGCCAACCTTAGTTGCGAGTGAAGTAGGGGATCAAGCTCTTTAAACATGGCGCGCTACTTTTGTGACTTCAGCAAGTAGCCCGGCACAAGGTAGCCAATGGCGATAGTCACAGCTGAGACTAATGATTGAATTTCGCTTGACATAAAAAAGCACAGCAAGCCACCTACAAAAAACACAACCCCTCCTGCCATTAAAGGAAGGAATTTTAATATTGTGCCAGAGGTAACAGTGGCCATACTACCCACCAAAAGAATAATCGGGTTGATTTGGTAGTTAATATATCCGCCAAAAAAAGGTATTACAGCTGCTATGGAACCAAAACTGATCCACAAAGTAATGTTTACTCTTTCTAAATGTGTGGTAGTACGATTTTCTCTTTTTGATTGGTTCGAACCATAGAGAAACGAGACGATCCAACCGGGAATTACAATAAGCCACACCGCAAATGGGTAGTCAAAATCAATCCGATTTAAAATGAAACTTCCAAGGTGAGCCACAATTAGAACCCAGCCCCAAAAGAGATAGTAAAATGAATTATTGCGCACATTGCCCTTTGCCTGGTTGATCATCGCGGTGATCAAATCCAGACTCTGCTGCGGGCTCAGCTTTTCGGTTTCGTTGTTCATATTCCTATTAACGGAACAAATATAAAGTAGTTTATAATATAAACCAAAATTATTTATTTTTTTGGAAAGCCTTTATCATTTTATAGAAAACAAAAACGGCTGCCCCTTGCGAGGCAGCCATTCAACCAAACAACCAATTAAAAAGTACTAGTTTGCTGGGTCAGCAGGCGTATTAGGATTGTTATCTCTTTCGGAAAACGGATAAGGAAGAAAATTGCGCGTACGTTCCGATGCTGGGCGATTAAACCTTCTGCTGTCTTCTAATCTCATCCCAGTTAAATAGAGTTCGATGCAGCGTTGCTTGTAAATCTCAGTCAAAATAGCGTCTTGAGTATTTGCTCCTGCGTAGGCGGGTTGGTTTGCGCCAATCAGATAGGCGTCAGCAGCGGCAGCTTTCTGAAGGATTTTATTTAACTCAACGGTTGCATTTGTGAGGTCATTTTTGCGCGCGAAAGCCTCTGCCTTAATGAGGGTAACTTCACCTGGTCGGTAAACGGGAAGCGCACTAGAGTTAGATGTAAAGAAGCTAGCTCTGCCCAAATTTAGAGTTCCTCCTGCGCTATAGAAGAAGCCTACTCGTCCATCCGTGGCCGGTGTTTGTAAAGCCAATGGCAGGCTAAATAGTTTATCAAAAGGCTCTGACACGTTTTTGTTTCCAAAACTACTTTCAAACAATGCATTGCGGGTTAGGTCGTCATGACGAAATTCTGATTTAACGGTGGTTGCAAGCGAAACTAGATTTGCAGCTGCCAGTGCCTTGTCATTATTCCCAGCCATCAGTGCATATCGCGCGATTAACGCATTGATCGTATTCGCATAGTCGATTCCGGCAGCGATACGGGTGGTAAACGCTGCAGGTATTGGAGCCTTTCCAAGTTCTGTCCTTGCAGCCTCCAGAATAGATATAGCTTCATTAAATACTGTTATCCTGTCTACAAACGGAGCGCCGGTGGCCGTGACTATTGGTGCTTGCTGCCAAAACATCGCGAGATTGCCTAGCGCTAGTGCTTTAAAGATAGAGGCATGCGCCTGAAGTGCACCCTTCGTTCCTTGATCCGTTACGATTCCTAAATTATTCAAAATCAAATCGGCATTCGATTTTGTCAGGTTGCTTTGATTCCAGAGATTAGTAATGACAGCGTTGTTACCTATCACGCTAGCACCCCCTTGGAAGAGATTTTGTTCATCCGTATTTCCAGCGTTTAGCACCACAAGTTCCCTTGTAAGAAGGCCACTGGTAGTGGGAAGTGTATAATTTGGAGATACCCGCGTGATCGAGTATTTGTAAGATAATCCGTTTGCTAACGTAATTAAACCTGTCACATCAGAAACAACTTGTGTCTGACTGGCTGAGCTCGGGTTGAGGTATTCGTCTGTGCATGAAGCAAGTAGGAATACCGCCACCAAAACGATTGTATTAACTATTTTTTTCATATCATCTGAAAATTTACGTGTTAGAATGAAAGTGTAATCTGTGCTTTGTAGGTTCTGGGAATTGGCACATTACCAAAATCTACGCCCCTTACGCGGTCACTGTTACCACCTGCGTTTGTTTCAGGATCATATCCATTGTAGCTATCCCAAGAAATAAGGTTTCTGCCAGACAAGCCAATGTTAACATTATTGATTCCTTTGATTGGGCTCTTTAGATTATACGACAAACCAATCTCCCGAAGTTTTGCAAACGCACCGTTGTCAACTCGCCACTCTTCAATAGGGCCGATAGCAAAAATATATCCTCTCACAATTTCGCCTTTCAATTCTTGTTCTGAAATAGAGCCGATGCCTACGTTTTCGCGTGTCCTTTTGTCCGCATTGAATACACTTACGCCTTGCACAAAATCAATCAGGAAATTGAAATTGAAATTTTTGTAAGCTAAGTTGCTCATCAACGAGCCTGTCCAATCTGGGTTTGGATTCCCGATTATTGTTCTTACACTGGAGGTTCCGGCAATAACAGGCTGACCGGTTGTAGCATCTCTCACTGGCGAATAAGTTAAAGGAGTCGAAGAGCTTTGTGTGCCACGTTCACTTTGTAAGAAACCTTGCGAAGTCAATAGTGGATTACCGTTCGCATCTCTGGCGATGGCGGTTCCGTAGAAAACACTTGCAGGTGCTCCTTCGATCAAAAATACGGGTGCACCCGCGGAGTTTGAAATAGAAATTGTAGGGCTTCCAAGTTTTGTGACCTTGTTTCGGTTTTGGTTGTAGATAAAGGTAACATCCCAGGTCAAGTCTTTTGTTTTAACGGGAACAAGGTTAAGTGAAATTTCAAAACCTTTATTTTCCATACTTCCTACGTTATTCACAATGCTCAAGCCCCCTTCCGATGAAGCTGTGCCGCGACTCACAATCAAATCAGTAATATCCTGATTATAGAAAGTTGCGCCAAGGTTTATTTTATTTTCCCACAAAGCGATATCTGTTCCAAACTCAAATTCGCTCATACGCTCAGGCCGTACATTTGGGTTCGCCAATTGTGAACTTGGAACAATTGTATTTCTTCCTAAATAAGGTGTTGGCTGAAATTGCCAAAAACGTGAAAATGGATCCAAGCCAACCAAATTACCCGCTTGCCCCCAAGAACCCCTTAGTTTTAAGGAGCTTACGATCTTTGATGGCACTGCGCTTTGCCAGAATTCAAGATCGGACAGAATTAAGCTACCGCTGACTTTGGGATACGTTTGAGTTCTTTCAGCTTCTGAGAAAATAGAAGATTGATCTCTTCGAACGGCTCCCGTAAGAAACGCCAGATTTTTGTAGCCTAGCGTAGTTTGTGCGAAATATCCGCTTAAGCTAAATTGAGGCAGACCATAACCGGCAGTCACTGCTGATCCGGCTCCACTTACTGTTTCAATAAAGGGAGCTAACCCTTCACCACTAGAGCGTTGAAACTCCGTGCGTTGATATTGATAGCTACCACCAATAATGGCGTTAAACTTCAAATCTTTTGTTAATAGATTCTCGTACGAGATGTTTAAATCCGTATTGAACTGCAACACCGAGTTACTTGCGTTTGATGCATAACCGGTGGGATATCGTTCGGCAGGTAAACCAGCAATAGCTTGATAGGGATATGGTTTAATAAGCCCACGACCGTTTTGTGTGAACGCATCCACACCTACAATCCAGTCGATACCTAAACCTTTTAAAGGGGTAAGATTTAATTGCAGATCATTAATTGTTCGGTTGATCGATTGAGTAAAATTCATGTCTTCGATAGTCGAAAGCGGATTGACACGAGTTGGCTCCACAGCAAGTAGTTTGCCGGCTGCATCACGAAGATTAATGTCATAGATATTGTTTGTGATGTTAACTGAGTTGATCGGACTGTAGAAAACATTACCGTTTGCCTTTTCATTGCCAAATGAATTGGCATACGATAGTCCAACACTCATTTTTGCCCAATCAGCTAGTCGTTGTTCAATTCTTGCCCTGAGGTTATAACGTGTAAAGTCGGTACCCCGAATAATCCCTTCATTGCGTGAGTAAGAAAGTGATGTAAAGTATTGAGTTTTATCGTTGCCTCCGTTAATGGAGAGATTATTGTCAGTACCATACCCTTTTTGAAAGATCTGATCTTGGTAGTCATAGCGCGTAACATCAACTTGATTTGTTCTTAGGTTAGTAACCACCCCATCTCTTGTTACAGCTGTAAATGTTTCACCCGGTTGGGCTACGTAAGTAGGTAGCTGAGCGTTTGTAAGGCCTCCAATGGGATGCAGTCGAAGTGCTGCAAAACCAAACTGCTTGCCATAGGTACTGATTGGAACTTTCTTGCGAAGTTCGTTTATGGTAACACTGGTGGAAAAAGTAATTTTTGGGGCTCCTGCTTTGCCTTTCTTAGTGGTAATTAATACCACACCATTGGAAGCGCGTGAGCCATATTGCGCAGCCGCAGCTGCACCATTTATTACGTTTAAAGATTCAATATCGGCTGGGTTAATGTCTACTAATCGGTTGTTACCAACTGCCGCCTCGCCCACTTGATTGCCTAGGGCTGTTTGCGATACATTGACCGTGGAATTACTTACGATTACGCCATCAATTACATAAAGGGGATCAGAAGGACCTGAAAGTGATTTTACTCCTCGCAAACGCACGGTGATACCACCGGCAGGATCGCCCGAGTTTTGGGTGATTTGAGCGCCAGGTAATTTCCCTTGCAAAGCACCAAACAAATTATTGGAACCCGACCGTTGAATAGCATCTGAATTTACCGAGGTTATATTATTTCCTAGTTCACGCTTGGCAGTTTTAATAGTTGACCCCGTAACAACTACTTCATCAAGATTAGTTATTGCGTCTTTTAAAGAGACATCGATGATCGAGCGTTGCCCCACTAACTCTTCAACTGTTTGATACCCGATAAAAGAAATTATGATAAAATCGGTTGACAGGGCGTTAATTTTGTAATTACCGTCAGCATCGGTAATAACCCCATTGCTACCATTCTTAATCAAGACATTTACTCCAGGCAAAGGCGAGCCGTCTTTGGCATCGGTAACTTTACCTGAAACCGAAATTTCTTGCGCCTGAGCTGATAAGCACAGTGAAATCGAAAGCACTGCTGTCGATAAAAATCGAATCAGTTTAGTGCGTTCACTTAACCCTTGAAAGCCTCTCCAGATTAGTTTTGAAGAGAGATAAATGTTCCTCATAGGCATTGAATTGTTTAAAGTGTTTAAATAAATTTTTAGAGCTCTCGTTAAATGCTAAAACAGCAAATAACCGCAAAATACGGGTTAAACTTGCGGTTTTTTTCGGGATAATCAAAAATATTTCAATTAAATTTTGTAAAATCGTGCATTCTAAAAATAAAGGACATGTTAAGAGAAGAACGTTTAAACTATATAATCAACGAAGTAAGAATCCGAAATCGAGTTCTTTTGACAGACATTTCTAAGAAGCTCGAGGTTTCAGAGGATACAATAAGGCGAGACTTGAACCACTTAGACGATCAAGGAAAAATCAAGAAGGTTCATGGGGGTGCCATTTCAAACTCTTTTCATGTATACACTTACAAAGAAGAGCAGATCTACGCACATGAAAGCAAAGTGGTTATCGCTACTAAGGCGCACCGGTTGGTTCAAGGGGGTGAGGTAATCATTATGACGGGTGGAACCACTAACTTAGAAGTGGCAAGACTGTTCCCTAAAGACATAAACGCCACTGTTTTTACGCCAAGTTTGCCGATTGCCATGCAGCTATTGGAGCATCCATTGATTGAAACAATTTTTATAGGGGGAAAGCTTTCGCACGATGCACAAATTTCGTTAGGAGGGGATGCTATCCGAACGATCATGGGTATTAACGCAGATTTATGCTTTCTTGGAATGGGCAATTTAGATAGTCAATTTGGCTTAACTGAATTTGACTGGGAAGTGGTGCAGTTGAAGAAGGCAATAGTTGAATCATCTAAAAAAGTGGTTGCACTCACGATATCAGAAAAAATAAACTCTTCGCAACGGTTTAAGGTTTGCTCCACAACAGAAATACATACGCTGATTACCGAATTAGACCCAGAACATCCAATGGTTGAACCATTCAAACTAAAAGGCCTCGAGGTGATTTAACCCGGAAAAGAAATCTTCCCCATCGATACCGTTGGGATTCCGTTTCTGCCTGATCCATATTTTATGCCACCGCCACAGACACATTCATTGGCGAGGGTTGCAAATAAGACTGCTTCTTTAGCATCTGGATTTATCCCTAAATCAGATGTTGTTTTAAAAGTGGCGTGAGGTAATTGGCTTTTCAAGTTTTCCATCAGCAACGGGTTGTGCATGCCACCACCGCTTGAATAAATCTTAAAATGATCGTTGCTGGTAAAGCCACTTCGAAGTGCCTTAACAATCATATCCGCTGTAAAGCGATTGACGGTTGCCATTAGGTCTGGCAAGGTGAGATGCTGCGTGGTTGATTTTTGCTGAGCCAAATTCAAATAATCCAGATTGAATAATTCTGGCCCGGTTGTTTTTGGAAAGGGTTGATCGAAAAACGGATTTTCTTTTAACGCCCCTAACAAAGGTTCACTAATCTTCCCAGCCTTGGCAACCGCTGCATTTTCATCGAAAAATTTTCCAGGGAAGTTTTTTTGAATCAATGCATCCATTAGTGTATTGCCTGGGCCAACATCACTGCAAAAAACTTTATCGGCATCGAGAGAACCCGGCAGATAAGTGAAGTTGGCAATGCCGCCTATGTTGAGCATAATGCGGTCTTCATCTGGTTTGGAGAAAATCAAAAAATCGCCATAGCTGGCAAGGGGCGCGCCCTCGCCACCAGCGGCAATGTGCTTTTGCCTGAAATCGCTTAGCGTAATAATGCCTGTGCCCACTGAAATGTGATCACCATCGCCAATTTGCAGTGTAGCATTTTCAAACTTCTCGTGTTTATGCAACGACTTTGGAGCATGATAAATAGTTTGCCCGTGACTGGCCACAAGATCAACATCACTTGCTTTTATTTTCCAATCCGCAAGGCACCGAAGAATCATATTAGCATGAGTGGTGCCTATCCACTCGTTTAACAGGCACACCTTCTCCAGATTTACCTGCTGTTTGCTAAATACTGATTTTACCTCGTCCTTAAATGATGGGTCGTAGGGAACGGTTGTAAATTCGAGCAATTCAATTTTGGTTTCTCGACCCGATCCGCTGTATTTACAGAGTGCCACGTCCAGGCCATCAAGCGAAGTACCAGACATGAGGCCAATAATTAGCCTTTCCGATTTGTTAGCTACGGAATAAAGGTGATGGATTTGGGGATTCATAAGGTGCTAAAATTTGGTGTTAATCGCAAAATAATTTCATTTCGACTTTGCCTTGTTGGTCATCGGCTTTGCGTGACCTTCAGACCGTTTATCTTACCTAAAAAGAGGTTCGTAAATAAAACATAAATTTTTTAATTGATTTTGTCTACTTTCCAACGTTTATCAATGAAATGGTAAATCGTAAAAAATGAAAAGACGAGATTTTGTTCAGTTGGCAGGGCTGGGATTGGGTGGATTGGCGATTCCGTTCCCGATGATGGGAAATCCTGTATCGGTAGAAGCAGTCCTAGAGATACCCTTGACGGTCAGCCAGAAAAAACAATTGGCCGATGTGGCACTTAACACCGCCAAGAGTGCTGGTGCTTCCTATGCCGATGTGCGTATAGGTCGCTACCTCAACCAATTTATCAACACCCGAGAAACCCGTGTGCAAGGAATTCAAAGTTCCGAATCATTTGGTGTTGGTGTGCGTGTAATAGCAAAGGGTACTTGGGGTTTTGCGTCCACCAATGAGGTGTCGACTGATGGAATAAAAAAAGCTACCGAACGCGCCATCGCCATCGCGAAAGCAAATAGTAAGTTCCAGACTGAGCCAGTTAAGCTTGCGCCTGTTCAAGGTTATGGAGAGGTATCCTGGAATACACCCATTCAGAAAAATGCATTTGAAGTTCCTGTGTCTGAAAAGGTTGAATTGTTATTAAGTACCAATGCCGCTGCACAAAAGGGCGGTGCCAATTTTGCTAGTTCCAATCTCTTTCAGGTAAACGAACAGAAATATTTTGCCTCTACTGATGGTTCTTATATTGATCAAGATATCCATCGCATTTGGCCCACTTTTACAGTGAATGTAATTGATCGTGCATCAGGCAAATTCAAATCGCGTGATGCTATGAGTGCGCCTATGGGCATGGGGTATGAGTACATGATCCCGAAAGCAGAAGACAAACTTTTAACACCCACGGGCATGGTGTTGTATCGCAATAGCTACGACATGATTGAGGACGCTACTACGGCAGCACGTCAAGCAAAGGAAATGATTTCAGCGAAATCTGTCGAGCCCGGAAAATATGATTTAGTGTTGGAGCCAAACCATTTGGGGTTAACCATCCACGAAAGTGTTGGTCACCCTTTAGAGTTAGATCGCATTCTTGGTTACGAAGCCAACTATGCAGGAACAAGTTTTGCGAGCATCGATAAATTGAAGTCGGGCACATTTAATTATGGTAGCAAGCAGGTAAACATCTTTGCAGATAAAACGCAACCAGGTTCGTTAGGTGCGGTGGGTTATGACGATGAAGGCGTGAAATGCAAACGGTGGGATTTAATCAAAGACGGAATTCTCGTGAACTTTCAGGCCATTCGCGATCAAGTTCACATGCTCGGACAAAATGAATCGCATGGATGCGCGTATTCACAAAGTTGGAGCGATGTTCAATTTCAGCGCATGCCTAATGTTTCGCTGGCGCCAGGCAAAGAACCTTACTCTATAGATCAAATGATAAAAGACGTAGAGAAAGGAATTTATATTGCAGGAAGAGGTTCTTATTCGATAGACCAACAACGGTACAACTTTCAGTTTGGCGGTACTGTATTTTATGAAATCAAAAACGGGCAAGTTGTTGGCATCATCAATGATGTTGCTTATCAATCTAATACACAAGAGTTTTGGAATAGCTGTGTGAAAGTGTGTGACGAAAAAGATTACCGCATGTTTGGTTCTTTCTTTGATGGGAAAGGGCAGCCATCGCAAGTAAGCGCGGTTTCGCATGGAAGTTCAACTGCTCGATTTAATGGAGTAAATGTGATAAACACGGGAAGAACCATCTAATTCAAAATTTGTTATTCAAAATTCAATATTGAATTTTGTTGTGACACTATTTTGAATATTGGACTTTGAATATTGAATTGAAAATTATGAAAAGAAGAGATTTTATTCAACTGGCGGGACTTAGTGCGGGAGCGATGGCATTGCCATTCTCTGGCTTTGCGCAAGAGGTAGACATCGCACACATGTTAACTCCTTTGCTGGACACTGCGAAGAAAAAACAACTGGCGGATGTAGCATTAAACACCGCGAAAGGGCTAGGTGCTTCCTATACCGATGTGCGAATTGGCCGGTATTTAAATCAATTTGTCACCACCCGTGAGAAGAAAGTGCTGGGCGTCACCAACACCGAATCATTTGGTGTGGGTATTCGGGTAATAGCCAACGGAACGTGGGGCTTTGCTGCCAGCAACAACGTAACTCCCGATGGCATCAAGCGAACAACTGAAAAAGCCGTGGCCATCGCAAAAGCAAATTCGAAATTTCAAAAAGACCCGGTGAAATTGGCCACCACACCTTCTTATGGCGAAGTAAGTTGGAAGACACCTATCGTAAAAAATGGATTTGAAGTTCCTGTTAAAGAGAAAGTTGACTTGCTGCTTGCCGCGAATGCAAAGGCGTTGGAAAAAGGTGCGAGTTTTGTCAACAGCATTATGTTTTTGGTGAACGAACAAAAGTATTTTGCCTCTAGCGAAGGTTCTTACATTGATCAAGATGTGCATCGCACTTGGCCGAATTTTCAAGTATCGATGGTAGATCGCCAATCCGGACAATTTAAAACACGTGCTGCTTTTAGCGCACCTGTTGGAATGGGTTATGAATACTTAGATGGTAGGAGCGAAGATAAAATTCAAGGACCGGGTGGAATCATCTTATACAACAAGTCATATGACATGATTGAAGATGCTACCATGGCAGCTGAACAAGCCAAGCAAATGATTGCTGCCAAATCGGTAGAGCCAGGTAAATATGATTTAATGTTAGAGCCATCACATCTTTGGTTGACCATCCACGAAAGTGTGGGCCACCCAACAGAACTGGATCGTGTGCTTGGCTATGAAGCTAATTTTGCGGGAACTAGTTTCTTAACCCTCGATAAATGGCAATCAAAGAAATTCAAATTTGGAAGTGACATCGTCAACTTTATGGCCGACAAAACTCAAGTTGGTTCATTGGGTAACGTTGGATATGATGATGAAGGCGTGAAGTGTAAGTCGTGGGAATTGATTAAAGATGGTGTGCTGGTTAACTATCAGGCCATTCGCGATCAGGTCAATATCATTGGACAAAAGGAATCACATGGCTGCTGTTATTCGCAAAGTTGGAGCGATGTACAATTCCAACGCATGGCGAATGTTTCGCTGCAACCGGGTAGGCAGCCGCTTACACCCGATCAAATGGTGGCAGGCATTGAAAAGGGAATTTATATTGTGAAAGACGGTTCGTTCTCCATCGATCAGCAACGCTATAATTTTCAATTTGGCGGAGTGTTGTTCTTTGAGATCAAAAACGGAAAGATTGAGGGGATGCTGAAAGATGTAGCTTATCAAGCAAATACGAATGAATTCTGGAATTCGTGCACCCAAATTTGTGATGAGCGCGACTACCGTTTGAATGGGGCCTTCAACGATGGCAAAGGGCAACCAAGCCAGTCAAACGCAGTTTCCCATGGATCAGCTACAGCACGCTTCAATGGAGTGAATGTAATTAACACCGGAAGAACAATTTAGGTGCAGTCAATTTTAAATTTTGAATTTTAAATCTTGAATTAACATGGCCATATTATCAAAAGAAGAAGCAAAAAAGATACTGGAAAAAGTAGTGGGCTTTTCTAAAGCAGATGGAATTGAAGCGAATCTCAACGGCAATGACGGGGGCAACATTCGCTATGCGCGAAACAGTGTGTCAACGTCTGGTGAGGACAGTAACGTGAGTTTAAATGTGCAATCCTATGTGGGCAAAAAAGTGGGGTCAGCCTCCATCAACGAGTTTGATGATGCTTCGTTGGAAAAAGTGGTGAGACGTGCCGAAGAGTTGTCGCGGTTGGCGCCTGAGAATTCGGAGTTCATGGAACCTCTTCCTCAGCAGACCTATGGAGTTGAATCAAAAACATTTATTGAATCGACTGCCAATATCACTCCCGACTATCGTGCTCAAGCGGCTGCAGATAGTATTTTGCCAGCTTCCAAAAAAGATATTACGGCAGCTGGTTTCCTTGAGGATAGCCGCGGCTTTAGCTCGCTGATGAATAGCAAGGGAGCTTTTGCCTATAACAAAACTACCGGTGTCGATTTTACAGTTACTATGCGCTCAAATGATGGAACGGGCTCGGGCTGGGTAGCAAGAAATTTTAATGATGTAAGTAAACTAAATACGGCTGAAGCCTCTGCCATTGCCATGGAAAAGGCGTTGCAATCGCGTAATGCAAAAGCGATTGAACCTGGCAAATATACGGTGATACTAGAGCCAAACGCGGCCGCGGATTTATTGGGGTTGATGCTTTTCGCGATGAATGCACGCCAGGCCGATGAAGGCAGAAGTTTCCTTTCTAAAAAAGGGGGCGGCACGAAGTTAGGTGAAAAGATTGTAGACGAGCGTGTGAACATTTATACCGACCCCTGGAATGAAGAAGTGCCTACTGGCAACTGGGCGGGCAATGGGTTGCCCAGAAAGAAAATGGATTTGATTAAAAATGGCTCGGTGGCCAATATGATTTACGATCGTTATTGGGCGTCCTTAAAAAATGCTGAGCCTACCCCTTTTCCTGGTAACAGAATTATGGAGGGTGGCACAGCGTCTATCGAAGATATGATCAAAGACACCAAGAAGGGTGTGCTGGTAACACGCTTCTGGTATATACGTGCGGTTGATCCACAAACACTATTGTACACGGGGTTAACCCGCGATGGCACCTTTTACATTGAAAACGGAAAAATTAAGCACCCTATCAAGAATTTCCGATTCAATGAAAGTCCGGTTATTATGCTGAACAACTTGGAGACATTGGGCAAGCAGCTGCGTGTAGCCAGTGGGGGTGGCCCTGGTGGAGGTGGAAGTTCATTGATACCAGCAATGAAGATCAGAGATTTTACGTTCTCGAGTTTATCGGATGCGGTGTAGAAAATAGATTTGAGACATTAGTCTTGAGATTTGAGAAAATTCCCAACTGAAAGGCTGAGGATTTTTTTGTTTGAATTGTTTGATTACTTTAGATGAAAAGTACGACTATGAACACTATCCTTTTATTCGGAATGCCCGGCTCGACAGAGATAACTATTTTAGCTTTGTTTTTCGGAATTGCAATATTAACTTTGCTTATCCCCATATTGGCCATTGTTGACATTGTAAGAAGTCAATTTAAGGCCGAGAATGATAAGCTAATTTGGATTATAGTTGTTGTTTTCTTGCCGTTGGTAGGCTCCCTTCTTTACTTCTCCATGGGGCGAGCCCAAAGATTAGTTCAGTGATTTTTTCTTTCTGAAATGATAAATAAAGCCTTTATCGTAACACGAGGGATTTTTATTTGCAGTGGTTCACGTTTGGTTTAGGATGTTTCTTCGCTGGCCATTACTGATGCTTGTTTCGTTAATGCGGATATATTTCTGATATTAATGTGCATTTTGCTCTCATCACTTGTTCCGCAATTTTATGAATCCAAAACAGATCTTTTTATTATTCCTTTTAGTTGCTGGTTGTTCCGCCCCGGAAACAAAGAACAGCCCTAGTTTTTACAAGAAAATCTCGGCACTTGAGTCGATAAAGGGTAAATCCCAATACGTAGCCTCGCCTTTCGTAGCGGCTGGCGATCGCGTGTATTTGGTGGGTCATCAAGATGGCAGTTTCCCAGATATTGGCTGGCATATTACTGGTGAGATGGGCGGAATCTGGGATCATCCAATTAAACTTATGGACGGATTTACCGCGGCCATAAAAGCCAAGGAGGGTAGGGAAGTGTACTGTCTCAATAATGCAGATCAGTTTACCAATTTCCCAATTGGGAATAGCCACCATTTTACCTGGAAGGAAGAGAATATTGAGATTGATAGAGTACAATTTATACCTGATGGAGTTGAAGGTGCTATTGTTGAATTTACAATTCATAACCAAAGCCAAAAAAACAAGGAGTTGATTTTTTCTTTTACTGGAATGATCGATCTGAGACCTACGTGGCTGGGGGAGCGCACCAACATGGTGGATGCCGAAGATCAGGTAACTTTTGATAACAATTTATCGGCAGTGGTCGCAAAAGACAAAGACAACCCTTGGCATGTTGTGTTTGGGTCATCTGGGCGAGCAACTGTTGGGCAAGCGGAAGATTTATGCCCAAAGCAGCTCAGGAAAGGTTTAGGCAAAGATGCTACGCTTTCTTATTCCGTTATCGTTAATGCCAACGATGAAGTAATCATTCCATTTTATATTGCAGGGTCTTATCAATCGGAAGATGCACTTCGAGCCAACTACGATGTTTTGAAAACGCAAGGGCAAGCATTGCTTGAAAAAAAGATGGACCGCTTTAAAAAAATAGATGAAGCTTCTCATCTCACAATTCCCGACAAGGAAGTGCAGCGAATGTACGAATGGCTTAAGTATAATACGGACTGGCTTACACGCAATGTGCTAGAACAAGGCCGCGGACTTAGCGCTGGCCTTCCGGATTATCCTTGGTGGTTTGGTGCCGATGCCACTTATGCACTTCAAGGTGCGTTAGTTACAGGTGACCATCAGCTAGCCAAAAGCACTATTCTTCTTCTCCATCAACTATCAAAAAAAACAAATAGTAATGGTCGGATTGTCCATGAGGTGTCTACCAATGGGTCAGTTTATAATGCAGGCAATGTGAACGAAACAGCGCAATTCATAACGTTGGTGAACACCTATTATGCCTGGACGGGCGACAAAGAGCTGGTATCACAACTTTTTCCGGATTTAAAAAAGGGAATACAATGGCTACTTGGAGAAAAAGATCCTGACGGCAATCGCTACCCTAATGGCAGTGGTATGATGGAGATACCAGGCCTTGAATCAGAGTTGGAAATGATTGATGTAGCAGTTTACACACAACAAGCAGTTGCCAGTGCAGCGTCTCTTGCCACCGCGCTGGGAGATATTGCGACTGCTTCTGAGTATCAAAAAATAGCAGATGAATTGAAAGTCAAAATAGATACGGAATGGTGGCAGCCAAAAGAAAGTTCTTTTGGCGATTTCAGAGGAACGGTAGCGGAGGCGATGCCAGTTCTAAATGCTGCGTTGGTTAGAAGTGATACGCTTGGTAAAACTTGGGCTGTAAAAGAGCTAGAAACTACAAAGAAGAACATGGCCAGTTATTCGGTAGGCAAGCGCATTCCTCATGTAATTTATCACAATTGGGTGGTCAACACTCCTATGGAAACAGGCATTGCAGATTCTGTTAAGGCACGTGCTGCGTTGACAAAGGCAAAAGCCTATGAGAATGCGTTCGGTGCTTTTGTTACAGGTATCGACCGAACCGAGGAAGCCGATAGTGTAGTGCTGAAATCGAGAAGGAAAGTTTTCTCCTACACTGGAGCAGTGATGACGCTGCCAACAAGCGTGCTGGCCGTTGGCGCTGCACGTTATGCAGGTGCAGATGAGGCACTGCATTATGTAAAGAAACTCCAACAATCTTTTAGCTATGCGTTGCCAGGATCTATGTATGAAGTTTCCCCCGACTTTGGAATGATGACACAAGCCTGGAATATTTATGGCGTGGCCGTGCCGTTGATTAACTATATTTTCGGTATTCAACCAAAGGCCTTTGACAAAAGTATCTACCTTTCTCCGCAGCTCCCTGTTTCTTGGAAGGATGCTTCCATTGAAAATGTAAAGATGGGAGCCAATTCATTGAGTCTGACAATCAACCTAAAGAATGACTATAAAGAATATCGTATTAGCCAAACGATCGCTGATTGGAATATTTTTATTGACGTCAAAAAGACGAAAAAAATACTTGTGAATGACAAAGAAGTTGCAGTTAAATCGATTTCAAACAATTGGCTTAAAATCAGTGGTAAGGAGTTGGTTGTAAAGATTTATTGAAAATAGAGTGACGTTACCGATCAAATAAAGTTGGTAACTTTTTATGAGTTGTTTCCGTCTTAAGGCGAACTATTTACTAAGTTAAATTGTCGGTATAACAATCATTGGGGAATTAAGAAAGAGTCTACATTTACCAGTACAATTAGAGTTTAAAAAACAATTACTAACACGTGAAATCGTCATTAAGATTCTCTACACCCAGCGGCATGATAATCTCAGCGATTCCCCCGCTAAGGCTGGACAGGCAATGTGACACCTAAAAAACAAATTACTAACAAATGAAACGCAGAGATTTTATTTACTTATCGGGCCTGGGAGCAGCAGCGAGTATGTTGCCCGGAATTCCGTTGATGGGAAACCCGATAGATCCGAGCCGCGCGCTGGAGACAGTGGATGTGGCGTTGAAAAAGCAATTGGCCGATGTGGCACTCAATGCCGCCCGAAGCAAAGGCGCTACTTACACCGATGTCCGCATCGGTAGATACCTCAATCAGTTTGTGGTAACCCGCGAAGACAAAGTGCAGAACATTGTCAACACGGAATCGTATGGCATGGGTATCCGCGTAATTGCCAACGGCAGTTGGGGTTTTGCAGCCATCGACAAAATGGACAAAGACAACATCGCAAAAGCGGCAGAACAAGCGGTAGCAATTGCCAAAGAAAATGCCCGCCTGCTCACAGAGCCAGTTCGTCTTGCTCCACAAAAGGGATATGGTGAAGTAAGTTGGAAAGCCCCTATCGAGAAAAATTCGTTTCAAGTGCCGATCAAAGAAAAAGTCGATTTGCTCTTGAGTGTGAACGATGCTGCCATGAAAGCCGGTGCTGACTACATCAATTCCATATTGTTTATGGTGAATGAGCAGAAGTATTTTGCTTCTACCGATGGTTCATATATTGATCAGGATGTTCATCGTATATGGCCAGCTTTTTTTGCTACCAAAATTGATAAGACTACAGGAAAATTTGAAACCAGAAATTCATTGAGCGCGCCAATGGGCATGGGTTATGAGTACTTGTATGCTCGTCCACAAGATAAGATTGCTGGTGTAACAACGCTATACAAAGGTCGCTATGATATGTTGGAAGATGCAAAAGCGGCTGGAGCACAAGCAGGTGAAAAACTGAAAGCCAAATCAGTAGAACCGGGCAAGTATGATCTGATTTTAGATCCTTCTCATTTATGGCTTACCATTCATGAATCTACCGGTCACCCAACGGAATTGGATCGCGTGCTTGGCTACGAGGCCAACTTTGCGGGCACCAGTTTCTTAACACTCGATAAATGGGCATCGAAGAATTTCCAATATGGGAGTAAACTAGTAAATATTGTAGCAGACAAAACTCAAGTAGGATCTCTTGGAGCTGTAGGTTATGACGATGAGGGTGTCGGCTGCGGGCAATGGGATATCGTGAAAGAAGGAATTTTGGTAAACTACCAAACCATTCGCGATCAAGCACACATGCTGGGTCTCACTGCATCACAAGGTTGCTGTTATGCCGATAATTGGAGTAGCGTACAATTTCAACGTATGCCAAACATATCGTTGCAACCGGGCAAGGAAAAGAGAAGTATTGACGACATTATTAAAGGGGTGGAGAAAGGAATTTATATTATTGGTGATGGCTCTTTCTCCATCGATCAACAGCGATACAATTTCCAATTTGGTGGTCAGTTGTACTACGAAATCAAGAATGGCAAAATCGTTGGCATGTTACGCGATGTTGCTTACCAAGCAAACACAAAAGAGTTTTGGAATTCATGCACTGCCATAGCCGACCAAAGTGACTATCGCTTGGGCGGATCATTCTTTGATGGAAAGGGGCAGCCTTCACAAAGCAGTGCAGTTTCGCACGGATCTTCTACTGCGCGCTTTAATGGCGTGAATGTAATTAACACAGGAAGAACTATTTAATCGTTGTTCGATGCTGGTTGTTCGTTATTCGAGCGACCAGTGCGAACGACCAATAACCAATAACTAATAACGAATTATGCCAATACTAACAAAAGACGAAGCCTTCGCTTTACTAAAAAAAGTGCTGAGCTATTCCAAAGCAGACGAATGTGAAGTAAACCTCAATGGAACCGATAGTGGAAATATTCGCTACGCGCGAAATTCCGTTTCTACTAGTGGCAAGATCAGTCAAGCACAACTGGTGGTATCTTCTTCTTATGGAAAGAAATCGGGCGTTGCAACGATCAACGAATTTGACGATGCCTCATTGGAAAAAGTAGTGCGCAGATCGGAGGAGCTTGCCATGCTTGCTCCAGAAAATCCAGAATATGTATCTTTTCTTGGACCGCAGAAATATGCAGAGCCAATCACGTTCGTTCCCGCTACAGCGGCCATCACCCCCAAGTTAAGGTCCGACTTAGTGGCTGCTAGTCTGCAAGTGGCAAAAGAAGCCAAGGCTGTGGCGGCAGGGTTCTTGGAAGACAATAACGGCTATTCTGCCATGATGAATTCCAAAGGACTGTTTGCCTACAACACGTCTACGAATACAAATTTTTCGATTACGGTAAGAACAGAAGATGGTCGAGGGTCTGGTTATGCAACCCGGGGCTACAATGACGTAACAAAACTTGATACCAAGAGGGCCACACAAATCGCTACTGAGAAGGCCGTAAAATCTGCGGAAGCGAAAGCCATAGAGCCAGGGAAATATACAGTGATTTTAGAACCAGCTGCAGTTGCCGTTTTATTGGAACGCCTATTTTTTGGATTAGATGCACGCCAGGCCGATGAAGGTCGCAGCTTTTTAAGCAAAGCAGGAGGTGGAACCAAGTTGGGCGACAAGCTAGTGGACGAACGCGTAAACATTTATTCCGATCCATTGAATCCTGAACTTCCAACCAGTACATGGAATGGCGATGGCCGCCCGCTAGAAAAAGTATCATGGATAGAAAAAGGTGTAGTTAAGAATTTAACCTATTCGCGATATTGGGCTGAGAAGAAAGGGGTAAAAGCAATACCAGGGCCAGATGGTGCGATTATGGAAGGTGGAACAAAATCATTAGAGGAATTAATTGCCGGAACAAAGAAAGGAGTACTTGTGACCCGCCTTTGGTATATACGCGATGTTGATCCTCAAACGCTATTGCTTACCGGGTTAACGCGCGATGGTACTTTCTATATTGAAAATGGCAAGATTCAATACCCAATTAAAAATTTCCGTTTTAACGAAAGCCCGGTAATCATGTTAAACAACTTGGAAGAGTTGGGCAAAGTTGAAAGAACGGTGAGTGTAGAATCAAATGCTAATTACTTATTGCCTCCGCTGAAGATCAGAGACTTTACGTTCTCAAGCTTATCGGATGCGGTGTAACAGATAAGTTGAAGTTTTTATCAAAAGTCTCCGAATTCGTTTTCGGAGATTTTTTGTTTTTGGCTCGCCCTGAAATGTTTCCGCTCATAACATTATCCATGATTAGTTGAGGCGAAAAGCCGACTTTTGTAGATTGAAAAATCAAAGAGAATTTGTGATTTCGTCAGACAACCGCTTTTTCTTTACCCGCTTGCAATATGAGTCGGGAGATTGGGATGTTGATCAGCGCATGCCGGTCAATGTCTTGAATTCATTGATCGAATACACTACGCTGAAAATAGATACCAATGAAAATATCGTGTCGTTGAGCAGCGATGAAATTTTTCGTTGCCCCTTCTGCTATCTTAGTGGCCACAAGTTGCTCGAGTTTACCGCAAAAGAAAAAGAGAATTTTGAGAAGTATGTTAAGAATGGGGGCTTCGTATTTGTTGACGATTGCAATCACGATATTGATGGATTATTTGCCAAGTCATTTGAGTCGCAGATGGATCGAATCTTTGGGGCACAGTCGTTGAAAAAAATCCCTAATAATCATCCAATCTATGCATCCTTTTTTCAATTTGAAGGGCCACCTACGACTTCTCAGGAACTGAACGGTTGGGGAGACGATATTGTTCATGACTATTTAAAAGCCATCGAAGTTAACAAGCGGATAGGAGTGCTTTACAGCAACAAAGATTATGGCTGCGAATGGGATTACGATTTTAGAAACAAACGATTTTATAGAATTGACAATACGAGATTTAGTGTGAATATTGTGATGTATGCTTTAACGAGTTAAGTAGTCCGAAAGTCGGGAAGACGGCAAGCTCCTTTCTTACTTCCCGATTTTTCTGACTTTCTAACTACATGAAAATTATGAATGAAGAACTAAAACCAACCGAACAATCCGTGCAAGAGATTATAACAGACCTTAACAATCTCAAGAAGGAGATCAAAAAAGTAATTGTAGGACAAGAGGAAACTATCGATCAGTTGCTCATTACTTTTTTAGCAGGCGGCCATGCTTTGTTAGAAGGTGTTCCAGGCTTAGCGAAGACCTTAATGATTCGCTCCTTATCAGAGGCGATTGAATTACGCTTTCGCAGGATTCAATTCACACCCGACTTGATGCCTTCGGATATTATTGGTACAGAAGTGTTAGAAGAAGATCATACTACCGGCAAACGGATTTTTCAATTCAACAAAGGTCCTATTTTTGCCAATATCATTTTAGCGGACGAAATTAACCGGACGTCACCAAAAACGCAGGCTGCTTTACTCGAGGCCATGCAAGAGTTTGAAGTTACCTACGCGGGTGTGACGTATCCGCTAGAGAGACCTTTTTTTATTTTAGCAACACAAAATCCGATTGAACAAGCAGGCACGTTTCCATTGCCAGAAGCACAACTAGATCGTTTCTTATTGTATATCAAAGTAGGTTATCCGACAGCCGAAGAAGAAAAATCGATTCTTGAAAACACCACTGGTAAACGAGGCGAAGCAATTCACAAAGTAATTGAAGGAAGTAAAATTATAGAAGCCCAAAAATTAGTTCGTGAAGTTCATATCAACAAAGACTTGATTGCATGGGTGAGTAGTATTGTGCGGGCAACTCGCTCCGGTACAAGTGACGTGAAGTATGTGAACGAATGGGTGCGTTGGGGGGCAGGTCCTCGTGCCGGTCAGGCAATGATACTCACCGCCAAGGCAAGGGCGTTGCTTAATGGGCGTTTTGCTGTAAAGCAAGAAGACATTCAGCATGTTGCTTATCCTGTTTTACGCCATCGCATCTTAATGAATTTCAAAGCTGAATCAGAAGGTATTACTTCAGATTTTGTGACAAAGCACCTACTTGAAAAGGTTGTTATAAAGGAGGATTTATAATCTGTAAGTACCCTGCTAGTTAAAAAATTGGTGTTATCTTTGAAATACAAATTACAAATATGAGTACCCTCGCAATTCGACAAAAACTACATCAATACATAGAAACTGCTCATGACAAAAAAATTAAGGCGATTTTTGCCATTGTTGAAGACGAAATAGAAGATGCCAATATTATTTGGACAGATGAATTTGTAAGCGAACTTCAAAAAAGAGCAGATGATTTTGAAAATGGGAGAGTGAAAGGACGCACTTGGCAACAAGTGAGGCGAGGCGTAAAAAAGCAAAAACGTGGATGAGTGAAATATAAAATAATTTTTCATCCTGTTGCCGAAAAAGAGTTTAATGATGCCTATTATTGGTACGAAGAGCAGTTAGCAGGTCTTGGGTATCGTTTCGAAGAGTGCATTGATATAAAATTAAATCAAATAACATCGAATCCTCGTCTTTTTCCAAAGGGAAAGAGAATTTTCAGAGAAGCATTAGTTGATACATTTCCATACCAACTGGTCTACAAAATTTTGGAAAAGGAAAAAGTAGTGTTTATCGTAGCGGTGTATCATTCTAGTCGCAATCCTACAAAGAAATATAGAAAGTAAATCAAAAAGATAAGGTGTAACGATACTGACAAATAGTATTACAGAATGGATGCGCGCATCAAAGAGTTATTAAGTCCGGCAACGTTAAACTCCATTAATGGATTGGAGTTGATAGCACGTATCATTGTGGAGGGTTTTATGAGCGGTAGTAATAAAAGTCAGTCGGTGGGGGCAGGGCAAGAGTTTAGTCAGTATCGAAGTTATCAACCGGGCGATGATTTGCGCCAATTGGATTGGAAGATGTTTGCTCGATCTGAACGCTATTATATAAAAGAAGCAGAGATTGAAACCAACATTACCGTTAAATTTATGTTGGATGCAAGTCGTTCGATGGCGTACGAGGAGAATGGTATTTCCAAATTGCAGTACGCAAAAGTAATGATGGCTGCGCTGGCGTACCTTGCACGCAAACAAGGCGACACCTTCGGTCTCTTCACGGTAAACGATCATCAAATTAAATCAGTATTGCCCCGTTTTGAGCAGCAACAATTCATCCGATTTCTAACTGAATTGGTACGGGCAACAGGCGAAGGCAAATGGGAAAAATCAAAAGGCATTGAACAGCTCTTCGATCATCACGGCAAAGAGATGATTGTATTCATTACCGATTTGTATGATGATGGTAAGGATATTCAACATTTCATCTCGCGACTAAAAACGAAGCGAAACGAAGTGATTGTGTTTCACCTCATGGGACAACACGAAATTCAGCTTGACTTTGAGGGCTCGTTTACTTTTGAAGATTTAGAGACAGGCATCAAAACAAAAGTGGACACCAGAACTGAGCAAGTAGGTTATAAAAATCGGGTTCAAGAATGGCTAAAGCAATCACGCGCATGGATGCTGGAAAGGCAAATCAATTATCGTCTGGTTCAGATGAATGAGCCGGTGGAAGAAGTATTGCGGAATTTTTTAACGATTCGGAAACGGTTAGTAAGATAATGCAGTTTGCACAGCCGATATTTTTATGGGCCTTGGCGGGATTGTCGATCCCGATAGCGATCCATCTATTAAGTCGCAAAGATGGAAAAGTAATAAGGCTGGGAAGCTTGCGTCATTTGCAGGAGACCAACACCCAACAATTTAAAGGGATAAAACTCAATGAGGTAATTTTACTTGCCTTGCGATGTTTATTGATTATTCTTTTCGTGTTATTGATGAGCGGCCCTTATTGGCACAGCGAGCACTCTAATCGTTGGCTGTTGGTAGAGAATGGCTTGGAGAAAAATCCATCGGCAGCAACACTAATAGATAGTTTGACAGCTCAGGGCTTTGAAAAACGTCAGTTACAAAAGGAGTTCCCTACCGAAAGGCCACAAAGCAAAAAGGTGATTAATTATTGGGAAATAATTTCTTCCTTAGAGCAGCACGAACTGCAACAAACGATTGTACTTTCTTACAGTAGAGTGGATGATTTTATTGGGATGCGAAAATCTATTAGTCCAACAGTCCAATGGATAACCTTCCCTTCTGATTCAACTAATTTTATTGCAGAGACCATTCAACAAACACCGGAACGCACATTAGTCAGGCGAGGAAATTCATCCGCAGAACAAACAAGTTTTATGACTGAGTTTTCTACTAAACCCATTCCTGATTCAATCAAATCAAAAAAAATGGCCGTTATCTCTGCATCCATTGTGTGTAGTCCTGATTTTGAAACTGATAAGCAAATTGTAAAAGCTTCATTGGCTGCAATAGCAAGGGCATTGCCCATCGAAATCAAAGTGAATGAGACAACTCCTGCAAAAGCGGATATCGTTTCATCCGATGTGATAATCTGGCTGTCTGAAACTACTGTTTCAAAAATGGATTCGGTTAAACTAATTTCATATTCAGAAAAATCTTCGAATCAATTGTTGGAGCAAGTTGCTCCCAATCATTGGACCATTAACAAACGACTTAGTATTGATGTTGCACTTCAGGAGAATCTTACATTACAGTTGGCCACATTATTATTTGATGAGCAAGAAAAGTGGAACAGTATTTCCCATCACGACAGAAGAACGCTTCCGGATAGTATTCTCCTAGGCGGAACTCAAATAAATACTACAATAGGGAAATTCAAACCAAGTAATTCAACTAATAAATATATTTTACTAATGCTATTGGCCCTATTAGTGATTGAAAGAATAGTCTCCTATCAACGGAATCAATGAGTAACACGGAGACCAAATATAGAATTAGTCGTTTAAAGAATCGATACGTAATTGTTCGGTTGTTAGAAGTACTATTTTTTGTGGCGTCTTCCGTATTCTTAATGTTAGGAATTTTATATTTATTGAATACCGATTTCTATGTTAAAATTGCCCTCTCGTTCGTAACAGGTACAGCAGTCATTGCTGAAAGAGTTCTGCGATACAAGCTCATTTATTTAACTGACCAGACTCTTGTTCGTCATTTGAATTTTCACTACCCTCAGTTGGAGCAAAGTGTTGATTTACTTTTACTAGATGTCGATTCCTTGGCAGGCCTTCAACAAATTCAGCAACGGAAAATAGCAAGTCAATTTTATTCTATGTATCCGGAAATTAAAATCCCCAACTTGTTGCCGCGGTCAATTGGGGTATTTGTATTTTGTATGAGTGCCTATTTTGCATTAACATCCTTTGCATCTCCATTTCATTGGTCCAAAAGAAAAAGTTCTTCCAACCTTGCCCCCACCTTCGTTAAACAAAATGGAGATACCGCTAAAATTGATTTTCTATCCATCACTATCACCCCACCGCTTTATACAGGTTTAAAATCATTTGTTGCCACATCATCTCATTTGATAATACCCGAGGGAAGTGTTGCCACTTGGTCTATTAGATTTTTGGGAGAGGTTGAGCAACCGCAGATTTTGTTTGCAAATAAAGACGCAATCAACTTAACTCAGGCGAAGGAAGGCTATTCCAAAAGTGCTATCTTAAAGGAATCAGGGTTTTATCAGATTCAATGGAAGGAGGGTCAAAAGATAACTCGATCGGACTATTTTAAAATTGAAATCGTCAAAGATGAATTACCAAAGGTTGCGATCGACAATCTAAATCAGTTTACACAGCTTTCATTAACCAATCCATTAAAGGTGCAAGTTAAGTCTACCATGCAAGATGATTATGGATTAAACAGTGCTACTATAATTGCCACAGTAAGCAAAGGAAGTGGCGAATCGGTAAAGTTTCGTGAGGAGAAATTGAAATTCGAAACACCTAAATCTATTACGGGCAAAAAGGTGAATGCTTCTCTAACACTCGATTTGATAAAACTAGGAATGGAAGCGGGAGATGAATTGTATTTTTATGTAGAGGCGTTAGACAACAAGGCATCAACTCCAAATTATAGTCGAACGGAAACATTTTTTATCGCTATCAAAGATACGGTAAAGCAAGTAGCTGTGGAGGATGAGGGGCTGGGAGTAGACCTTATGCCTGAATACTTCCGCAGTCAGCGACAAATTATCATTGATACTGAAAAGCTTTTGAAAGAGAAAAAAAGGGTTGCACTTCAGCAGTTTAAATCTACAAGCAATGAATTGGGTTACGATCAGAAAGTGCTGCGTTTGCGGTATGGGCAATTTTTGGGAGAGGAATTTGAAGGGCAGATTGGTAAAGCTTCCGTGGAAGAGGATCATGATGACCATGAAAGCACCATAGAAAAATTTGGACACACACACGATAAAGAGAATGAACATAATTTAGTGTCCGACAAGAAAGTCGACCCAACCGCGCACCAGCATAACGAAGCACAGAAAGGTACGGACGCCAAAGAAAATCCGTTGGAGGCCTTTGCGCACAACCACGATGATGGCGAAGAGGCTACCTTCTTCGTGCAATCCGTTAGAGCGAAACTAAAAGCTGCATTAACGGTAATGTGGGATGCCGAACTCTACTTGCGTTTGTTTCAGCCTGAAAAATCACTTCCATACCAATATACCGCATTAAAGTTACTGAAAGAGATTAGCAATGATTCACGTATTTATGTGCATCGCACAGGCTTTGATCCGCCTCCGCTTAAAGAAGAGAAGAGACTCACGGGAGACCTAACGGAGGTACGGAATTCTTCTGCTCAAACTAAGCAATCGAGCGAGGCATCCTTTCCTGAAATAAGAAAAGCACTTGTTTTGCTGGATTATTTGGTAGATCAAGATGTTTTAACGTTATCACAGAAAGATAAAAATCAATTCCGGTTAGCTGGGCAAGAACTGGCTGTTGAAATCATGAATAGACCCGGTAAATTTTTAGAGGGGTTGTCGTTATTGAAAAAGATGGAAGATACTGAGATGAACAAAACGGATCTTCATTTAAGTTTGCGATCTATTCAAAAAATCTTTTGGAAGCTAATTCCAGAACAATCGGTGTCGCCATCAAAAGCGACTACCTCCGCACACGAACTTGACCAACAGTTTCTAGAAAGCCTTATGGAGTTGCAACATGATTGAAGGCGGAATTAGCATACATCCTGTATTCCCTATCTGGGCAATTTTGATTGTGGGGATATTTCTCCTTGCATTTTTGCTCTCGAAGGAAATAAATCGTAAGATCAGATTTCGCAAATGGCGAATCGTTGCGGTGATAATTTTATTGCTGTCAATAGCAGGATTGTTTCTACAGCCCGCTGTGCAAAGAGGAGTAAGTTCACAGGGTGTGGTTCTGCTAACTCCTAACTATAAAAAGGAAATTGCAGACAGTCTGCGTAGAGCCAATGATCAGCTCACCTTTATAAGAACACCCGATGCAGCGACTTATCCTGGCGCGACTGAAATCGAGGGGTTATCTGAACTGGCTGAATCGAATGTCAGATTTGTATTAGGTGATGGCTTGCCCTACTATGCCATTCAAAAAGGCGTGCGTTTTCAGTATTTTAAAGGAGAGCAACCAACAGGGATTGTGCAATTAGTAAGCCCTTCTGTTTTTAAATTGAATCAGGTAAACTTCATTTCTGGATTATTTTATTCAAAAGGTAAATCGAAGGTCAAACTGATCAGTCCGGGCGAAGTTGAAGACTCAGTTACCTATTCGATAAGTGGAGTTCATGATTTTACTTTTTCATTCAAACCGCAGCAGCCTGGTTTATTTGTCTACGCGATCGATGTTCAGGACGGCAACGAGGTGTTGTCGCAGAAGTTGCCAGTAGAAGTAACACCAAGCGAGAGATTGAACGTCTTATTCATTCAAAACTTTCCTACTTCAGAAGCTAAATACGTGAAGAATTTTTTGATGGAGCAAGGACATGGATTAGTGGTAAGATCACAGCTTTCTAAAAATAACTATCGATATGAATATGCCAATCACGATCAAGTGCGAATAGACCGCCTTTCTCCCGATCTACTCAACGCATTTGATCTTCTGATAGCAGACAATGAAACCCTGGATTCATTCAATAGCATGGATAAGAAGATGCTTGAAGGAGCAGTAAAAAATGGATTGGGAATTGTTCAGCTTTTTAATTCAATCAATAACAAAAAAATAAATGAATTTCTTTCGATACCAATAACGGACTTTCCGAAGGATACCGTTCAGATTCAATTGAATTATGCTACTTATACCTTGTCTGCTTTGCCTGTGGCGATCAATCAAGATAATACCAGCATCTTACAAACAAAAGACAGAGTTCTGTCAGGCTTTGTTGACAGAGGTGCCGGGAAAATAGGCTTTCAGTTTCTTCAGGAAACGTATCGACTTATTTTACAAGGCAAGCAATTGGAATACGCTTTGATTTGGTCGCCACTCATAGAACGAAGCGCGCGCTTCAAAAATCAATCTTCAAAAATTCAATTAGAAAACGCCTTTCCAATTTACCCAGATGAACCAATCACGCTAAATGTGATCGCTTCAAAAGCAGCGCTGCGCCTTAAGGCTGACGGTATATCGCTACCGCTCAGGGAAGATGTAGTGATTGATAATTTCTTTCATGGCAAAATGTGGGCGGGGAAACACGGATGGCATCAATTTACGATAGAGGACGATTCTATCACAAAAAACTATTATGTTTCCGATGAGCATGAATGGCAATCGCTGCGGAGAGCCCAGCAGCAGAAGGCAAACGAACTCGTTTCTCACAGTGATACGGTTAGACTACCTAGGGATCAATCCAGTAAGGAAGAGAAACCTATTTCGCTCTTGCTGTTCTTTATTGCCTTTCTTTTGTCTGCTGGCTTTTTGTGGTTAGTACCCAAATTATGACGTTCGTTTTTCAGCTCCATGATTACCGGCTTCATGGCTGGCGGAACTGAGCTACGACGCTTGAGTTAGGATTCATAAGACATGGTTATCGCGAGGCACGAAGCGATGTCAACCATCCCGCTTGCCCTTCGAAGTATTCAGCGCGTTGTTGTATTTAGTAGATTAAGGGCATCTATATAAACCTGTACGTGATTGCAAGCGGTAGCGAAGCAATCCCCGATTCGGAGTCAAGAAGGCGATTGCTTCGGGCGTGCCTCCCTAGCAAAGAGGAAACTTTGAGGTGTTAGAGATGCCATTAAAATTATTTTTTTATCGCGCAACTGAATTTAACTCGTTCGAACTTGCGTTAATTTCGATCGAAACGTTTTTAGTTTTATTCAAAACTGGTTTAGTTTTTGGAAATGTGAAAACAAAATTGAGTCAAAAAGATTTAATCGTGCGCAAAATTGAAACAAAAGCGCGCGAAATTTTTTTAGTATGTAGCAAAATTAAATCAGTTTAATTCAATTTTAAATTGATTGAAGTCGAAACCGATTCGATTTCGATCGAAATTTTTAGAGGTAAAGTGCGTAAAACCCCTAAAAAACACCGAATTGAGGTTCTTGGAGCTAGAATATGTGATCGCACACGCTGCCATTTGCAGTGACAAAATGAATCATGTTTCTGTTGAACGTAATTCGCAGAATATTTAGGTGGCGCGGAAACAAGGCGGGCAAATAATTGTAAAGTAGCGAGGTAAAACGGAAACGGATTGAGGTGGATCGTATCGTCCTCCTTGAGTTCTTGCAAGACGAGACTGAAAAAGAGTTTGACGAACTTAATCAAAAATAAAATACGATAACGAGGCAGTTTTTTTGTCGTGAATCGCTCTCGCAGCGGCCGGTGCGTGAACTGACCGAACGATTAAACTGAAATGAATTGAGATTGATTGTATCTTCCTCTTTACGTGACGATACTTGAAAAAAGTGGGTATTTGCGAACTCTGAGCTAGGTAATCACCCACCGTGGCAGTTGTAAGATGAACCAGCGACTTTGATTATTTCAATTAAAATTTTGACAAATGACTTGTAACGAGGCAGGATATTGCATTACCTTAGAACGAGCTTATTTATATGAACCTTCTTTATTTTTCTAACAAAACAATAAGGGGAGGGGTTTTCCTTCTCCTCATTAGTGCTACCCTTTCATTTGCTCAAACCAAAAAAATCGATTCCCTTAAGGCCGTTATACCGAAGAAGGAAGGTGCCGCAAAGTTTGAGCTTATGATTGATTTAATGATCTTGTATATGGACTTGAATGATACTACCGCGATGGCAGTTGCAGAAGATGGTTATCAAGTTGCCCGTCATTTAGGTGATACAGCTACAATTGTAAGCGCCAGTCGGATAAGGGCAGAAATATTAAGAAGATTTGAGCGAATAAAAGAAGCAATTGATATCGGCACTCATGCGCTTAACATCGCGAAGCGCCATGGGTTGCGAAAGGAAACCAGCAAGTTACTAAACACGTTGGCTCTAATATACACGAACAAAGCTGAATATGATAAAGCGTTAAAATATCATTTTGAGTCGCTCTCGATCAGAGAAGCTTCGGGAAATGATGAAAGTATATCCATTGTATTAACTAATATCGGACTCGTCTATCATCGATTGGGGAATCTTAAAAAAGCGAAAGAATATTATCAACGAAGTTTACACGTAAAAAACAAAATCAACAATACCTATGATCTTGATTTATTGTTGATTAACCTAGGGTTGATATATGTAAATTTGCATCAATTGGATAGTGCAGTTGATTACGTTAATAAAGGGCTAAATGTTTGCGGAAAGAATTGTTCGTTCCAAATTTTAATTTCTTCAAAACGTGTATTGGCCATGGTAGCTGAAGAAAATAAGAAACTCTCTGAGACAAAAATGTATTATGAAGAAGCCCTTCAAATCGCCAGAAATTCAAAGAATAGATTTGAGCAAGCAGGTACTTTGATAAGCTTGTCCCGGATACAGTTGGAGATGGGTGAGCCGATGAAAGCATTAAAAACGCTTGATGAAGTGGAAGCACTTACCAAGGATTCCGAATATGACAGACTGATCGCTTCAAAATATTATCAATATTCACTTCTGTACAGTAAATCAAAAGACTATAAAAACGCTGCCCTTTACCAAAGCAAATACATCGAGTTGTCGGACAGCATTAACGCTAGGAATTTGGCACAAAACCTTGCTTCCAGTGAGTCGGAATATGAACAGCGCGCCAACCTTGCCATCATTGAAAACAAAGAGGCACTGCTGCAAAGGCAACAATATTTAAGCTATGCCATTGGCGGCATCGCCCTGTTATTGGCCGTGCTTGGTTATGTCTATTATCGAAACAACCGAAATACCTCATTAATCAATAAAGAGTTATCGGTAGCGAAAGTGTCACTTGAAAAGCAAAACAACGAGATTCGCAAAGTAAACCAGGACCTTGAAACACTAAACACGGAGAAAAACAATCTTATTGGCATCGTTGCCCATGACCTGAGAAGCCCGCTGAACCAGGTAAAAGTATTAATCAACGTGATTAAATTGACGCCTGGTTCTGTTAGCGGAGAGGCTGTTGACTGCCTCCGCATGATTGAAAATAGTGTGGGCATACTCTCCAAAATGATCGGCAAGATCCTGGATGTAGAAGCAATTGAGGCAAAGCAACTCAATGTAGCGTTAGAGCGGTTAAATTTTTCTGAAGAAGTAAGATCCATTGCAACTCGTTTTGAGATGGAGGCCCTGCAAAAGAAAATACAGCTCCACACTTCGATTGCGGATAACGTAATGGTAATGGCGGACCCAACCTATATCGATCAGGTACTCGAGAACCTACTTTCAAATGCGATTAAGTTTTCACCCCCAGAAAGAAATATATACATTTCAATTTCGCCTGTTAGCAACGCTGCCTTGTGCGAAATACGCGATGAAGGGCCAGGGTTAAGCGATAACGATAAATCCAAACTCTTTGGAAAATACCAACGCCTAAGTGCAGTCCCAACGGCCCAGGAGCCGTCTACGGGTTTGGGGCTGTCAATTGCAAAAAAGTTTGTAGATGCCATGCAAGGGCAGATCTGGTGCGAAAGCGAAGCAGGTAAAGGAGCTAGTTTTTTTATTAAATTTAATTTGGCCGCCTGATTTGCGTTTTACCATGGGGTAACCGGCTATGTCTTTGTTAGCCGTCATCGGGTCAGCTGGACATTAACATGTCGAACCCATTGGATTTCTGTTTTTCTATTTATAAGTTGTGACAAAGAAGATACCCTATGTGTTACCACGGAAGCAAAGCCTACACGCTAAACCAATTGCGAGAACGCTATCAATTGCCTTCTGTCGATCACCTGACCGACCAATGGCAAATGCGCTACCATGAAAATGGCTTTGATCATGGCTCATCGCCCGTGTTGGTTTCGCCAACTTCAGCAGGACTCTTTACTTGGGGCCTCATTCCGTGGTTTACCAAAACAGTTGCCGTGGCCAACATTATCCGCAACCAAACCTTGAACTGCATTAGTGAAGAGATGTTTGATAAACCTTCTTACCGCGATTCGCTCAAGCAAGGCAAGCGCTGCCTCATACCTATGACGGGCTTCTTCGAATGGAAGTGGCAAGACAGCAAAGGCAAAGAAAAAACACCCTACTACATCTACCTGAAAGATCAATCAATATTTAGTGTGGCGGGTATTTACTCTACGTGGGAAGATAAGGCCAACGGAACGACCGTGTATTCATACACCCTATTTACCACCAAGGCTAATAAACTGATGGAGGAGATACACAATCGTAAAAAACGTATGCCAGTAGTTTTGCCTTTGCAGTATGAAAAAGATTGGCTTAACCCAACGCTTACGAAGCATGATGTTTTGGCCTTGTGCCAACCTTTGCCCGAAGTTCGTATGGACGCCCACATCATAAGCAAACAGATAACCAGCAGAAAAGCACCGACAAACGTGCCAGCCGTGTTAGCAAAAGCCGAGAGTGGGTTGCTGTTTTGATCTTCAAGACCTGTTACGTTTACTAGGGAAATAGAATTGACAAAAAAATTAAAAAAAATTATGATTTGGTTTAACACAAAGGAATTGGAAAAGCAATTGATCGATGGGGCATTAAGTGACAAAGACAGTTATTATTATTTGTTTACTACTTTTATTTTGTTTTCGCTCCTGCCTTATTTACCAGATGAAGATTTTATTGAAGCAAGTTATTGGTTTCGTGTTAGTCTCGTTATTGTTGACGTTGGTATAACAGCAATTACCATCAAAGAAACCTATAAAATTAACCAACAAGGTGATAGCCAGGACTATCTCAAGCGCTTTCTCAGTCTTTCATTTGTCAATTCAATTCGATTAGCTATTTACCTTGCTCCGGTTTTTGTTGTACTGGAGTTATTAGATGATTACTTAAACGATAACACACTACACAGTTACTGGCCTGGAGCACGCATTCTATTTTTAACCATCGCTTCTTCCGTAATTTTCTATTTTATGCTGACTAACTCATTCAAACGCGTTAATTTGGTTAAATCGTAAGGGCTGGTTAGCCTTGCAGAAGTACATATTAGAAAAATACAGCCAAGATAAATAATATGGAGAAATATAACTTTAATAAAAAATCATTAAAAATAGGGCACACAAAATTGGAACAAAAGAAAAACCATTGTCATTAAAAACCCCGCCATTAACGAGTGAATACACCATGCACGTAGATCAGGAAGATGGAAAGGAGGTATTGGTGTGCACCGTTGGAAAAACAGTTTTGCTATACGACATCCGCTGTTTAGATGACCTCCATGCCATGCTAAAGAAACACGGTGATTGGATGGAGCTCGGCAGCGCAGATGAACAAAAACCAGCCAAAGAAGGAACAGTAGAAGCGTGGGGCCGATCAGAGACAAACCCGGTGAAAGGTTGGTATGGTTTGAAGAAGGGTCTTCGCGGTCGTTTTGGCATGTACATACCCCCTTTGATGGAGGAGCTTGGCCTTGCTGAAGTTACGCACGATGCCAAGGGCAATAAGATGAAAGCTAAGTAGGAGAACGTTATCGGTAGGCACACCCAACTGCCAATAGAAATAGCAAATGTGTTCGATTGCTTAGAGATATTGTCGGACAGTGTAATTCTACCCCACTAGGTATTGTGATAGTAGCTGGTAAGGGATTGAGAATGGCAATCTGAATTACCAATTATCAGCATCTCTAGAAGTAATATTCTTTGGTAACTCATTCCAGAAGTTTGACTACTAAAGTAGGGATTAATCAATTACACCGCTACCGATCAATTCATCATTTTCATACCATGCAGCAAATTGGCCTGGGGTAATCCCTCGTTGTGGACGATCAAAAATAATATAGAGGCCTTCTTCTTTTTTATACAATGTACAATGTTCAAGTGGTTGGCGATAGCGAATACGCGCCAGATATTCACGCTGTTGGCCAACAGCTAATTTTAAATCTTCGCGAATCCAGTGCTCATCTTGGCTAGGAACAAAAAGGCCTTTGCGATAGAGGCCGGGATGTTCTTCTCCCATGCCAGTATAGATGATGTTCTTTGATGTGTCGGTGCCAATTACGAACAGCGGTTTTTCAAAACCGCCAATGTTCAGACCTCTTCGCTGACCAATTGTATAATAGTGTGCACCGTTATGGTCGCCCACCACTTCGCCCATCGATTCGTTCAACAAATAGGGTTTTGTTAACGACACTAAATCAGTATCTGAAAAGCCATTTACAAAAGTTGCCGCGTCAGCACCAATCTCTATTACTTTTCCTTTCTTTATTTCTAATCGTTGTTGTAGAAACTCAGGAAGATGAACTTTGCCAATAAAGCATAAACCTTGAGAATCTTTTTTCTCAGCAGTAACTAGTCCGATTTTCTTTGCGATCTCCCGAACCTCAGGTTTTGTTAATTCACCGATAGGAAATAACGCTTTTGAAAGCTGTGCTTGAGTTAGCTGGCATAAAAAATAGCTTTGATCTTTATTGCCGTCTTTGCCAGCCAGAAGCTGAAAAGTTTTAGAACCGTTATTTTCCATCTCGCCCCTACGGCAATAGTGTCCTGTCGCCACAAAATCGGCTCCGAGTTTCAAGGCTGTTTCTAAAAAAATATCGAACTTAATTTCTCTGTTGCAAAGCACATCGGGGTTGGGTGTTCTTCCTCGTTGGTATTCAGCAAACATATAATCAACAATGCGGGCTTTGTATTCTACACTAAGGTCAATCGCTTGAAAAGGAATGCCCAAGTGCTGAGCCACAATCATGGCATCATTGCTATCATCCAGCCAAGGACATTCATCACTTATCGTTACGGAATCATCATGCCAGTTTTTCATGAACATGGCGATTACCTCGTAACCTTGTTCTTTTAAAAGATAAGCGGCCACGCTTGAATCAACACCACCGGAAAGACCGACTACTACTTTCTTTTTCATTTTTAGTGAGCTTTGAGTTGCGAGTTTAAAGCCATAATGTTATCAACCCTACTCGCAGCTCATAGCTAGTAACTGATAAACTCATAACTGCCTTTGTGCTAACAACTCATTCACCGTTTCATTAAAATATTGAATAAACTGGTCGTAATAGATACCCGCGCCAGGGCCGGAGAAGCCCGTATGAATGTGTTTCACCTTGCCGTCTTTTCCAATAAATATTGTGGTAGGAAAAGAAATGATCTTATTGAGCGCTGGCAACGTCAATGAAGCTTTTTCTTTGTCATTAGTGCCCGCAATAACAAAATCATAAGGCACACCCAGCTTTTCTTTCATCTTCGTTACGCGGCCACTTGCATAATCAAAATCATCTTTTCGTTCGTAGGCTAGACCAAGTATTTCCACGCCACGGCTACTGTTTGCTTTATACCAGTTCGTTAGGAATTTGGTCTCGTCCATGCAGTTGGGGCACCACGTTCCAAATATCTGTAGAACCAATACTTTGCCTTTGTATTTTTTATCGGATGGACTGATTCTATTCTTTGTCAAATCGGGGAAGCTAAACTCTAACTTTTCAAAACCAGGTTTCAAATACGTCAATGATTCTGCATCAGGAAGTTTTGCTTGCTGATCTTTTATCCCCGTCCATGTTTCATGAGAAGTTTTTCCGGAATAAAAATCACCTGTTAACGTATCACCTGATTTTGTAGCTGAAAACAAGAAAGCATGGTTGCCATCGAAGGTGCTAAGCATTAATTTGCCCTCTACTACATTTCCTTGCAAGTATCGATAGTCGCCCGTGGGGGTGAGGAAAGTCCCAGTTACTTGACTTTCTTTTTGATCGAAAATTGCAACGGAGAGGGTCGTATCATTTTTGGCGTTGATAAACTGAACGGCATACTTTCCAGAATAATCTTTTGTTACTGCTGAGTCGCTGCTAAAGCGGAAGCTTTCACCGAAGGTGGCTGAGAAGGGAAGGCTTGCGTCTTTCGCATAATTTTTTACAAAAGCTCCAGTTAACTTTCCGTCTTCTATTTTTGCAATAAGGGCAGCATCAAAGATGTGAAGTGCCATAGAAATACTGTCCCCATTTACTTCCACTTCATCTAGCAAAATCTTCTCGTCTCCATTAATAAGGTTAGCAGAATACGTTTCGCCTTCTTTTATTACTTCAAAATTAAAAGGCAGTTGTTGCTCTTGCAACGAAATAATTCCTCTCCATGCTCCGGTTTTCATTTCTACTTTTTTAGATGTGCAAGAAACAACAACAAGTGAAGTCAAACCAATCATTACCAATAAACGCATTTTATCTTAAGTTTTGTCCAAAACACAAAAATGCAATTATTAATTCGCTGTTGGTGGCTGGTTATTCAATTTTCGCTCTTAATTTTCGCGTTCTTAAACACAATCAATTAACACTGCGTGCATGTTTCAAAACTTAAAGGTCTTAGAACTGGCGTCTGTTTTGGCTGGCCCCAGCGTTGGCCAATTTTTTGCCGAACTAGGTGCCGAAGTAATTAAAGTTGAAAACCTAAGAGCGGGTGGCGATGTTACTCGATCGTGGAAAACAAAAGGAGAAAATGAGGGCGACCTTTCTGCCTATTTCTGTTGTTGCAACTGGGGCAAGAAATCGATAGCAGTGGATTTGACAACCGATGATGGGAACAGAATTGTTCAAAAGTTAGCAGCACAATCAGATGTAATTATTGCCAGCTACAAGCCTGGAGATGCCGAAAAGCTTGGCGTTGCTTACGAACAGCTAAGAGCCAACAACGAGCAACTAATTTACGGACAAATAACAGGCTATGGAGCTGATGACGATCGGGTAGGGTATGATGCGGTAATTCAGGCCGAGTCTGGTTTTATGGAGTTGAATGGCGAGAAAGATGGACCTCCAACGAAGATGCCCGTAGCGTTGATTGACGTTTTGGCGGGCCATCAGCTGAAAGAAGCAGTATTGTTGGCTTTATTAAAGAAGGAACGAACTGGCGCTGGTAGCCTTGTAGAAGTTTCGCTATTGCAGACGGCCATCGCATCCTTGGCCAATCAGGCTACAAATTGGTTGGTGGCAAACAAGCTCCCCACACGGCAAGGATCTGCCCATCCTAATATTGCACCTTACGGGGAATCATTTCTAACAAAAAACGGCAAGCGCATTCTATTAGCAGTTGGGAATGACAAGCAATTTCAGGCACTGGCAACTGTTTTGGGTAAGCCAGCGCTGGCTCAACAACCGATTTACAAGAGCAATGAAATTAGGGTCGCAAATCGCACGTCATTAAATGAAATACTTTCTTTATCAATAAAGCAATTCGATGGTGTTGAATTAGCGTCCAGATTAAACGCGAGCAAAGTACCTGCCGGTTTGATCCAGACCGTAAGGGAGGTGCTCGAAACACCGGCAGCTAAAGGGCTTATTATACGTGATAATGAAATGAAAGGTGTTAGGACTTTTGTTGGAACAGGCTTTGGCGCGGGGCATCTATTGTCACCACCTCACGTTGGGCAGCATACCGATGAAGTATTGAAAATGATAAGGTGATTTCTTCTACTTGCTATTTCCCCCAAGTTTCAGGGCTTTCCCTCCAAGATTGGATATGACTTAATTGATCCTCGCTAATGTATTTTTTGGTCACCGCTTCTTTCACCAGCCAATTAAAATCGCTCAGACAAACAAGGGGTATTTTTGCGTCTTCAAAGTTTTTACTGGCTACATCGAAGCCATAGGTAAAAATGGCCACCATTCCCAACACAACAAAACCAGCTTCTTGCAACGCCTGCGCAGCCTTCAATGAACTGCCTCCTGTTGAAATCAAATCTTCCACCAGCACTACTTTCTGTCCTTTTTCAATTTTGCCTTCAATCAAGTTGCCCATTCCATGGTCTTTTGGTTTTGGCCGAACATAGATGTAGGGTAAATCGAGCACGTCTGCTACTAATGCACCTTGCGGCACGCCCGCGGTAGCTACACCCGCTATGCAGGCTGCCTCTTGAAAGTTTTCTTTAATCGCTTCTGCTAGTTGTTCTTTAATATAGCTTCGTAGGGCAGGGTAGGAGAGCGAAAGCCGATTGTCGCAATAAATGGGCGATTTCCAACCAGAACTCCAGGTAAATGGGTTTTCGCTATTCAATTTTATGGCTTGAATTTCAAGAAGTTGGGCAGCCACTAAACGTGCGGTGGATTCTTTTAATTGGACAATACTCATGAAGGAGGTTGGTTATTTCAGAAAGCGACAAATTAATTGGAAAAATCAAGATTTCGATTTGTCTGCTAACGAATAATTTATGTTTTTGCACTTCAAATCGCCAGCTTGCCTAAACACGTAATGAACTTATTCATTAATGACATCCCCGTAAAAATCTTAAAGCTTGGTGAAGAACCTGATCGAGGCGAGATTAATTACTTTTTTGACGGAGCAACAGATGTGATAACGAAGGCAAAATTGATCAATCACGTATGGATCAACCATGCGTCACTGGCCATTCTAGATGAGGCGTTAGAATTGATTAGTACAAAAGTGCCCACTCCGTTGCTTTCGCTTAACATTTCGGTATTAGACTACGATGCGGTAAAATTATACTTTCGGAAGAAATACAAGATCATTAAAGCGGCCGGAGGAATAGTAAAAAAGAAAGACAAGTTTCTGATGATCTATCGCATGAAAAAGTGGGATCTGCCGAAAGGCAAAAAGGAAACGGGGGAGAACTATAGAAGAACAGCCGAGCGGGAGATTAATGAAGAGTGTAACGTTCAAACTAAGGTGGGCAAGAAGATTTGCACTACGTGGCATACGTACACGATGAATAAGAGTAACATGCTTAAGAAGACCCGCTGGTATGTGATGGAATGTGTTGATGACTCCAACATTGCACCACAAGTAGAGGAGGATATTGAAGAAATACGCTGGATGAATCAAAAGGAAGTATTTCATGCCTTACAAAACTCCTATCGCTCTATTCGGTTTGTTTTTGAGGAGTATTACAAACGAAAAGAGAAAGCAGGAGCTAGATAGTATTTAGCCGGTTCCAGTTCGTTTTTGATGGCTAGAGTGAATATGGTAAGAAGTCGGAAACGATGCCTTTGTATTTATGCACCTCTCGGATAATGGAGGAGCTGATGGACGCTAACTGGGGCGAGGTAATCAAGAAAACCGACTCAAGGTTTGCGTTCAAGTGCTTGTTTACTTGCGAGATGCTGTTCTCGTATTCAAAATCAGTAGTATTCCGCAAGCCTCTCAAAAGAAACTTCGCGTTGTTTTTTTTCGCAAATTCTGCCGTCAATTCAGCGTAAGTTTGAACTGAAATAGACGGATATTCCTTGAATGTTTCATTGATTTTGGTGATCATCAGATCAATTTCAAAGTAGCGCTTTGATTTCGTGCTGTTGTAGCCTACCGCAATAATTATTTCATCGAAAAGACTTAACCCCCTCAATACTATGTCTTCGTGGCCTTTTGTAAAAGGATCGAACGATCCCGGAAAAAGGGCAATCCTCTTCATGTGTGATTAAAGCAAGTTCATTGAAAAGAGATCGAAAAAGTGATGCTCTTGCACTTCATCAAACATATATCCAAACTTAATGTGCGAAGGTCGCCCAGCAAAAGACACGTTTCGAACATACTTGTAGAATTCTTGATAATGTGGTGAATTTTTACCGATATATCCCCACAATACCACTTGGCTTGTGGCCTGATCAATTTGAAGCCCTTTCATCACCAGCATAATGTACTTCACGTAATCTGAAAACTGTTTGATCACGAATTGATTGTAATAAACGAGCTTTCCCTCCTGAACATACAAAATATGTAACTTAAATCGGTCTACATAAATATAAAGGGGGGTTCCAGCCAATTTCTTTTTGTAATCGAGCAGGCCTTCAATTAATGCTGCCGATTGATGTATAATGTTTACTGTTGTATTTAAATAAACTTCTCTCACCAATTGGTGAAGCTCCTTTTGAACAGCAAATACGGTGATCGCGTCTGTCAATTTATTCTGGCAAAATAAAACGTCCTCTTTGGTTAAATCGATAGACGCATTGAACTTCAAATAGTCAGCAGCAGCATCTTCGATAAACAAGGCTTCTGGCACTTGAACCATTTTGTTGTTTTTAATCGATAGGGTGACTTTTTTCCAGAAGCCAGCCATAAGCAGTTGGTGCGATTCAAACAGGCCACGCAACTGATCGATCAGTTCTTCATGAGAACTCATTTCACCGAACACGTAATCTTCAAGAAGAACGATGCGTTTTTCATCATCAATTACGGCCACCTGACAATCGCGAACGCCCAGTTGAACGAGTAAACTGTAGAGGTGAAGGTGCTCTTCGTCAAACTTTTCGTCTTTGACTTTCTTGATTAATTTGTAGTTAATAGCGGTTTGGCGCAAAGCAGATGGGTAAAAGTTTGTACAATAATAATTATTTTAAATGGTTAAAAGCAACGAATCACACTTTAAAATAACCAGTTAAATTTTTGATTTCGGAAGGAATATCCAGAAAATTGAAAATTCCGTGTAGCGACCCGCTGGGGCAAGATGTAAACTCCTCCCAGCGCATAAACTTTAATGATTTGATAAACTGGTCAGCGTTTTCCAGTTCCGGATCAATACCGAGGCTTGGGTTACCTGCATATGAATCAATTTCAAAAAAAAGCTCGATCGCATGCAGCGGCTGCTTGATAAATTCGCAAGCAAACAGAAACTTGCCAACGTTCACCTCCAGCGAGGTTTCTTCCCTGAATTCTCGAACGAGGCACATTTCTGCGGTTTCGCCAAATTCGATTCCACCTCCGGGTGGCGACCAAAAATCGCCATCGTGAAGACCGCCATGGTTGATTAACAAGATTCCTGTTTCATTCGTACAAATGCCGCAAGCACGCATTCTCAGTCTGTTCCCGTACACATCAAGTGCATTCATTTTTTATGATTTTTTTATCTTTATTGCGAAAATAGTTTTCGCGTTTCTGCGTTATCTTTATAAAAAACTCCGTTATCAAATAATGATACGAATAACTTTCTTCTTTTTGTTACTTTCTGCTTCGCGCTTTTTATTTGCCCAATCTACTTCTATAGATCAACAGAAAGAGCCTAAGATAACAATTGAACACCCAACCTACGATTTTGGCGAGATTTTGCAAGGCGACAAAGTTGAGCACACGTTTAAATTTACGAACACGGGCAGTGCCCCGCTCGTCATTACCAACGTGCAAGTTACCTGCGGTTGCACTACCCCCAAGGGTTGGCCTCGCGATCCAATTGAAGTTGGTGAAAAGGTAGAGTTAACAATCGCCTTCAATAGCGCAGGTAAAATGGGTAGACAGAATAAAGTGGTAACCATCGTCTCGAACGCACCTGGTGCTAACACCATCACTTTTTCAGCTACTGTACTCGAAAAAACAATCGCCAAAAACTGATTATTTTTTTACAAAGGTGAGCAGTAGCATGAGCCAGCCAAGTAGAAAGAATACCCCGCCAATGGGGGTAACGAAAGCGACTAACTTTCCCGCGTTAAACGACAAGGCATAAAGGCTTCCGCTGAATAGGGCAACCCCAAGCGTCATAAAAAGTGCTGCTTTTTGTAAATTCGATTCAGCGGGGAACTGGTTCATTAATAGCCCTATAAAAAGTAATGCAAACGCATGGTAGAATTGGTAACGCACCGCCAGTTCAAACGTATCCAGTTTATTGTTTGCCATTAGCATTGGCTTTAACGCATGAGCTCCAAAAGCACCTAGGGCCACGCCTAAACCGCCACAGGCAGCTCCTATTATAAATGTTAATTTTTGTGTAAACATATTTTTTTCAATTATCGAGGCTAATTGTAATTCCGCTCTCCAAAGATAGAAGTTCCAATTCTAACCAGGGTACTTCCTTCTTCAATAGCAATTTGATAGTCAGAACTCATGCCCATACTAAGCTCTTTCATATTTTGTGAATGTGTTTTCTTAAATAGCTCAAACAATGATTTAAGCCCTTTGAATTCATTTCGTATTTTATCAGTATCATCGGTGAGTGAAGCCATCCCCATAAGGCCTTGCACAAAACAAAACGGAAATGACTTAGGTAGGTCTCTTTCAAAGAAAGAAGTTACTTCGGCTTCGTCAAACCCAAATTTTGTTTCTTCCTGTGCGATGTAAATTTGCAACAAACAAGGCACCACTCGGTTATGCTTGCCGCCTTGCTTATTGATCTCTTCTAACAGCTTAATACTGTCAACAGAGTGAATTAAACCCACAAAAGGAGCAATATACTTTACCTTATTGGTTTGCAAATGACCGATCATGTGCCATTCAATGTCCTTAGGCAAGGCTTCAAATTTGGCTTCCATTTCCTGCACTTTGTTTTCGCCAAAAAGCCGCTGCCCGGCATCATAGGCCTCCTGAAGCAGTTCAACAGGCTTTGTTTTGCTCACGGCAATTAACCGGCAATCAGATGGGCTAAATGATTTCTTAAAAAAGTTTATATTATTTTTAACACTCATTTTATAACTTGGGCGACTAATCGCAACCTGATTCTTTAAAACATGGCAATATTAGGCACTCTACTTCAAAAAGGCATTAAACTTCGCGAGAACTTAGAACAAGAATATTCCTCACCAATAGAACTTCAAAAAAAAGAACTGAAAGAATTGCTCATAACTGCCGATGGAACCGAATTTGGCAAGGTTTATAATTTCCAACAGATTCTAAGGCATTTTAGGAAGGACTCCAATGAATTTTATAAACATTACAAGGAGTCGGTGCCTATTCATGATTACAACAAAATCTATAAAGATTGGTGGAAGCTTTCTTTAAAAGGGGTTAAAAACCTTTGCTGGCCAGGGCGAGTAAAATTTTTTGCCTTAAGTTCAGGCACGTCTGAAGCCGCCTCAAAATACATTCCAGTAACCAAAGATATGACCAAGGCGATGCAGCGTACCAGTATTCGCCAGATCTTAACTCTGTCTAAATATGATTTGCCTGCGGAGATTTTCACTACAGGTATTTTAATGATTGGAGGCAGCACACACTTAAACAAAAAAGGAAGTTATTTTGAAGGAGACTTGAGTGGCATTCAAGCCGCGAAGCTTCCATTTTGGTTTCAACATTTTTATAAGCCAGGAAAAAAGATTGCCAAAACCCGGGGGTGGGATGAAAAGCTTGAAGAAATTACCAAAAAAGCGAAAGATTGGGATATTGGAATAGTAGTAGGCGTACCCGCGTGGATTCAGATTTTACTCGAAAAAATCATTGACCATTACCAACTTGAAAATATACACGAACTGTGGCCTAATCTCCGCGTGTACGTTCATGGTGGCGTTTCTTTTGATCCTTATCGCAAAGGCTTTGAAAAACTGTTAGGTCGGCCCATTTACTACATCGAAACCTATTTGGCATCGGAGGGTTTCTTCGCCTACCAAGCGTTGCCCGGTCGTAGATCAATGCGATTGGTGTTGAACAATGGTATCTTTTATGAGTTTATACCCTTTGAAGAAAGCAATTTTACCTTAACAGGCGAAGTGAAACCAGAAGCGCAAACCTTGTTGGTTGATGAAGTGGAAGAGGGGAAAGAATATGCTATTTTGATTTCCACTTGCGCAGGTGCATGGCGTTATTTGGTTGGCGATGTTATTAAGTTTGTTTCGATTGAAGAATCTGAGATTGTAATTACAGGAAGAACCAAACACTTTCTGAGTTTGTGTGGCGAACACCTTTCGGTGGATAACATGAACAAGGCTATTGAACTGGTGTCTAACGAAATGAATATCACTATAACAGAGTTTACAGTTGCTGGAATACCTTACGGAAGTCTTTTTGCTCACCATTGGTTTGTTGGCACTGACGATGCGGTGGATAAGATGAAGTTAAAAGAACGAATTGATTTTCATTTGAAAGAACTAAATGATGATTATGCCGTGGAACGAAGTGCCGCTTTAAAGGAGGTTTTTGTGGACGTACATCCCGTTAAAATGTTTTATGATTGGATGCAGTCGAGAGGGAAAGTAGGAGGGCAGAACAAGTTTCCCCGCGTACTTAAAAAGGCGCAGCTAGAAGAATGGACTGCTTTCATAAACCAATAAAATGCTTATTCTACTAAACGGCTTTAAAACAGGAATGGTGCTGGCCTTTCTTGTTGGCCCCGTTTTTTTTACCATTATCCAAACAAGCATTGAAAGTGGCTTTTGGAAAGGTGTGTTGGTGGCCTTTGGCGTTTCGTTGAGCGATACGTTTTACGTAGTTGTTTGCTATTTTGGGTTAGCTCAATTTATCAATAACCCCGTTGTGAAGGAATACATGGCTTACGGTGGCGGAGGCATCCTAATCTTGTTTGGAGTTTACTATCTTTTTTTCAAAAGCAAAGCCAACAAAAATGCACGCAGCGAAAGCCTGCATGAAAAAAAGTATTACAAGTATGTGTTAAAGGGGTTTATTATTAACGGCTTTACACCCACTATTATTCTTTTTTGGCTAGGTACAACCAGCGTTGCTTCTATCGATTTTGGATACGTGAAAGGGATAGAGTTTTTCTTATTCTTTTTGGCTGTGCTTGTAACAGTGTTGGCTACTGATATTGCCAAGGCGTTTTTGGCAGATAAATTAAGATTACTAATAACTCCTCGCCTGCTTAACATCATGAACGCCACCCTGGGAGTGTTAATGATTGGTTTTGGGCTTCGGTTAATATTTGTATCGCAGACGTTGATGTAGTTTGCCTTTTCTCAATTCGGCAGACAATTGTTTCTGCATTCTCTCAAGATTTAGCAAAAGAATAAAATGCCATCAAAGTGTCAGGATTTAGAATAATTGCCGCAAATAGGTAGCCTTAATAATAAAAGTTATATTTTTGCATGTTAATTGAAAAAAAATATGAGCGTTTTTCGTCAAGTTAATAGAGCGATAGAAACATTTGTCGAATACTTGGTATTCGCGTCAAGATGGCTTCAAGCACCCATTTACCTTGGTCTAATTGTAGGCTCATTTTTATACGTATATAAGTTTATTGAACAATTGGTGGTTTTAACCATGAATATTACCATCATGAGCGAGGTAGATGCTATGCTCATGATTCTTGGTCTCATAGATATTTCGATGGTAATGAACTTACTTATTATCGTAATTATTGGTGGTTACTCAATTTTTACCAGCAAAATTGATTTTGATGAGCAGGAAGATAGACCTCAGTGGATTGATCATCTGGATGCCGATCGACTAAAGGTAAAGCTGGCGTCTTCGCTCGCCTCGATTTCTGGGGTTCATCTGCTTAAAACATTTATTGATATTCATTCTGAAACGGAAACAGGAAGTTACGAATCTCTCAATTTTGAGATCATGATTCACCTTGTATTTATTGTTTCAGCACTGATATTGGCATGGATTGCAAGAATTTTAGGAGTAGAAAAACCTAACTCTGCTACCTATAAGCCGATTGGAAATTTACTTTCTGGTGTGAAAGGGACAAAAGATACTCCTAACAACTAATCTTGTAGCACGTTGCTTATGAAGGTGGACTTCAAAAGGATCCATATCAAAAACAAAATGATCGCCCACCTTAAGTAAATAAAGTAAAAGTCGCTGGTATCTTTAAACCGAGTTTCCTTTATCTCTGCTTTTTCATAAAGATCAATTTTCTCGAAAACACTTTTTAATGCTTGGTTATCAGTGGCGCGAAAAAATTCGCCTCCACCAATTGCCGCAATCTTGCGCATAGTTGTTTCGTCAACTGTATTTTCAACCATTTGAGGCCTGCCAAAGAAGTCTTTCCCGAATGGAACGAGCCCCTCTTTGCCCACTACAATAGTGTACATTTTTATTCCGTAAGCTGCAGCGAGTTCGGAAGAAGTAATTGGGTCAATGTTTCCCGCGGTATTGTCTCCATCGCTCAAAAGGATACATACCTTCGATTTTGATTCCGACTCTCGCATTCTGTTAGTAACTACTGCAATGGCACTGCCTATAGCTGTACCTCGGTTTTCGATCATTTCAAAATTTACATCGTTAAGATAAGCGTTGAGCAGATCATAGTCGGTAGTGAGTGGTGCTAATGAGAATGCGTCACCAGAGAAAACAACTAATCCAATTCTATCTTGCACTCTTCCTTTAATAAAATCACGTGCCACCGTTTTGGCCGCTTCCAAGCGATTGGGCGTAAAATCTTCAATTTGCATGGACTGCGAAATATCCATTGCCAGCATGATGTCTATTCCTTCTGTCCATTGTTCTACTTTTTCATTCGTGCGCTGAGGTCTGGCGAGGGCAACAACAATCAGCGAACTGGCAAGTAAAATAAGTAGATCAGGCACAAATCTAACTGCGGTGAGAGGTGAGCTTTTCAGTTCCTTCTTAACGAGTGCGATCGGTAATGTCTGATTTAAATAAAAGCGCAAAACCCACCTCAATAAAACAGCAATCGGTAGAAGCAGCAATCCATACAAAAGCAGTGGATTTGCCCACGTGAACGCGCTAAAAGTGCTGGGAGAAAACCAACTAAACGAATACCAAGGGTCTGAGAACTTATCCACGATTTATCTCTTTTAGCTTCTGGTTAAATTGGTTGTTCGCAAATGAGCGAAGGGTATCAAACGATTCTGCCGCGTATGAGCTCCCTCCGTAAATCATGCGGTCAATTAATTGAAGTGCATTTCCTAGGCGTTCGTCTTTTTCTTTATTGATGATCTCTCTTGAGGTGAATTTTGTATAGGGTACTTCATTTAGTTTTTCCATGTAGCTTTTCCATAGCAAGGCAGTTGTTTCCGCTTTCTTCGAAGAGAAGTCGGAACTTAACTGACTAACTGTGGAAGTAAATTTATTAAGGAAAGCCTCGTGATTCTTTGATAATCTTCTTTTTCTAAAAAACGCTTTGATTCTTTTACCGAAAACAATCCAAACTATAATGACTGCGACAAGTAAAACGCCTCCAATAGCAAGCAAAAGAGGATAATCGAGCAGCCATTTTACATTTTGGTAAGCAGTATTTGTTTTTAGCGGCAACGCAGGTGCTTCAATAGAATCCAATTTTTGCGTTACCAGATTTTTGAAAAAGACGGTGTCAATTTCAGCAAAAACTGCGGTGCAGTCTTTTTCAAGAATTTGAAAAGCTGGAAGTTGTAACGTTTGAATGCTGTCAATCTCAAACGTGGTGAGGTAATATACCGCGCTGTCAAAACTGACTTTATCAGTTGTTTTTGTTTGGAAATATTTTTTTTTACTAAACTCAAAAGGGGCAAATGAGAACGTACTATCGGGGAATACTAAATTCAGATTAGATGGATAGGAAGCTGTCATGCTATAGGGAACAAGCTCACCAATTTTTACACTATCCACTAAAAACCTTCCGTTTACACGAACTTCATTTTCGCTTTGCGCGGATAAGGCGAAGGAAACTGAAATGACAAATAGAAAGCAAAGAGAAATTCTACTAAACACGTTTTAATGATTTATTCCTGATTTTAAACAGTTTTAGCAACTTGGGCACATAGTCATCTCCAGTATCAATACTGATAAAATTGATTTGGTGTTTTCGACTGAAATCTTCGAGTGTTTTCTGTCTTGACATATAGTTTGCAGTCAAATTACTTCTGAAACCACCAAAGGAAGTATTGATCCAAATGGTTTTTTTTGTCTCTTTATCTTGAACCGGTATAATACCAAGTTTAGGCAAGTTTGTCTCTCGTTTATCGCAAATACGAATAGCAACCAAATCATGTTTCCGAGCCAACGATTTTAAATTGTGTTCATACCCTTCGTCAATGAAATCAGATATCATCACAATTACGCTTCGCTTTTTGATAGAATTTAACGCAAACGAAATTGCTTTGGCCAAATTTGTTTTAAGCGACTTTGGCCTAAGCTTTGCCAATGCGTAAATCAGTTGATAGGCTTGGGGCAGGCCCTTTCGGGGCTTCATAAAGTGCTCGCGTTCATCTGAATAGCAAATCAATCCTAGTTGGTTTGATTCTTTTGCACCTGAGAGTGCTAGCACGCCACATATTTCCTTACCTATGTCAAATTTGGTCTTTCCTTCGGCACCAATCTCTTGAGACGCACTTACATCCAAAATGAAGAAAATGGTTTGCTCCTTTTCCTCCTTAAATGTTTTTACAAATGTTCCGTGGCCCTTGGCCGACACATTCCAATCGATCGTTCGCACGTCATCTCCGTATTGATACGGGCGCACCTCATCGAACTCTAATCCCGAACCCTTAAAAATAGAATGAAAATCTCCTTGCATTTGGCTATTGATCGCCTTGCGTATTTGGATTTCATACTTTCTAAGTCTTTTTAACAGCTCTTTCAACTCTTGGCACTTTATTAGCAGCACAAAATTAAACGATGCAGGTTTCGTTTTGCGCTAACCGCCAAAAATACGTGAATTATGATTAATTTTGAGCGTTTAAATATGGAAGCAACGAAAAAAATAGATATCAAAAAGAATCTTTTCAATTCAGTTAAAACGCTGGTTTTTAGTTTTTTGATATTCGCCTTCGTAGGATGTCAGAAAAAGGAACAAAGGCCGAGCAATGTATTAGATAAGCAACAATTGGCTTCAGTTATGATTGATTTATACTTGGCGGAAGCCCGATTGAGCAGTTATCCGATTCAGCGAGACTCATCATTAGCGCTTTTTCTGCCCAGGGAAAATGCTATTCTTGCCAAAAGAAATCTACAAGATTCTACCTTAAAGATGACGTATGACTATTATCTGCAACATCCGGATGATTTTAATGAAGTGTACGACATATTGATTGATTCGCTCACGGTTCTTGAGAAGGTAAAAGGGGATGAGAGCACGAAAAAATGATCTATCCTGTTGATCTGGAGCAAAAACTCGGGTTCACGCAGCTTCGCGAAAAGCTCCAACACTATTGCCTCTGCCAACTAGGAATTGACCAACTCGGTCAACTTAGCTTCTCTCACGATGTTTCAGTTGTCAAATGCCAACTTAACCAAACCTTCGAATTTAAGTCGATAATTGAAAAAGCGGAGCCTTTTCCCAGTGCTAACTACTTTGATCCAACAGCTTTATTTTCAATAATCGCCATTGATGGCAGTTTTGTTGAATCTGAAGATTTTTTAGCCATTGGCCTTTCCTTACAGACAATAAAAAGTGCTCATGACTTCCTTTCCAAGAATTCCGAAATCTATCCCTACCTTTTTCAGCTTGCTGATCCAGTTGCTTTTCCGGCATCACTAATTAATTCGATTCATGGCAAGATTGACGAAACGGGGAAAGTAAAAGACAATGCCAGTGTGGAATTAAGTCGATTGCGGAGAAAAATTCGGGAGGAAGAAGGGCGAGTTCGAAGAATGATGGATCAAGTTTTTAGGCAAGCTGCCGCCAATGGCTGGGTGCCAGAAGGCGTTTCGCCAACTATTCGCGAAGGGCGCGTGGTAATACCCATTTTGGCAGAGCACAAGCGTAAACTTCGTGGGTTTATTATGGACGAGTCTTCGACCGGACAAACCATTTATTTGGAGCCAGCGGAAGTATTGGAAGCTAATAATGAGATTAGAGATTTGCTCCATGCAGAAAGAAGGGAGGTAATTAAGATTCTGCGCGATTTAACTTCGCTGCTGCGTACTTACCTCGATGCGCTCAAACTTGCTTATCAGTTTCTTGGTCAGCTTGATTTTATTAGAGCAAAAGCGAAATTGGCCATCGATTTGGACGCGTTGTTGCCAACTATTTCTGCCGAGCCAGACTTAAATTGGCTCTACGCGAGGCACCCCTTACTTTTTTTAAGCCTGAAAGGGAAACGAAACCTCGTGCCTCTCACCATTAACATTACTTCGCAAAACAGATGGCTTTTGGTAAGTGGCCCCAATGCGGGTGGCAAATCAGTATGCCTGAAAACGGTTGGTCTCATCCAATACATGGCGCAATGTGGCTTGCTTGTTCCATTGCATGAAAAGTCAACGGTAGGCATTTTCAAAAACATCTTTCTTGATATTGGTGATCAGCAAAGCATAGAAAATGACTTAAGCACGTATAGTTCGCACTTAAAAAACATGGCTTATTTTATTCAACATGCTACACCCCAAACACTGATTTTATTGGATGAATTGGGTGCGGGTACAGATCCTAATTTCGGTGGAGGAATAGCGCAAGCGGTAATAGAAACATTGTTGAAAAAATCTACTTGGGGTGTGGCCACCACTCATTATTACAACCTAAAGTTATTTGTCGAAAACAATCCAGGGATAAAAAATGCAGCCATGGTTTTTGATTCAAAAAAGCTGGAACCACTTTTTGAGCTTGAAATTGGTAAGCCAGGAAGTTCCTTCGCACTGGAAATAGCAAGAAAGACAGGGTTACCTCAGCATACCCTCGCTTCCGCAGAAGATATAATTGGTAAAGACATTACTGGTTTGGAAACGCTTATGAAATCTGTTGCTGAAGACAAGCAGCAGGTAGCAAAAAAACAACTGGAATTAAGGCAAAAAGAGGTTATGCTTTCTCAGTTACAAGCGAAATATGAAAAGCTATCGAGCGAACTTGAATTAAAAAAGAAAGAAATTATCAATAAAGCCAGGGAGGAGGCTTCGTATTTGCTAAAAGAGACGAATCGCGAAATCGAAAAAACGATTCGGCATATTCAAGAAAACAAGGCCGAGCAAAAGGAAACACGCAAGGTGCGCAAAGGGCTGCAAACGCTCACCCAAAGAGTGCAACCAAACCAGGACTTACCTAAGGTAGTTTCAAATGAACTAATAAAAGAAGGTGATAAAGTGAGGATTATTGGTCAGGAGGTAACAGGCGATGTTCTCTCCATAAAAGATAAAACGGCTGTTGTGCAGTTTGGTGGCTTGCGATCTACCTTAAAACTCACGCAATTGGTCCGCAGTGATCTGGCGGTTACCAACCCAACAATTACAAAGGCCAGGTCAATGGGTATAGACATTCATCGAAAGCAATCACAATTTGTAAGCAGTCTTGATATTCGCGGAAAGCGGGTGGAGGAGGCAATACCAATGCTTGATCAATTCTTAGACGATGCCATTCTGTTGGGACAGGCCGAACTCAACATCCTTCATGGAAAAGGGGAAGGCATTCTGCGCCAAGTAATCCGCGAGAAATTAAAATCGACAAAGGCGGTTGCTTCATTTGCAGATGCCCATGCCGATAGGGGTGGAGCTGGTATTACCGTAGTGGTGCTAAAATAAGGAAATGAAAAAGCCTTTCGGTTAGGAAAGGCTTTTTTATCTAAATAACGAGGGTAATTACTTCTTTTTGAATTTAAAAACCCAAGCGCCTTTCACTACTTCTACGCGTCCACCCGATCTGTCAACACCTGTTCCGGTGAAGCTAAAATTCATCACAAGTTCTGTGTCACTCACTGAATATTGGATCGCAGTAGCATCATCTCTTGTTAATTTAGTGGCTGGAGCATCTTTATCAAAAGTAAACTTACCTGTTTTTGCCCATGGGCTAAAGGGAGATTCTGATGCGCTGTAGGTAGGCTTTGTTGTAGTGTAATCGAAACTAGCTGTTGCCCCAGCCGCTAGCGTCTTGGCAATTTCACCAGAGAGTGTTATGGTAAACGCAGACGTATAATTTGCGGTCTTATCAACTCCATCAAGAGTTGCGGAGGTACATGTCCAACCTAACGTAGCAGCCCCCGAACGAGCTGTTGTTCCTAACAATTTTTGAAGTTGCTGATCAGCTTGAGGCAACTCGGGTTCCGGTGTCGGACCGCACGATGAGTAAGTGATCAAAGCACCAACCAAACCTACAAATACTATTCGATTCAATATTTTTTTCATTTCTACTCTCTTAAATTAAAAAAAACGTTTAAAAATGACACCTGTTAAAAACTACAATTTATTTCTTAAAGACAAACTCCCAAGCTCCTTTAACTACTTCACTTCTAGAATTTCTGGCATACCCATCACCAGTAAAGTTAAAATTAAGTTTCAACTGTGTTTCAGAAACCTGATAAGTTACTTCTGTTTTATCGTCTCTAATAACTTTGTTGGCTGGTGAGGCGGCATCAAAAGTAAATGACCCTGTAGAATTCCAAGGGCTTTTCTTGATAGTTGTATTTCCAGGGTTTGTCGTTTCGTAACTAAATGGAGAAGTAGATGAAGACCCAATTGTTCCTTTCAGGGTAAGTTTGAAATTGGTAGTGTAATCTGTTGTTTTGTCAACGCCATCTAGTGAAGTTGAAGTCAATGTCCAGACGCTGGTAACAGATCCGCTTGTTTCAGTCGTTAACAACAGTTTTTGCAATTGCTGGTCAGTAACTGGTAAGACTTCAACAGGTTTAGAGCCGCAAGAAGCGTAAGTTAGCAAAGCCACTAACAACCCAGCAGATGAGACCAAATTCATTATTTTTTTCATAATATGTTGAAAATTAAAACTCCTAAATCTACAAAAACGGATTCGAAAAAAAAGAATTTTGATTGTTTGTTTTCGAATTTTCTCGCCTCAATCTTTCTTAGATGATGCGTGGCAACGTGTAGTAACCTATTTGTAGTTTAAAATCTCTATTTTCTTCGCGTCATTTGGGTATTCATGCTCTTGGTTGGAGGCAATAAAAATCAGCATATCTTTCGGTAGGCCGTGAAGATTTTTTAAGTACCATTGCGTAGAGGTCTTGTCTAAATTGGTTGTGGGTTCATCCAAAAATATTGCCTGCACGTCACTATAGAAAGCTAACCCAAGTTTTACCCTTTGCCGCATTCCGGAAGAAAACTTGTCCAAGGTTTTATTTTTGGCTGGTTTCAATTCCAACAATTCAAGAAAATCATTGGTGGATAGTCCGTTTCTTAACTTCTTGAATTTAAAATGGAATTCAACCATTTCAAGCAGTGTAAATTCTTCAATCAAATCCATGTAAGGGGTAGCAATGCTTAGGTGTTCGAAAACATCACTGCCTTCTACTACCTCACTGCTTCGTGTGTACTTAATCTTTCCTACACTTTGCGGCAATTGCCCCCAGAGCACTTGAAGAAGGGTGGACTTGCCACAGCCATTGGGGCCAACGATAGCGTAGGTAGTTCCAGCGTCAAATAGAAAAGTGAGCTTTTTGAAAATCCATTCGCGGTTGAATCGCTTTCCGAGATTTTCAACTTCTATGTTCATTCAAATGACGTGGTGCTGGTAGTAAAACCTTTCATTATGCCTTGTTCTGAGGTTTTGATAAATTGAACGACATAGTGCCGCTCAAAGCTCTCGGGTAGTTCTTGCTCAATCAAGTCCAACGCAGTTGAGTTGTTCAACCCTTTCATGAAAATGTAGCGATAGATCTCCTGAATTTCAGATATTTTTTCAGAGTCGAACCCTCTTCTGCGCAGCCCCACTGTGTTGATTCCTGCATAAGAGAGCGGTTCGCGAGCGGCTTTTGTGTATGGAGGCACGTCTTTTCGAACCAAGGACCCTCCTCCAATGTAAGCATGCGAACCAATCCTCGAAAATTGTTGCACCGAGCACGAGCCACCAAAAATTGCGTAATCTTCAATTTCCACATGGCCTGCCAACTGAACCACGTTGCCAAGAATGCAATTGTTACCAATAATACAATCGTGACCTACGTGTACATAGGCCATTAGAAGGCAATTTGAACCTATTACCGTTTTGTATTTATCAACCGTCCCTCTATTAATCGTTACGCTTTCGCGGATAGTAGTGTTATCTCCGATCTCAGCTGTGGTCACTTCGCCTTTGAATTTAAGATCTTGTGGAACGGCAGAGATAACGGCTCCTGGAAATATTTTGCAATTCTTACCTATTCTGGCACCGTCCATAATAGTAACATAGGGGCCAATCCAAGTGCCATCGCCAATTTCTACATCCTTATGGATGGTGGCAAAAGGTTCAATGGTTACGTTGTTTCCAATCCTAGCCTGGGGATGTACGTTTACGAGTGCTGAGTAAGTCATGCGTTTTTACGTACAATTTGGGCGGTCATCGTTCCTTCACACACTAAGGTATTTCCAACGTAACCACGGCCACGCATCTTGGCAATGCCCCTTTTGATGGGGGCAAGCAAATCACATTGAATAACTAACGTATCTCCTGGTAACACCATTTTTCGGAAACGGCAGTCGTCAATTCCTAAAAAATAAGTCCAGTAATTCTCAGGATCAGGAACTGTATTCAACACCAAAATTCCGCCCATTTGAGTCATCGCTTCTACTTGTAAAACACCTGGCATTACTGGGTTGCCAGGAAAATGCCCTTGAAAGAAAGGCTCGTTCATCGTTACGTTTTTTATACCCGCTACGCTTTCGCTATCCAAATAAATAACCTTGTCGATTAACAAGAATGGATACCTGTGGGGAAGGGTGGCAGCAATTTTGTTTATGTCCATTACCGGTGGCAGATTTGGGTTGTACCTTGGTACTCCCTTTTTATCTGACTCGCTCATGGCCTTTTTTAACTTTTTTGCGAACGCAACATTTGCTGCATGTCCTGGTCTTGCCGCTAAAATCTGTGCTTTTAGTGGGCGTCCGGCCAACGAAAGATCGCCAATAATATCTAACAGCTTGTGCCTGGCGGGTTCATTGTTGTAGCGAAGTTCAATGTTATTGAGTATTCCTTCTTTTTTTACTTCTACTTTAGGTTTTCCCAACATTCGGGCAATATTATCCAGTTCGTGTGGCTCTACCACTCGATCAACAATGACGATGGCGTTGTTTAAATCTCCCCCTTTAATCAAATTGTTTTTATAGAGCATCTCCAACTCATGGAGAAAACAGAATGTTCTACAGGAAGCAATCTCTTTTTCGAACTGCTGAATGTTGGTAATTGACGCGTGCTGACTTCCCAAAACGGGAGAGTTGTAATCGATCATGACCGTTACCCGGTAATCATCGAGTGGAAGTGCGGCTATTTCTACGTTTCTGGAGGCATCACGGTACCAAATACTGTCTTGCACTTCATAAAAATCGCGCAGCGCATTTTGCTCTTCCCGGCCTGCTTCGTTGAGAATGTTCACAAATTGGATAGAACTTCCGTCCATAATAGGAGGTTCTGGTCCATCTAATTGAATTAACACATTATCAATTTCTAATCCAACGCAGGCAGCAAGGGTGTGTTCAATAGTGCTAATTCTGGCCCCACTTTTTTCGATGGTTGTCCCTCTGGAAACATCTACCACAAGGTCGCAATCTGCGTCTACAATGGGGGAACCAGGTAAATCGATACGTTGAAATTTTATCCCATGATTCGGTTTTGCAGGGACGAACGTCATATTGGTCTGAACCCCGGTATGAAGCCCAACCCCTGAAAGGGTCACCGATTTGTTAATAGTTTGTTGTTTATGATTTAACATCATGGTAATAAAGGAGGCGAAATTAAAACTTTATCCGTACTAAGGGGGAAATTTAGCTGAAAATAAGCTGAAAATAATCGCAAACTGAATTTTTGAGGCTCCCTAATTGACTTTATCGTTTGCGTAAGGCGATCCATCCACCGTGGATGTTACCTTAAGTCTGTTTTCAAGTTCTGTCATTCTTTCGTTTAAGGAAGGCAATTTCTTAAAAACCGCGTACGATTTATAATAGCTTTTGACATCAAAAGCTGGGGATCCCATTATCTTCGCGCCTTCTTTGTCTATGGATTTACCGATTCCGGCTTGAGCACCAATTCCAATTTTGTTTGCTACCACTAAATGACCGGCAATTCCCACTTGGCCGGCAATAATGCAATTTTCACCAATTTTGGTTGAGCCAGAAATGCCCGTTTGGGCTGCAATTACGGTGTTTTGGCCTATTTCTACATTGTGGGCAATTTGAATGAGATTGTCCAATTTAACACCCCTGTGTATAATGGTAGCATCTCCAAATAGGGTGGCGCAATCAATTACCGTATTACTACCAATTGAAACATTGTCCTCAATTACCACATTGCCTAGTTGGGGAATGGTTTTATAACTCCCGTCCGCTTGTGGTGCGAAACCAAAGCCATCGCTACCAATTACCGCTCCCGCATGGATGGTACAATTGTGGCCTATTCGGGTGCCAGAATATAATTTAACACCCGATTGTAGGATGCAGTTATCGCCAATTACCACATCGTCTCCTACGTATGCATGTGGGTAGATTTTCACATTATCCCCAATCTTTGCGTTGTTGCCTATGTAAGAAAAGGCACCTCTATAGATATAATTTCCTACCATAGCATTTTCGGCTATGTAACTTGGTTGTTCTATGCCTACTTTCTGAAACGATGTGAGTTTATGGTACTCTTCCAGTAAAACAGTGAAACTTAGGTAAGGATCGTCAACAAGGATTAAAGTGGCATCAATTTCTTTTTTTAATTCGATGTCCTTCTTTACGATTACTGCGCTCGCGAGCGTAGTATATAAATAGTGCTCATATTTTGGATTGGACAGAAATGCTATTTGACCTGGTTTTGCCTCTTGAATCTTTGCCAGCATGTTGATTTTGCGGCTTGCATCCCCCGAAATACTTCCCCTCAACATGCCTGCGATTTGCTGAACTGTAAACTCCATCTAAAACTTTTTAAATGTTAACGTTAAATCAAAGATACATTTTTAGGCCAGCACATATAATTTTTTTTCACGATTTTACTTATTGCTTTAATATTTGAAAGGTCAGAGGCTTCAGCGATGTCAATCAGTTTTCCGGTTTTTAAAAGAATGTTAATTGTGTTGCCATCTGCTATGTAAGCCTCGTTAGTGACGCTGCCCACCGAAAAAAGAAATTTACTATCGGTTCTCAGCACGTTGTAGGTCTTGCAAATGTTTTCTTTGATGAGGTTGAGTTGGTCTTTTTTTACTGCTTCTGTCGATAGTGAAATTTTAAATAGATTTCGATTGATTAAGCAAGTTGATAGGTAACTCAAAATAAAGTCAGAATGATTTTTCCAGAGTTTTATAGCTCCCCAAACATCGTTGTCATCTAGATCTCCATAGGCAGCTCTGAGCGCCCTGTCATTCACAAATTGATCTATTGTAAACTCTTGGCTAAGCAATAAAGTCAAAGATTCGCTGCATATCAATTTTTCTCCGGCCTTTAGCAAGTAGTGCGCTCGTTGCATTAAATTTACGAGTATTCGTTCAGCGCTTATGGAGGTTTTATGAAGGTAAACTTGCCAAAACATCAACCTTCTTGCTTGTAAAAAGTTCTCGATGCTGTATATGCCTTTTTCTTCAATTACCAATTCATCTTTGATGATGGTCATCATAGAGATAATTCTATCCGCACTTATTGAGCCTTCCTTGACTCCCGTAAAAAAACTATCGCGTGTCAAATAATCCAGTCGATCAATGTCAAGCTGGCTGCTTACTAATTGGTGGAAAAATTTTCTTGAGTAACTGTCTCGAAAAATTTGTAGAGCAAGATCTAATCTATTGTCAAAATGGGTATTTAAATCTTTGATAAACAGATAGGAAAGGCTTTCGTGCTTAATGGTGGGGAAGAATGTATTTTCAAGCGCGTGCGAAAATGGGCCATGACCAATGTCGTGTAGCAAGATGGCTAATTGTGCAGCTTCGTACTCTGGGTTCGAAATTTCAATTCCCTTGGTTCGGAGGCTGTCCAAGGCCTTGCTCATTAAATGCATCGCGCCAAGCGCATGATGGAAGCGGGTATGCAGCGCACCCGGATATACAAAGTCGGTAAGGCCGAGTTGTTTAATATGGCGAAGCCGCTGAAAATACGGATGCTGAATGACGTCAAACACCAAGTCATTGGTGATGGCGATAAACCCATAAACGGGGTCATTAATGATTTTCTTTTTGTTCAAAGTAGATACTAGAAGTTGGCAAGAATAGTGGCAGTAAAGGTAACTTGAAAAATGAAATTGATAATTGATAATTCAATCGTAAATTAGAAAGATTTTTTAAAACCAACGTATGCATAATTATACCATTTTGTGGGCCGATGACGAGATTGATTTGTTGAAACCTCATATTTTATTTCTTCAGCAACGTGGTTATCTAATAACTCCTGTAAACAATGGTTTTGAAGCGATAGAATTGTGCGAACAACGAAATTTTGATTTGGTTTTTTTGGATGAACATATGCCCGGCATGTCGGGGCTAGAAGCGTTGAATCAAATTAAAAACCTAAAGCCTAATCTTCCGGTGGTGATGATCACAAAAAATGAGGAGGAGCATATTATGGAGGAGGCCATTGGTGGGAAAATTGCCGATTATTTGATCAAACCAATTAACCCAAGCCAGATTTTGCTATCGGTAAAAAAGATACTTGATAACAAAAGGTTAGTGATGGAAAAGACTAGCCTCGGTTATCAACAAGAATTTCAAAAAATAAGCTTGGCCTTTACCGATAGTTTGAGCCACGAAGAATGGGCAGACATCTATAAGAAATTGATCTATTGGGAATTGCAGATGGACGAGGCCGATAACCAAAGTATGTCGGAGGTGTTAGACATGCAAAAGGTGGAGGCAAATGTTAATTTCTGCCGATTTATCAAGCGCAATTATGAAAGCTGGTTAAATGATCCGAAAGCCGACAGACCTCTACTTTCACATCAAATTATTAAAAAAAAGGTATTCCCCGAATTAAAAGAAGGAACACCCACCTTTTTGATTGTGATTGATAATCTTCGGTTTGACCAGTGGAAAGTAATTGAACCTATTGTTTCAGAGTATTTAACGGTAGAGCATGAAGAGACCTATTACTCGATATTGCCTACCACTACGGCCTATGCCCGAAATTCAATTTTTGCTGGAATGATGCCCAGTGAGATAGCAAAAACAAACCCCGATTTATGGGTAGGCGAAGACGAAGACGATGGCAAAAATAACTTTGAAGACGAATTTTTACAGAAGCAACTGAAACGAAACAACATAAACATAAAGTCCTCCTACCATAAAATCAAAAAGCTAGAGGAGGGTCGTGACTTAGTTGATACCATCAATAACTTATTTAAGAATGATTTAAATGTAATCGTATACAATTTTGTCGACATGCTTTCACACGCGCGAACGGACATGGCAATGATTCGAGAGCTGGCTCCCGATGAAGCGGCCTATCGTTCGCTTACAAAATCGTGGTTTTCGCACTCTCCATTGCTGGATATTATTAAGAAAATTTCTGAGAAGAAGGTGAAAGTAATCATCACCACTGACCACGGAACCATCCGCGTAAAGCGACCCTTTAAAATTGTGGGCGATAAAACAGTCAATTCTAACTTGCGCTATAAACAAGGTAAGAACCTCGGTTATGAAGGAGATAAGGTGATGGAGGCACCGAAACCTGAGCGGTTATTTCTTCCGAAAGGAAACATGTCAACCACCTATGTTTTTGCAATTGAAGATCAGTTTTTTGCTTACCCTAACAACTACAATTATTATGTAAATTTTTATAAGGATACTTTTCAGCATGGGGGGGTTAGTTTGGAAGAAATGATAATTCCCTTAATTTTTTTGAAGAGTAAAAATACATAGGTGCGAATGGTAGGCGTGAAGTCGGTATTTCATTATGATTTTCAGCAACTAGACGAGGCCGCTCGCCTTCTTCAAGAAGCTGCGGGCGATTTAAGAGTTTGGGTTTTTAGAGGGGAAATGGGGGTTGGGAAAACCACCCTGATTAAAATGATCGCCAAACAAGTAGGTGTTAAAGAAACCGTTCAAAGCCCTACTTTTTCTATTGTCAACGAATATTCAGCTACTGAAAGAAAAGTCTTTCATTTTGATTTTTATCGGATTAAGAAGGAAGAAGAGGCAGTGGATATTGGCGTGGAGGAATATTTTTATTCTGATAACTTTTGCTTCATAGAGTGGCCAGAAAAAATCTCCTCGCTGCTACCTGATTCTTTTTTTGAAATAGCAATAAGTGTGGAAGCGAGCGGGTTTAGAAAAATAGAATATCGAAAGAATGAGTGAAAAAAAGAAGAGCGGATTTGAAGCCCTTGCTAAGAGCAGCTTATATCCGCAAGAAGAATTACTTCAAGTAAAGCGAAGCAAACATTCATTTGCAATTGGTTTACCGAAGGAGATTTCATTACAAGAGAACAGGATCAGTTTAACACCTGATGCTGTTGCGCTGCTCACATCACAAGGCCATGAAGTTATGGTGGAGACGAAGGCCGGAGAAGGTTCTAAATTTAGCGACAAGCTGTATAGCGAGGCGGGCGCAAAAATCGTATATTCTCCATTGGAAGTATACAAAGCAGAAGTGATTCTCAAGATTGAGCCGCCCACGTTGGAAGAACTTGAGTTTTTCAAACCAGGGCAAACGCTTATCTCCGCACTGCAACTAGGTAATCTGGATAAAGAATATATAGACGCGATTACAAAAAAGCGAGTGACCGCGTTGGCCTATGAGTTTATCGAGGACAAAGTAGGGGGGATGCCAATTATACGCGCTATGAGTGAGATAGCAGGCAGCACGGTAATATTAATTGCTGCCGAGTACTTGAGTACTGTGAATAAAGGTAAGGGAGTAATTTTGGGTGGGATAACTGGTGTTCCACCTACAAAAGTAGTAATTGTAGGTGCAGGAACTGTTGCGGAGTACGCGGCAAGGGCTGCGCTTAGCTTAGGTGCGGAGATTCAAGTTTTCGATAATCAGATCTATAAGCTGCGTAGAATAAAGCACACACTTGGTCATCAATTTTACACCTCTACCATAGACACCAGTACGCTAAGCGAAAGTTTAAAAAAGGCCGATGTTGTAATTGGCGCTTTACGAGCTGAGAAGGGCAAAATTCGCCATGTCATTAGTGAAGAAATGGTGAGTCAAATGAAGCCAGATTCTTTAATTATTGATTTAAGTATTGACCAAGGGGGATGCGTAGCAACTTCTGAAATAACTACTCATGATAAGCCTGTCTTTAGAAAGTATGATGTAATTCATTATTGCGTGCCAAACGTTGCCTCGCGGGTAGCCCATACGGCCGCAACGGCACTAAGCAATATCTTTACGCCAACCATTATTCGCGCTGCCGAAGAAGGTGGGGTAGAAGCGATGATCTTTGCCCACAAGTGGTTTATGAAAGGGGTTTATACTTATAAAGGTGGATTAACAAATGAGTCGCTGGCACACAAATTTGGTATGAAATACAAAAATATTGAGTTGTTAATGGCGGCAAGGGTATAGCGATTTTTGTTGCGAAGTAGTTCAAGTTGATATAAAGCAAAATGCCAGACTTACATCTGGCATTTTCTACTTATAAATATACTCTTTGATCTTATTTTGAGAGATTATCCAAAACAGCCATTACTTCCTTCACATGCTGGCGGCTGGTTTCTAGCAGTGCTTTTTCGTCTGAGTTCAAATCAAGTTCAATTACTCGTTCAACGCCATTCTTACCCAACACAACGGGTACCCCCAAATAGCAATCTTTTATACCGTATTCTCCATCTAATTGTATGCAAACAGGAAGTACTCTTTTTTGATCTTTTACAATCGCTTCCACCATCTGTGCGGCAGCAGAACCAGGCGCGTACCAAGCGGATGTTCCCATTAATTTCACCAACTCTCCGCCCCCCACTTTGGTGCGTTCAATAATAGCATTCAATTTATCTTTATCGATCAATTCAGTAACTGGGATCCCTCCCACAGTTGTATAACGCGGAAGCGGCACCATTGTATCGCCATGGCCACCTAACAGCATTGCTTGAATATCTTTTGGTGATACATTTAGCGCCTCCGCTAAAAAAGCCCTATAGCGAGCGGTATCCAGAATGCCAGCCATACCAATTACTTTGGTGCGGGGAAGCTTGGAGGTAATATGCGCTTGATAGGTCATTACGTCCAATGGATTTGAAACGACAATGATAATTGCATTTGGCGAATGTTTCACAACGTTTTCAGTAACCGACTTCACGATTCCGGCATTGGTGCCAATTAAATCATCGCGCGTCATGCCTGGCTTACGTGGAAGCCCCGAAGTAATCACCACCACATCTGAACCGGCAGTCTTTACATAGTCATTAGTTGAGCCAATTGTTCGACTGTCATACAAATCAATCGGAGCTTTTTGCCAAATGTCAAGTGCTTTTCCTTCCGCAAATCCCTCTCGGATGTCCACCAAAACAATTTCATTTGCAATTTCTTTATATGCCAATACATCTGCACATGTGGCACCTACATTTCCAGCTCCGACAACAGTTACTTTCATTTTCGACAGGTTTATATTTGATCAGGGTTAATTTACAGGCGGCAATTTATCAACCTCATCATGAAACAAAAAAGATTTTTATCTAATTCGGTACTTTATTTTCAAATGCAAGATCGATTTTGTCTGGTTGGTTATTTTAAAGCGATCATCAATGCGATAGCCAACAACCCAACAGATATTATTTTCTGATTCCATCACTAAAACCTTATTTTTATCGGGCATCGAGATTTTTTCATCGATCAAGAAATCACTCACTTTTTTCTTTTTATCCATACCCAATGGGTAAAAGAGATCTCCATTTTTCCGGGTGCGAATACGTAACGGAAATTTGAGACAGTCCCTATCAAGATACGCCTCTAGGGGGCTAGAAGAAAATGCTACATTTTGTGTTTCAGTTAGGGTTATTTCACAATTGTTGAGCTCAATAGATGTATCGTTTTCTTTGATTTCTATCAGTTGGTTTTCAATAGACTGTTTTGTGATAATAAATGATTCACGATCAATAGTAAGCGTAAATTCATTTGTATGAAATTGTTTCCCAGATTGACCAAAAATTGAATCCATAACCAATTCACATTGATCCACATTAAACCCATACTCTTTAATCAGTTCCCAAAGAACTCCCGCTTTGTTATGAAATTGGCTAATAACTTCTTTTGAAATTATCACCTGATTATTGTTTTGTGAAACGTATTGAGTAGCTAAATATTGATGCGCAAATTTGACTAGCTCCTCTTCGGCATTGAATCGTGTGGCATTGTGTAGAAATGTGTTCTCTAAGGACGGATTGATTTCCTTTAGTTTTGGAATAACTTCATGACGTAAAAAATTACGATGATAGTTGGAACTGCTGTTGCTTACATCTTCTCTCCATTTTAAGTTTTTATTTTTTGCGTAGAATTGAAGCTCTTCCTTTCTGAAAAGTAAAAGTGGTCGTATTAGCTTATCGGCTTGAGAGGGCATGCCGCGCATACCGCTAATGCCTGTGCCTCGAACAAAATTAAGAAGAGAAGTCTCTATATTATCATTCAAGTGATGGGCGGTCATCAAAAAGTCTATTTTCTCTTTCCTCATTATTTCTGCAAACCACAGGTAGCGCAGTTGTCGAGCAGCCATTTGCTTGCTTATGCCATGCTTTTTTGCGAAAGTGAGCGTATCAAACCTTGTTACGAAAAACGCGGCTCCGTATTGCTCGGCTAATTCTTTTACGAAACACTCATCGCCATTTGAGTCTTCGCCTCTCAATTCAAAATTCACATGCGCAACCGAAAAGTTCAGATTAGCTTTCGCTGCTAAGTCTAACAGCACCGTGGAGTCTAAACCACCACTTACGGCAAGTAAAATCTTTTGTGAGGGCGAAACTAGCGTGCCGATGAAAGTGTTGAATCGATCTTGCATGACCTCATAAAGGTAGGCCTTGTAAATTCAATTAGAAATTATCTTTTGGTAAACAGTTCTTTTTGGGTCGATCGAAGTAAGAATGTCGTATGAGTCACGCTTTATACCGATACTACCTTCTGAAAAGATATTAGCCAATTCAACCGCCTTTGTATCAAAGAAGGAGATCACAAAAATGGAAGTTGGGTTTATGTTCCAAACCTTTTTAACCGTCTTTACCACATCCAGAATTATTTCTCTACTCGCTTCCGGGGTCTTGTCGTAAGTGTCTAAGGCAAGGCGATGATACCTATACGTATTTTTGCGGAGATCAAGCATTTGAGGATTGTTGATATTCTCAATTAACGCATAGCGATTTCGGGTACCGCTCAACGCTTGCCATCCGTTGCGGCCAGAGGTTTGAGCATTATTTACAACATTAAGAGCTTTTTGAAAATATGTGGTGCCACCAAGTTCAGCAAAAGAATCATCGTCCATTCCGATGATAACATAGGCGTAGTAGGCAAGAATGGAGGTAAGATTGCTGATGTAGCTGTTATCATTGTATTCAAGTGGCTGCGATTCTATGTATTCAAATTCCCAATCACGGTCAGCAAAATTCAATAATATGGTTTCGTAGTTACTATGAAAAACAGGCCGAGAAGAAGTGATTTGTGCACTTGCTTTGAAGTTGCCGATCGATGGGTTGTTGTTGGGCTGTATATTCAAGAAAATTGAACAACTTATTTTTTCATGATTCTTGTAAGTATCGGTCGTCCATTTTCGTGTGTTCATGAAATTGGCGAATGCGCGCTCCATGTCTTTAAAGACGGACCGATCACTGCTGGCTACCTGTTGGTCGTTGATTACCACTTTGCAGTTTAGTTCTTGACCGACTGACGCAGCGGTTGTAAAAAGAAGAGCAAGGAGTAAACTAGGCTTTTGCATGGAGTAGGTTGCCAATCGCATTGACAATGTCATTGGCCACTTCTTTTTTTGATTTCAAACTAAACTCCTCTATTTTTTTGTTTCGATCCATGATCGAAATTTTATTAGTATCGTGGCCGAATCCAGCTCCGGAATCGCGCAACGAATTAAGCACAATCAAATCAAAGTTCTTTGTTTCTAACTTTTTTTCAGCGTTGCTTTTTTCATTCTCTGTTTCCAATGCAAATCCGACAATCAATTGTCGATCTTTTTTCTTTTTTCCCAGTTCGGCCGCTATATCTTTTGTTTTAGTGAGTTCAATAACAAGATTCCCTTCCGTCTTTTTAATTTTTTGATCGGCCACCAAAACAGGGCGATAATCTGCCACAGCAGCCGAAAGGACAGCAATGTCTATTCCATCAAAAAAATCGATACACTTTTGGTACATCTCTTCTGCAGAAACGACAGGGTAGGTCGTAATATTATGGTGATTAGCAGACTGAGCGGTAGGGCCAGAAACTAAAATAACTTCTGCCCCCATCCCTGCTAGGCTTTCTGCAATGGCAAAACCCATTTTTCCGCTTGAATTGTTTCCTATGAAACGAACCGGATCAATCGCTTCGTATGTGGGGCCAGCAGTAACGAGTGCCTTTTTTCCACTAAGCATGAGTTTTTTTCCAACGTGTTTAGATAAATAACTTAGTATTTCTTCGGGTTCGGCCATTCGGCCATTTCCTATCAATCCGCTGGCAAGTTCACCGAAGCCAGGGGCTATAATTTGATTGCCAAATGATTTAAGCTTATCAAAATTGCTGCATGTAGACGGGTGTTGAAGCATATCCAAGTCCATTGCCGGGGCGAACAAAACTGGACATCGAGCAGATAGATAAGTGGCATCTAATAACGTTTGGCAAATACCATTGGCTAGTTTCGCAATGGTGTTGGCGGAGGCAGGAGCTACCACAAAGACATCCGGCCAAAGCCCCAACTCTACGTGGTTGTTCCATTGCCCAGCATCATCTTTAATAAACTTACTAAAAACCGGATTTTTAGAAAGCGTAGCTAGCGTTAGAGGGGTTATAAAATTATGAGCAGACGGTGTCATGATCACTTTCACCTCTGCCCCGGCTTTTACCAAAAGCCGCACAAGAACTGCTGATTTGTAGGCCGCAATACTGCCGCATACTCCTAGCAGAATTTTCTTGCCAGCAAGCATGTCGGCTTATAATTCAACGGTTGGCTCTTGCCCCTGAAGCCTGTACATCAATTTGCTTTCAAGAAACTCTTCTATTGCTGACGAAGTAGGTTTTGGCATTCGTTCATAGAATTTGGAAATTTCTATTTGCTCACGGTTTTCAAAAACCTCTTCCAAATTATCAACCGTTGTGGCAAACTCTGAAAGCTTTCCGTTGAGCTCTTCTTTTATATTGATTGCAATCTGTCTTGACCTTTTCGAAATAACGACCACCGATTCGTAGATGTTACCAGTTTCCTTTGTTATCTTATCGATATCGCGCGTAATTATTGACGGTTGTGCTGCCATGTAGTTTAAGAATTAGAGTTTTTCGGTTTTAATTTATTGGCCTTTTCTAGGCTATCGGAATACAATTTTTCTGCTTGTTTTAAGAATGCGCTGTTAGGGTAGGTATCTACCAATTCGCGATAGGACTCTAACGTTAAGTTATAACGTTCTAACTGTTTCGTTGAAATGCTTTGGTCAGCCAATGCATGCTGCGCAATGATCTTTTTATATAGAAGTTCTTCAATATAGTGAGAGTCTGGAAAATTTTTACGAAAGCCATCCATAGCCACAATGGCAGCTTTGTATTGCTTTAATTTTAAATATAGAGTTACATCTTCAAATCCCTTTCGCTCAAGTTTCTCCTGACAGTTTGCAATTACTCCTACAGCCTTCTCCTGAAAAGTGCTGGAAGGATACATGTTTAAAAAATTTTGCATGGCCGCCATCGCCTCAACACTACTTTTTTGATCTAAATTAAAATCAGGAGAAGATATATAAAGAGAGTAGGCATACATAAAGCGAGCTTCGATAGCAAGTTGGCTTCGCCCGTAGGTCTCGTAAAACGTCTTAAACTGATTGGATGCCAGCAAATAGGTTTTTTCGTAGTAACGGCAATATCCTAAATAGAATTCTACCTTTTCGCCCTCCGGCAAACCACGAACAATGGGTTGAATCTGCTCAAAAAGAATGGATGAGTGATAATAGTCTTTCTTTTCATAATAACTTAGGGCTGCATCATATTTTACGCGCCAGTCTTCACTTCTTTCCACAGCTCTAAACTTGCTACAATTGGCTAAAATCAATATTACAGAAACAGCCAAAATTGTCCTGAGATTATAGATAGCTCGATAAGAAACCCAATTAAACATCGAGGAAAGCGTTTTTTTAAGCCTGCAAATATACGACTCGAAAGACAAATTTCAATCTTTATAGCTTGAGACTGTCAAAAAGGAATTTTAGTTTCACTTCCGCACAATAAGTTTTCGGGTTAACACTGCCTCTTGATCAATGTAAATGGTGTAGAAATAAACACCGATGGGCAGGTCTTCGGTTGGAATTTTTAGTTTTGTTTCTGATGATGGCAATTGATAATCCCCCAAAACTCTACCTAGAATGTTATGAATTAGCAATTTAGCTTTAACATTTTCACTATTTATTTTATACTCCATAAATGCCTGATCTGAGGCGGGATTGGGATAAACATCCTGAAGTGTAATCTCTTTCGATTGAAAAATATAGGCTTTTGATCTTTCTTCAACACTTACCGTGACGGAATGCTCGGCAACTTCCTTAGCCACACCTTTCAAGAAGAATTCAAATTTTAAGCTCGTTTGGCCACTTATTATGCCAGTTTCAAGTACAAAGTAAAGACTTTGAATTGTTTCATTCCCCTCGATTGTAACCGAGAAATCAGTCACTCCAAGTTCCTGACAACTATTGTTGGCGCAAAAGTAGCCCTTCGGTGGACTGCCCATTTCGCCCGAAACATTTCGAACAATGTAAGTTTGTTGTTTGTCAGAGTTATTTTTGAGCCGAAGTGGAATTCTCAGCTTTTGAACAGAAGTAGTTTGATAAAAATCTTGCTTATCGAGTAGTTCTAACGTTTGAGAAAAAATGTTTTCAGTAGAAAAAGCAATCAAACAAATGATTAGAAACTGCTTCATACTCCACTCATAATATCGGACAATTTAGTAAAACGAAGTAGATAGATTAATGAATCCGATAATTATTTTTTTTAAAAGGCATAATAACTAGTGGAAATGGCCGTTTTGTTCTGCTTATCGCAGCACTACACTCTTTTTGGAGGGCCTTGCCTCTCCTCGCCAAGAAAATCCCTTAAGTTTTTTCAGATCTTCTTTTAGTTCATGGGGGGGTATAAATGAGGCGTCCGGTTTTATCAGAAAAGTGATGTTATCTACCTTGCCTTGAACAAAATTGATTTTCATGTTGCTGCAGATAATTTTGTTCATACCCATTGTTTCGGAAACAGCTTTTAGCGAATCCGCTTTGGGTTCGGTCTTTTGAAGCGCATAGTAGATACTTTCACCATTTCCTTGAACAATTACTGACCTTATATTTTTTCCATCAAAATTAGCCGTCATTTTACGACCCTTAATTTGGTTGAAGTTTTTCATAGAATCCTGCGATGCCACAAATGAATTTCCTACGAGATATAGCTTATCAATTTTTTTCTTTTTCAGCAATATCCGAATGGAATCCGATGTCATTTGGTTTTCTTCCGCCCACAATACGGGGTCTTTAAAGAAACGAATAGTGCTATCTGCACTGCTGTAGGCCAGTGAATCAGCCAACCCCTGCAAATCGGACTTGAAAATTTTGACATGTCGATACGCCAGCAGTCGCTTTTTCTTGGTGTCTTTATTCTCAATAGAAACGAGGGTATCTGCAGAAATGTAAAGAGTGTCTTGATTGTCTCCCACTTTTGCAGCAAAAGCATGGCCGTAAACTTTTGAAATACCTTTCTTTTTATTGTAATCGATATCGTCTCCGTAAATAATCAGGTTGTCCTCCTTGGAAGTCATCACCACATTGCCTTTGGATTTGTAAGTTTTCTTTGCGTCATCTATAAAATATTTTTCACCCACAATTTTGAATTCGGGCGTCTCAATTACCCCTTTATTAAGGTTTGAGCTTTTGATTACCGTGTTGTAAGTACCGCTTTTGTACACCGCGGAACCACCCTCCTTATCCACTAAGACAGTTGAATCCCTAAAATACACAATTTTAGTTTTTGAGTTGTATTGTAGTGTATCTGATTTCATGGTGTAGTCTGGATTTACCACCTCTACATTTTTTTTGAAGGAAGCTAGGTTAGAAGATAGTTGGTAATAACCTTTCGAACTGGTGAGGGTGTTGATGCTATCCACCAATTTTCCACCATTAAAATAACGCGCTTCCCCTTTTGGGCGATCATAATCGAGGTTATCGGTATACAGTTTTGCTATTCCCAATTTAGAAAAAACCACGTTTCTACGCAGCTTTGCTAATCGCCTATTGCCATCGTAAGAAAGACCATTCGAAGTACAATCCACCGAGTCGCCATCGATAATGTGTACCCTCCCAAATCCTTCTACGCGGTTTTCAGATCTATACACCCATGCAGAATCGCAGTAAATGGTTGTTGTGTTCTGAATGAGGTGCACATGACCAATTAGCCGCTCTATGCGCACTCCGTCTTTGATCGATCCCTTAAAATTATCAGAATGCTGAATTCTTACCCTCTTCTGAGCAATTGTAAAAAGTGGGATAAAAAATAAAAGAAATAAGAAAATCTTCTTCATTGAGGGCACAAAAATAGGATTAATGCAGCATTCATTTTTAAAAGGAACTAACAAATCAATTAATATTGTGGCGGTATGCTCAAACACCTCTCTATCAAAAATTACGCCTTAATTCAGCAGTTAGAACTGGAGCCAGATAAATCATTGAATGTGATTACGGGGGAAACCGGGGCTGGAAAGTCGATCATGCTTGGTGCGATTGGTTTATTGCTGGGAAATCGAGCCGACTCAAAAATGCTTTGGGATGAAAACGAAAAATGTATAACGGAAGCTCACTTTGAGCTTAGAGATAGCAAGCTGAAATCGTTATTTGATGCGGAAGAATTGGATTATTACGATCAAACTATCTTGAGGCGCGAAATAGCAGCAGGGGGAAAGAGTCGCGCTTTTGTAAACGATACGCCCGTCACTCTTGACGTGATTAAAAGAATTGGCAAACGCCTTTTGGACATCCACTCGCAGCACGAAACGCTGGAGCTAGGCAATAAAGGCTTTCAGATTGAGCTGATTGACAGCTTAGCTGGAAACCAAGACATTAAAACACGTTACGAAGGTGCCTGGAAAAATTATAAGAAAGCAAAACTAGATCTGGAGACGCTTAAAAGCGAATCGGAGGCTCTTCGGCTGCAATCCGATTTTGTAACTTTTCAATTGGAAGAGCTTACCAAAGCCAACTTGCAGGAAAAGGAGCAGGAGATGCTGGAATCGGAACTTAAGATACGCGAACATGCCGAGGACATTAAAGTTCGTTTCAATCAAACACTTGCTCAGCTTAGTACTGATGAGTTTTCCGTAGCGTCATTGCTATTGTCGGTACGCGGGCAACTAAATCCCGTTGCCAATTTTTCACCAGCCTACTCGAAGTTGGGGGAGCGTCTTGAAAGCGTTCGCCTGGAACTTCTCGATCTTATCAGCGAAATAGAAAGTGAAGAGGAAAGAATAGAGTTTGACCCCAAACGCATCGAATATGTAAAACAGCGATTGAGTCTAATTTATTCGCTGTTGAAGAAGCACCAGGTAAAGGATGTTGCAGCGTTATTGGAGATTAGTTATTCGTTGTCCGAAAAGGCTAGCAAAGCGTCAAATTTGGATGAACTGCTAAAAAATGCAGTCTCGAATTATAATGTGGCTCATAGCGATGTGCTAACACTTGCTAAGGAATTAAGCGTTTCGCGCAAGAGCGTGTTTTCACCATTGACAAAAAAGATCGTATCGCTTTTAAAGGAACTGGGCATTGAAAACGCAAAGTTGGAAGTAGAAGCAGCTGATCAACTACCTGATTCTACAGGTGCCGATAGCATTGAAATTCTTTTTAGTGCTAATAAGGGTGTTTTACCAAGGCCGTTGGCGCAAGTAGCATCTGGTGGCGAGTTTAGCCGATTAATGTTTGCTGTGAAATTTGTAATGGCAGAAAAAACTTCAATGCCCACGTTAATACTGGATGAGATCGACAACGGTGTTTCCGGAGAAGTTGCTATTCAGTTAGGCAACATGATGAAAATTATGGCGAAAAATCATCAGGTTATTGCCATTAGTCACCTTCCACAAATCGCTGCCAAAGCCGACAAGCATTATTTTGTATTTAAGGATAACTCGTCTGCCAAAACAGTAAGTCAAATAAGAGAATTGGATGGTCAAGGGAAAGTGTTGGAGATTGCTAAGATGATTGGAGGAGCGAACCCATCTGCGTTGGCATTGGCAAATGCACAGGAGTTGATCAATTCAAAATAGCTACTTTTTTACCTTCACTACAACGCCATGCAATATCATTCCGTCCTTTAATTCAAGTTGTTTTAGTTGGCTGGTATCTACTTTTAGTAATATCAATTCGTTATTTTCCGTCCAGCCTTGCACATGATAGCCGGTTGGTACCCGTTTTTCTTTTGGCTTTATGCCACTTTTAGTTGCGGGTACGATTGCCCAAAAAATGCTTGAGTCCTCGGAGTGACTCATGCGGTATTTTAAATACTTCATTTTGCCATCGGGGGAGAGAGAATCGCTCAATAAAGTCATTGTTTCCTTTTTGTCTTCAGGTTGGCTCTTGGTGGTACAAGCGGCTGCCGAAATACAACTAATAACGATCACAAGTAGTTTTTTCATAAAGTTCATAATTAGATTGCCCACTGAGACAATTGGTTTTTGTTACTTCAATTTCAATCTTAATATAAGCATATCAGAGGTAATAAACAATGTTTTTCCATCACCGCTTAAGGCACAATTGGAAGTGGCCTCGGGTATTTTTATTCTGCCAACTAGTTTTCCTTCGGCATTAAAAATGAACAACCCTCCGGGCCCTGAGGCGAAAATAGTTCCCTGCTTATCGATCTTCATGCCATCGGGGAGCCCTTTTTCAGTTGCGGTCAGGTTGGTAACATCATAATATATTTTTCCTGCGGTGATAGCCGAATCTGATAGTTCAAATTTGTACCAGCGCGCTTTTGCAGGATCTGAATTGGCCACAAATAACGACTTTTCATCGGGCGACAAAGCAATGCCGTTGGGGCGTGTGAGTGAATCAATCAATAGGCTGACCTTGCCTGCCGGGTCAATTTTATAAACTCCTTGATAAGGCGTTTCTTTTGCAGGATCGTCTACGTTTTTCACTAACCCATAAGGCGGGTCAGTAACATAAAAGTTTCCCTTAGCATCAACCACTGCATCGTTGGGGCTGTTAAATCTTTTGCCATCGTAGCTGTCGCCAATAGTTTTAAAAATGGGTTTAGGATCATTGACAGACGATTCCATCAATGCCAAACGTCTGTCACCGTGCTGGCAAAGCACCAATTGGTTATTGAAAAGCAGCAAGCCGTTAGAGCCGGGCTCACCCGCGCGGGCGACATTGCCTGTATATCCTGAAGGGGTTAAGTACGTAGTAGAACCACCTTCTTCTGTCCATTGATAGATTGTGTTTTTCGGCACATCAGAGAATAGAAGTTTTTTTTCCGCATCTATCCATAAAGGCCCCTCGCTCCATTCATACCCTTCGGCAATGACTTCTAATTTGGCTTCGGGTGAAATAATTTGGTCGAGCGATGGGTCAAGTTTTTCGATTGAACCGATGGTTTTATATTTTTTCTGATTGGTGCAGCAAATTGATAAAACCAATAAGCTGAATAATAAGACTGACCTCATACGATTGGGGTTAAAGTATTTCTAAAATTAGCATTTCCTACGCAAAAAAATGACTTTGATTGGCCCGAATATTTTTTGTGTTTCTGTCCATCGAAATTTATGGTAAGTTCGCCCTTTCAAATTTTATTCCATGGCTTCGTTAGAAATACCTGTTCGTCCTGCTCGCCTGTTTGTAACTGAAAACTTTCAAGTAACCACCTGGGAGGAGTTAAAGCCTCTTTTCGATAGGCTGCTTTCCCAAGAAATCAGGTCGGCTATTGAGTTAAGAAATTGGCTTCGCAATCGGAGTGAGCTGGAATCCATCCTTTCGGAAGATATGGGTTGGCGTTACATTAGAATGACTTGTTTTACTGAGAACGAGGAGTATCGAAATGCCTATCAATATTTTGTGGAGCACATACAACCAAATATTGCGCCCGTTGCCGATCAACTAAACAAGAAATGTTTTGAAAGCCCGTTTTTAGATGAGTTATCAAAACTCGAAGGCTTTGATATCTTGATTCGTAATCTGAAAAAGGAAATAGAGATTTTTAGGGAAGAAAATATTCCGCTACTGACTGAAATTTCAACCGATACCCAGAAGTACGCCCAACTTTCGGGTGCTATGATGGTGGTGCTAGATGGAAAGGAAATGACACTGCAACAAGCGGCCGTGTTATTGATGTCGATCGATCGCGTGAAGCGAGAAGAAGCGTATCGTGCTATTTCCGTCAGGCGATTAAAGGATAAAGAAGAGTTAGACGTTTTGTTCTCTAAGCTGATTGAATTGCGCCATCGGGTGGCCTCCAACGCGGGCTTCTCCAACTTTAGAGATTACATGTTCAAATCCTATGGCCGCTTTGATTATGCACCGAAAGATTGTTTTAATTTCCATGAGTCAATCGCCCGCGAAGTGGTGCCGCTTCTTAATAAAATATCACAAGAACGAAAAGAAAGCCTGAAACTTGATGCGTTAAGGCCTTGGGATAAAGCAGTCGATACCGAAGGAAAGCCACCACTCAGCGCTTTTATTGACGGCAACGATCTTACCGAAAAATCAATTGAGTGTTTTAGAAGATTAGATCCGTTCTTGGGTCAGTGCCTATCGATAATGAAAGAAATGGGGCACCTCGATTTAGAATCCCGCAAGGGTAAAGCACCCGGAGGTTACAATTATCCGTTGGGTGAAATTGGTGTGCCATTTATTTTTATGAATGCTACTTCCACCCTACGTGACATGATCACCATTATGCACGAGGGTGGTCATGCGGTTCATAATTTCTTAACCAAAGAGTTAGAACTAGGAGATTTTAAGAATACTCCCATGGAGGTAGCTGAGTTGGCTTCTATGAGTATGGAACTAATCTCGATGGATCATTGGGATGTGTTCTTTGATAACGAGGAAGACTTGAAACGGGCGAAACGTGAACAGCTGGAGGACATTATTGAAACGCTGCCTTGGGTTGCCACCATCGATAAGTTTCAACATTGGTTGTATGAGAACCCTACTCACTCTCAAGAAGAAAGAAAACAAAACTGGAATCGTATCTTCAATGAGTTTGCGGATACTGTTACGGATTGGAGTGGACTAGCGGAAGCAAAAGACTACCTATGGCAGAAGCAACTGCATTTGTTTGAGGTGCCGTTTTACTACATCGAGTATGGCATGGCGCAGCTCGGTGCAATTGCCGTGTGGCGAAATGTTACAAACGATCCTAAAAAAGGACTGGAAGGATATATGAATGCGTTGAAAAAGGGCAACTTAACTACCATTCCCGAAATATATAAAGCAGCGGGAATCCGCTTTGATTTTAGCAGAGGCTACATTAACGAGCTAATGACTTTTGTGAAAGCGGAGATGGAGAAAATTTGAGAAGGTTAACTTCTACACCGATCGAGTAAGTAGCTGAGTTGGTTAGCTTCGTCTTCGGTTAGTTGCTCCAAAGAACCGGCAAAATTGAAAACCTTTCTGTCGATTTTTTGAAGGAGTGAAATGCCTAGATCAGAAATTCCAACGTCAGCTGAGCGCTTGTCGTTTGGGCATTGACTCTTTATTACTAGTTTTTTTAGAATCATGCGATCCAGTAGGCGAGAAACGTCTGAATTTTTATCCAGCATTCGCGATTTAATTTCAGTGCCCGAAATCTTTGAAGGATGTTGACCTTTCAAAATTCTTAAGATATTGAATTGTTGGTTGGTCAGTCCATATTCTTTAAAATAATCGCGATGTTTATTTTCTAACCAATTGGAAGTGAAAATAAGATTAAGCATTGCCTTTTGTTGGGCACTTTTAAACTTCGTTTGCTTTATCTCTTCTTCTATGGTTTTCATGTGTTTAAATTAGTAGTGAGACATTAGTATCTAGACGTGAGACCTGGTACTCATGTTATTTGGTGCAGAGCATCTTAATGGCGATTTCATGCGTTTTAATTAGTAGTTAGATATTAGTATCTAAACGTGAGACCGCATAATCATGCTGTTAGGTGTAGAGTTCTTCAATAGCCATTTCATAGGATGGAAGTTAAAAAAAAAGCTTTGCCTAGCGGCAAAGCTTTTTCCGATGAATTGCAATGAATTAATTTTTTGCAAATTCTGTATTCGCATTTAGAGTTACTTCATCGCTAACCACCGCTGAAGGAGTTCCTCCACCGACAGTGAAATCGGAACGTTTAATAACGCCAGCAACTTTAAATCCAGCAATAGTCTTTTTGTTGTAAGGGTGAACAGCAGTTCCGTTGAACGTAACTGTTAATTCAACTGGTTTTGTTACACCATGTAATGTTAAGTCGCCTTTTGCTTTGTAGGTTTTCCCCTCAACTTTTTTAAACGAGGTGCTTTTGAAAGTTAGCTTTGCGAATTGAGCAGCATCAAAAAAATCAGGGCCATTTAAATGCTTGTCGCGGCCTTCATTGTCTGTATTTACGCTGGCAACATCTGCGGTCAATTCAATGACCGCATCTGAGAAATCGTCTTTAGACGAAGTAATGGTAGCGTCAAAGTTTTTGAACGACCCTTCTACTTCAGAAATCAAAAGGTGAGTTATTTTAAAACCCAATTTTGAATGCGCCTTGTCTAACGACCAAGTTTGAGCAAATACTCCGCCAGCTACAAAAAGCATAGCTGCTAATAGATTAATTTTTTTCATTTTTTTAAGTGTTTATTTCATTTGTATTGCAAACATACGCAAGAAATAAATATATGTTTAAACATGTAATTAATTTTTTGTTAAATAATTGATAATCAATTATAAATAAATCTACTGATTTTATAGAACAAGCCTCTGTTACGTGTTTTCCCCCTTCTTCTATTACCGTGAAAATACATGAGACCACCATCGAGCGTTGGCCAATCAAGTCTGGAAAAATGTCGATCTTCCTACTTGTGTATACTTGCTTTTACCAAAGCCTTCGCACAGAACATGACTTCATATAGCTAGTAGCAATAGAAAATAGACTAGAAACGAAAAAGTGCCTTTTCTTTTAGTTTGACGTGTTTTCCTAACGGAACTATCACTCTTGCTAATAGCAAGATATAGTTCTGTCGTTATACTATCTATTCTTGTATAAGAAACCCATAGTATTATAATCAAACTATGTGTTTTCGGTAGGAAGCTATCTAATGTTGCAACAAGAATACATGTTCTTTTCACACAACTATATATTGTCTTATCACATCCATGTATTATCCTCATAGGACTATGTATTTTAGTGAGATTACTATATCGTGTTATGAAGGGACAATCTATTTCCTTAACAGAAGTATATCTTCTCATTTTAAAAACACATCACAATAACGGTAAAGTATATGACTTTGGCACATGATTTGTTTTTAGCTATGCAACGATATAAAAGCTACACTCACTAACTCTCCACCACTATGCAAACATCTACTTGCTGACAATTAAATGTTTAACCCGCTTGGCTACCACACATACTGCTTTGAACGATCGCAAAGAAGTTGATCAGCAGTAGCGAGGCACAAACAATACTAAAAATGACAAAAGCAAAAGTGAGCTTGGGGCTAGCTAAAATGCCCGTACCCAAGAAAATTGAAACGTCTAGAAAAATAGTGAAGAGCATAGGTGCGGCTCCTTATTTTACAACTCCTTTGCCCCCTTTAGCGGAAGTTACTACCGCTACGGATGAGTTGGAAACCGCCAGCATAGCAGCGCAGGGTGGTGGCCCAGCCCAGACTGCAATTATGCACGATAAAGAGGCTATACTGGATAGTAAGCTTACTCAACTAGGCAATTATGTAGAAATTATAGCCAATGGCGAAGATACCATTATACTTGCTGCGGGCATGGATGTAAAAGGAAAAGCCTCTCGCCAACCAAATAAGTTTACCATAGTACATGGCGACCATGAAGGGGAGGCAATTTTGCAGACACCCGTAACGCCACGTGCTAGCTATGTATGGCAAAAAAGTGTTGATCCACTTCCAATGGATAACCCCACATCGGCAAATGCCAGCAAGTGGGAGCAGTTTGCCATTACCACTATTGCCACGGCCACTATTGGCGAGCTAGTGCCTGGCACTAGGTATTGGTTTAGGGTAGCCCCCATCACCTCTAGCGGGCAGGGTTTGTGGAGTGACCCTATTAGTATGATTGCTCAATGATAGGCAGAGACGGTAAGAGTATTTTTAAAAAGCCCTTGTAGATTTCTACAAGGGCTTTGGTTTTATAACGGATAGCACCCTCGGTTCAACAGAAAAAGGCAAGTCAAGAAATAGGTAAAACTGTAAGAAAAGTATTGGGTGGATACTCCCAAGGAGGGTTATATGGTATACGACTTAATACAATGTATCAAATAAATTGTGTAATTGCTAACGCGCCAAGACCATTAAACCTTTGTTTATAGATGTCTTACGATTCAACTTGCGCAAGCGATAACGAAAATTGAAATAGCGAGCCCTCGCCCTCTGAGCTTTCAACCCAAATTCGTCCACCATTCTTTTCTACAAATTCTTTGCAAAGCAACAGGCCAAGGCCCGTACCCTTTTCATTAGCAGTACCCTTAATTGAGTGCTTTACATCAAGCCTGAAAAGTTTTTGAATAACCTCAGCGCTCATTCCTATCCCTGTATCTTGTACCGAAACAATCACCTCATTTCCGTTCAGTTGTGTGCCGATGGTAACCAATCCACCATCCGATGTAAATTTAATAGCGTTCGAGATCAGATTACGGATGATTGTATCTACAGACTGTTTATGTGCCCTTACTTTGATTGGTTCATTTGAATCGATACGTTCAATGCGAATGTGCTTGTTGTCTGCTTGCCCTTTTAACAACTCGCAATTTTGTTTTATTGATTCCGTCAAATCAAAAATTTCAGGTGTAAAGTCAATGTTACCACTTTGAG
>JAIYCV010000049.1 GCA_027487845.1 Flammeovirgaceae bacterium
GTCATTGTTGTGGCATCTATAACCGATGCGGGTTCAATCCCAACATTGTCTAAGGATTCGTACTTCTTCACATCATTCGATGCTACCTGTGTGGCTGTTAGCGTTCCTGCCGACCAACTTGTACGGAAGTTTGTCCCCGGTAAGTCCGTGTACGCATTGCTGAATAACGAAATTACATTCGCCTCTGCACGCGTGGGTGTAGCCGCTGCTGTAGTTGGGGCTGTTGGTGGTGGCGTGGTAACTGAAGTTTGAATTACATCATCAAACAAATAAGTAGAATTTGCGCCCCCGTCTCCCTGTGTTCCATTATCGAAGATGAACACTATTTTCGTATTTAAATTATTAACTCCCACAACACCTGTGTAATCAAATATTAATTCTTCCCATGTATTGGATGCAGCAATGGGCGTAGACTCCTTTTCAAAAGCTGCCCCATCGCCTTCAAATTTTAACGTTAACTTTTTGCCAACTACGGGTGAAAGTATTTTTACCTTGAATATTTTATTAGTTGTAAAATCCACAGGCGCAGAAAGGGTCAAATAACTTCCAGCCCACAATGCACCAGTTCCTTTCACCAGTTGTGCTACATTATTACTAGTATTTATCCCACTTTTGTTTGGGTTTGCGATTTTCGTTGCCACACCACCATCAAAATTGTTAAATGCGTAAGATACTCCTTCAAAATCGAGTGAAACTGTTTGTGGAGCAACCTGCGCGGAAAAGGTAATGTTGTCAAAATAACAAACGTTTTCGGCTCTTCCAGCTCTGTGGTCAGGGAAAACATTGATCTGGTCTATGTTAATTGTCCCATCTCTTGGTGTTGAAGTTGGTATTAAGTTTGAAAAATCAAACGTCAATTCCTCCCACTCATTTATCTTTGTATTCGACACCAGCTTTACACCTTGTGATCCGCCATTGCTAACAAACTTTAAGCCTACGGGGCTAATGACCGACTTATATACCATAATTTTCAAAGTGCTGTTTGCCGCGCTAAAATTGAATGTCGTAAAGGCTCCTCGGGCATTCTCAGTACCAGCATAAACTTGACCAGCGGCCTTGGCTGTAAACTTGGCTACCTTGGCAGAAGTATTAATACCGGTAGCACTTGGGTTAACCACTATTTCTAAGGCTGGGTTGTCATCATTCTCAAATACACCCCAATTGTAGGTAGTACCCGCTCCGCCTACCTCAAAATCAACGGTGGGCTGTGCCACACCTGCAACTGTTGCCAGGAACAGTAAAATTAACAAAGTAAAATTTTTCATAAGCATTCAGATTTAGTTTAAAATTTAATTATTGAAAAACACGTACATAATCCACTTCCATTTTAATCTGCGAAAGAGCAGGGTCTGTTGGGCCACCCAAGTTTCCACCCATAGCAATATTCATAATGATATAAAATGGCTTATCAAATGGCCACGTTTTATCATTTTTCTCGGTGGGCTTATAGGTGTAAAAGTTTACATCATCTACATAAAACTCAATCCTGTCTTTCTTCCAATCAACCGCATAGATATGAAACTCCTTGTCAAACGTTTTAACAGGAGTGCGTCCAAGGTTTACCGTATTACCATAGCTCGAAGGGCTATGTATTACACTTTGCACAATACCGGGATCTCTACCTACATGTTCCATTACATCAATCTCGCCACAGGCGGGCCAGCCGGCAGAAGAAAAACTGTCACCAAGCATCCAAAGGGCTGGCCAACTTCCCTTGCCGGCCGGTAGCTTAGCACTAAATTCAATGCGACCGTAAGTGAAATCGGCTTTGGCTTTCGTAGTAAGCTTTCCAGAAGTCCAGGTGTTATCTTTCTTAACTGCAGTAATTACCAGCAAGCCCTTCTCTACAAATACATTGGATTTATCACTTGAATATATTTGCGTTTCGTTGTTACCCCAACCACAGTTTTTAGGGCAACCATTCCCAGTTTCATAATTCCATTTTTTAGGGTCAGGAATACCTTCGTAATTAAACTCATCGGACCAAACGAGGTTTCTCTCGGTGGGCTTAAAGCCGAAACAAGAAAGGCAGACCAAGAAAAAATTCAGATACTTCATAAAAATTTATTGGAAAACACGCACATAGTCGACAATGAAATTCTGGGGAAATGTAGTGGTTGTGTTTGGCGAGCCTGGCAAGTCGCCACCCACTGCTATATTGAAAATAAAGAAAAATGGGTTCTGAAACTCGCTCAAATTGGCAGGTGTAGTATCTATTCTGTGGTACTGCACATTGTCTAAGTACCAGGTAATGGAAGTACTATTCCACTCGATCGAAAAGATATGAAACGAGTCTGCAAATGTACCTGCTGCCAACTTCGTTTTACCAGAAAACAGCTCGCGAGCGTTACTCGCATTTGCCCAGTGGGCAGTTCCAAAAATCTCGTTCTCTCGGCCATTGCCACCAATCATTTCCATGATATCTATTTCACCACAAGCGGGCCAAGGTACAGTATTGATATTTGCACCTAGCATCCACGCGGCTGGCCATATTCCTTGGCCTTTCGGGAGGGCAGCGCGGATATCAATTCTTCCATATTTGAATTCACGTAACCCGCTCGAAATAATACGCGAAGAGGTATACTTGCTCCCCTGAAAAGCTTCTTCCTTTGCGGTAATAATCAAATAGCCCTTAGCTACTTTGGTATTTTCTTGACGATAGAACTGCAACTCGTTATTTCCCCAGCCGCCAGCACCTAACTCATGCTTCCAATTACTGGTATTTAACGCGCTACCGTCAAATTCATCTTGCCAAACAAGCGATTTACCAGTATAAGCTAAAGGGGAAGTGGTGCCAGAAGCTGGTATAAGTATTCCATCAACAGAAGTTGAGGTAACGTATACGCTAGAAACATCGGAAATAAACTCGGACTGTGTTACATGGGCTTGGACTCTAATAGTATATGTACCTGTCGAAGCATAAGTGTAAGAAGCCTTACCGTCAGCGGAAACAACACCAGGAAGCGTCACATTTTCTCCAAAATAAATTGTATAGAAATTTGCTTTCTCAGCAGTGGCTACGACTGAGACTTGGCCTGTTCCATCTTCGCTAATAATAGTTTTCACAGCTAGTTTAGAAGGCAGTGTAAGGATCTCAGAAGGATTTTCTTTGGTACAACTCATTACCAAAACAAAACCTATTAAACTGATCAGTATCTTCTTCATGATAGATTTTAATTATTTGTTAAGACGAATGTCCAGAAATCACCTTTTTTGGTTTCGAGCGTAAGCGTGAGCGTTTCCGTGGTGCCAACCTTAGTATAGTTTAGTATTTCATACTTAACAGAAGCGTTGGCGGTAGGAGGTCCCGATGAATACTCGCTTCCATTCTTTGCCTTAGGCAATACAATAAATGCACCAGTGCCAGTTACTGTAATGGTTTGGGCTGCGGCATCGTAAGCAAACGTATGGGTGCCAGAACCCCACGCTTTTGCATTTGCCCCAAGGGCAGATTCAGGCTGACAACCATCGGGTGTGATACCCAAGTATGCCTCACCAAAAACATCGCCTTTCGAATCGTATTGATAAACACCTCCTGTTTTGAAGATATACTCATCGTTCCACAAACAAGGCCTTTCGCCACTGATGTCCTTGCCGTTAGGGTAATAAGTATCTGTTCCCTTAGCCGGCCCCACGCCAAACGAACCAACTCCTGTTTTAAGTTTCCATGTTTTTGAGGAACCTGCCGTAAGAGCGTCTAATGAAAAAGCGGACGGCACTGATTTCAGATCGATGTCATCAAAATAAAATGTACCCCCGTTATTCTTATCGAAATCAAAGAACAGAGAAATTCTATTGTAGGTATTTGACTTCGTGTTGGGGAAATTAAAAGACAGTGTTTGCCATTTATTTATTTCTGTCATTTCAGCAAATACTTCGATAGCAGTAGCTGAATTATCGGCCGTTTCTAGTTTGAGCAATGCCCTGCCCGCAACTGGTGAATATACTTTCAATTGAAACGTAGTCTTCGTTGAAAAATCAAATTTGGTTTCAAAATTAGTTTGCAATCCTGCAAAACTTTGTTGCGTTCCTTTCTCGTACTTACCTACTTTGGCACTTGTGTTTAGGCCTGTTGAAAATGGATTATTGACTACGTCATAGGAAGCACCTTCAAAGCCTACAAACGGAGCCTTACTTGTCTCAAAACTTATCGGCAATGTGGAGAAAGCAGGGGTTGGCAGAGGAGGGACATAACCTTTGGGGATGAATCGCTGATACCAAGCTAGCAGCGGATCTTTCGCATCTACGGAACGTAGTATCAATTCATTCTCAGAAAGACTAACAATTTTATACGTCCGTGAGCCACTATAATACCCAACAAAACCTCCCAGCGAAATGGTAAGTAACTTGGTTTCACTACTTGGGTCAGGGATTGTCCACGTTAAATTTGTTGGAGCTGTAAATGGAGCTGTCTTATCACCCAAATTATCAAAAGACCCAGGGAAATCAGCCGCGTATTTACTATTTAGATAAACATCTCCGTTTGTTTTTTGAGTGAAGGCAAAATTGGTAAGTGAAAACGTAAATTCATCATCGTAGAGCCCTGTGCCCACTTTATCGTTGGCATTCGCGCTGTAGTAGTTAGGAACATCACCCAGCGTGGCATCGGATGGATTTGGTCCCACGCCAAAATGTCCATCCCGGGTTGCATCAATTACCCAGGTTTTACCAGCCGGCTTGGTTGCACCGCCAGTAAGTAAATTATAAACAGGTATATCCAACAAGTTAATGTCTGTATTTTCTATCACCACTTGCTGAGTTGAAGTTACACTACCCCCTGAGGTAAACACAGTTAACTTTACTGTATATGTTCCTTTAACTGGGTAGGTGCCTGTTACCTCATTGCCTTCTTCCGTTTTTCCATTTCCTAAGTCCCATTTCTTTACAAAGGCTGAAGAGGCGTTGGAGAAAACAAGTATGTTTTTTGAATTCGTGCTTGCTTTGAAGGTGAAAGCCGCATCTGCTTCAGTCGGAGCCACGCCTAATTGAGGCAAATCTTCTCTGCAAGAGAATACTGCTGCTAACAATAGCAACAGCCAACTAATTTTTTTAATATTTTCGTTCATAGCTCATCTTTAATTGTATCCTTTGTTTTGAATCCATCCGGCATTGGCCAAATCAATTTCAGCTTGTGGAATTGGGAACAATTCGTTCTTGCCTGTTTGAAATCCTACTATTTTGCTAGCCGCCTGCCCTGTTCTAACGAGGTCAAAAAAGCGAAGTCCTTCACCAGCAAACTCCACCCTACGCTCGCGATAAATTGCCGTTGTAAGATCTGCACCGGATTTGGAAATAGCTGGCAACTTCGCTCGCGCACGCACTTGGTTAACATATTGCAAAGCCAATTGATTGTTAGCATTTGCCTTTCGGTTGTGTGCTTCGGCCGCCATCAGCAGCACATCCGCATAGCGAATTATTTTATGATTTACTGGGCTAGTTAAGTTTTGGTCTTGTAACCCCAATTGATCTTGTCGTTTGATGTATTTGTTGTTGTAGAAACCCGTATGGCCGCCCGCTCCTACTGTGTACTTCACCGCAGGATTTATTTTTTTGAAAGCCTCAATGTCAAGAATGGATGCGTTTTTACGGACATCATTTGCCTCAAACTCATCAACCAAATCTTTAGTAGGTAGATTGTAACTAAACCCCGCTGCGTAGATTGGTCCTGAATAACCACGGACACCCTGAAAGCCAGGAGCAAGAAACCCTTCAAGGCAAACGAAGCACCCAAACCCGCCACCTTCTGAGCCTACATACTGGACATCAAAGACGGTCTCGCTGCTCGATTCGTTCACAACCAAAAAAAGTTTGTCATATTCAGCAAAAAGGCTGTATTGACCTTGGTTGATCACTTGATCCAATGTACTCGCAGCTTGGTCGAACTTATTTTGATAGAGATATACTTTACCTAAAAGTGCTAACGCAGCACCTTTGGTGACCCTCCCTTTTTCTAGGGCAGTCCAACCTAAGTTAGAAGAAGCAAATAATAAATCTTTTTCAATTTGAGCATACACATCGGCAGCAGCAGTCCGCGCTTGCTGAGGCACCGCGCTAGCGCCTAGACGCTTATCAATAACCAGCGGAACATCACCAAAAAATTTAACTAATTGAAAGTAATAAAACGCCCTAAGGAATGCGGCTTCTGCTAAGATCTTATTCTTGCCGTCAAAGGCCACTTTATCTTTGAATTCGTAAATGTAATTTACGCGTGTAATGCCTGTGTACATCCACCTGAACAGATTGCGTAACTCTACATTCACTCCTCCATGGGTCATCGCATCAATTTGATGAAGGCCTTCGGAGTCGGTTACACTCTCTCCTCCCGCTATCGAATTATCAGAAGCAATTTCCCCAATAAACAAATCGAGGTAAGAGGTCTGCAGTAGATCATATGCTCCCGTAAGTGCTTTGCTGTAATCATCTGAGTTATTGAAGTAGCTATCGGCATCTTGTGCATAATAGGGATCAATTTCGACAAACGAATCGCACGAAGCGATAGCCAAGATGAGCGTTAGGATTACTGCCAGTTTTGTAAACTTAATCTTCATACCATCAAAAATTTAAATTGAAACCAACCATGTATGTGCGGGCTTGCGGATATGCACCAAAATCAACACCGCCCAACAAGGCATCACCTGAGTTAAAATCGGGATCAAAGCCCCTGTACTTCGTGAAGGTGGCCAAGTTGTTAACTGCAATGTAAAACCGTAGTTTTTTCGCCCCGATTTTATTGATTAGCGAAGCGGGCAACAAGTAGCCCAATTGAATATTGCGAATGCGCAGGTAGGAAGCATCTTCTACAAAATAATCAGAATAAACATTGTTTCTTGACTCGCCATTGGTCAATCGTGGATTTTCATTGGTCGAGCCTTCGCCCGTCCATCGCCCAATTCGGTAAGCCAACATGTTGGCAAGCGGTGCTTGACGTTCAAAATTCCTTAAAATACTATTGCCAATGGAAGAGTAAAACGAAACGGAAAAGTCAATCCCTTTATACTTTGCCCCTGTGTTGAGACCCAGTATCACATCAGGAATTGCCGACCCCAAAAGTACTTTGTCTGAGTTATCCCCAAAATTGATTGTTTTATTACCATCTTGGTCAACGTACCGCAAATCACCGCGTGATGCATTTTGCTGATTTACCCCTCTCTCAGTTACTTCTTGAGAGGTTTGATAAACCCCTTCCGTTTTGAATCCATAAAACGCACCTATCGGAAGCCCCCGTTGAAAACGAGTAGCGCGTTCACCCCCTATGCCAAATGAGCCATAGGAGATAAAATCAACACCCACTGGTGTTTGCGTTACCTCGTTTTTTATCTTGGTAGCATTAAAGTTTACGTTGTACGAAAAATCACTTGTAACCTGATTCGTATAATTTAATTGCAACTCGATACCTGTGTTTTTAACATCACCTCCGTTGATAATGGGTGGCGCTCCACCGGCTCCATAAGTGCCCAGCAATGCGGAGGTTTCTGGTTCGAAAAGCAGATCAGATGTTTTCTTGGTAAAATAATCTATCGAAACATCTAGCTTTCCTTTCAACGTTGTTAGGTCAATACCAATATTTGTTTGAATGTTTTTTTCCCACCTAAGAGACGAATTCCCCGCCCTTCCAATCGCCACTCCATTTATCAGTTGATCACCAAAAGGATAGACACCTTCACCACCTAAAAATGCCCGATATCTAAACTCACCAATTCGGTCGCTCCCAGCCACACCAAAACTTGCACGCACTTTCATAAACTGAATGAAGTCGATTTTAAAAAATGATTCAGATGACGCCACCCAGGCGGCAGATACCGCTGGAAAGTAGCCGCTAATATTATCTCTACCAAACTTGCTCGACACATCTCTTCTGGCGAGTGCGGAGAACAAATATTTCTCTTTATAAGCGTACTCGCCTCTTATGAACACTGATTGCAACCTACTTTGTACTTCTCCTGAACCCACACCACCGTTCTTAAGTCCCGTTAGGTTGGCAAGAGAGATGTCTGCAAATTCCCAAGAGTTGTTGGGGATGTCAAAACCAGTGGTGAACAATCCTTTGTAATAATTCTGGGATCTTACAAAACCCGCGGTGCCTTTAACTTTATGCAACTCATTAAAAGTTCTGTTATAGTTCAAGTAAAAATCCACGTTATAGCTAAAGCTTGTTTGCTCTGTCTGTTGAACAGAGCTAAAAGTGGCATTTTGAGGCTTGTTCAAACCATAGTCTACAATGGGGCTAAATGTCTTTGAAGGGAAATTGGAATAGTCGTAACCGAAGCGGCCAGTCAAATCAAAATTACTGTTGATGTTGTAGCTCACTTCTTCTTTTCCAACAAACTTATTGGCTTTGCTCCAATTGTAGGTATTCTCTATTTGCGCCAACGGGTTGATGACGTCTAGAAACTCATTTAATTTAGTGAAAGAGCCATCGGGCTGCCGAATAGAAGCTGCAGGCGAAGCGTTAATGGTGTTGTACAACACAGAGCCTATGCCTGGCTGACCATCATTGGAAAAAACATTCCTATACTCGGGAAGGGTCGCTCTAAATTCATTTGTAAAAAGAAGTATGCTCTGAAGTTTTATTTTGGAAGTTAGGTCCGTGGAAAAATTGATGCGTACATTGTACCTTTCAAAAGAGGCTTTATCGCCACCCACAATACCTTTTTGAGATAAATAAGAACCACCGATGGAATAGCTGCTTTTGTCTGTTCCTCCCGTCAGGTTCAAGTTATAGTTTTGCATGGGAGCCCGCTGAAAGACCGCATCTTGCCAATCGGTACCATTGCCAAGATCGGGGTTTAAAAAAGGAACGACTTGACCAGCCGAACCAAACATTTCGTTTTTAAGAACTGCATACTGCCGGGCGTTTAATAGATCGAGTTTTTTAGTAGTCTCCTGCAGGCCAACGTAGCCGCTGAATTCGATAGAAGGCTTGCCGCCTTTCTTACCTTGTTTGGTGGTCACAACAATTACCCCATTACCAGCCAACACACCATATATAGACGCAGACGCATCCTTTAGCACATTCACCGACTCGATGTCAGACGGGTTGAGCGCGTTAAGACCCTCCACTGAATAAATGATACCATCCACCAATATCAACGGATTATTATTTCCGTTTGAGCCAAGGCCTCTAATACGAATATTTGAAGACCCACCGGGAGAACCCGAGGCAGTAGAAATTTGAACACCCGCGGTCTGGCCTTGAAGTGCCTGATCTAGCCGTACAGGGTTTCTTGCCTCAATATCTTTTCCGCTTACGCGGGAAATTGCGCCTGTCAATTCCTTCACCGTGGAAGTTCCATACCCAATGACCACCACTTCTTCTAGCGATTTTACATCCGATACCAGCTCAATGCTGTAGTTGGTTTTGCCGCTCACTGTTACTTCCTGTGTAACGTAGCCCACGTAGCTAATCACCAAAACAGCGCTTTCTGCGACAGCTTCTAATGAATAGCCCCCCTCAATGTCTGAAACTGTACCTTGCGAAGTTCCCTTTATTACAATGTTTACCCCAGGCAGACCTTGACCATCGTTTTTATCAAGCACCCTGCCTTTTATTGAGATTTGACCAAATCCCAAAAAAGAACTCAACATGATTGCAACTAAGAGTAAAGTTATTTTCATAGACAGAGATTTTATATAACACCTAACAAAATTGATTCAAACCTTCCCGCAATCGTATGAATCAAGCGCAAACATCTGTTTTTTCCTGCCAAAACTCAATCTTAAAGACTCATCAATACTACATCAAGTCCACAAAATGGATACATCATTACTACATCAAATGTCTTTTTTGGCTGCTAAGACAAGGAAAATCCTCGAATAGACGTGAACTTAAGAGTCAGCCTGTTTCAATGACCAAATGAATTGACGAACGTCCGATTTTGTCAACTACCTAAAGATGCAAATTCCAAATTGGCTTGACTTTGTGCCAGGGTAGGCCATGCAAACATGAAGTTTAAGCATTCTCCTCTGGCAGGCCGATGTTGCGCCATCAAAACGGTTCGCACATCGATAAAAATGCTCACCGACTGAAAAAAGCATTGAGAATTGAGTCTAGGTTAAGAAAGCGCGGCTTGAAAGCATCGGCCGATTATTCAAAAACCTAAAATTTTACGGGGCTGGAAAAAGCACCTTGGCGGGAAATAAAAAAGACGCTACTCCCCGGGTTTGTAAGTTCTTTCGGCACTTTTTAATACATCGTCTTTATAGAAAAGTACGTCTTTAAATTTCCCCAACGAGTACAAAATACCTTGATCAAAAAAATGCTCCGAAGCTGGATTGCTGCTACTACCTCCTGTAACAATTGATTTGGCTTTTATTTTGTCACCAAACTCAACTACTGCCACAAAACTATTGCCAACCGTGCCATACATTTTCTTTGTATTGGGATAGCGCTTGGCGCCATAGGCAGCGAGTGAGCCCCAAAAACTAGATGTAAAGGCAACTGGAACACTCAGCTTTGAGTCATCAAACTCAGGTGTTATTTTGCCTGAAATACGTTGAAACCGATTGACATCTCCCCACGCCAATTTCCAGGTTCCAAAATCTTTCTCTAACTGAGTAACTGCCTGGTGCAACGCTTCCAATTTTTCATGTGACGTAGTGCTTTGGGCCATAAAGTCAATTATACTTAACTGATCACTTTCTTCTGGTATCCTGGTTTTCATATTATCCCGTAGCCTAGATGCCCAAAAAACCGCTAGTGTTGTAGCGATTGAGTTGGCGCCATAACGATAATCCCAGTTTTTAAATACCTGCATAGGCTGTTGGAGTTTCGTTTTAAGAGTATCCACAGAGGTATCCAGGTACGCACTCATAAGCGAAGGAATCAGTCGCTGAAACCCCGGTAGGTAAGGATCGTAAGCTGCTGCAATCAATTTATCGAGGGAGAATTCTGTCTCCTTTTTGAGGACACGAACCGCATGCAAGCCCCTTGCATTCTCTGGGTCGGGTGCCATATAACGCGGGTAGTCTTTCGGATCGGGGCTGCTTCCTGCTGAAGCAGTGAATGGCGTTGAGTTACAGTTTTGCAACCAGCCCGTAGCGGGATTATACAAATGGACTATCTCATCCAACGTATGGAGGCCTTTATATTCTGTTGCCAAATTACTTCCATCAACAGGTTTGCTCCAATCAAAAGTAGTATCTCGTTTAGGGATGTAATTTCCGTGCCAATACGCAATATTTCCTTTGCTATCAGCAAATACGGTATTATTAGATGAATTTGCTTGCAACTTCATTACATTTTTAAACTCCTCAAAGCCAGCTGTTTTGGTGCGCTGATAAGACTGTGTAAGTGCTTTAACGGGTTCTTGCATCATCTTGATGCTTATCCATTCATTCTCCTTTCCAGAAATAACAGGCCCGTGGATGGTTTTAAAAATGGTAAACGTTTTGGCCGATTTAGTTTTCCCTTTCGCTACAAAAAGCTTAATCTTTTTTGTAGTTAGAGGTTTTAGCTCGCTGCCATACTTATAAAAGTTTTTTCCTTCCTTCTTGACAATGGTCTCTTTGTATTCATCAATCACGTCAGCATAACTCGTTGTATGCATCCAACCGCAATGCTCGTTGAACCCCTGATAGATAAAAAACTGTCCCCACGTAACCGCTCCGTATACATTTAATCCCTCTTCACTGCTCACATGCACTTCAGAGCGAAAATAAAAGGAAGTATGGGGATTAATCAACAGCAGGGAGTTTCCGGTTGCGCTATTGTGTGGGGCGATAGCGAAACCGTTAGAACCTTTGGGTTCGGGTTCCGATTCACGCTCAACACGATCTCTCACATAACGTGGTTGACGTCCATAAAACTGCTTTAAATCATGTACCGAAACACTTTCTATGTCGCCCCCAATACTGCCCTCACTGAACATAAGCGGCATCCAGGGTTGGAAGCGTTTAAGTAATAATGGTTTTACTTTAGGGTGCTTATACAGGTAGTAATTGATTCCATCGGCAAAACCACTGCATACCTGTTTAAGCCAAACTGGAAGCGTTTTGTATAGTTCAATGGCTTGTATCGAATCCATAAACATACGTGCTCGCAAATCGTGGAAAACAAAATCTTCTCCTTCCACCTCTGCCAATCGACCGGTGGCTATTATATAATTTCGTTCCACGCGAGTAAAGTCATCTTCGCATTGAGCATAAAGAAGGCCAAAAACCGCATCTGCATCTGTTTTGCCATAAATATGCGGTATCCCCCAGGTATCTCGAATGATCTGCACATTATTCGCCCTTGCCTGCCAATTTTTAATTTCTAATGGAGTAAATTTCTGGGCTTGAACCGCAGCAGAAAACAGAAGCGTAATAAAAAAAATAAGTCGCATATCTATCCAATCAATTTTCACGAAGCTTGAAATTACAAAGCTTGGATAGCTTTACAAAGAACTATTTTTTTATTGGATAGTGTTGAGAATTAAAAGGATGTTTATCTTAGCATTCAGTTTTTAAATCAACATAACAAAACATTTAAGACTATGGCAAAATCGCAAGACAAAAGGAAGGAAACCAAGAAACCTTCTAAAACAACAAAGGAAAAACAAGCAGAAAAAAGAGCTAAGAAAGCGGGTAAATAATTCTTGATTTTTCCCCAGTTATGATTATGATACCAAGAGTCTCCTAGATGGGAGACTTTTTATTTAATGCCCGTCAAAATATACGAATTTGGATTGCTCCAACGCCACCATCACAAAACCTAAAGAGCCAGACATAAAACCGCTCATTGACGTGGATGTTCTTTCTTCGATTGATCCGCAGTCATTAGATGAATCGTGCGTATACGTGCATTGCCATTGTGGGCGCCAGCAGGAAGAATTTCTTATTCGGATTTGGAGAACTACCTACCTAATTGACCCCGCTTCTATGAGCAAATCGCAATTGCTGCATGCTGAAAAAATCACCTTCGCTCCCCAATGGACACTTATCCCAAAGGGAATCAATTATTCATTTCTTTTGATCTTCTCAGGGCTTCCAAAAGACTGCAAGCGTTTCGACCTAGTGGAGGAGATTCCCCAGCCTGGCGGATTTCATATTGCAAACATAATCAGGAATGACACCGATGTATATCATGCAAATTTGTTTTAAACAGCTTTACGGGAAAAAGTCAATTTACTGTTGACTATTTTTCCCACGGCACTTGCTTCGATTTATAATAATTGATGCCCATCACATCAAACCTTTTGCCATGAGCCGCTAATCGAACTTTGTATTCATCCCAATTTCTACCTTCTGGCTTTGACCAAGCTATTTCGGCTATGCCCGGGAAACGTGGAAACAGCATATACTCTATCTCTTTCATGGTTGAAATTGTTTCGGTCCATAATGGGGTTTCGACACCAATAATATTCTCTTTCGCGATCCCCTCTACCAATGTCGTGGGCTCCCAGTCATAAGAATCCTTCACTTCAATATAGGCGGCCCAATGCAACCCTAACTTAGTGGTTGAATCATATTGCATATCAAGGTAAACCTTTGGCGCAGGGGACATCAGCACTTTGCCTCCCTTTTCAACTGCCATTTTTGGGTAGCTTGGCGAATCCCAATGTTGTGCGATTATATCGCCTTTAATATCCGCTTGTGAAATTTCCTCCCAGCCAATCATTTTCTTTCCGTTGGCGGTTACTATTTCATAAAACTTGTTGATAAACTTAATGTATTCTTCTTTCTTGGTTACCCGGGCTTCATCTCCGCCAACATGAATGTATTCGCCCGGTGTGATGGATGAAAGTTCCCTGATAACGTCATTTACAAAACGAAAGGTTGCCTCCTGATTGTATTGAAGCGTACTAAAGCCAACCTCAATCCCGGTATAGAGTTCAGTAGGTTTATTCTTCCCTCCTACTTCGCCTGTGTTAGTGCTTAAATTAATGCGTCCCTTTTCAGGAACCAACGTGATACCCCCATTCAATTCGCCATAGGAAGCAAGCGCGGCATTGATATGGCCGGGTAAATCAATCTCGGGAACGATGGTGATATACTGTTTTTGTGCATAAGCAACAATTTCTTTGTACTGTTCTTGCGTGTAATAACCGCCCTTGCCCCCACCCACTTGCGTGCTTCCACCATGGATGGCCAAGTTGGGCCACGATTTGATTTCAATCCGCCAACCTTGATCGTTACTTAAACTGAGATGCAGCACATTCATTTTATAGAGCGCCATGTAATCAATGTATTTTTTAACATCCTCCACACTAAAAAAATGACGCGCCACATCAAGCATAGAGCCTCGCCAAGAATACGTTGGAACATCTTTGATGGAAACTGCAGGTATTTTCCATTCAATACCTTTTTGATTGGAAGCAAACTCAATTTGTGCGGGCAGCAACTGACGAAGCGTCTGAATACCGTAAAATAAGCCGGCTGGTTTATTGGCGAGAAGCTTGACGGAAGCTCCATCTACCGTCAATTGGTATCCTTCTTCCCCTAGAGATGCGTCTGAAACTAAATCTAACGAGATGAAATTATCTTCGGGAATGGCATTTGTAGAAACTACGAGCGGATAGCCTGTGGCTGGTCTTAACTTATCTGCCAAATAATTGGCAATAAAAGCTACCTCCTTGTTGCCTTGGGAAGTATAGATGGAAGTTGAATGCAGTAAATCGAAAGCACCATTTCCTTTAGTTACTGCCATCGGTTTAGGGATGAGCAGATCAATTTTTAGTGTAGAGTTATCTTTTTTGCAGGCTGCAAGAAAAATAACAAGTAGGAATAGGGAGCTCTTCGTAAAGTGTGGGATATTCTGCATAATAGCTGTTTTAAAACGAAGGTATGAAAGATTTCGGTCTGGAAAGAAAGAGTCAACATTCTATTTTTCATTCTCTTTTTGGTAACTCCTCATTGATCAAAATCCTACTTCGATAGAAAAATAACACTGATCTTTTCTAACTTGTCCGCCAAAGTGTATCTTATTGGAATCGAAGAATTAGTAAGACGTTGCAAATGAAAATTGTCAAAAAAATCTTAACCGTACTTTTCGCTCTCTTTATGATCTTAGGAGGAGTAAATCATTTCATAAAGCCCGATATGTATTTGCCTTTCATTCCATCGGTGTTACCCGGAGTGGCTATCATTTATCTTTCTGGCGCGGTGGAAATCGGCCTAGGTGTCGCGGCACTGATCCCAAAAACAAGATGGGTAGCAACCCTCGGCATCCTGTTACTTATGGTCATGTTTTTACCGCTGCATGTGATGGACGTTTTTAAGGAAAACCCTGCCATTGGCAGTCGTGATGCTGCCCTTATTCGGCTGCCTATTCAATTTGTATTGATTGCTTGGGCTTGGTTTATTCACAAAAAGTGAAAGCAAGAACCATTAACAACTTGCTTATTTTTTCTTACCGAGCAACAATGACTAAGATCAATTTATCGTCTTGGTATTGCTCTTTTCCGCTTGATCATCGCGGGCCCAAATAAGACTTTTCTAAAAGAACTATACCACAACTTCCAAAAATCAGAAATGAAAGACCTACTACAAAAATTCGAAAATAAAAGACCTGAAATTGTATTTGAATGGAAAGACGCTGAAACCGAAGCTGAAGGCTGGGTGGTGATCAACTCATTACGCGGTGGTGCAGCAGGTGGAGGCACACGCATGAGAGCGGGGCTCGACAAACGGGAGGTAGAATCGCTTGCAAAAACCATGGAGGTAAAATTCACCGTGTCAGGCCCTCCTATTGGTGGTGCCAAGTCGGGTATCAATTTCGATCCAAACGATCCGCGCAAAGCGGGCGTGCTACATCGCTGGTATGCTGCCGTAATGCCACTGTTAAAAAATTATTATGGCACGGGTGGCGACCTCAACGTAGATGAAATTCATGAGGTGATTCCCATGACCGAAGACGTGGGCATCTGGCATCCGCAAGAGGGCGTATTTGCTGGACACTTTAAACCCACCGAACCACAGAAAGTAAATCGAATTGGGCAGCTACGACAGGGTGTTATCAAACTAATTGAAACCCCGACCTATACACCCTCGATTACGAAAAAATACACCGTTGCTGATATGTGCACCGGCTATGGTGTAGCGCAAGCAATCAAACATTATTATGATTTGTGGAATGGCAAGGTGGAAGGCAAACGCGCAGTGGTTCAAGGCTGGGGAAATGTGGGGGCAGCTGCAGGTTTTTACCTTGCTCAGTTGGGCGTAAAGGTGGTGGGCATTGTGAGTCGCGAAGGTGGATTGATCAATCAAAAAGGCTTTACTTTAGAAGAAATAAAAAACCTCGTGGTTACACGGAAAAGTAATAAGTTAGTAACGCCCGATTTGCTCCCCTTCGAGATTGTTAATCAAAAAATATGGGATCTTGATTTCGAGATTTTTGTTCCCGCGGCATCTTCACGGTTGGTGAGCCGCGAGCAAGTGGATAAAATGGTACAATCGAAAGTGGAAGTATTTAGCTGCGGTGCAAACGTGCCGTTTGCTGACCCTGAAATTTTCTTCGGCCCCACGGGTGTTTATGCCGATTCTCAGTTTTCGGTGCTCCCCGATTTTATCGCCAACTGCGGCATGGCGCGTGTGTTTGCCTACTTTATGGAAAGCGAAGTGAGCATGGACGATGAGGCCATCTTCACCGATATTTCAAAAACAATACGCAAGGCACTAGAAAAAACGAAGGCGATCAATCCGGCTAAGACCGGCATCGCGCAAGCATCGTTCGAAATTGCGTTAAAGCAGTTGGTGAAGTAGCGGAGAGCCTATTTTTGCGTAAGTAGCTGATTCCATTTCCACAAAAAAGTGAGGCTAAAAGAGCCTTTTTTCGTATATTTGATAAGTTCAATTTCTAAACCCAATGAAGAACAAACCAAACATTCCGAGCACTCTTTTATGGGAGTACGACTTAGAAACCTTCAATTACGACAAGTCATACAAGATTGTGATTGAGCGTGTGTTGGAGCGCGGAAACTTGGAAGAATGGCGCGAAATTTTAAGCTACTATGGTGAGCCTAAAATACTCGACACTATTGAATGGAGTGCACAGTTAGATAAGCGTAGCAAAGATTTCTCACGGTTCTTTCTGAAATCTGATTTTCTTCATGCTGCATAAAGACAATTTCATAGTAGCAGCAGACACCTTCAAACTAATTCCAGCGTTGCAGGCACTGCCCTTTTTGAAAGATTTTTATTTGGTGGGCGGAACCGCGTTAGCATTACAATTAGGTCATCGAAATTCAATCGACCTTGATTTGTTTACTCAACATGACTTTGATGTTGACGATTTGTTGTCTCAACTTGGTCGACATTATAAGGTGATTCCTACTTTTAATCGCGCGAATACCCTGTTGAGCAACGTGAATGGTGTAAAAGTAGATTTTATCCGTCACGCATATCCGTTTGTGAAACCACCGATTACCGAAGAGGGCATCACGTATCTTTCCAAAGAAGATATTGCGGCTATGAAGCTCAACGCCATCAGTAATTCGGGCAAACGATTAAAAGATTTTATCGATGTCTATTTTCTTTTGGAGCATTTCTCGCTCCATCAAATGATTGAGTTCTACACCGTCAAGTACCCCCACTTTAATCCACTTATCCCACTCAAGGCAATCAATTATTTTGACGACATCGACCCTGCTATCGATCCGCCAAAGCTGAGAAAGAAACTACCGTTTGCAAAAATCAAAAAGCGTATAGATGACGCGGTGTTGCATTCTAAAAAAACGTTTTGATAGCAGCACAGGAACTTGTTAGCATTTAAAATTTACCGAAACGTGAAAGGCAAGTAGCAATGAACGCAGTAAATAGTTTAATCCAAGAAGTGAAATCGGCTCGTCACGATTACCTGGCATTAATTTCAACCGTGTCAGAAACTCACGCAGCGCATAAACAAACGCCCGAAGTATGGAACGTAACTGAAAACACTGAACACTTATATTGGGCCGAACATGGAAGCGTTTTAGGAATGTGGAAAACTTTACATGCTATCAGGGCAGGGCAATATGAAAAGAAGTTTGACTCCAAGTTTAAGAACCTTCCAATTCAAGAGATCATCGATCGAACATGGAAACCAAAAGAAATTGTTCCACCTGTTGCAGCGCCACGTATGGGTGGCACGTTGATTTTTTGGCGAAATGCGTTGGACAGTTTACAACCTATTTTGGATGCCTTCGGTAATGAAATTCAAGAGGATGAACTGCGAATGCTGGCTCATCCCCATCCCATCTCTGGTGCTATGGATTTTCACCAACGATTGGAGTTTCTTGCGTTTCACATCAGACGGCACCATGGGCAGGTAAAATCCATCTTAACCGCGCAATGATCATCCTGGAAACAGATCGCCTTACCCTACGTGAACTTGTATTTGACGACTCTTCGTTTATCCTTGAATTGGTAAACACACCGGGTTGGCTTACCTACATTGGCGATCGGAACATAAAAAATAATGAACAGGCCAAGGAGTATTTGGAAAATGGTCCATTGAAAAGTTATGCGCAACATCAATTCGGATTGTGGCTTGTCACGCGAAAACAAGATGGAGAGAAGCTGGGCATCTGCGGACTACTAAAGCGCGACTACCTTGATCAACCCGACCTTGGTTTTGCCTTTCTCCCCGAATTTACTGGTCAAGGTTATGCACAGGAAAGTGCCAACGCAACGGTAGCGTATGCACGCGGTCAATTGAAAATTACGTGCATTTCAGCGCTTGTTCTGCCTGAAAATAAAAGATCAATTCAACTGTTGGAGAAAATAGGAATGAGTTTTCAAAAAACCATTACCGTAGATTCGGCATCATTACAACGCTACAGCGTTGAAAACTAATCCAACGCCTGCGCTAAGTCTTGAATTAAATCATCCACATATTCAATACCTACGGCAATTCTAACCAAGTTGTCGGGGCTAATAGGATAATTGCCTTCCGCACTGCGCCTGTGTTCCACCAAACTTTCTACACCGCCCAGGCTGGTAGCATGTTTAAAAATGGTGAGCTTGGCAGCAAATGCAAATGCTTCTTCCCTCCCACCCTTTATTAAAACGGAAAGAATACTACCGAACCCATTGGGCATCTGTTTTTTTGCGATGGCGTGGTTGGAATGCGTTGTCAACCCCGGATAAAAGACCTTTTCAATTTTATCGTGGGTAGAGAGATACGTGGCTATGACCATCGCATTGTTGCATTGCCTGACAAACCGAAGCGGAAAAGTAGCGAGGCTACGGTTTAACAACCAACAATCGAATGGTGCGGGCACAGCCCCTGCCGCGCCTTGATAGCCTCGAAGCTGGGTGGCAACATCGGCCCTATTGACGCACACGATTCCCCCTAAAATATCAGAATGCCCCGAAAAGAATTTAGTGGACGAATGCATAGAGAAGTCCGCACCCAAGTCCAACGGCTTTTGCAACAGCGGTGTGGCAAACGTATTATCGCAAGCTGTATAGATGTTATTTTTTTTACCCAACTGAGTGATGGCCTGTATGTCAGCAATTTTTAGCTGCGGGTTAGAGGGCGTTTCCATCCAGATCAATCGCGTAGACGGCTTAATCGATTTCTCTACCGTAGCAACCACCGCCATGTCTACCTGATCATAGCTAACTTTCCAACGTTTTAAAAAGTTTTCGAGTAGCGTGCGCGTGCCGTGGTAACAGTCATCTGGAATGATAACATGACAGTCAGGCTCTAGAACGATTTCAAAAATGGCGGCAATAGCCGCCATGCCCGAGGAGAATGCAACGGCAGTTGCAGCACCCTCAATGGCCGCAATTTTGTTTTCCACTGTTTGCCGATTTGGGTTGGCACTTCGTGTATAACCATAGTCCTTTAAACTGCCATCTGGGTTGCGCTCAAAGGTAGTGGTTACGTGAATAGGCTGCACAATATCACCCAGTTTTTCGTTGTTTAGGCGGCCCGCATGAATGGCCAACGTCTGTACGTGGTGTTCGGGAGTAATCATAGCACAAAAGGGAGTTTAAGTAGCAGCATAAATTCACCGCTAAGGTATACATTTGACGGGTATGCAGAGATAAACCAACTTAGTTTTTTAGCCGCCTTGCGGATGTAAGAATAGCCTGTATTGGGTTTTCAGGCGGTAACAAAGGTGGCTACTACGAGGTATGTTTCTTATAGGCTATTATTCTGCCGGACTGCTGTTATCGTCTTTTTTGTTTCGAGCCTGGATAAGCCGGGCAAAAGTGCCGTGCAAAATGGTTAGTTCGTCAATCAGTTTTTGCTGTGGCTGGGTAGGTGCCAGTGTGTGCATGGAATCTAAATGCTTTAACAACAATTTGTAGCTAGCCGCGAAATCTTTTCGGGCCAATTTTGTAGACACATCTATTTTCTTATCCGCAATTTCTTCATTGCGTTGCATATAAATATCGGTAAAGGCAATGTTGGCAGCCTTTAGCTCCACTACCCACTCGGTTAAGAACAACGCGGCAATGGCTGCACTCAGCTTCGGATCAGTTTCAAAATCTTCTAACAGATTGCGCAGCGTTTCTGACTCCAACTGATAATTCAAGTCGGCAATATTGTCGCCATATTTGGCGATGGCACGCAGCAGCAAATCGGCTTGGCTCTTTGTGGCCTCATTAAAATGGTTGACGAAATAACTGGTAGCGATGGCTTTGATACCGTTTATGGCTTTGTCCCTTCGTTGGTCTGCCAATGCAATGGTTTTGCTGAGTTGGCTTGATTTTTCATTACTAAAGGCATCGGTAAGTGGAATAATGGCACTTTTTAAGTTGTTTAACTTAGTGGCAAGGCCATCGTTGGGCAAATTATATTTATTGAACAGGGTGATCGTATCGTTTCCAACGCTTAGAACTTCACCTAGTACTAGACGATATTGAGGAATTTCAAAATGCATGGCAGTAGTGGTTTGTTGTTAAAACGAAATTCGGTTTTTGACTTAATTTTTACAAGCCCTCCCTTAAAAATATTACTGGCTACACGTTAAAATTAGCTGCCCCTAGGCGGGGGGAAGCCAAAAACAGGTTAAAATCACTCAAACCCAGAAAAAAACAGCCGAAAACAGGTTAAAATTAGTCGCCCCTTACCTCGGGCGAGCAAAATCGACATTAAAATGGCTTGCCGCCCGAAAAAGACGCCAGAAAAACGTTCAAATTGCTTGCCTCCGTGCAGGGGCGAGCAATTTGAATGTTAAAACGGCCTGTTGAAAAGGGGTGTCGGAAAAAAAAGTGGGTGAAATGGGTTGCAGGCGAATCAGTTGGATAGGTTAAATGAGAGCATGAGTAGCGTGTGTGGATAAGAATGAACTATACGCCACGAGGTTGCGGTTATTTGTTATTTTTGAGTTACAGATGATACTGAGCTTTGCCTATACTTACGTTTGTGGCAATTCCACCCATCCCCGATACGGGTATCGATTTTGGCAGTTAACGTTTGGAACAGATTAAAGAAAAAAAAGAGGTTAGAGACGGCAAAAATGGTTACTTATAATCAACACTTTACGAAAAGTTAGTCAAATTTATTTGAACGAAGGGCAAATGTCGACCATTCCAAACATTGTTTATGTTGTATTATTAGGGCTTGCCACAAGTTATTTGACTTTTTTAACAACAAAGGGTGGACTTACAGATAACAGGTTCTCAAGTTTAGATAAACGTCTAACCCTGAGAGGTAAGCTGGTAGCAGCTGTCCTTTTCCTCATACTACTTCTTCTTATAGGCCAAGAGTTAAATAATAATGCTATTAATGATGAGAAGGATAATTTATTAAAGACAGAACGAAATCACAGAGATTCAATTATCACTGCTGGTGTGAATGAAGGAGTTGAATCCAATAGGAGAAAACTTTTTCAGGACTTATCAGAGGCCTTTCGAAAACAAGAATTAAGATTAGACACTTTAAAAAAAGATGTTAACCGAATAAGAGACTCAACTAAAAACACTGTAAATTACTACAATCAAACCGATCCTACTTTGATGATTGATGGTAATGGAGTAACGCAAAAGACAAAAAGCAATTTAAAAACAACTTATGAAGTTGCTTTTAGTAGTCATGACGCGAGTTCAACAAACTTTAATTTAAACTGCTTTATCTTACTTCAAGGCGCAGACGGATCTTATTTTGACTTAGGAAAGGTCAATTTTTTTCCAAAAGGAGTTCAGATTCCGAAAGATGGTAAATGGACTACAAGTTTTAATGTCGAAACTGGCGAACAAATAAATGAAATCGAACTGTACATAACTGGCACATATAAATCTTCAGATGGAATAAAAAGCTATAATATTGACAACGTCTATTCCTATGACTTGAAGACCAATGAGACTACTCTATATCTAGACAATAATAGAATCAAAATAATTGAGACGATTAACGAAAGGAAAAAAAAATAATAGCGAACAACAAAAAGTGCATAATCAAGGGCGGGTTCAGTGTAAATTTATAGTTTAGTTTTTAAAAAAGCGTTTTTTGTCGTTGGGCAGTGACGCGCTTCGAACTCCCCGCCACTGCTTATTTACACACGTTGTAGCCAATTGGGCTTGCCTCGTGGACTGAGACTACCAAGCCGATAAAATTTCGGACGACAAAACAAAAATGTGAAGTGACCGTTGACTACTTGAACAAATTAGCCTTTATGAAAATAACCCTAACAACACTGACTCTTGTTTTTGGACTTCTCCGTTTTGCCAACGGACAGACCGTTACTGACAATCCTTCTACCATACCAGTATGGACAGAAGCCGACCGGAAATATCTGCTGGACAATTTAACGCGTTCCAAAGATGAATTACTAGCTGAAACAAAGAACCTCACCAAAGCGCAATGGAATTTTAAAGAAAGTACAGATCGGTGGAGCATCAGCCAGATTGTTGAACATATTTGCCTTTGGGAAGTAGCTATGGAGGATCAGATTTCGACATCATTACGAATTGGCCCCATACCCGGCTTTACTGATTATCGCCCTGACAGTGTGTTTATTGATAAAGATATAAACAGACTAAATAAGACGTTAACCACTGAATATTCAAAACCTTTCACATTTGGCGTTCCACTTGGAAACAATGAAGGCCAGAATAATGTGATTTGGTACACAACGATGACCAATGAGTCAATAAGTTTCTTGAAAACTACAGACGCAAATCTGCGCGTACATTACATTTATTTTACCGCTAACATTCATCAACGATACATGGCGTTTTTTCAACACACGTTACGGCATGTAGCGCAGATAAGAGAAGTAAAAAAACATCCAAAGTACCCGAAATAGTTACAGCATTTGGACAAAGAGTTATCGAGATAACTGTTAAACAGCCGACAGATAATTTGTAGTAGAAACCCAACTGGCCGCAACAATAGCTTGCGGCAATTGGGCGAGACTGGGCGTCATTGAAATTTGCAGTTGTCTATTTATCTTTATCTCGTTGGACAGGGCGATGGTTTTTATTTGCCCGCCAACAATAAATTAACTGTTTTTGGGTATTAAACATAGACCAATGAGGCCTCAACTATTTCTGGTAACTATATTACTCATTTCTTGTTCGACAACAGAAAAAAATCAATACTTATTTGACCGATTAACTGACCAAGAAACGGTTGCTATTTATCTAAGCAAATATCACCTCGACAGCATACCAAGTGAAATTGGGCGGCTAAAAAAAGCCAGGAAACTTTACGTTACCTTAGACAGCTCGAGTGGATGGAAAATTTATCCGCCATTAAGTGCCTTCTTCCAACAAAGGGCAGAAAAACCGCCCTTCAAATTATTACCCAATGAAATAACTGAACTTTATAACCTAAAAAATTTACGACTGGTTGAGCTTAACCTAAAACAACTTCCTGACGACTTTGGTAAGCTTGAGAATTTGGACAGTTTGGATTTAACGTTGAATAAACTTACAATTTCCAATGAGTTGGATAAACTGATGAAACTAAAAAAGTTGAAATATCTAGGACTCTTCGGCAACAGCGTAGAAGCGACCGACCTAGAAAAGCTGAAAAAGGGAAATCCAAATTTAACTATTGTGAGCGGAATAGATTAACGGCCCACAGCAAAATGGAGGAAGAAGTAACGAAAGCAAAATTCAAAGACCTGTATTTTAAATTTGCAACACCTCATAGTGGATGGACGGAAGACTATTGGAATCAGTTTTATGAAGGAGAGGAAGGTAAAAGATATTTTTTCTCGAAACCTGAAACGCCTGAATGCATCAAGATGTTTATTGTGTCTGGAAATGCTACGCATCGATTGATTTTTCTAACCGAAGAAGGAGAAGAATCATTTTTTGATTTCCCTGAAAAAGAATAACAAGATTTAACTTGCCCTGTGGACTTCACTTTTGGGGGAGAGCAGATAGGCGATAACCAAAGCTTTTTACTCAGGCTACAGACCAATTCGGGTTCAAAACGAATGATTTTTTAGTTATCTTTGACTAATGACCCAGACCGAGAAAAACAAATACAAAGCTGACTTCAAGAAGGAACTGGACAAGTTTGCAGATAAGCTAGAAAAGTACGTTTCGACTGACGATGGCGACTGGACGGTTAAAGGATTCATTGATGTATACAAGAACATCTATACCATCTCGTCCGACACAAAAATCGTTTCGAAAATCCTCGAAATTCACATTTTCCCACAGATTCTACAATTTGCTGATAATATAGGCTACAAGATTATTCTTGCCGAGAAGCAAAACTGGTATCCTGACCTGACTTTGGTAAACAAGAAAAACGAAAAGGTAAAATTTGCTATTGACATCAAAACCACTTTTAGAAGAAACGACAAGACGGCTGGTTTTACATTAGGTAGTCATGGTGGTTATTTTAAAGAGCGCGACAAAAGCAAGAACATTCAGTTTCCATACAATCAATATACTGGACACTATTGCCTTGGTGTTATTTACACTCGAACAGACGTAACTGAAGACCTTTCAGAGACTGAAATCTTTCAGGTTGAAGACCTTCAAGAAGAATATGAAACACCAAATAAAAAAGTTGGTCAACGTGAAGTTACAACTGTAAAGCATCTAAAATCTATTACCTCTGTCATTAAGGATTTTGACTTTTTCGCTGCGGAAAAATGGAAGATCGCCAGTGACAAACAAGGTTCTGGAAATACCGCGAACATTGGTTCAATAGTCGACATTGCCGACCTCAAGAATGGAAATGGAATATTGTAAATTAGGTGAAGAGTGGTTTGACGAATACTGGATCAATCATGGCTCGGCCACAATGGTTAAAGATGGCAAAGCAGTAAAAATCACAAACCTCAAGGATTTCTTAGAGTTCAAAGGTAAGGCCAACCTTTTGAAGAAGATCGTTTCAAGAACCTCTAAAAAGAAAACTAAATGAGGGTAATTGTTCCACCAATAAAAAGTCAGGGCATAAAGACCAAGTTGGTTCCTTGGATTATGGAACTTGCGCCTAAAGTAACAGGCAGGTGGATAGAGCCGTTTCTTGGGACTGGCGTGGTTGCATTTAATGCTGGTTACAAAAAAGCAATTCTCAACGATACAAACCCGCATATCATAAATTTCTATAAAGGCGTTCAGCAGAAAGCCATCACTGCACCTTTAATGAAAAACTATCTCGAAAAGGAAGGAGAAATTTTAAGTAAGGCAGACAATAAAGGGTACGAACATTATTTGAAAATCAAGACGCGATTTAATAGTGGAGAATACTCACCGTATGACTTCATTTTTCTTTCTCGCGCTGGATTCAACGGAATGATGAGATTTGGAAGCAAAGGGAATTGGAACATTCCTTTTTGTAAAAAGCCCGACAGATTTGCACAGGCGTACACAACGAAAATAACAAATCAGGTTGCAACGGTTTCTCAAATCATTCAACCCGAACCCGACTGGACGTTTTACAACAAGTCATTTGCTGACATCATTCCTTTAGCGACAGCAAAAGATATTATCTATTGTGATCCCCCATACTATGGACGACATGTTGATTATTACAATGGCTGGACCGAACAAGACGAAGAACTTTTATTCAACTTATTAAGTGAAACAAAAGCAAAATTTGTTCTTTCGACTTGGCATCACAACGATTGGAGAGAGAACGACATGATAAAAAGATTTTGGAGTCATTTTAACATTGTAACAAAAGACCATTTCTACCATAATGGCGGCAGCATTGAAAACAGACGGACAGTTGTAGAGGCTCTTGTATGTAATTTTGATACAACTAATTTTGAACGACATAATCATGGGCTGACGGAGAAAGCAAAAGTTACTCAACTGGAATTACACCTCCACGACTAAAGCTTCTTAGTCGAGGCACAGTTGCAACTCGTTCTACCTACGTAAGCACAAAATAGTATGGAAAAACAAGAGACATTTTACTTAACACGAATCATCCTCTTTGGGCATTTTGTCGACCGACTAAAGCGTTTCTATGTTGATTATTTTGGGTTTTCTGTAGTGGAGGAAATTAGCGACCAATGGATAGTCTTAAACGCTGGCCAAGTGGAGATCGCAATTCATAAAATTGGACAAGGCTATGAACCGGAAGACGGAAAGGCATTTAGAGCGGAGAGCAATACCAAATTAGTCTTTTCCATCAACCACAACTTAGAAGACTTTCGGCAGCGGCTTGTTGACAATGGTGTCGTAATGAGTGCCGTTAAATCATTTGAAGGCATTAATTCATTGTTCTGTGACGGGGAAGACCCGGAGGGAAATGTTTTTCAGATAGAAGAAAGGCTAGGCTAAAAAAAACAGCATGTCATTTATACCAAATTCCAGGGTAAGGTTGTAGCAGGCGGACCTCGCGTAAACAATTAAGAATAAAAATGTAACTTTACTACATGAAATCGCCATTAAGATGCTCCAAACCCAACAGCATGATAATCTCAGTAATTCCATGTGGCAACTAAAAAACAATTATTAACACATGAAAACACTAATGGTAAACATACCGGATACCGTGGACTTTGACGACAAAGAAGCTCTAATGGCTATCGCCTCAAGAATGTATGAGAAAGGTAAGCTTTCCGTGGGGCAAGCAGCTGAACTCGTTGGACTCTCTAAAAGTGCATTCATGGAGATTCTAAGCAACTACGGAGTGTCTGTTTTCAATTACCCTTCATCTGATCTTGACCGAGACGTTGAGAATGCAAAAGGTTATAATTGCTGACACAAGTTGCATAATTCTGCTCGACAAGATTGGGGAACTAAATCTTCTAAATACTCTTTTTGGACAGGTAATTGTCACTCAGGAAATTGCGGATGAGTTCAAGAAGGAGTTACCAAGCTGGTTCACTATTGTAAATCCCATTAACAAGACTTATCAACAAATACTCGAAGCCTCACTTGATAAAGGCGAATCTAGTGCTATTGCGTTTGCTATCGAGCAAAAAGATTGCTTACTCATTATAGATGATTACAAGGGAAGAAAATATGCGGAAAAATTGGGAATAAAAATTACGGGGACACTTGGGGTAATAATTGATGCTAAACTAAGCGGTTACCTCGAATCTGTAAAACCGCTACTTGAAAGAATCAAAATGACTGATTTTAGATTGACATCTGAATTAGAAAGACGAACGTTAGAGAAATCAGGCGAGGTCTAACGAATCCGAAATTGTTAAACAAAAAAATGTTTCTTAAAGGAGATGGCAAAGCGGCAAATGTTTTTCAAATCGAACAAAGACTTGGCTAAAACAGATGGATCATGTAGATCAAATGTTGTCTGCTATCATCCCATCACCGCTGATTCCACAAGGCAAAGATGCCAGTCGAACGCATTTAAAAACTCGTAAACAAAAATGCATATCAGCCATCATTTGATTACTTTGTGCCCACATTGTCAATTACTACCATGCAATACCCCCTTCTTTTCCAGCCGCTCGATTTAGGATTTACGACTCTTAAGAACCGAATCTTGATGGGTTCGATGCACACGGGGTTAGAGGAAAGCAAAAATGGTTTTCAGCGCCAAGCTGCCTATTTTGCAGAGCGGGCAAAAGGTGGAGTGGGACTTATTGTTACGGGTGGTGTGGCACCCAATCGGGCGGGCTGGACGGGCCCATTTGCCAGCAAACTTTCAACGAAATCAGAAGCAAGAGAACATAAAATCGTTACGGATGCTGTTCATGCCGAGGGCGGAAAGATTTGTATGCAGATTTTACATGCTGGGCGGTATGGATATCATCCTTTGGCCGTTGCTCCATCGGCTATCAAATCACCCATTTCTCCTTTCAAGCCTTGGAAACTTACACAAGGCGGCATAAGACGAACGATCAAGGATTTTGTCAATTGTGCTAAGCTGGCACAAGAGGCCGGATACGATGGCGTGGAGATCATGGGCTCGGAAGGTTATTTGATCAATCAATTTATTGTAACGAAGACGAACAAACGCACCGATGAATGGGGCGGGTCATACGAAAACAGGATCCGATTTGCGCTTGAAATTGTGCGAACTACGCGAGCCGCGGTCGGAAAGAATTTTATTATCATCTATCGGCTGTCGATGTTGGATTTAGTAGAAGAGGGTTCTACCTGGGAAGAGATCGAGTATTTGGCAAAAGAGATCGAGAAAGCAGGCGCTACCATTATCAACACTGGAATTGGTTGGCACGAAGCACGCGTTCCTACCATCGCTACAATGGTGCCGCGCGGGGGATTTAGTTGGGTTACAAAACGGCTAATGGGTAAACTATCCATTCCGTTAATCACTACTAACCGAATCAATATGCCGGATGTGGCCGAAAAGATTTTAGCGGATGGACACGCCAATATGGTTTCGATGGCGCGACCTTTTTTGGCTGACCCTGAATTTCCAAAGAAGGCGATGGAGGGAAGAGCCAATGAAATCAATACCTGCATTGCGTGCAATCAAGCGTGTTTAGATCATGTCTTTAGTCGAAAAACAGCGAGCTGCATGGTAAACCCCAGGGCTTGCAATGAGTTGACGATGTCGATTACGCCAACATCGAATAAAAAGAAAATTGCTGTGGTAGGTGCCGGGCCAGCGGGCTTGTCATGCGCAGTTACACTCGCACAACGCGGTCATGAAGTTCATTTGTTCGAAGGGCAATCTTCCATTGGCGGCCAGTTTAATATTGCAAAAGAAATTCCAGGGAAAGAAGAGTTTCATGAAACGCTTAGGTATTACAAACGGCAGATGGAGTTGAACAAAGTGCAAATTCATTTGAATACCTTGTTCAACGAATCACAGGCTAGCGACTTTGCAGAAATAGTAGTGGCTACAGGTGTCACCGGCCGTACTATTGATATTGAAGGAATTGAGCATTCAAAAGTATTAACCTATACAGACGTAGTGCTGCACAAAAAACCCGTGGGGAAAAGAGCTGCTATTATTGGGGCTGGCGGAATCGGTTTTGATGTTGCCCAATTTTTGACGCACTCGGAAACGATGGATGTAAAAACCTTTATGAGCGAGTGGGGAGTTGATATGGACTACCGAACTGGCGGGGCATTATTGAAAGGTCAATCGGTGAAATCTCCACGAGAGATTTATCTTTTGCAACGGAAGAAAGGAAAACTCGGTGAGCGGTTGGGTAAAACAACTGGCTGGATTCATCGCTCTGCATTGAAGATGAAAAAAGTAAAAATGATAGACGATGTAAGCTATCAAAAAATAGATGATGCCGGACTGCATATCACTGTGCAGGGCGTACCACAATTATTGGAAGTAGATAACGTAATCATTTGTGCAGGTCAGGTTTCAAACAATCAACTGTTCAACAAGTTGAAAGAAACACACACCAACGTTCACCTGATTGGTGGAGCATTGGAAGCTGGTGAGTTAGATGCCAAGCGCGCGATAGAACAAGGCGTGAAGATAGGAATAGCGCTGTAGTGATTGTCCATGGTCATCAAGAAACTCGCAGTACCTTTAATCAACGAGAAGTTATTACAACAGGCAGCGCATTGTTACATTGCTTCGGCCTCTATTTCAGAGGCGGGCTTTGATTTTATCCGTAGCCGGATTCCGCCCAAATGTAAAATGGATATAGTGACGGGATTGGATCTGCCAACCTCACCACAAGTGCTCAAACGAATTTGGCGAAACTATCAAGGGAGAATCACACTTAATTTTTATACCAGAAATGTGTTTCACTCCAACGTATATATTTTCGATTTGCCGTTTCGCAAAGCAGTCGCTTTTATTGGCTCGGGAGATTTTACGCTCGAAGGCATCAAGGATCGGGAAGAGCTTTTCTATAAAATTACAGATCCCAAGCAGATTGAAGAACTGAAGTCGTGGTTCACCGGATACTTCGAGTTCTCTGAGCCATTGACTGAGCGTCTTATTCAGGAGTATGAATTGCTGTATGGTTCGTTTAAGCAGCGAGAAATTGCCTCGCGAAAAGAGAAAGAAGAATTCATTTCGCTCACTACAGCAGGATTTAATTGGGACAACATTAAATTTAAAAATCAGTACTTTCAAAAAAATCATTACCTCACGTTTGCCAATGACAGAGCACATCTAACCACACCCGACATTGTTTCGCAAAGAGAGGAAGTAAGAAACAAACTGATTCAATTACATACTTCGATAAAAGACCACGTCAATAAACTTACGTTATTTGAAAGCATTGATCCACGCTTTCTTGCAAGTACTATTGATCCTATTCACTGCACTAACCAAAAAGTGAGGAGCCTTTCGATTGGTTATGGAAGACCCGAAGCGGAGTTAAGAAAGATCAGTCAAGAGACTAAGTTAGAAGAAGTGGTTCAATTGCAATTTAGCCTCAAGCCTCAATCGCTAGAAATATCATTGTTTTGCGGAATAGGCAAAGGCAAAGAAGATCGGGAATATTTGAAAGATAAGATAGTTGAAGAAGAATATCGTAAACAGTTCTTCCAATTGTTGATGGGATTAGGTGCCGGCTATTGGATTGAAGTAGTTGGAGACAAGCGAAAGGTTGATTCCTTCCAAAATCCTGAACTATTGGCTGAATTTATTACGTATGATGATTGGCGATATTATGCCTTCTTTATTGGCAGGAATTATTCTCCGGGCGATCCAGCAATTAGCACCGAGGTCATTGATAAAACCATTGCACAAGAATTTGACAAACTTCTTTTGTTGTATCGGTTTGTCTTAAAAGCTTAATCCACCTTTCTGGCTACCCAAAGTGGAGGGATGGTGATCGCGAGCTAGATCCTTTCGCAAACCAATCATTAACGTTGACCAACAATAATAATTTACTTAGCTTGTCACGTTGATCTACTAATTATCCCGTTATGAAAAAGTCTATTGTGCTATTCCTTCTTGGTGTTTCTTTCCATTGCTTTTCCCAATCGTTCGATCCCACGCTATTCAACAGCATGAAGTGGCGAATGATCGGGCCATTTCGTGGTGGAAGAACAGTAGGCGGGACGGGTGTGCCCTCCCAACCCAATGTATTTTATATAGGTGCCAACAACGGGGGCGTTTGGAAAACAACTGATTATGGAAGAACATGGAAACCCATTTTCGATGACCAACCAACGGGCTCTATTGGCGATGTAGCGGTATCGCCTTCCAATCCGAATGTCATCTATGTGGCGAGCGGAGAAGGCATTCAGCGCCCCGATTTATCTGTGGGCGATGGTGTTTATAAATCAATAGATGGCGGAAAGACGTGGGTCAACACGGGTTTGAATGACGGCCAACAGATTGGCAGTATTGCCATCGATCCAAAAAATGAAAACCGAGTATTTATAGCTGTGCTTGGCCATCCCTACGGAGCAAATCAGGAACGCGGAATTTACCGCACGTTAAATGGCGGCAAAACGTGGGACAAAGTATTGTACAAAGACGAAAATACGGGTGCAATTCAAGTGGCGATTGATCCGCAAAACTCATCTATCGTCTATGCCGACCTTTGGGCTGGAAGACAAGGCCCGTGGGAGAACGGTGCTTGGCAAGGCCCTGAGAGCGGTCTTTTCAAGTCGATGGATGGAGGCACCACCTGGAAAAAGTTAACCAAGGGGTTGCCCACTGCCGCTCAAGGGCTGGGTCGCATTGGTTTTAGCATCGCGCCAAGCAATAACGCCCGTCTCTATGCCACGGTCGATTCACGAGAAGAACCGGGTTTCTATCGTTCAGATGATGGAGGCGAGTCCTGGTTTAAGCTTACCAGTGACGAACGAATCTGGGGGCGTGGTAGTGACTTTGCTGAATGTAAAGTTCATCCAACTAATCCGGATATTGTTTACAGTGCAAACGTGGTTACCTGGAAATCGGAGGACGGAGGTAAAACCTGGAAAGGCGTTCGTGGTGCGCCCGGAGGTGATGACTATCATCGCATCTGGATCAATCCAATAAAGCCCGAGATTATGTTGCTTATCGCAGATCAGGGAGCATTGGTCACTGTGAACGGTGGCGAAACGTATAGCTCTTGGTACAATCAACCAACGGCTCAATTCTATCACGTAAGTACCGACAATTCTTTTCCCTATAACGTATTTGGCGGCCAGCAAGAAAGTGGCTCAGTGGGCATTGCTTCTCGCGGAAACGATGGACAAATAACCAACAGCTCTTGGCATCCAGTTGGCGTGGAAGAATATGGATATGTAGCGGCCGATCCGTTGGATCCAAACATTATTTATGGGGGTAAGATCACCAAGTTTGATAAACGAACCGGGCAAGTTCAAAACATAGCACCAGAAGCTGTTCGAAGCGGAAATTATCGCTTCATCAGAACTGCTCCCGTGCTCTTCTCTCCTATCGATCCCAAGACCTTGTATTTTGCTGGCAACGTAGTATTCAAAACTCAAACAGGTGGCGACTCGTGGGAAGTAATAAGTCCTGATTTGACACGTGAGTCGTGGGACGTGCCTTCCAGCATAGGCATCTACACCACCCCCGAAATGAAATCTATGAAAAGAAGAGGCGTGGTGTACACCCTCGCTCCTTCCCCAAAAGACATCAATACACTTTGGGCTGGCACCGATGATGGATTGATTCACCTCACCAATGATGGTGGCAAGAATTGGAAGAACGTAACACCGTCCGAGATCACCAGCTGGAGTAAAATCTCGATTCTAGAAGCAAGCCATACAGACGTGGCGACCGCTTATGCGGCCGTTAATAGAATTCGATTAGATGATCAAAAGCCACATATCTATAGAACCAAAGACAACGGCAAGACCTGGCAAGAAATAGTTACGGGATTGCCTAACGATCCGATCAACTCAGTAAAAGAAGATCCAATTAGAAAAGGCTTACTGTTTGCAGGATCGGAGCGCGGAGTTTATGTTTCGTTCGATGAGGGTGACCATTGGCAAAGCCTGCGCTTGAATATGCCTGCGACTTCCATTCGCGACTTAGTCATTAAAGATGATGACTTGGTTATTGGCACGCATGGCCGGGGGTTCTGGATTTTAGATAACATAACTTCCTTGAGGCAACTCACCAAAGAACTTGCTGAAAAGCAAAGCATACTTTACAAACCGCAAAGCACCTACCGTGTCCGTTTTAGTATGTATACCGATACACCATTACCACAAGAAGAGCCTGCTGGAAAAAATCCTCCCGAAGGTGCCCTCATCGACTATTATTTGAAAGACAAAGCAGCAACTGTTGAACTTGAAATCTACAACTCGCAAAACAAACTGATAAGAAAATATACCAGCAACGACAAGCCCTATGAAGTAGGTGATGTAAACATACCCTTGTACTGGATTCGCCCGCTACAGATCTTATCAAACGAAAAAGGTTCGCACCGCTTTCAGTGGGATTTGCATTATGAACCCTTGAATGTTCCACCCGCCTACCCTATCTCAGCCACTTACATGGATACCGCTCCAGATTTCACGTCACCATGGGTTATGCCGGGAACGTATACTGCAAAATTGATTGTTAACGGACAATCTTTTGAACAATCCTTCATCGTAAAAATGGATCCGCGCGTAACCACCGCGTCTGAGAAGTTGCAGATGCAGCACGATCTATCCGTGAAAGCTTACAACGGAAGAAAAGAATCGATGAACTTGGTCAACAAGATTAAAGGCATAAAAGTACAATTTACGATGATGCGCCCTCAAATTGAACGGGCAAACACACCTAACAAACAGTTTGTGCTACCCACTATCATGATGTTAGAGGGAAGGCTTACCAATCTAGAAGCGCAATTTTCTAAGACCCGCGATAATTTCGCAACGGTGTTCAATATCCTTCAGGAAACCGAGATGCCACCCACGCAACAAAGCATTTCGGCAACCAATGAAACCCAAGACACTTTTGTGAAAAATAGCCAATTATGGGAAGACGTTAAAAAAGATCTAGCCAAACTGAATGAGGAACTCGCAAAGGCTACCTTGGGTAGAATTGCTTATTAGGTGATGGTCGGCTATTTGCCCTGAGAGGTGTTATAACATCTCACAGGGCGGAATGGCTTGTGCCTAATACAAATCCGAGATTTGTTAACGCGCTGAGCGGAAGTTGTCGAACAGCTAGATTTTCTCAAAGTATTCCTCATCAGTTTTAATACTCATATGCTTTTCTAAATATTTAGCCTGATTATAAACATATCCATCATATCCAATGCTTTTTAAAATTAACTTACTTATCAATGTGAAAAGTTTTGCAGAAACATAAGTCAAATAAAGGTTTGTCTTTTCTTCATCTTTGATTTGCGCTTTTTTAAGTAATATGTCTCCGTGAAGTAAATCATTTCTATGCTCAATGATAGCAATGTCGTGTAAGGTTAAGCGGATTCCAAGTTGTTCAAACGGCCGGGTTAGTTTTTCGTTATTGGTCAAATGTTCTTTTTTAATGGATTTATTGACTTCGTTAAGTCGTCTCTTTAATTTTAAGATATTGGTCTCGGTCAAATTTTTAGAATAATCATCAATAACTTTATGTAATTGTTTAGTTATTTTATCTGATAACATTGAATCACTAATTGGTTTTTCAAGTCCAATCTCTTCAATACTTAAATGTTTGGAAAGTTGCTCGATAACAACAGTAAAAGAACTTGGAATTATCAACAGAGACCTAATTGATGTTGCTTCCAACATGACTAAAATTGCAACGGAAAACTCTGGTTCATTATGTATTTTGCAAACAAGGTTTGAAAAATTGTTTAATGATATTCTTGTCAGTTTGTTCAAATAAAATTCAGCAACATCTTTTCCAACGTGTGAGTAAGAAAATGGATTTGTTGTGATCGGACTATACATTCCTTTCAGAGCTGGTCTAATGTGATTTGAGTAATAACAATTTCCGACATCATCAAATGTGAATTTTTCTCCACCAACCATTACTTTACTAATGAACCCGATTGCTTGTTGAATAGAAAAGCAAACCTCTGAAAATTCATCGTAGCTCTGTTCTTGTAGACATTCAAAAACGTAAAAACCTTTGTCCTTATATTTTAGTTGTGTTACATCATAGTCTTTCCGGTTAAGATTTGTTCGGATACAGTCATAGAAATATTCAGTACCTTTTCTTTGATGTGTAACTGTTTCGAATTGCATGTAAAAAGTATTTATATCTTTTAAATCGGTCTGAAAAAATGTTTTATAAAAGCCATTTTGTTTGAAATTTTCAGACTGAAATACGTGTAATCCAATTGTAGTCTCAAAACTTACAGATTTATCTGCTTTTATTTCAGTATGGATTGACTTACTTCCAAATTTTTTTGTTTTGTAGTTAACACCATTGAAAATAAATGAAAGTTCAGCATTGTCTTTCTCTTCTTCTAAAAGCCTTGCATTGATTTGTAGTAAAAATGTCTCCTTTTTTCTTGTTAAGAAGGTGTCAGTTTCTTTGTCCTCAATAAGTTCGACTTTATAGTTCGCTACAGAGTTTATTTGGTCAATGAACTCTAGTTCTGTTTCAAAATGTTTATCGTTTTTTATTCGATTTGTCGAAGTACTCATTTTAGGACGAAAGGTTGAGGAAAGGTTGTATTGTAGAGGTGCTGGTTTGCGAAGTGGTCGGGTTTTGAAACAGCGCCCTGTCCCTCAAAAAAATATAAGAACAAAGCAGAACACCTTCTGCTATTCCTCCCCCAGCCATTTTGCAAACATAATGTTGCCAGCAGTATTAATGCCCAATAAAATACTTTGTAACTAACTTTATCACTTGCTTTCCCCCTGAAGGTAGTCAGAAACATTATGTAGGAATTGAACTGAAACCAGACTCCCATCGCCTTTAGTAATTATTAATATATATTCTTGAAGATTTCCTTTGTCACCATAACTTATGTCGTCTATTGAGTCTAATTGTCCCATAAAGGGATGGCCTGTTGTCAAAAATATTTGTTCAATATTTTTGTAGTTATACGCTCGATTATACTGGATGGAGTCCGGTAACTTTTCCCATGAAGCTTTCGGGATTTTTACTCCAACTTCTAACATGAGTTTCATTGGTTTGTTTGGTTCTATAAAAATCGGTAGGTCTATACGACTGCCATCAAAGTCAAGAAAAGTAGGATCCATTCCAGAAAACTTCTGAAATGTAACACTGTCGGAATCTAATCGCTTATTTAGCAGAGTAATGTCCATATCAGTGATAGAAACATCAATATGTCCGATGTTATTCAAAACAAGAATATATTGTTGTCGATATATGGCCCTAGATTCATCTGTATTGATTTGTTGAAACTCAATTGTCTTCTGAGCATCATTAATAGTAATTCTCGCTACAAGTTTTGATTTCTGAGATAACTCGTCTAATTCTATTTGTCTTTGTGTATACACAGTAGTTTTCGAACCAAAATAGATACTTGTCCCTAGTGCAATTATACTAACAGCGAAACTCAATTTTGCTAAAGAGATATTTACCTTGTCAGCTTTCTTCATTACAGCTAGTTGGTTGGTTTCATAAAATATTGCTATAAATTGTTTACAACAGCCATAAAATTGCTGTTATTATGCATTTTGGTTGGCTTTGTGTCATTAATGAAGTCTTTATAAACATTTAGCCAATCAAACCATCCAATTTACCCCTAACCCACCTATTTCCAGCTTTAAAAATCCCATTTCGCCCGATTTACTCCGAATTTCGACTTTCAATTTCGTTTTTTGCCCGATTAAGTCCGATTTTCGACTTTCAATCTCGTTTTTCGTACTAATTACTCCAAATTCTGACTTTCATCGAAATAATCTATCGGATTTACTCGTAAAACATCCGATTTACTCACTTTTTCGAGTTTATTTTTCGTTAAACCAAATTCCATTCTACTACCCTTAAAAAAAGCAGCCCTTTACGTGTATAAAGGGCTGCTAAAAAATCCCGCAAAGGCAATTTAGTTGGGTTGGGCCTTGGCTGCTGCTACTCTAGGCCTGCCAGGGAAGCGCTTGGCCAAATCCTCATAAATAGGCTTGGCTTTGGCTTGCCCTGCATCGGCCGCAGCCTTTACGCTTTTATAATATAATAGCCCTGCCGAGAACGTGTCGTTGCCCGTTAATAAAATCAAATCGTCAATCATTCGCATGGCAGGCTTAGCTGCTGTAAATATGGAAAAGATGGTGTCAAACGCGGCTTTGTCGCGCAAAAATTCGGGCAAATCCATAAAATTCGGCACATACTCAGGGGCGGTGCTGGTGTAGCCTTCCACCTTATCTACAAAGGGGCCGGTTTTTTCGCCTACCTTCAACAGCGAATCGCGCTCTTTGTCTGGTATGTTAATGGTAAAAGGTTTTAAGAGTGCCTCCACTTCGGCAAACTTAGTTTTCACGGCATTTTGCACATCTGCCGGGATTTCGATAGAAATAGTGTTTTCCATAAAAGTAACGGGTTAGTTAATAAAATGACTAGAATAGCCCCAGCGAAGGAGCGTTATAACGAAAGTAACGCATGGCAGCTAAACTTGCAAGGGGTAGTGGAAAAAAGTAACGGGGATGAGCAGATTCGGAGATTGTTTTTTGGGCTAGCCGTGTAGTAAGTTTCTACTGGGAATTTAACTTCCTTTTATCTGTGGTTCGACAATCGCTCCGCTAACTTGTCGAACAGCTGGATGCTTCGCGATGGAGGGTAAGGCTTCGTGCCTTGTGATGTCTCAGGCGTCAAGACACCTTTGAGGTGTCAGACGCCTTGACGGCTACGAACAACGACTAACGACCAACCAACAACGAACTCCGCTGAGCCGCAGCATGTCTATTTACTTTTTCTTTTATGAACAAGGGTATCCGAAGCTAACGTCTGGAGGGTGTAATTTCCCGTGTCTAGAGAAACTTTGGAATTCCTTTTTTGAAAGTCAACAATTGCCTGTTTAGTTACCAGTGTATTGAAAACAAAAACCTCTTTAAGTGAAGGCCGAGCTGCCAACACAAGAATTCCCTTATCGGTTACTTTGGTCGACACCAGATTAAGTCGTTCCAACTTGGTTAATTCTTTCAACTGGTCAATTGCTTCGTCATTGATGGCGGTGTAATCCAACTCAAGCGAACGCAGATTACCAAACGTTGAAAGCGTTTTAAGTGCTGAATTTGATATGGCTGTTCGCGTAAGCTTTAGTTGAATCAACTGCTGTTTAAAAGGTGTAAGCAACTCCACCTCTTTATCGGTAATGGTAGCAGGATTTATAAAGAACGCTTTGGCGAACTTCGTATTTTGTGAAAGTGGCATCACAATAATTCCTTTCGCTCGTAACTCCACCATCCGTTCAGCATCCAGTTCTGGAATAGCGGTGTCGTCCAGCTCCACCGTTGCAGATGTCTCTTTTAATGATTCGATGTATTGCACTATTTTATCATCAACAAATTCGCTGATCTTTTTATCGAAGCTTGCACCAGCTTCCATCCATCCATACAGCACATCCACTTCGTTGTTTGTCAACTGTGGTCTTCCTTTTGGCGGCATGTGATGCTCGTCTTCGGCTGGCAAGATCAGTCGTTTATAGAGTTCGCTTTCAGTTGGGTTTGCCGTTTTCACTACCACGCCATGCTTCCCTCCTTTTAAAATAAATTCAACTTCATCAAGCCTCAACTGACCTTTTTGCTTCTTGGCATTATGACATGAATAGCATTTCTTTTCCAGTAACGGGGCTATTATGTGCTTATAAAAATTAGAATCCTTTGAAAAGGATACTTGCTTGGTTAGCTCTTCTCCTTCCGCTGAATTAGGCGTTAAGAAATCTTCCCCATGCGTCATTGATCCACCTAAGTGGCCGGTGGCAATCAAGAGCACCATCAACGGAATAAACACAATAATCCTTAACCTCTTGCGCTGCTTCTCTTTCAACAAAAATGTTTTGCGATGAAATAAGTAAGTCAAAAAAGAAAAGATGGCCGTGCCAATTCCAAGCCATTGATGATTTTGAAGAAGCTTTTCTTCATAGCCGCCTTCTTGTGAAAGAAGAAAGCCAGAAAGCGCAGCGAATACAGCACCACATGCGCCTATCAGCAAGGAAGGCTCAACGGCAAATCTTACTTTCTTGAACTTCTTCGTTCGGGACAGTAATTCAAAAACAAAAGCCAGCCATAAAATACCGATGGGAAAATGAACGAGTATTGGATGAAACCGCCCGAAAAATGATGACACCTCTCCCATCAACTAAGCATAGCGTTTGCGGAGCGTTTCCATCATGTACTTATTGATTTGCCATTGGTCGGCCAAGGGCTGTCGGGTGTAAGCCATAGTAGGCATATAATCCGGTGGGCCAAATTCAGTGAGTATCGTCATGCGCTTGCCTTCTTTTTTCTTTTGCTCCACTACTTTGTCCCACCACGCGAAATGAGCATCCACAGCAAACTTCCATTCAGGCGCTCGTGGATCATTTACCTGTGGCCCTTCCGGGTGACCAATACGTGCGTGAATGTGATCGGTGCGACTTAGTGCTAACGCAATTGTTTCCTTTTGGTCGTCCAACATCGACTCATGAACATTGCACCAATGCGAGATGTCAAGTGTTAATCGTAAATCAGGCAACGAATCTATAAACCCTTTGGTGATGGGTGCTGAATACAAACTCTTACCCCGATGCGTTTCATGATATACTGGAATGCCACTCGACTTTGAAAGCTGAGCAGTCAACTCCATAAAAAACTTGTTATCGGCAAAAGAAAAATAATCTTTACCGGAATGGCAGTTTATGTACAAAGGTTTCGCCTTGATGGCGCTCTCCAGCATACGTGCAAATTGATCGAGATTGGTTTTAGGGTTTGTGTCACCACTGCCAATCAAAATACCAAAACGCAATCCGTTTTTAGCAAATGCTTCTTGAACTTCTTGTTGGCCTTTGGCATCGGCAGGATACCAAATTTCCGCTCCGTCATAACCATCGGCTTTTATGCGCTCGCAAAATTGAGCGGTGGTGCCGTTAAAGCCCCAGTTTGTTCCAAGTAAAATCAATTCAAAGCCAGCAGCAGTAGTTGTTTCCATGGGTTTGGCAAAGGTAGTAAATGGGTTAATGAGAGCCACAGCACTCGCTGCACTAGCTCTGTTGATAAATTCTCTTCGGTTGATCATTGGTTATTGCTCGCGCTTCAATAGTTCTATTATTTCTTTGTCGGTGATTGCATCCCCCTTAGTCCTAGCTGATAAATCATTTATAAATTCACTAGCTGATGTGGTATTCAACTTTCCTTTTTTAAAAAGTTTAACTTCTTTCAAACCCTTTCTTATATTTTCCAAGACTTCCTCCTTAGCAAAGTTATCAAAAATCATAATTCTATAAATCAATTAGTACCTATTGCTCTCAGGATACTATCTCTTGAATCACTTTCCCTTCTACATCTGTCAATCGAAAAGGACGCCCTTGAAATTGATACACCAATTTTTCGTGGTCAAATCCCAGTTGATTTAAGATGGTGGCTTGAACATCGTGCAACGATACCTTCCCCTTAGTCGGGTAATATCCAATCTCGTCCGTCTCGCCCCAGCTCCCGCCTTTCTTAATTCCGCCTCCAGCCATCCACATAGTAAATGCCTCTACATGGTGATCTCTTCCTAGAAAGGGCATTGTCTTGTTCTCACGATTTTCTTGCATAGGTGTTCTTCCAAACTCTCCACCCCAAACCACCAATGTTTCATCCAGCAGACCTCTTTGTTTTAGATCTAGTAAAAGAGCCGTGATGGGGCGATCAATTTCTCTGCACTTGTTTCGCAATCCATAATCAATTGCCAACGCCTCGTCAGTTCCATGACTATCCCACCCCCAATCGAATAACTGAACAAAGCGCACTCCTTGCTCAACTAACTTACGAGCAAGTAAACAATTATTAGCAAAAGAAGCTTTACCTGGTTTTGTACCATACAATTCATGGATGGAAGCTGGCTCGGTATTGATGTTCATCACTTCGGGTACCGACATTTGCATACGATACGCCAACTCATATTGATTAATGCGCGTAAGTGTTTCTGGATCTTGAAATTCTTTGTAGTGCTCTTGATTTACTTGATTGATGGCGTCAATGGTTTTCTTTTTCATTGCCCGATCAATCCCTTCCGGATCATTCAAGTAAAGCACCGGCTCGCCAACGGATCGACATTGAACTCCCTGATAAACTGAGGGAAGAAACCCACTGCCCCAAACACTTTTTCCGGCATCCGGAGTTTTACCACCCGAAGTCAACACAACAAATCCGGGTAGGTTAGAATTCTCAGTCCCCAACCCATACGTGACCCATGAACCAATGCTTGGCCTGCCCAACCGTGGGGTGCCTGTATGCACAAGCAATTGCGCTGGCGCGTGATTGAACTGATCCGTATTTACGGCATGTAAAAACGACAACTCATCCACCACTGTTGACAAATGAGGCAGGTGTTCTGACACCCAAGCGCGCGACTCTCCATATTGTTTAAATGATGCCTGAGGGCCTAACATTTTAGGCGTACCGCGAATGAACGCAAACTTCTTTCCCTCCAACAACGACTGCGGACACAATTGATTATGTAGCTTCTGCAGCTCTGGCTTGAAGTCAAACGTTTCAAATTGTGATGGTGCCCCGGCCATGTGCAAGTAGATTACGCTTTTTGCTTTGCCAGGAAAGTGAGGCACTCGTGGAAACATGGGGTCCATTGAAAGCTCTTTGGCTTTTGAGCCAAAACAACCGCCAAGCAAGGTGCTAAGGGCAACCCCGCCAAGCCCAGCAGCACTCTCATACAGAAAGTGCCTTCGGGAAATATTCTTTAAATCGCTAAATGGCTGATCCATTATTTTGAAATTTTCAATTGGTTATCAATTCATCTAAATTTAAAATTGCGCTTGCCACGATGGTCAGTGCCGCCAACTCTGGCTTTTCTTCTTTTATCAATTTCTTGGCCTCAGCAGGGTTCTTCTTGTAGTCGGCTAATGCGTCTGAATAAAGCGAAGAAAGAATCGATAGTTTCTTTTTGCTAATAGATTTAAATAGCACACTTTCATAACCAAAGCCAATTTGCGCTGCTGGATCGGCTGACGCTTTCATCATCTTAGAAGCAAAAGCCCTGGCCGCATCTATATAAACTGGGTCGTTCAACGTCACCAGTGCTTGCAACGGGGTATTGGTTCGTATTCGGTTTATCGTACAGACTTCTCTGCTGGAGCCATCAAAAGTCATCATACTCGGATAAGGACTTGTGCGCTTACTATAAATGTAAACACCTCGCCTATACTGATCATCGCCCTTACTGGTTTCCCATTTATCATCACTCCACACACTTTGCCAAACTCCATCGGGCTGGTAAGGCATAATGCTTTTTCCGTACATCTTATCGCTTAGCAAGCCACTAACGGCCAAGGCTTGATCCCTCACCTGTTCGGCTGACAAGCGTATGCGAGGCCCGCGAGCCAGGAGCTTATTGAGTGGATCTTTTTCCAATAATTCCGCGCTAACTTTCGAGTCCTGCTGATAAGTCTGAGTCATCACAATATCTTTAATTAGCTTTTTTATACTCCATTTATGCTCATTCATTAAACGAAGGGAAAGCCAATCTAGCAACTCAGGGTGCGAAGGTTTGGCGCCTTGCGTTCCAAAATCTTCAGACGTCTCTACCAACCCAATTCCAATTAGTTGCTCCCACACGCGATTTACAATTGTGCGGGCCGTAAGGGGATTGTTTTTATCTACCAACCAGTTGGCAAAACCAAGTCTATTGGTAGGCTGCCCTTCAGGAAAAGGATTCAGCAATCGCGGAACCTCTGGCTTTACTAAAGCACCTTTCACTAACCAATTGCCTCTTTCAAAAACATGTGTAGTTCGCACCCGTTCGGTATTTTCAATCATAATTGGAGTGCCTTCAGTGGTGCGGTTTACTAGGCTATCAAAATCCGTTACCACCCCTTGATACCCTGCCCTACCCTTTCCGGGCAACTCCTCGCGGAAGGCAATCCATTCAACGGCCGTAACGGGATAGCCTTCTTTTAATTTTGGATTAATGAACTTGAAGTAAAGCGAATGAACACCCTTCATGTTTGGAATAGGAACGAATGACGCTTTCCATTTCCAACCGTTGGACGGTACTTCAAATCGTGAAACCAACGTTCCGTTCATATTATCGGCACGAATCTCAACAATACCACCTTTCTCTGGCGTTTGATGGTTTATTATCAACACCGATTTATTGGTTAAGTCGACATTCGTCAAACGGGCACTTCCGCCATGTCTAATACCCAAGAATTTAGTATCTATCAGCTCGCCATTCACAAATTGATCGAAGTCATGAGGATGAATTTTTGGCTCCAGCGTCTTCAAAAAAAGAAGCGTGTTCTTCTCCGCACTTGGATTCTCCTTTTTCACCCAAGCAATGATGTCGTCTAGTTTCTTTTGGTCTTTCTCTTCATACATTTTCAAAACCGGGTGCTCACCATAGGTATCTTCATCTCGGGAGTTATTAAAAAAAGCAAGTGTTTTATAATACTCCTCATGACGGAATGGATCATACGGATGGCTATGGCATTGCACGCAAGCAAACGTAGTGCTTTGCCACACCTGAAAGGTAGTATTCAACCGATCTAAGGTAGACGCCACTCTAAACTCTTCATCTTCTGTGCCTCCCTCATCGTTGTTCATGGTATTACGATGAAAAGCCGTAGCCACATATTGATCATCGGTAGGATTTGGTAGTAAGTCCCCAGCTAATTGTTCAATTGTAAATTGATCAAATGGCTTATCTTCATTAAACGCTTTTATCACATAATCGCGATAACGCCAAATATCCCTTCCCGCGTCTCGTTCGTACCCTTTGGTATCCGAATAGCGTGCTAAGTCAAGCCACCAAGAAGCCCATTTCTCTCCAAATTTTGGCGATGCTAATAAGTTGTTCACCAACTTCTCATACGCATCCTCATTTTCATTTTCTATAAACTGAGATGCTTGTTCAGGTGACGGAGGCAGACCAACAACATCGAAATACACCCGCCTAACCAAAGCGGATTTTTCAGCAGGTTTCGATCTGCTTAGATTTTCAGCCTTCAGCTTTTCGTCAATAAAATCATCAATGATCGTTTGCTTCGATGAGCTACCACCAAAAAATCCAGCAAAAATACCGTTACCAACTGGCGTAGTTACGGCCCGTGGAGGAACATACGCCCAGTGATCGCCCCATTTTGCTCCCTGCTCAATCCACTTGCGTAGAATTTCAATTTCATTTTTACAAAGTGCATTCTCTTTATACGGCATCCGTTCTTCCGGATCAGTGCTAGTAAGCCGCTTGATCATTTCACTATGAGCAGCTTCACCCGGTATAATCGATGGCTTGCCTGACTCTGTTGTATCTAACGCATCCTTGCGAAAGAGCAAACTAAAATTGGCTTGCCGCTTTACACCGCCATGACAAGAAATGCAGTTTTTATTAATGATAGGTTTTACTTGAAGGCTGTAGTCAATTTGATCAGTTTGCTGATTACAGGAAAAGAAAAATGGGCTAAAAAATAAAAAACAAATCCATTCACATCTGACCAATTCAAACGCAGAGAGAAATGAATTTTTTACTGCTACTCTCAGAAACACATTCTTCATTTTTGGAATTCCATTATCATTTTTTAATACGATTGAATACAATCGAAGCATTATAAACACAAAGTTGTATAACTTTAAATCTACGGCTAATGGACTATTTTTTTTATTTAATGGATAATTTTACTTCTATATTTGACCAGTATGATTAAGAAAAGGGAAGGTTTTGAAGGACAAAAAGCAATCGTTCTGCCCAAAAAGACACATGAATTTTGTAGCCGCACACCTCCTTTTAGGTCCCTTTACATTACCGATCTAGGTTTTTACCCTCATGCGCAATATCATCATAGAGAAAGGCATTCAGGGAGTTCACAAGCTATTCTTATATGCTGCGTAGATGGTAAAGGATGGGTCGAGTTACCGAGCGGGAGTTTCACACTAAATGCAAATCAATACGCAATTATACCGGCTGAGGTACCTCATAAATATGGCGCAGACGAAAAAAGACCATGGACTATCTATTGGTTTCATTTTAAAGGTGACAACTGCGCCTATTTTACTGATTTACTTTCAAAACAGTCAAAAAGTTTTGTTAATGATGGTATTTTTATGGAGCATCAAATAAAGATTTTTGAGTCGGTGTACAAAAATCTTGAGGCGGGTTATAGTCACGACAACTTAGCCTATTCAAGCATCAGTTTACAATATCTTCTTACGTGTCTTTGTTTTCCCGATAAGCTCACTCCAGCTGTTAACTCACCGCAGAAAGATGCGGTCGACATTTCTATTGAATATATGCAAAGTCATTTAGAAAACTCGATAAATTTAGACTCACTCGCATCGCATGTTAACTTGTCGTTGTCTCATTATGCCAGCATTTTTAGAAAAAAAACGGGCTATACGCCAATTGTCTACTTCAACCATCTAAAAATTCAGCGCGCATGCCAATTTCTACACTTTACCTCACTTAGAATAAATGAAATCTCCTTTAAGCTAGGGATAGAAGATCCGTATTATTTTTCAAGATTATTTACCAAAACAATGGGAATTTCACCCACGGATTACAGAAGAAAAAAGCACTAGCCGACAGCATTCGCACATCACGTAAAATAGAGTTGGTTTCTCCAAAGTGAGGCAATCTAAGTGTTTCAAATTTTTTGAGTATAAATTACCTCAAACGATTGTTTGGTGGTTAAATGAAGATTTTGGCGGATGAAAAAATAAAATAATCCATGATTACCATTTTTTTGTCCATTCTGGCGCAATCGTTTTCTGCAAAATTGCATAACTAAATTAAAAATCTCGCTTATGAAAAAAAACTACAAAGGAATACCGAAATTATTGGTGTTCATTTTGGTATTGATGTCTACCTCTTTGGCCATTGCCCAAACCCAGATCTCGGGTAAAGTAACTACGAAGCAAGGTGATCCGATACCAGGGGTAAACGTAATTGTGAAGGGTACGACTAAAGGCACAACTACTGATGCAAATGGGCAATATAAGATGGAAGTTTCCCAACCCGAGTTGGTACTCGTCTTTTCTTTTATTGGCTACACGAACACCGAAGTACAGACTGGCGGAAGAACCTTGGTTGATGTGATAATGGAGGATGATGTTCGCAGTTTAGAGGAAGTTATAGTGGTAGGTTATGGATCAGTAAAGAAAAGTGACCTAACTGGATCGGTATCTTCTGTAAAATCAGATGCCTTTAGAGACATGCCGATCACTTCGGTAGAACAGGGCTTGCAAGCGCGTGCCGCGGGGGTGCAAGTTACGCAAAGCTCATCAGCACCGGGCGGAGGCCTTTCGGTAAGGGTTCGGGGCGCCAACTCTTTAATCAGCGGAAGCGAACCTCTGTATGTGATAGATGGCCTTCCAATATACCCCGATAATGGCAGTTATGGAACTGGTGGAGACCGTCAAGCCGGAAATGCGCTCGCCTCACTGAATCCGAATGACATAGAATCTATTGAAGTTCTAAAAGATGCCTCCGCCACTTCAATTTATGGCTCTAGAGGGGCAAATGGAGTTGTTCTTGTAACCACCAAAAGAGGTAAAGAGGGCAAAATGCTTGTTAACTTCGAGAATTCTTACTCTTCACAAACCATAGCGAATAACATCGATGTTTTGAACGGGTCAGATTTTGCACGCTATCTCAACAAACTAGACAAAAGCCAAGGGGGTGCACCAAGATATACGGATGCACAAGTAACTGCATTTGGAGCTGGCACTAACTGGATGAAAGCCATTAGCAGAACCGGTCAAATCTGGAATAATCAACTTACCCTAAGTGGCGGCAACAATGTGTCTCGCTATAGTATTTCAGGAAATTACCACGACAACCAAGGGGTAATTATCGGTACGGACTTTAAGCGCTACAGCCTTCGATTGAATTTAGATAACACCCTGTTCAACGGAAAAGCGACATTAAGTAATAGCTGGACTTTCTCGAGGACCAACAGTAAGAACGTGCCTACCGACCGCGGTGGCCCAGGGGGCATAATCATAACAGCACTTGGATTAGATCCTACGGTTCCGATTTATAATAATTTAGGAGACTATAACTATCCGTTATACGATGGTCGTTTTACCATTAACCCCGTGGCAGAGGCAAATGAAGGTGTAGACAAAGATGCAACCAACCGTTTTTTCGGCACTTCAGCCCTTACTGTTTCTATCTTTAAGGACTTGAAATTTCGGACAAGTCTAGGCTTGGACATTGTAAACGCCACGAGAAATACTTTTTACAATAGCAAAACCAGACTGGGTAGACAATATGGAAGGGAACTCCAACGATTTGACCGTAATCTTGTAAACGTATTGAACGAGAATATACTTACCTATACTAAATCGCTGGCAGGTGGGCATAAGATAGAAGCCATGGTTGGTTATACCATTCAAAATGAAACGAATTCATCGGCTTTCCAAAGTGGCAGAAAGCTTGATTCGGATGATTTTAATTCGGTAGGTTTTCAAAATGCTACTGAACCACAGATAGGAAGCTCTGCTAGAATTGATTGGACACTGGAATCGCTGTTGGGTAGGATCAATTATAACTATAATGACAAGTATTTGCTTACCATAACAGCTCGCAGAGATGGTTCATCAAAGTTTGGTACCAATAACAAATGGGCCACTTTTCCTTCTGCTGCCTTCGCTTGGCGCGTAATAAACGAAGGGTTTTTTGAAAGTAGCGGCTTAACCAATATTTTTAGCGACTTTAAATTTCGCGCAAGCTACGGTATCACCGGTAACTCGCAGATACCGGCCTATCAATCAACCGCTGATCTAAGTCCTCGCAACTATGTTTTTGGTGGAGTGCTTGTTTCTGGCTATGCCGCTACACGCCTTCCTAATCCTGATTTGAAATGGGAACAAACGGCTATGTTCAATACCGGATTTGATATGAGTTTCCTCAACAATCGACTGAATTTAACAGTGGACTATTTTAGCAACAAAACTACGGATTTGTTACTCTATGTATCCATCCCTCAAAGCACTGGCTTTGGATCTTTGTTAAAGAATACGGGTTCACTTAGTAACAAAGGGTTTGAAATTGCAATGGATGCAAAAATAAAAACAACCGGCACCCTCTTGTGGGATGTGAATGCCAACGTTTCTGTTTTACGCAATAAAATTGATGATTTGGGCAGTAGCACTCCGTTTTTCGCAGGAAGTCCTAGTGGCCATTTAGGTGTGAACGGAAGCTGGGTAGAAGCTGGAAACGCAATTGGGGCATGGAGAGGTTACAACTACCTTGGTGTCGACAAAACCAATGGAAATCCAATCTACGAAGATAAAAATAAAGACGGAAGCTATACAGCAGATGACTATACTGCCATAGGAGACCCAAATCCTAAATTTACGTGGGGCTTAAACTCAACCTTGAAGTATAAAGGATTTGATCTGGCTATTTTCTTCCGTGGAGTGCAAGGTAACAAAGTGCGCAACTTACAATTTTCAGAAATTGGAGATGGAGCCCAAAAAATCAATCAGGTATCCAATATACTAACCGATTCTTGGACACCAGAAAACACAAATGCTTTACTACCAGCCGTAGATGCAAAACGTGATTTCGCCTCCTATCGCAGGTCTTCCGCTTTTATTGAAGACGGCTCTTTCATAAGGTTGCAAAACATTTCATTAGGTTACAAAATACCAACACCCGATTTTATTCGCAGCGCCAGAATCTATGTAAGCGCACAAAATCTTTTTCGCATAACAAATTACAAAGGTTTTGATCCAGAAGTAAATAACCAAGGACAGAGTAACTTAAACAGAGGTGATGATTACGATGCGTATCCGCGGGCGCGCACTATTACAGTTGGTTTAAATGTAGGTTTTTAAAAAAATAAAAGAATGAATATGAAAAAGAAATATCTTAGTAGTTGGGCAACTTCACTGTTGCTTATTGTTGGTGTCGGTTGTGCTGATTTGAATGAAACAGCAGATTATATCAACCCCGACACATTTTACAAAAGTGCAAACGAACTTAAATTAGGTGTAAACGCAGTATACGATGATCTAACTGTGGGAAGTGGCGATTGGTTCAACTACTTCTACAACCGCTATGTATTTGAATGTGTTGTTGGTTATCAAGTGGGATGGGAAAAGCAACCATTACAATACAATTTGGGTAATGTAACGTCTCAAGACGATGTAATAGAAGCCTACTGGGGTCAGTGTTATCGGTCAATTAACAGAGCAAATGCCATTATCGAACAAGAGGTAAACGATCCAGCCAATACCGAATTGGTCGCTCGGTTAAAAGGTGAGGCTCAGTTCTTAAGAGCATTTTATTATTATAGTTTACTTATCTATTTCGACAACGTGCCACTTACCTTAAAAAGCAAAGACAATCTTACCGATTTGCCGTCAAACAAAGGAGGAACACGTGCCATTATAGATCAAATTTATGTTGATTGCGAAGCAGCGGCAAAGGTACTACCAAACTCGTACTCGGGCGCTGATTTGGGCAGAGCAACTAAATGGGCTGCGAAGGCCATACTGATGAAAACACAATTGTGGGATAAAAAGTGGCCTCAGGCAAAAGCAACAGCAGAAGATATAGTAACCAACTCTGGGATCGATTTATTTACCGATTTTAGCTTCAATTTCGATACCCAACATGAAAATATGGGCGAACGTATCTTTGAAGGACAGGTTTCCGCAAAGGCAAATGCCAATGAATACAATAACCACTCCGCTCACTTTAACCCAGAAGATTTACCAACTGATCTGGGAGGTGCTGGCTGGAGTTGGCTAAGTGCAACCAAGGATTTCCGAGAATCATATGCTGATAACGATAAGCGCATACAAGGAACTTTTGTAGAATCATATCCTACGGCCAGAATCAAGAAAAATAGCGCGGGCAATTACCCTACCGTGAAATGGAGCAAAACTGCCACCTATAACCTTTCTCGTTTTGGAGGCATTGTAGACCCTAACGCAGACCCAAACAATCCCGCTGAAATGGTTTTTGGAAAAGCTTGGTCTGGTAAAATTAGCGAAATAACTCCGGGTGGCGCGTGGACTTCCACCGAAAGAAATACGATTTACATTCGCTACGCTGATGTGTTATTGGGGCATTCAGAGGCGTGTAATGAAAGCGGCACTGGAGATAAGTTCTTTGGCATAAATAAGGTTCGCAGTCGCGCTGGCCTGACTAATTTAACCGGGCTCTCGCAGACCCAATTGCGCGATGCCATTGTGAGCGAAACCATGCGGGAATTTGCATTTGAGCAGGTTATTTACCCGGAACTTCGCAGAAAAAGCACGTTTGGTGGGTCACCCGATTACTTGGGTGATTATATAAAACGGTATGCAACCACATACGGTGTAGCAAGAGTGCCGAAGGCCAAAGATTACGTTTTGCCAATCCCACTAAAAGAAACGTTGGGAAATCCCAATGTGACACAAAATCCTCAATGGCAATAGCTTATCACCAAATTTCAAAAAAGGCCATCGTAGAGATGGCCTTTTTTTATTATCAAAAGGCTAACATTGTAGAATAGATTAATAGGATGAGAAAATTGAAGTTGATTTTTGAGTGCGCATTTGTTCTTGCTTACTTAACTAGCTGTAATCCACCGAGCAAAAAACTTTTTACTTCGATAGATGCCGCTGACTCGGGAATTGATTTCAATAATGTCGTTATAGAGGATGACACGGCCAACCTCATAGATTTTTATTATGTTTATAATGGCGCGGGAGTAGCTATTGGCGATCTAAATAATGACGGCCTTCCGGATATCTTTTTCACGGGGAATCAAGTTCGCGACAGGCTGTTCGTGAATAAAGGAAACCTAAAATTTGAAGATATAACGGAAAGTTCAGGCATCCTACAAAAAAAAGGATGGAGCACGGGCGTAACAATGGCTGATGTAAATGCCGATGGCTTGCTGGACATTTATGTTTGTAAATCAGGAAACTACCCAGCACCAACGCGTGCAAACCAGCTATACATAAATAAGGGCAATCTTATTTTTGAGGAACAAGCGGCCAAATGGGGAATTGCCGATACGTCTTTTACCAATCAAGCTGCCTTCTTCGATTATGATAAGGATGGAGACTTGGATCTCTATCTGATTACAAGCACTAACCTAATTCGTAACCCAAACAAACTTGTAAAGCCAATTAATGACGGAAGTGGATTATCTGTTGATAAGCTATTAGAAAATCAAGGTGAAAAATTCATTGATGTTTCTCATCGGGCGGGTGTCATTCACGATGGCTTCAGCCTTGGTTTGGCGATTCATGATTTCAATGGCGATGGATGGGAAGATATTTTCGTCTCAAACGACTTTCTTGCCAACGATCTTCTATACATTAATAATACCAACGGAACATTTACTGAGTCTGCAAAGTTATATTTCAAACACCATAGCAATTTTGCCATGGGCAATGATGTAGCCGACTATAACAATGACGGACTTCCGGATGTAATGGTTGTGGATATGCTCCCCTCCGACCCAGAGCATCAAAAAAAAATGGCGGGGCCTCTTAATCCCAACGCCTTTGAAGCTATGCTAAGGGCTGGCTACCATCCTCAGTATATGCGCAATATGCTATATGTTAATCTTGGCATGAATGAAAAGCAAACACCTGTGTTTGCAGAGATTGGTCAACAATTGGGTGTGCATCGCACAGATTGGAGCTGGGCACCTCTGTGGGCCGATTTTGACCAAGACGGATGGAAAGACCTATTTATCACCAACGGGTATTTACGTGATATCACCAACATGGATTTTGTGATCCACAACAATCAAATAGCAAGTTCATCTGCACCAACCGAAACGAATAAAATGATGAGGGAAGGAGCAAAAAAAATGCCCTCCATTAAAAAAAACAATTTCTTTTTTAAAAACTCGACAAACGGTGAATTCAGCGATGTATCAAAAGAGTGGATGGACGAAATGCCATCAATTTCACATGGAGCTTCTATTGCCGACTTAGATAATGATGGCGATCTCGACATCGTAACAAGCAATATTAACGAACCTGCGTTTCTTCTTCGAAATAACACTACGGGAACGAATCATGTGAAAGTCAATTTAATCGGTTACTCAAAAAATACCAAAGGCGTAGGCAGTACGGTTACTCTTTATTGCAATGAGTTAGCACAAACACAACACCTGTCTACAACACGCGGCTACCAATCATCAGTAGATTATCCAATTATTTTTGGAGTTGGGAATCGTGCTGACATTGACTCGGTTGAGGTACGCTGGCCAGACGGAAAAATTGAGGTGAGGCGAAAACTAAAACCAAACCAAACCATCACACTTAATTATAAGAATGCACAGTATGTGCAAACAAAAAAAAAGTTGCCATCAAGCGCGCTTTTGGAAAACATTACAGGAACTCAGGGAATCGTTTATACCCATCAGGAGGAATTTTATATGGATTACGATGCCCAACCGCTCCTTCCACACAAGCTATCGCAGCAAGGGCCTTGTTTAGCTGTAGGCGATGTGAATGGGGATGGTGCTGAGGATTTTTTTGTGGGTGGATCTTATCAACATCAAGGCGTCCTCTTTATCCAAAATGCCGAGGGTAACTTCAATAAACAGCCCATAGCACAAGAGAAGGATAAGCAAGAAGAAGATACGGACGCCATTTTTCTTGACGCTGATAATGATGGCGATCTGGATCTTTACATTGTGAGTGGGTCAAACGAATTTTATGATGGCTCTCCTTTTTACCAAGATCGCCTGTACATCAATAACGGCAGTGGGAAATTCAAAAATAGCCCCGCACTTCTCCCCGTCATCAATCACAGCGGCTCATGCGTGGCGGCTGTCGACTATGATAAAGACGGAGATATTGATTTGTTTCGTGGTGGCCGCCTAATCCCATTAGAATTCCCAAAACCGGGTGTCAGTTATCTGCTTTCCAACGAAAGAGGCAAATACACCGACATAACAGCGCTAAAAGCACCGGAATTATCAAGCATTGGTATGGTAACCGCCAGCTGTTGGGTGGATGTTGATAATGATGGTTGGCACGATCTTGTGTTGGTAGGAGAGTATATGCCAATCACAATTTTCAAAAACAATAAAGGCGTATTGCAAAAAATTCTACCCTCCTCGTTGAAATATACTGAGGGGCTCTGGAACGCCATCGTGCCCGCGGATATTGACAACGATGGAGACATCGATTTTGTTGCTGGTAATCTTGGCCTCAACACACGATATAAACTCTCAAAGAAAACGCCTTTTTCGGTATATGCTGGTGACTTTGATGGCAATAACAGGTGGGATGCAATCCCTGCGTTTTATGAAAACAAAACTGAATATCCCGTACCCAGCCTATTTGATCTTTTACGCCAACTACCCATGTTGAAAAAAAAGTACCAAAGCTTTGAAAGTTACTCTACGGCTACGATCGATGAGTTGCTGCTGCCCATGAAAGATAAGCTTAGCTTGGTGGTCAGGGCCTATGAACAACAAAGTGTAATAGTTGAAAACATTGGCCTTAATGAATTCAAAATCAAGTCGCTGCCCGCGATTTCGCAACGAGCCCCAATTAACTCGATTTTAGTAAACGACCTAAACGGAGATTCAATTTTGGATATGATTTTTGTTGGCAACGACCACTCTACCGAATCGGTGGAGGGTCAACACGATGGCGGTGTTGGATTGGTTTTGGCTGGAGACGGCCATGGAAACTACCGTACCTTTGGGCCTGCCGAAAGTGGTTTTTGGGTCGAAGGCGAAGCTAAAAAAATAGCCAGGGTTAAGTCACGCAATCAGCAAATCTTTTTAGTTACACAAAACCATGGATTGCTATTGGCGTTCAAAAAGAAGATAAAATGAATATAGTCTTAGAATTTTCCCCATCAAAATAACCAGCTATTTTTCAGTGCGTTGCCTTTCTTCAGAAACATTACCTGAGATGGTAAAGCATTCCCTCGTGTTGCTATTTGGTCGGCTTAACCAGCCGAATAATAGCCACTTTATCTTGCTGTTGTGCTGGTGGTTTAAGAGCATTGCCTGCAAACTGGCGCTTCTCAAGAACTTTACCCTTACTCACCTCCATCCACTCTACCTCGTATGTTTTATCGTCTTGGAGGCTCAACTGAAGTGTATTTGATTTGGTACTCATTGATTCTAAGTAAATCATCCACATATCTTTGCCGTTGCCAATGGCTTGCGCATGGTAAGAAGGTGAAGCTATCAAAATAGTCTTGTCAGGTCGCAACTGCGTAAAGTCAAATCGATCAAACAACGATTTCATAATACCCAATTGGCTTCTCAATTCTATACTTCCTCCCCCGGGAGATTTATAAGTCGAATCATTTCCTATTTCTTTTCCAACTGAAAATGAAAAATCAAGCTGGTTAAACACCGCACCACCCTCCATCAAAAAACGCCATGCTTGCCTTCTATAAACAAGGTCGCTCTTACCCGAAAACCCTGTCTCATTAAATCCGATGGGCCGGTTTAAGTAGTAATTCAGCTGAACGGATTGCCTAGTTGCGTAATGAAAATTGAAAACATCAACATTACTATTAGGTTCTGCAATAGGATAGGAAAAATTGCTAACGTCTTCAGATATCAAGTGCTTTTTGGCCATCAATTTTTCTTCGTCTTTTATCCAGTCAGATACTTTCGCCTGCCACGTTTTAGATAGGTCAGAAACAACCTGAATACGCGAAGTCCACTTTTTGTCTACATCATATTCGTTTGTTACAAAAATGGTATCGATTTGATCGGCCCATGGTTCGTTCTGTATTTCAAAATAGAGGTTGTCAAATCCGTTAAGTTCATTCACAATTTTCCGCACGTATTTTTCTTGTTCATTTATTATGTTTCCGTTGTTGAGCGTGTGAATCAGTTCTTGTTTGATTGGATTGGTTTTATTTACGTTATTGGAGGGATTAAAGGGAGAGTACTTCCATCCACTTCCATAGAATGAGGAAAACAAGACAAACTCCACTATTATATTTTTCTGGTTGGCAAATGAAAGAAAATCCTTTAACCGGCTAAAGTAATTTTCGTCCCACTGGTTTATGTCAAATTTGTTGCCTCCTAAAAAATAACCTGGAGTTTCACTTCTTTTCCAAGGAAGCACCAAGTTAGATGCAGCGGGCGCCAGTGTATTTCGCTGAATACCGAAGTCGCCCACCTTTTCAATGTAAGTGCCTCCATAAACCCTTACATAATTGAGGCCGTTCCTAGATACTGTTTCGAGATATTTCTTGAAATCAAACGCTTTGTTTACTACCGCCCCATAATGCTCACTGGCGCCTACTAAAATGGTGGGTTTTTTATTATACAAAAAATAGTGTGGATTGAGAGGATGAAATGTTACGGGGCCTTCAGGAAGAACAACAGACGGTTTTGCCTTTTCCCCGTTTTTTTTCTCCTTCAATTGAAGTAGATTAACATAAGCCAATTTACTGGACTTGGATTTTATCCCATTCGCATTTTCAACCTCAACTTCAATAACGTTAACTCCGCGATCGAACGTATATGTTTTTTCAACCAAAAGGCTGTTGCGGCTAACATCAACAATACCACTTTCCAATTTTTTGACAAAAATTTCCTCGTCACCCTGCTTCTCTTTTAAAGTAATAGTAACCTGCTTCAATTTACTTTGACTGGTTACCAAAACGCGCATTGTGAATCTGCCATCTTTTAATGTTACTGCCTCCTCTAAAGGAGTTTCCCATTTTATTGTGGGTGCTGCAAGTGTATCTCCTTTTTTAACGTCTTGAAGGTTAACAGTTACCTGATTTGATTTCAAGGAAATGACTTGTGCAAAAGAAAAAGAATTAGCTAAGATCAAAAAAAGTGGTACAATTTGCCTTGATAGAATCATTAATCAAATAAAATTATTTGTCTGGGAAACCGATAGTCGAAAATTCGGGAAGCGCATTATCGCTGTTTGAACTTTGGCTACTAATCACAAAAATAGCAGCTCCACCAATTAAAGCAACCCCGACTGCTTTGGTCAGGAACGGGATTTTGGATCTAATGCCAAAACTGTTTGACCAATTACTTTCCGCGGCATTTTTCATATTTGTAAATTTTAGTCTATAGCCGTGCTTCGCCTTTATTCTTGGCGGTATTTTTAAATTAAAGTTTCCCACATTTGGAATATCTTTTACCTCCCAAACTTTTTGCTGCTCATTGTCTATTAGCTCAATCTTAATATTTTCGCCCAAATTAGCTACAGGATTCCATTCAATTTTATATGTCTTTCCTTTTTTAAACATCTTGGTCACTTGAGAACTTTCTTCTACACTACAGGAAATTTTAAATGTAATAGCGCCCGAAAAGTCACCCAATTCTTTGTCAATTTCCCAAGTAATTTCCTTGTTTTTACCTGCCAAAACTCCCCTACCAACATCACCGCTAACATATTTCAACGGATTTGCATACCCATCTTTAGATGAATACAGTGCAACGCTATAGAATCTTTGTTTAGCATCTAAAAGCCGGTACTTAACAATTACCTTGGTGCTAGTAAACGCTACTAAATCAATTTCCAACGACTGGCCAATGCTGGTCATGGATAAACCCAGCAACATTAGTCCGCTAGTCGAAAGGATTTTAAGTAACCTCATTTCAATACCAATTTTCCCGTTTGAGTTTTATAAAATTGACTTGACTTAACACTAATTCGGTAATAATACAGACCCGAGTTTAAATCATCATTTAACTCCCAGCTTATGGTTTGTATACCCGCAATTACATTTTTCTTTAACGTACTTACCATACTGCCATTTGCGCTAAACAGACTCATTTCTACCTCATATTGATTATTTCCAAAGGTTGGTAAACCCATCATTACAAAGGGTTTACGGTCATAAACTGGGTTGGGGTAAGGTGTTGAAATAACGAGGTCTTCCAAACCTAAATCGTTTTTATCTGAACCAAAAAGAATTCTAAATTCGTGATCATTAAGAAGCTCAAATGGATATGAATCTGCTTCTCGCATATTTACTAACTTCTTTGAAGAATTATCTAAAAGAAACAGTTCTTCCGATCCACTCCCCAACTCCTTCGACCATTTTAATTCAGCCCTCTTTCCGATTTCTCCCTTCACTTTGAAATTCCATGTGCGTTGAGGTGCAGTTGGAACAATCATCCTGCACAACCTGTCTGAGCTGAAATTGATCTCTGGAGAATTTTCTAAAGGTGGCGGATTATACGACCGATATTGGTCTCCCACTTCCAACGAATTGATCATACCGAACCTCCCGAGCTCATTATATGCATGCTCTTGATAAACATGAATGTCAACTTGCCAATCGGAAGCCGAGATATTCGAGTTAAAACTTATGATTTCCTTTCTTCCACCTATTTTTGTTTGTCCAGAAAAGGGTATCGTTAAATCTGCATCAGAACTACTATTTACATAGCCACCTTGAAATGGCAACCAATCAGAAACTAAAGACCAACCGCCATTCCAACTACTTAAGTCCCCAACGATCGGATTGCCCTCAAACTGTTGAACATCTTTCCAACTAACCTGAGCGGGATAGGGATTACCGATCATGTTCCAACCCGTTTTCAGAGGTATTTTAAAAAGACTATTGCGAGTGTTGGCCGGAGCAACCTTGGTTCCGAACGAAATCTGATTTACCTCACTATTAATAATAAACCAATAACCCTTTCCACGGTTGAAATTAGTAAGGCTGGACGGATATTCTATAAAACTTTGAGAAGGCGTATCGTACGTGCCTAGCCTCCAAACATCTTTGCCAGGGGAAAAACTCGGTATTCCGCTAGCAGTTCCAAAAACGTTACTTATGTCCTCGCCCAAATCGCTGATATAGGGTAAGGCAATAATGCGGTAATTGCTAATTTTATTACCAATAGAATAATTAGTCTTTGGCAGAAGCGCGTTAGGGTCTTTCAAAAAAGTAAAGTAGCTACCCGTCAACGGATCTCTTTTTATATTGCCTGATCTATCCATGGCGGTAAAAAAATACTCTAGTCCCATGTTATCATACCAACCATCATTGATAGTCACTGAAAATACATTAGCCGTGTTACTTTTTGCTAGTGTAGTTTCCGTAAAATTGGTCGATGGATCCATTATTTTCTTAAAATTAATTTTGGCAGCGGCCACAACAATATTGTCGGTAACAGTTATACTGAAAATGTTAGCGTTGGATGTTCCCTTACCCAGGGTAGCCGCACCTGCATTGGCTAAAATAGTGGGTGCTATTCTGTCCTTGATGAGTATTCCATTCTTTGCTGCCGATAGAATACCTGATTGCGTTTGAGTCAATAACGCACCATTCACCAACATAGGCTGACCTACAATCGCAGTCAACTTTAAGGTACCGTTGGTTGAAGCCACACTAGTTGTTCCTGCTGACGAAAAACTTTGAAATTTGCTATCGCTAGCACCATATACTTGAACCTGCGCGACAGCATTTGAATGAAAAGTTAAAGAAACAAAAAAAATCAGCCATTGCGCCACTGTCTTTTGGTTCACCATCCATATGTGCAACGCAAGTTCCATGTGTTACTAATTGTGTTTAGGTTCAAACATTTGCTTACTACCTCAATTTTGTAATTTTCACTTGGGTATACAATTCATTTGGAGCTGCTGAAAACCCATCAATTGAAGGCACAGAACTTGCCTTTCCCAATCCATCCGAGAGCCTACCGTTCTGTACATAAAATCTGATTTCATAACTCGTGCTTGCAGTTAAGGTGCGAAACGCCTTCAGAAAAGAGGAGCTTTGAGAACCATTTGCTGAAACATTAAATTCGGAGGTCCCATAATAAGCCTCCGACAAATTAGTTGCATTCACCAAAGCCACTCGCATTATGTCAGAAGCGACTCCCGGGGAGGAGGCTTCAATAACATATTCACCCGGTGAAAGAGTAAATTGATTGCTTGATAGTGACAAGAAGCTATCATCCCCCTCTACGAAACTTAAATTTCTGATTTGCCAGCCCGTGGTACTTCCGCCTCCATTAGAACCAGAGGAAGGTGCATCTTTTACCACCGCGATTTTAGGAGTGGTATAATACCAATTCACTCCATTAAAATACTCCATCTTCTTATCATCCGAATTGTAACGCAATGTTCCTTCCGCAGCAGAAGCAGGCCTTGAAGAAACAGGCCCACCAGGGAGTATAACACCTAAACGACTGACAGGTATGGTGCCGGTAGTAAGTTTGGAAGCATCAATATCAGAAGCCAATTTCGAATTGTCGATTGAACCTGAACCTATTTGTGAGGCAGACAATGTCCCTGTAACTTTACTAGCACTTATACCGATCAGTTTCGCATCGGTAATTGAAACATCTGCAAGTTGGTTTACTGAAAGAGTTCCTGATGTTATCTTCGAAGCATCAATACCACTGCTAGCCAATTTGTCGTTGGTGATTGATCCATCTGCAAGTCGAGCTACCGACAAAGTACCCTCGGTAATCTTGGAGGCACTTATATCCGAGACAAGTTTTGAATTGGTGATTGAACCATCTGCAAGTCGGTCTACTGAAAGAGTTCCTACTGTAACCTTTGAAGCATCAATATCAGAAGCCAATTTTTCGTTGGTGATTGAACCAGCACCGTATTGAGCAGTAGTCAATGTACCCGTAACTTTGCTGGCACTTATACCGATCAGTTTCGCATCGGTAATTGAAACATCAGCAAGTTGGTTTACCGAAAGAGTTCCTGATGTTATCTTTGAAGCATCAATACCATTAGCCAATTTGTCGTTGGTGATCGAACCATCTGCAAGCCGAGCTACAGACAAAGTACCTGCGGTAATCTTGGAGGCACTA
>JAIYCV010000021.1 GCA_027487845.1 Flammeovirgaceae bacterium
ACCGTCTAAAGTAGTGGATCGAATCGCCTCATGAGAGGTCAGTGTAACGGTTGTAGTTGTAGTTGCTGTTGCTGGTTTCGTTATGTCGCGAATGTCAGTAGAGAATGTCAGCTTTGATACTCCCTTATTTTTAATATTGATATTCCGAGACAGAGTTTCCCCAGTATTTATTGCTTGAGTGATTGATGTAGGGCTGACTTCAATTATCGGTGGCTCTACGGCTACGCCATTTAACAAAACATTCATTGTGCCTTCGTCTCGATCGTTCGATGTAATAGTGAGCTGCGCGGTAAACGCGCCTTGGGTGGTAGGTTTAAACTCTAGAGGAATTGAAGTTGATAGCCCAGGAGCAAGGCTAAATGGCAAAGCAGTCGTAGTGAAAAAAGTCGAATTGAATGCCAAAGAAGAAACATCCAGTTGAGCGGCACCTTCATTAGTGATCTTCAACGCGAGGGTCTTGGATTGATTTTTGAATACCTGCCCAAAATCCAAATTAGTTTTATCTAAGCTAATATCAGGAGCGCTTGTTACGTTTAGCGTCACTGGAATGTTAACAGAAGGTGTGAGAGGATCGGTATTAGTAATTTTTACTGTTGCGTTGTAGGTTCCACTGGCCATTCCTTGCGCATTGAAGGTCGCGGAAACTAAAGATGTGCCTCCCAACGCAGTTGTTCCAGTTGTTGGATTGAGCGTAAGCCAATTTGCGCCAAGTTTTGTTTCATACCGCCCAAGACCATTCCCGTTTTCTCCCTGTATGAAGTAAATCCCGCTGCTACCCAATTGGCTCACATTCACCAATCCTCCATCGTTCACATTGAAAAGTGGAATTGATGCTACGCTCCATGTATTCGAAGAAACATCGAAAGAGTAAAAATTATTTCCAAAATAAGAACCGTACGCATAGTATTTTTTGCTTGCGGGGTCAAAAGCAGCTCCTAAAACACCACCGTTTGGCAAGGAAGGTAAGCTTGTCCAAATTTTTGATGAAATATCATATTTGGCAAATCCGACTTCATTATTTCCTTGATGTCCATAAATTGTACCTCCATCATATACTAGACCTCCCCAAGGAGAAAATGAAAATGATGGGGCTGGTAAATTGTCCCATAATTTTGTAGCAGTATCATACCTTACAAATTGACTGCCAGATATTGCATACAAATAGGTTCCGTCAGAAGTAATATTACCAGTGCTTAATGGAGCGCTTACAACTGTCCATGAGTTAGTGGCTATGTCGTAAATTCCCATCTGACTTCCCGAAGTATAGATAGTGTATATTTTATCATTCAAAAAAGTTGCCCCTCCGTTGTTTCCGCTTGATAGTGGGCAAGATTGCAAGGCTGTCCATGTGTCGGAAATTGGGCTGTATGAATAAAAATCATTCCCCTGATTTCGTTGAGCATAAATCAAATTTGTTTTTGGATTTACTGCGATCGCTGTTAACGGGAATGGACTATCTGCTCTTCTTGTGAAATCCCCGACTGATAACGGATAAGCCTTCGTTTCTGGGGACGAGAGAATTATTCCGTTATTATTTGGGCTGTTGGTGCTTTGAGGAATTACGGTTACTGCTGCTTGGGAGCTAGCAGCAACAAATTCAACACGCGCATCAAAATCAAGCATGCTTCCGCCTGTATTTTTAAGAGTTATGGTTTTAATTTCTGACCCACCCGTAAAAAGAGCCGAAGTTATGCTGGTAGGTGTTACACCAATAATAGGAGGTATTGTAGCTAAACCTTGCAAGTTGATAGATGTGATCGCTTGGTCAGGATCATTCGATGAAATAGAAAGTAGTCCTGATTTAAGCCCAGTGGTTGTGGGGAGAAAATTAATAGTAATCTCTTTTTTCTGTTTGGGGGCAAGTGTAAAACTTGTGGTGGTGCAGGAGAATAGCGAATTATCAAAAGATAAACTAGAAATTGTAAGGTTGTCAGTTCCATTATTACTTATACTAAGTACCTTATTTTTAACTGTGTTAATAAACGTTTCATCAAATGATAATGTAGAAGAAGACACAATAATGTTAGGAGCACCTGTAACCGTTAACGTGGCAGTAACGTCAACTTTTGAATTGATAGGGTCGTTTGATTCTACTGAAATTATCTTTTTATAAACGCCACCTAATATACCATCTGCATCAAAATCGATAGGTACTTTTAGCGATTTTCCTGCGCCAATGGTAGTTGTAGTAACCTTAGGCTTCAACCAGCTGGCGCCTGCTTCATCAGATGCTAAAGCTGCACTGTTTGTAGCTGTGTAAGAGAAAACTACACTTCCTGTATCGGGATTGTACGCTTCAATTTTTCCAGCAGAAACATTTTGCGCGAATAGCAGGCCATTTTCGTTAGAATAACCCAAGCCATAAATAGTGCCTGTTGGAACAAACTGATTTACGACTTTACCCTTGTCGATGTCTACCTCGAAAATGCCCGAACTGAAGTTGCTGACAAAAATCGTACCTCTGCTACCTCCGAAACTTAACCCTCCACTAATGGAAACACCTGGATTTATAGTTCTATTAACAGTACCTGCATCGAAATCAACCTCGTAGATAAGCCCAGAAGAATAAGCCAATACATATAAGTACCTGCCACTGTGACCGAGTCCGTCCATCGAAGTGATTTCGCTGATACTGATTGTTTTCACTACGGTACCATCAGACGGATCTATTCTATACATTTTTTGCGATCCAAAGCTATTTGTATAGTAAAGATATTGACCATCATAGGCCAAGCCATCAGGTCCCCCAGAAACACTTTCTGGAGTTGGGATACGTTTGATCACACTTCCCGTAGCAGGATTTAGTTCAAGAATTTCGTTGCTTGAAGAAAGAGAAAACAACTTGCCACCCGTAAGTGGTATAGGGCTTGTTGAATTTTCATTTACTGACGCAGTAGGAGAGTGGTTTGTGTTAATTGCGTCTTTTTTTCGATACCCATCTTCTGTAGGTGTTTTATATACAGGAATTGCACCAGTTGATGGTATAGAAGTAGTGCTTACGTCTTTTACTGATATACTAAATTCTAATTCGCTGGCTCCAGTATTGGCAATGGTCATTTCTCTTTGAACGGATGCCCCCGCCAATAATCCTTCTGTGAATGACGAGGGACTAACAGAAATAATTGGAGGAAGCAAAGTGGCTTTTGTGGCTACATTAGACAGGGGCGAAATATTTCCAAAGAAATCTCCTGCTTTGATGGCAAAGTAATAAACAGTATTTGACAAAAGGCCGGTAACTTTAAACGACTCGATAGAACCTGCTGCTTGTGGTTTAGGAGAGTTAACAACTCTAGTTGCACTTGAAAAATTAGAAGCATCAATCGCTGAAGTGGAATACCGAAGATCATAAAAGCTAGCGGCTCCTGTCATTCCGCTTCCTCCAGTTGCACTCCATGAAAGTGTAATGGAGCTCTGGCCTGTATTTTTTATCTCTAAGTCAGTGATCGCGCTTGGAGCAATTCCATCATTTATTTGCAACGCATTGTTGGCGTTCAATCTACCCGTTCCTAGCTTACCAATAAACGAAGGGTTTTGCGCGTCAATGTTATCGGTAGAGGCCAATAACCGATCACGAACCTGTGAAGCTAGAAATCCCGATCCTCCGAATTTAGAAACAATCAAACCAGCAACGCCTGAAACATGTGGGCAAGCCATAGAGGTTCCTGACAAATAAGCATAGCCTCCGAGTGTAACTGGGTAGGTGCTATAAACTGAAGAACCGGGAGCAGCTAATTCAACCCATGACCCATAATTGGAAAAACCAGATCGGACGTCATTATGATCTGTTGAAGCCACTGCAACAACTGGGGAGTAGGATGCAGGGTAACCGTTGGATGGATTTTCAGAGTTTGAATTACCGGCTGCAAAAATCACAATGCCACCCGCCATTGGCCCTGTTTGAATGTTCTTAGAAAAGTTTGCAGAAGTATTGTCAAGTCCAGCACGCGCTACAAAATAATCAATGGCCGCTTCTATTGCGGTGGATCCCCCTCCCCAACTATTTTGAGAAATTACAGCACCATTGTCTGCCGCATATACCATCGCGTTTTCAAACCCCCCAATGCCTATCAATCCGAAACCTGCGCATGACATTAAGCGCACTCCGTCAGCGCTGCCGGTACCGCCCGCGATACCCGAAACCCCAATACTATTATTTGTAACGGCTCCAATCGTGCCAGCTACGTGAGTTCCGTGAAAATTGGGGTGTATGATGCCGGTATTGTCACCGAATCCGTATCCATTTATGTCATCAATGTATCCATTTCGGTCATCATCGATTCCATTATTTGGTATTTCATTCGCGTTTACCCACAAAGCATCTTTCAAATCGGGATGTGTGTTATCAATACCACCGTCAATAACAGCCACAATAACCTTTGGTTTTCCGGTTTCAACCTGCCATGCCTGCTCAAGCGAGATGTCGGCACCAATTTTTCCTCCTGTTTGCCCAACATTTTTGTAGTGCCACTGTGACGAAAAGAATGGATCATTGGTTGGAGTAAGTAATGGCATTTTAGCCGATGTATTTTGCGAAATACCTATGTGGGTTATTTTTTGGATACTTTCTACTTTTTGAAAGTACCCCAAACTCTTATAGTCGTTGATGACGGTTGAAATCTCAATGGTAGAATCAAATTTAATTTCATACCAAAGATGTAAGCCGTATTGCTCGTGCGCAGCCTTGTAGTTTTCAACTTCTTTAAATACCCGATTTATAGAAATGGTTTTATGCCGATCGGCCATGCGATCCAATGAACTATTTCCAGTGTGGATGATGCCGCTCGTGGTTCTATTAAAGTTTTTTAATTGATTAAACTGAGACAGCGCTATTTCGTTAAATTTTACGTGAATAATCCCTTTTCGGTAATCTTGACCCCAAGCAAATAAAGAAAAACATGAAAGTAGAAATACAAAGGCGAACGTGCGGAAATTAGTATTCATGATAGAAACTTTTGGATAAGGCAATTGGCTTTAATTAAAAAACTTACTCTTGTTAACATAAAAATGTTGATTAAAAATTAAAAAACCAAATTTTTCTATTTCGTCAACCGATTTTCGCGTACGTTAGTTATTTCTTTATTGCGAGAAACCGTTTTATTAAAAAAAACCTGCCAAATCTCTTTTTTTCAAAGTTTGCAGGCTTCCAATTAGGTTGTCTTTTTTTGGCTTCTTTCTGGGCTATGTGCCGAATTTCCATTAGCTGCTTTAACAGCTTGGAGTGTGGTCGATTGTCCTCGAAGTGCTTGTCAATTAGACAAATGGCTTTTTTGGTGTTGTGGGAAGTTATTCAGGGTAACTTCTGTCATCTTCATGAACAATGAAATCGTAATTCTATTATTATTCGCTTCGCAATGAATCAACCGGATTACTTACTGCGGCTTTTATTGCTTGATAACTCACGGTAACAAACGCAAGAACGATAGATGCGCAGCCGGCTAATGCAAAAAGATACCACTTAATATCTGTGTGAAAAGCGTAATCACTTAAAAATTTATCTGCACTATAATAGGCAACTGGCGCAGCGACTACAAACGCCATGATTACTAAGAATAGAAAATCTTTCGATAAAAGTAATACAATGTTGTTCACCGTTGCGCCCATTACTTTTCTTATGCCAATCTCTTTAGTCCGTTGTATAGAAGTATAAGAGACAAGACCAAATAGACCTAAGCTGCAAATGATAATGGCGATTGTCATAGCAGTGGTTGTCAACTTAGACATGCGTTGCTCGGTTTTATAGAAACTGTTAATTTTCTCATCAACGAATTTATATTCGAACTTTCTATCTGGGTAAACTTTGTTCCAGGCCTTTTCTATTTTAGCGATAGCATCTTGATAATTGGTCGCTCCATTTTTATTGGCAGCCAGCTTTAAGCTAAATCCGTACAACGAACTCTTCTCATTGCCCATAAATACGGGCTGATATCCAAACTGCAACGATGAGGTATGAAAGTCTTTCACTACTCCTACAATTGGGTAAGCTTTTTCCTGCTGCCAAATTTCCTTTCCAATCGCTTCATCGGGTGTTAAATGAAGTTCTTTAAGGTAGCTTTCATTGACAATGATTTCTCGCATGCTATCGGTAGGTAAAAGATTTCTTCCTGCAATAATTTTGATATCATAAAGTGGGATATAATTTTCATCACCAAATTTTCTGAACACATTTGTATGGATTTCTTCTTTTCCGCTTTTATAGTCTAGCACATTTGAGCTGTATCCGAAGTCAGATGGCGAAGAGCTACACATCGATAACTTGGCAACTTCTGGTATTCTTTCTAATTCAGTTTTTAAAACGAAGCGCTTGCCTTCTTGTTCAAACCAGAGCGTATTAAAATGGATGATTGAGTCTTTGTTAAATCCCAAGTCTTTGGTAAGCATAAAATTGATTTGAGAAATAAGAACGAGTGTTCCAATGATGAGCGCTTGAGCAAATGAAAACTGAAAAAAAATCAAGGCTTTTCGCAAATAAGTGGTTCGGGTTTGTGGGCTATTGGTGTGCGCTTGATTTTTAAGTGCCAGTGCTGGTAAAAATGACGATAGAAAAAAGGCGGGGTAGAGCCCCGCAAGAATGCCAACCACAAACACAATGCCTATTAAAAAAAGTAAGGTAGAAATATCTGCTAATTGAAGCGTAACTCCTTGTGGAACGAAATCATGGAAGAAGCGCAAGCCAAGTTCTGCCAAGGGCAGTGACAGAAGTACAGCGAAGAAGGTGAGTAAAATACTTTGCGCAAGAAAATGCGACATCAACTGAAAACGCGAGCTACCCAATACTTTTCTAACTCCCACTTCTTTTGCTCGTTTCACTGCTTGTGCGGTCTCTAGATTTATGAAGTTGATGGCTGCAATTAATAGTAGTAAAATTGCTACTATCGTTAAGGTGCTTAACGTGCTTTTATGCGCAGCAGGTCTGCTACCATCAAAAATGCCAAGGGTGCTGTTAAAATGGAGATCGCTTAATGGTTGCAATCTATAATCAATTTTGAATGCCTCATTTTTGTTACCCTCATGCTCGTTATACTTTGCGTTTGCTTTTGTTAACTGACTCTCTAATTTTTGAGGGGTTGTTGAGTTATCAAGTTTTACAAATAGCTGAGAGCTACTATTGGTACTTTCCCAATTGTTCATGCGGATGGATTTTTTCAAGAAGCTCTTTTCAATAGTGCTGAATGAAATGAAATCTGTAAACTCAAAATCTGTTCTGTACGGCAGCGACTTAACAATTCCCGATACACTTACTATCAATGAATCGTTATACCTTATTTCTTTACCCATCATCGTGGACACATCATCAGTTCCAAAATATTTCTTAGCCTTTTCTTCGGTAAGTACTACTTGAAATGGTTTTGCGAGCGATGTTGTAGCGCTACCCTCCACCCACGTATACCCTTCAATTAAGTTAAAATAGCCCGGATCAACGATCGCGATTAAATTCTGGTCTTCGAAATCTTTTTTGTCTTTTTCCGCGATGGTGACTTTTCCACCATATGTGTACAATGCCGTTGCATTTTCTAATCCGGTAAATTGCTCTTTCACGAAGGCTTGAACGCCCGTGTTCACTCCACAATTAGTGCCTTCGAATGCTCCGCTAAAATTGGAGTAGATTCTGTATATACGGTCAGCATCAGGAACCCCATTATTGAAACTTAATTCAAAACTGACTATGAGATAAATGACAAGGCAAGAACTTACACCCACCGTTAAGCCAAGTGTGTTGATGATGGTATAGAGTTTATTGTTTACTAAACTTCTAAACGCAATCGTAAAATAGTTTTTTAACATGTCTGCAAATGTTTATTCATTGATGGTTGTTGACTAGCCATTTGTGGGTTCGGATTTCGGTCAACCGAAAACGACTAACAAACACTAACTTTCTATTCACTTCTCAAACTCTCTACAGGGTTACTGATCGCTGCTTTGATGGCCTGAAAACTAACTGTAACAACTGCTATTGTTATCGCCACCAATCCCGAGAACGCAAATATCCACCAGGTAATCTCCGTACGGAACGCATAGTTTTGTAGCCATTGATCCATGCTGTACCAAGCCAGTGGCGTGGCGATCAGCAGAGAGATTAAAACCAATAGCAGGAAGTCTTTGGAAAGTAGCACCACAATTTTGTTTACCGAGGCACCCAACACTTTGCGTATGCCGATTTCCTTTGTTCTTGCTTGTGCTGAGAAAGTTGCCAGCCCCCAAAGCCCAAGACATGAAATGAACATCGCTAAGCCAGAGAATATTTTAAAAAGTGTAAAGAGTCTTTCTTCCGCTTTATAATAAGCATCTATTTGTTCGTCTAAAAATTTGTATGTGAAGATTCCTTCCGGATAAGCCTTTTTCCAGGCTTCCTCAATACCAGCAATTGTTTGCGGCACGTCACTATTTGCTTCAATTTTTATCCCCGCTTGTTCATACTCGCGCAAGCTTGGCGTTATGAGCGCTGGCTTAATAGCCTCTTGTAAAGGGCCGGTATTGAAATTGGCAACTACCCCTACTATTTCAACATTACCGCTGTTCCACCCAATCCAGATATGTTCGCCAACAGCCACTTCGTTTGATTCGAACTTTAGGGTCTTGATCAACGCTTCATTAACCACCGCTTTCATAGTTTGCTTTTCTTCCGGAAGGGAATGGGAAATGTAGCTGGTATCGGAAACTTCAAGAAACCGTCCGGCCAAGAGTTTCATATCATACATTTTGCAGAACCGATCGTCAGCAAAAATTAAAGTGACGTCTTCCTTCGTGGGATCTTCGCGCTTGGTTCTATTCATGATAGTACCCCAATGGCCTTGGCTGCTGGGTGTTGCAGTTGCAAACGAAACGTCTTTTACTTGATTTATCTTGCTAAGCTCATTTCTAAAAACAGATTCTTTATTTGCCCTGGGTTTTATTTCTACGTTAATAATGTTGTCTTTACTAAAGCCCAAATTTTGACTTCTTAAAAAATAAACTTGCCGGGCGATGAGAACTACAATCATGAAGAGTGCGATGGATATACTGAATTGGGCTACCACCAAGCCTTTGCGCAACCAGGACGAGCCATGATTGCTTCCTGTCATGGCTCCCACTTTCAACGTTGTGGTTGGATTAAATTTAGCGATTACCCACGCTGGATAAAGCCCTGCAAAGAATCCTAGCAAAACAACACTGGCCAAAAGGTTTAGAAGAAGTGCGGGTGAGTCAACTAAATTGAATGTAATTTCTTTGTCGAGTAACGTATTGATAGTAGGCAAGAACAGTTGCGCCAATGTAATAGAGAAAATACCGGCAATAAATGTCAACACCCAAGCTTCCGCAAGAAATTGCATAATGAGATTAACACGAACTGCGCCAACCGACTTGCGCACACCCACTTCCTTTGCGCGCGTGATTGCTTGTGCTGTTGATAGATTTATGAAATTGATACATGCCAACGCCAGAACTGCCAGCCCAATAGCAGCGAAGAACCAAAGCCAACTGGGTGACACGGCTTGTACCCAACCACCACCGCCTGCGTAGGAAGTATCGAAGTGAATATCTTTCAATGGCTGCAGTTCAAATTCGCTTTGCGTATTGTTCTTCTTACCAATTGCATTAAGTTGCGCAGTTAAAATTTTTAGATCAGTATTTTTGGGAAGAACCACCAACGTTTCAGTTCCCGATACATACGACCATCCATTCAAGTGTGACTTTAAAAAATTTTCTTTGTAGGAATATGAAACGAGAATGGAGGCAGGCAGGTGTGTGTTCGGTGGCATGTCATGAATCACTGCTCCTACGGTAAATTCGTATTTTGTATTTACATCAAGAGAGAATAATTTACCAATGGGGTTCTCGCTACCAAAAAATTTCTTGGCAACGGATTCAGTCAACGCTGCTTGATAGGGCTGACGCAATGTTTTATAGACATCGCCTTGTATCGATTCTGTTTTTATGATATCCAGAAACTCGGGCTCAACGGCCAGGATGTGCTCTTGTAAAAATCTTTTCTGAGGCGTTAGTTCAACGATTTTTGTGTAAACAGGATGCGCAATACTTAGGCGTTCAATGCCGCTTACTTCATTGCGGATTGCATTCGCGAGGGGAAAGGGTGTGGAAAAATGTTTAGATACGTTGCCATTATCTTTCCAGACGGTATTAACTCGAAAAGTTCGATCCGCGTTTTCGTGATAGGCATCAAAGCTTAATTCATAACGAATGAATAGCGCGATGACCAAACATACACTTAACCCAAGTGTGAGCCCAATGATGTGCAGTGAGGTATTTAGTTTTTCGCGACCAAGGTGACGAAATACAATAATCAGGTTTTGTTTGAGCATGCCGTATCTAGGATTTAAAATTCAGGTTAAAGAAAGTGCAGGTTCAATTTTTGCGTCTGGTTTTGAAACCTTGTATTCCAAATTAGTGCCAACGCAAAACCAGCTAAATTGAATTGGAATTGAGGTTTTTACAAATTGAAGACGCGCAATTCCGAACGGCCTTGTCCGATTCCGATCATTAAATCTGATTTACTGTCAAGGTGCTTTGGGAAATGGGAAAACATTGCCACGAGGTTAAGTATTCAATTATTTTAAGGAACAGTGTAACAACTGATTCTCGGGGTATGATGAATTTTACCAATTAGAGTAGATTCACTTAACCCAAACAAACATGCGCGCAGTAATCAAATCAAAAGTTAAAAAGAAAACGATAAAGGCAAGCGAAGAAAAGCTATCATCATCCTATGATACTGCTCGTGCTGAAACCAATACACCCCAAAAGGTTAGGGAAGGCGAAGAACCCGAAGCAATCAGGCAGCGACTTCAAAAGGGAAAATAAAATTTACTCTTAGAAATAGAAGGCTACAAGATCAACTTCCTTGATTAAAATAGCGTATTTCCTTTTCGCGCTCGAGGTCTTCGCGCTCTCGTTTTATACGCACCTTGGCTGGCGGACCAACCATAATAGGCACCGTTTCCACTTCCACGTTGGCAAGCTCCAGACCGTACATTTCTTCGGTGGAAAGGCTGTGGCCTTTTATAAATCGGTAACCTTGAATGATAATGTTATCAAAGTTTGAAATTTCGCTGTCAACGGAAGCCAAGGAATGCAACATTACAAACTTAAAGTCGGCAGGCATACTATGTTTACGCAACGAATCGTAGTGACTTACCAAGTCAATCTCAGCATTGTCGGCCATCTCATGAAGTATTTTATTGAAAAGTAGATTCACACGATGATCCGCTTTGAACCCCAATTTTATTCTGACAAAGAAACACTTCTTTGGGATGATGGTGTCCACCGAATATTTTGAAGTGTAAGGACTATCTACGGTATCCACATGCAAGAACCAGTAGACATCTGCACGCTTAGGACGTTTCTTAAATATCGAATAAATAATATTTGAATCTATGTACCGTTTACTATCGGCCACCGCCATGTAAACAAGATTGGTAGCTTCTTTTGGGATGTTATTGTCAGCTTGCAAATCTTGGATCAATGGAACGTAATGTTTCAAGTCAACGAATTCGGTATGTCGGTCGCGCAAGTGCCGCGCTTTTAGTAAGACAAACATCAAAATAAAGAAGCCGAACGCAATGGCATAGGTAAACCACCCACCTTGATTGAACTTATTTAAGTTGGAAATAAGAAACATAAATTCAAGCGAGAAGAAGGTGATCGCAATACCAAGCGTGCGAATGCGAGAATGTTTGGCTGTTCCAAAATAAAAAACCAACAAAGAAGTGGTCATTAACATATTGAGCGTTATGGCAAGGCCATAAGCACCTTCCATGGCCGATGATTCTTTGAAGATGAGCACTACAATAATTGTCCCTGCGAGTAAAATCCAATTTATAGCCGGTATATAAATTTGACCCATTTGTTGACTTGGAAACCGCACTCTGGTACTTGGCCATAATTTTAATTTAATCGCTTCGTTCACCAACGTAAACGTGCCGCTAATCAAAGCCTGGCTGGCAATTACAGCCGCCATTGTAGCGATTACGATACTGAAAATAAGAAGGCCTTCCGGAACGATTTCGTAGAACGGTATGCGGCCATTTAGTTTGGTGCCTACTTGCGTTAACAGCCAAGCTGCTTGGCCAAAATAATTAAGTAATAAAGCGATCTTAACGAACACCCACCCCACGCGGATGTTGCCTTTGCCGCAATGGCCAAGATCAGAGTATAGGGCCTCGGCTCCGGTGGTACAAAGAAAAACAGCACCCAGTAGCCAGAAACCACCCTCGTATTGTGTCAATAAATTCCACGCATACATAGGATTAATGGCTTTAAATACAGTTAAGTTTTGCGCGAATTGCCAGATACCAAAACCGCCAATGGTAATGAACCAAACAACCATGATGGGACCAAAGGTTTTACCCACCACGCTAGTGCCAAATTGCTGGAAGAAGAACAGCAATACTAAAATTCCGATTACATAAGGAGCTGTTTCGAAACCAGGATAATGTATTTTTACACCTTCCACTGCTGAAGCAATACTAATGGCCGGTGTAATAAAGCCATCGGCAATCAAGGTGCAGCACCCGATAATAGCAGCGTAAATAACCCAATTGGCTTTGTAACGCCTTACTAAAGCATATAACGCAAAAATACCTCCTTCGCCTTTGTTATCTGCGTTGAGTGCAAGAAAAACATATTTAAAAGAGGTAATAAGTGTCAGTGTCCAAAATACGCACGAAACACCTCCCAGCACCAGGTCTTCCGTTATATTTTGAGAGACGGTAGCACCGTCTATGATAGCACGAAATACATACAATGGCGAAGTTCCAATGTCGCCATAGATGATTCCCATTGAAACCAAAATACCGGCTGCACTTAATTTGTACTTATTCGAATCGCGCGCATTCATAGTAACACGTTTTATTTATTTCAATAGAGGTTCTTCCAAAATAGATTTTTCTTCATTCCTACCGATGATGAGTCTATTACTTCTGTCATAAGAGAAGTAACTCCACATCCAGCTAAAGAAAGTAAATACTCTATTTCGAAATCCAACCAATGACATTAGGTGAACAAACATCCAAACGTACCAGGCAAATGCACCCTGAAATCGAATTCCACCTCGCATGTCTACCACAGCTTTGTGACGGCCCACGGTGGCCATTGAACCCTTATCAAAATAAGAGAACGGTCGCAACGTTTTTTTTGCAATCAGGTGAATAATATTTTGGGCTACTAACTTCCCTTGCTGTTGTGCTGCCGGAGCCATTTGCGGATGTCCTTTCGGGAATTTTTCATCACCCTCCATCAATGCAACATCGCCTATGGCAAATATATTCTCATATCCTTTTATGCGATTGTATTGATCGACCATTACGCGATTACTTTTTGTGAACAAAGCCCCATCTAATCCTTCTACAGGGTTGCCTTTTACGCCAGCGGCCCACACCAACGATCGCGAGAATAATTTTTCTCCTGTGCCGAGTAAAACTTCTTCCCCGTCATATGCCTTTACTGCGGTCTGAAGGTGAACCTGAACTCCCATCTCGGTTAGAAAGCTAAACGCTTTCGCGGAAGCTTGTTCAGACATGCCGTTTAGCAAGCGCGGAGAAGACTCAACTAAATGAATTTGCATTTCAGCTAAATCCAGTTCTTTATAGTCTCTAGGAAAAACGTTCCGTTTTAGTTCTGACAATGCGCCAGCCAGTTCAACTCCTGTTGGCCCTCCTCCCACGATCACAAAATTCATCAGACTTTTCATAGCCGCTTTTTCCTCTGCAAGGAGCGCGTATTCCATGCTGCGAATGATCTTGTTGCGAAGCTTCGTAGCGTCAATAATGGTTTTCATGCACGATGCGTTCTTTTCCAACTCAGCCATTCCGAAAAAATTCGTGGTGGCACCCGATGCAAGTACCAAGTAATCATACTTTACGCGGCCAATGGAAGTTTCAATGCTGTTTTCAGCTGGATCAATCTTTTTCACTTCGCCCAAGCGGAAATAGAAATCATTTTGCGAACCAAACATTTTCCGAAAGGGTGCCACAATGGAACTCGTTTCCAATCCGGAAGTAGCAACTTGATATAATAAGGGCTGAAAAAGGTGGTGATTATATTTGTCGAATAGTACCACTTGAGCTTTAAATCCACGAAGTGCCTTTACTACTTCGATGCCCCCAAAGCCTCCACCGATTATAATAATCCGAGGTTTGCCCAGGTCTGCGATCCGCGTGCGCGTGGTGATTAGTTTGGGCATCGGTACCTTATTGGTTCAAGACGGGTGCGAATTTAAGTGAACCTCAAGGATTTCTTAATACAATAAAAAAATATTTTATTGTAAGTATTTGGCAACCAAACAACCGTAACTTTGTGAAAACCAAACAAAAACCTGAATTATGATTAAGAAAGCATTGTTTATATCGTGTTTTGCAGCTCTATGCATGAGTTGCGGCAATGAAAGCGAGAAATTGAAATCTCAGTTAGATTCATTAAAAACAGAGTTAAAGACGAGTCAACAGTTTGTTTCTACGCTTCAAGACGTGGGCGTTCTCATGGATTCCATTGATGCAAACAGAAAATTGCTGAATTTGAATATGGTGGAAGGCACAACCTACGATGATTACACCACCCGCATGAAGGACATAAATAACTATGTAAAAGATACACAAAGAAAGATTGAGGAGTTGGAAAAATCGCTCAAGAAATCGAAAGGGACAATTGGCGCTTATGCAACTACTATCAAAAAACTAAAGGCAGATTTAGAACAAAAGAATGCTGAAATAGCAACGCTCCAAACCAAAGTGGAGGAATTAAAAAATACCAACCAAAATTTGATTACCACCGTGGGTTTGCAAGAAGCTGAGTTGAGCGATAAAGAATCTAAAATTCAAGCGAAAGAGCAAGAGTTGGCGTCCATTGAGGCAAAAATTCAAAGCTTGATGGTACAAAGTAAATTAAGCGAAGCTGATTCATATTATGCCCGGGCTGAGGCATTAGAGGAAGCTGCTAACCGAACTAAATTAGCTCCACGCAAAAAGAAAGAAACCTTGAAAGAAGCAATAGAACTGTATAAAAAAGCACAGTCACTAGGCAATACCAAGGCACAAGCTAAGATTGACGAGCTTACAAAAAGGGTGAATTAGTTTAAAGGGCAAAAGTCCATAGCCAGACGCAGACTGTGCGATGACTATGGACTTGCCTCTCGACTATTGTACTATGCCAGACGCCTCGCTATTCATTAAAGATCAGTGGTATTTAGCTTTTCACAGCGGCTATCTTAAAAAAGGGAAACTCCTCGCAAAACAAATTTTAGAAGAATCTATTGTATTTGGCCGCGATGAAAACGGAGTGGCATTCGCGTTGCGCGATAATTGTCCACACCGTGGTGTGCCGCTATCCGAAGGGTGGTTTGATGGCCAAACCATTCAATGCTGCTACCACGGGTGGAAGTTTAACTGTAGCGGAGGATGCACTGCTATTCCAGCCATCGATCCAGGTAGTAAAGTTGAGGTAAGTAAAATCAAGGTTTTTCAATACCCGGTAAGGGAAATTAGTGACACCATTTGGGTGTACATTCCTGAAAAGAAGTTACCCAATACTAAACCGAAAGTTGAGCCACCTAACCTGTTGTTAGCTCAAGAAAAGAAGTTTCTTCATGTGGAACGCGTGGTAATGCCCGCCAACATTGATCATTCTGTTATTGGATTGATTGATCCGGCCCACGTTACTTTCGTACATCAATCGTGGTATTGGCGCTCTGCAAAAGCATTGCGCTTAAAAGAAAAGCATTTTGCGCCCACCCCATTAGGTTTTAAGATGGTGCGACACACGCCTTCAAGCAACTCCAAAGGTTACAACGTGCTGAAAGGTGGAACGTCTACTGAAATAACGTTCGAAATACCTGGCAACCGATATGAGCACATAAAGGTCGGGGAGCACCACGAGGTTATCTCGATCACCATTCTTACTCCACTCACAGAAAACACTACTGAACTGAATCATATTTTTTATACCTCTATCGGTTTAGTGAAATGGGTATGGTGGCCGCTGAGGCGGTTGGGTAAAAAGTTTATTGGTCAGGATTTAGGCGTATTCAATAAGCTGAGCAAGGGACTTGAATCCAATCCAACATTAATGCTGATAGGCGAACCTGACACTCAAGCTCGTTGGTATTATGAGATCAAACGCCTTTACCAAAAGGCACAGCAGGATAATATGAAATTTGAAAACCCTATCAAAGAGCAAACGCTACATTGGGTGACTTAGATTAATTTCATACTTTTATTTTCAATACTTGATTAGTTCATCACCGGATTAAAAAACAATGAAATTATTTTACGAAAGGAAGATTTTTGTAGTAACATTGGCATCACTTATTCTTACGTTTTTCAATTCTGCTTTTGCCCAATTACGCTTCGATGCGCTCATCTTGAAGCCCAAAGAAATTTATAAAATTACGGAATCAGATATTTTGGTGGTAGATAGCTTGGTCATGGGCGATTCTTCCACCATTATGCTTGATATGACCAAGAAGGAGAGTTTTCTACACTTTAAGGTGATGCAGATAGGAAATGGTTGTTCGATTGTTGGACGAGGAAACGATGGGTTAAAAGGACAAGATGGTATTAAGGGTAAAAATGGAAATGGACCTTGTGCTGATGCGTTTAATGGTTCGAATGGTAGCAAAGGCAGCGCGGGTATGCCGGGTTCAAATTTGTCGGTGTATCTTTCGCGTATTAACCTATTGGGAAGCCTTACGATAGATGTAGCTGGAGGCGATGGGGGCGAAGGTGGGAAAGGAGGTAATGGGGGCAATGGTACCGGTGGCACAAGAATTTGCAGGGGGGGCGATGCCGGCAATGGAGGAAATGGGGGTGATGGTGCGAAAGGTGGTGCTGGAGGTATAGTAAGACTGTTCTGTAAAGATTGTGCTACCAATTTAGTTTCGTTAGAAAACACAAAGTTATTCTTAAAGGTATTTTCTGGAAATGTCGGAGATGGAGGGCAAGAGGGTAGTGCGGGTAATCCAGGCATGGGAGCCAACGAGGGGAAAATTGGAAAAGATGGGATACCGGGGAAAGTGGGCGCCCTTGGCGTTAAAGGTAGTTATCGTTTGTTAGCGAAATAGTCATTTTTTTTAATATTCAGATTGTGCGCGCAGAGTTGGAGAGGATAATTCGGATAATCTTTCACATCGGGTGTATATTTGATTTTTATTTTTCATGATCTATTCCAACCTTAAAAAATACTTTGTTGACGTAAAAAATCACGCTGACTTAACCTACAAGTCGATTCCTTTTTTTAGCCAGATAATAAGGGATATTAAAGTCGAGTTATTGAAAATTTCAACACAACAGGGAGAACAAATTTCGAGAGATGTATCCGATGCGATGAAGCTAATAGCAATTACAGAAAGGGAAGACCTGAGTGGCATCCAAAATTACCCGCGAGAGATTCCAAAATACTTGGCGAGAGTAAAAACAGTAATAATTTCTTGTTTGGCTTTTGCAAATAAGAAATAAGTCAGCGCGCTGCTGTGGCTTTTTAAAACCAATGTTTCTTTCTGAAATACTGAATCATGACCACCGCAATTCCAATCATTACGCCCCATACCAACGGATATCCCCATATCCATTTTAATTCGGGCATATGCTCAAAATTCATTCCGTACACACCTACTATAAATGTTAATGGCATGAAAATAGTTGAAATTACCGTTAGTACTTTCATCACTTCGTTCATACGCGTGTTCAGCGTGTTGATATGAATATCCATTAAGCTAGAGGTTAAATCTCGATAGGTATCCATGCTGTCTATTAAGTGAACAACATGGTCGTAGACATCCGAGAAGTAACGTTCATTAGCTGAATCTATGAAATCAGACTCGTTCCTCACGAGTTTGTTAACAGCGTCACGCAACGGATAGAGAGCTTTGCGCAAGAAGATTAATTCTTTTTTGATGAGTTGTATTCGTTTGAATTCTTTTTCGGTCGGGTTGGAATAAATACTATCTTCAATTTCTTCAATTTGCTCTCCAATGTTATCCAGCACAGTATAATAATTATCTACAATGATATCTATCAATCTGTATAGCAGGTAATCAGCCTTTTTCTTCCGCACTCGTCCTTGATCCATTTTTATTTTTTCTCGGAAGGGCCCGAAGAAATCGCCTGGATCTTCTTGAAACGAAAGCAGGTAATCCTTACCTAAAACAAAACTTATTTGTTCATAGGAAATTTGATTGCCATCAATTCGATGTAGCATTTTTAGTGTGAAAAAGAGATACTCATCAAATTCTTCAGACTTTGGCTGGTGGTCGTTTACAATATCTTCTATCAATAGCGAATGGATGCAAAAATGCTCGGCAATTCTGTTGATGATCGAATGGTCGTGCAGTCCGTCAAGATTAATCCAGTTGATATGATCAGCTTTAAGGTGACCAAGCAATTCATTAATAGGAAGATCTTCGCATTTAAAATAGTCGGTTTCGTTGTATTGAATTAACTCCAGCAACACGTCATTTTCGCTAGGTTTCTTTTCTATACCTTCGGCAGGAGTCTTTATTAACTTTTTATGAGTCATTTTTACAAACTTTTATCCAGCTGATTTTTATAAACGATGGTTCTGTATGGATAGGGGATCTCAATTCCTTCAGCATCGAAACGCTCTTTAATGGTTTTAAGAAGATCACACTTCAGCTCAAATCCTTCCGTTGGATTTCTTGACCACGCATAGGCACGGAGCAACAACCCAGAGTCAACAAATGAGATGACTCTTACCATTACCTTGTGTTCGCCTTTGGCAAGCTCTTCTGCATTTCTATTATCTATACAATAGGGGTGATTGGATGCTTCTTCTTGAATAATACTGCTCGCTAAATCAATAGACGAATCGAGTGAGATAGTGAATTCCACGAACATTATCACTTTTTCGTCTTCAATCGTAGAGTTAATAATTGTCTCATTGCTAATTACATTATTAGGGATAACAATTCGCCTGTTTTCGAAGTCTTTAATCACGGTATGACGCAGCGTAATGTCTTCCACATCGCCATTGTACATTTGCCCTATTTTAACTCGATCGCCCACACTGAATGGTCTGAATATTACCAGAAAGATGCCACTTATAATGTTTGAAAAGGCAGATTGTGAAGCAAAGCCGACAATTGCTGCCAACACCCCAGCACCTGTTAATAATGTGGTACTAAATACTTGAAGTGCAGGTATAGATCGGAATATGATGATAATGGCGATGAGTAAAATAATAAAGTCGACCGCATTTTTAAAGAAGTTATAGCGAGTAGGGTCTACTTTGAGTTTTTTTGCACTCGCTTTTAAGAAGCGCCCCAAAACAAACCGGATAATTCTTCCGACCACAAAAGCAACGGAAAGAATAATGACCGCGAAAATGATTTGTTCCCAATGTTTACTTGCCATGTTAAAAGTTAATAGGAGAACAAAATAACAAAATAGTTAGCCATTTTACCGTACTTTTCTTGACCGAGTGGTAGCATTATATTTTTGAGTTCGCGCCAATAGGCTATGGACTCTACTCCCGAATCCGTAATATTGTGCCTTATGTCTTTGCGTTTAGAGGATATCAAATCTCCGATTTCATCTCAAATGGAAGAGTTCGAACATACGTTTCGTTCCTCCATGAAAACGCGCGTTCTGTTGCTTGACAAGATCATGAATTACATTGTGAAGCGCAAAGGCAAACAGATTCGGCCAATGTTTATTTTTTTAAGTGCAGGTGCCTGCGGAAGAATTAATGACTCCACCTTCAGAGGTGCCGCATTAATAGAATTGGTTCACACGGCAAGCCTGGTGCATGATGATGTAGTTGATAATGCCAATTACCGAAGAGGTTTCTTTTCAGTTAATGCTCTGTGGAAAAACAAAATTGCTGTTTTAGTAGGCGATTTTCTCCTTACAAGAGGGTTGTTTTTAGCACTGGAGCACAAAGACTATGAGTTACTTTCTATTTGCACGAATGCCGTTAAGGAGATGAGTGAAGGTGAACTTATGCAGATGGAAAAAGCAAGGCAACTTGATATTACCGAGGAGGTGTATTTTGAGATAATTCGGCAAAAGACCGCCTCGTTAATAGCATCCTGCTGCGCTATTGGTGCCAGCTCAAGTGGAGCATCTCCAGAGGTTGTTCAAAAGATGAAAACATTTGGGGAGTTAGTAGGTATGGCATTTCAAATTAAAGATGATTTGTTCGATTTCGGGGACGATGAAATCGGTAAACCGTTGGGTATTGACATAAAGGAGAAGAAGATGACCCTGCCTTTGATTTATGCCCTTTCAAAAAGCTCGTGGTTGGAAAAGCGGAGAGTGATTAACATTATCAAAAACAATAGTGATCAACCCAAAAAGGTAAAGGAGGTGATTGAGTTTGTGAAGGCTTCAGGTGGCTTGCAATATGCAAAAAAATCGATGGGTGAGTATCATGGTAAAGCACTTGAATTGTTAAGCGGATTTCCTGAGTCCGAATATAAAACCTCGTTGTTACAGTTGGTTCAATTTACCATCGAACGAAAGACCTAGCTAAAAAATCAGTTAACCGCTACCAATGACACGGGGCTTTCAAATAAATCTTTTGCTTTGAAAGTAACGGTGAAATCAGAGCGTTTTAGTTGGTTCCATTCTTCTTCGGCTGAAATAATGAGCACTTTTCCGTTTTCTTCAACAAAAGCATTTAGTTCATCTTCATTGTCAAGTCTTTTGATAGACGTACCTAATTGAAAAACATAGGCAGAATTAATTCGCTTATAGTAGGCCATAGGTCTATTGTATTCCTTTACCATTTTCACGCTTCTGACAACTGGATTTTTACCATCCACCTGCGGAAGCACAAACGATGAAATAAGAATTAGCAGTGTTATAAAAGTGGTAATATAAGTGTAAAAAGCATTTTCAACCTGGTCCTTTTTTAGGTAATAAAACGCTATGAAAGCTCCGATTGGAACAACCACAAAAAATAATCCCCTCAAATAAAGATCTTTCAACTCGGGATCTATCTGCAAAGCAATAACCGCTGCCACTGGCATGGCGATGCCTATCACGCAAAAAACAATTCCATTGATCCAGAGTTTTTTTGTTTGTGCGAAAGCTGCCTCTTTGCATTTGTAAACAAACGATGCGAGTAGTATAGCTGCAAAAGGTACACAGGGTTCTACGTAACTCGGTAAAACAGTTTTTGAAAAAAAGAAAAAACCAATTACACCCAAACAGGCACTTATTGAGAATAAAATAAAAGGCTGTTCTTTTCGTGATCGCCACGCCTCACGCAGTGTTTGTGGAAGAAAGATTGAAACTGGCAGTAATGCTGCAAAGACAATTATTACACCATCAAATAAAAAACCACCGTGTCCTTCGAACGTAGAAGTATAGCGTTCAAGGTTATGTGTGATAAAGAAATAAGTTAACCAATCCCAGTTGGTAACAAGGCCAACACCCACATACCATGGCAAACCGATGACCAAGGTCAATAATGCTCCCGTAAAAATATGCAATGATAAAATAGTCTTAATCGAGAAGTCCTTTTTTAAGATTAAGAATAAAAGAATAACAATTCCCGGTAACGCAAATGCGATGGGCCCTTTGGCAACGAAACCAAAGCCTAAACAGGCATAGAAGTAATATAAGAATGAACTTTTCTTTTCGGTATACCCAACATAAAATGACAATAACCCAAAGGTTAAAAAGAAAAGTAAAAAAGGATCTGGCACGGCCATTCTAAATTGAACGGCAAGCTGAAGGGATGAGATAAGAATGAGAGATGTATACCAGGCTGTTGTTTCATTTATAATTTTTTTTACAAATTGAAAAACAGAAAGCACCAATAATACACCGAAGATTACAGAGAAGAAGCGAGCCGAAAACGGATTGATGCCGAAGACCTTATAGCTTATCACCATAAAGAGATATTGCAGTGCTGGTTTATCGTGGTAGTCGTTATTAAAAGTAGGCACAAATGGATCACCTCTTCTCATCATTTCGACTGCACTGCCTGCATTTTTTGCTTCGTCCAGTGTGTAGATGGATGTGCCCCAATAATTCCATCCATAAACTACTAATGAGAGAAGTACTACCAGAACTGATTTATTCATGAACGACATAGTTAAGCTATCGCAAAACTAACATTTGGTGCCGGATAAATGGCAATTCAACTATGCCCCAATGAATGGAGTTTTGCGGAAAACTCTGGGTGATCTAAAATCATTTTGAACCAACAACTAAATAACTGCGGATTTTCTTGAATCGAATTTTTTAATGACGCGAGGTTTTCAAACCTCCAATCCATGGCTTCTTCTGGATTTAAAGACGGCTCACCATCAAATCGTCCAATAAAAACATGATCACATTCATGCTCTATGAGTTCGTTTTCAAGCGCTGCTTTATAGATAAATTTGAAAGCGAATGTTGGTTGCAGATCAATTCCCATTTCCTGCAACAGTTTTCTTTTCGTAGCTAATTGCAAATCTTCATTGGGAAGCGGATGGCTGCAACAAGTGTTTGTCCACAAACCGCCACTGTGATACTTGTTAAGCGATCGTTGCTGCAGCAATAATTCACCTCTTGAATTGAAAAGTAATATCGAAAAAGCTCTGTGCAGCATTCCTTTCTGATGCGCTTCTAATTTCTCCATTGTGCCCAATTCGGCATCGTGCTCATCCACTAAAATAACGTGCTCCACCTCAGATTAATTTAAGCTGATGTTTTACGTAGGAATAGGCGAGAATAGATAATTTTTGCCTGTTGCGAATTCGTATTCGTTGATTCATTACCCGTTCGGGTGGGGTATTTTTTATTTTTTTGAACAGTGCATAGTAATACACATAAGCCACATACATACCCAACCTAACCGCGTGCGGAAGTTGTTTTATTCCTTCAAAACCAGCTTTAAAATCGATATCAATGTTATCCTCAATTTTTCTTTTGCTTTCTGCGTCAAACCTACTTAAGTCAATGCCGGGGAAGTAGTTTCTTCCCATTCCTTTAAAATCTGCTTTCAAATCGCGCAAAAAATTGATTTTTTGAAATGCGGCACCCAAATGCATGGCATTTGCCTTCAAGCGTTGATACATCGCATCGTCTCTTTTGCAGAATACGCGCAGACACATCAGGCCCACCACTTGCGCTGAGCCTAAAATGTACTCATCAATGCCTTGCTGATCGTATTCAGTCTCCGTTAAATCCATTTCCATACTTTTCAGAAACTGATCATACAAGCTAGCTTCAATGTTGAAACTGTTAACAGTTTTTTGAAAACTATTCAAGATTGGGTTTAGGCTTATTTTTTCGGCAACAGCCCTGTGCGTATCTTGTTTAAACCGATCGAGAAGTGTCTGCTTATCAAAGTCATGGAAGGTATCTACAATTTCGTCTGCAAAACGGACAAAACCATAAATAGCGTAAATAGGATCTTGAACTTCCTTATCAAGACAGCGAATGCCCAGCGAGAACGAAGTACTGTAAGAACGCGTCACCACTTTACTGCAACTGATAGACACTTTGTTGAAAAGTTTCTGATAATCCATTCCGGAGGCTAATTCTTTTATTTCGAACTCGGTCACAAGTTATTGGATTTGGCTTTCTTTATCAATTCTTCGGCAACTACTTGCCCAGAAATTAATGATGGAGGTACTCCAGGGCCAGGCACAGTCAATTGTCCAGTATAAAACAGATTTTTAACATTTTTGTTTAAAATAGAAGGTTTAAGGTTGGCTGTTTGCCGGATTGTATTGGCCAAGCCATAGGCATTGCCCTTATAAGCATTATAATCAGCGATGAAATCAGTGTGTGCATAGCTTCTCTTGTAATCGATATGTGCTCGAATGGAGTCGCCAGTTAGCGCTTCTAATCTGTTCATTACCAGATCGAAGTAGTTCTCTCGGACAGTTTCATCATCTTTTAAATCGGGCGCTACCGGAATCAAAATAAACATGTTTTCGTGTCCTTCGGGTGCAACTGTATCGTCCGTCTTTGAAGTACAGCAAACATAAAAAAGTGGGTCGCTGGGCCACTTTTTAGTGTCATAAATTTCCTGGGCATGGATGGCGAAGTCACGATCGAAGAACAAATTGTGGTGCAGAAGATTTTTAACTTTCTTTTTTATGCCGAGGTAAAAAATTAAGCTGGAAGGTGCCATTACACGGCTATCCCAATACTTTTCAGAGTATTGACGGTACTCTTTGTCGAGCAGGTGTTGCTCAACATGGTGGTAATCTGCTCCAGCAACCACCCCATCTACTGCAATGGCGTTTCCATTTACCTTGATTTGTGTGGCCCGATGGGAGGCAATATCAATTTTATCAACGGCAGCATTAAACTCGAACTTCACACCTTGTTGTCTCGCCAGTGCTTCCATTGCCTCAGCAATCTTAAACATACCACCTTTCGGATACCACGTACCAAGTGCCATATCGGCATAATTCATCAAACTGTACAACGCTGGAGTTCGTTGAGCAGGTGCTCCTAAAAACAAGACAGGAAACTCAAGCAACTGAACCAGTTCTGGGTTTTTAAAATACCCCCTCACGTGATTGGATATGGAGGTGAACACGTCTAGTTTGAAAAGCCCGGCAAACAGTTCGGTGTCGAACAGTTCAGCTATTGAAATTCCGGGCTTGTAAACTAACTTATTGATGCCTACTTCGTACTTGTATTTTCCTTCGGCAAGGAATTTCTTCAGAAAAACGCTACTTCCCGGTTCGCGATCTTCAAATAGTTGGTAAAGCCCCTCCAGACTGGCTGGCACATCCATAACATCATCTTTCGAATAGAAAACCCTATAAGAAGGGCTTAATCGCGAAAGCGAATAAAAGTCTTTAGCACTCTTCCCAAAACGATTAAAGTATTTCTCAAACACATCGGGCATCCAATACCAGCTCGGCCCCATGTCAAATACGTAGCCATCGCTCGTAAACTTTCTTGCTCGCCCACCGCTGCTGCTATTTTTTTCATAAATGGTAACATCCATGCCTGCCTCTGCAAGGCACGTGGCCGCAGCCAAACCAGCAAAACCTGAACCTATAACTGCTATTTTTTTCATCAGAAATGGATAAAAACAAAAAAACCTTTCAGGCAAATAACCAGAAAGGTTTTGGTATGTTCAACTTGAATTTTAATTGTAGCCAGTCAATTTCTTTTGAATCTCTTTTCTGGCATGAAATATTCTGTTCTTCACAGTTCCAATCGGTATTTGAAGGTGATCGGCTATTTCATTGTATTTGTAGCCGGACGTATGCATTTTAAAAGGAATCAGCAATTCATCTTTAATTCCAAGTACGTTTCTCCAAATTTCTTTGAATTCAAAACTGCCTTCTGGCCGATTGAACGTATGCATATCTTCTACATTGAGAAAATACAGATCTTTTGTGGTATCGTTAGATGTTTTGGCACGTTGGTGCTTGCGGTAGTTATTGATGTAGGTGTTGCGCATAATGGTAAACAGCCAACCTTTCAGATTAGTATCTTCTCGGAATTTATCCCGGTAGGTCAACGCCTTCAGCATTGTGTCTTGCACTAAGTCTTGCGACTCTTCTTTGTCGTTGGTAAACTTTCTGGAAAAGGTTCTTAATGTAGAACGAAGACTAGCAATTTGCGTGGTGAATTCGATGGCTTCCATTTTGTTTATTTTTTCGTTTGAAATGTTAGACAAAATTAAGAACTGTACTTTAGAAAGCAAGTAAATCCTGTTAATAATTATTTTCAGGCCGATTGTGCTTCTAAAAGATGCTTTAATTCCTTTGCATCCCTAAAAAGGAACAGATTTTTGGCTTTCTCGACCTTTGTTTTTGCCAAGGCCGATCCGGTGAGCAGAATCTTAGCGGAAGGGAAATCTTTGCAAAGTGTTGAAATATACTCGGGCAATTCGGAAGCTACGGGAAAGGATGTGATGGACGTTAAGATAAAATTCGGCTTATGTATTTTGCCTATGAGTAGAATATCGCGATAAGGCACAGTTTGCCCTAGATAATGGCTTCTTACGCCTATTTTTCTAACAACATAATGGTAAAACAATAGACCGATTTCATGCAGTTCGTTTTCAGGTAAAAACAACATTGCCTTTTTTTTACTTTTTGGCGGGATCGGCAACGCGTCAATGGCTACTATCATTTTCTGTCGAATTAAATGGGTAATAAAATGCTCTTGCGCGGGGCTTACGTTACCAGCATGCCAGAGAATGCCAATTTTTTGCAGAAAAGGATATAGTACTTCGAGAACGGCCGCTTCAAAACCCATTTTTTGAGAAATTACTTCGAGCACCGCATTAAAAGATTCTTCTTCCATATCAATCATGGCGGTAATCAATTGATCGATGTGGATTTCGTTGTCATGCTTTTGTTCGCTCAATTCCAGCACCTTTTTAGCCAATTCTTCTTCAGAAAGCTGCACTAGCTTTGATATTTTAAGCCCGCGATTATTCAAAAGTGAAACATTGATAATCTTTTTTAAATCATCGTCAGAGTAGTATCGAATGTTGGTAGACGTACGTTTGGGCGTTATGATAGCATACCGTTTTTCCCAAATACGAAGCGTGTGGGCTTTAATCCCCGAAAGAAGTTCAAGTTCTTTTATTGAGTATTGGCCCATTTTTTATCGGTATGTTTGATGCACAAATTTAACAAACTAGTATTGACTCAATTTGTTCAATCTTGGCTTTATGCAAAGAAATCTAAAATTGCATAAAGTCCCAACTTCGGAGAGCAAAGCATGGTTTAATGAAATCGGCTGGCAGGTGTTTCCGTTTCAGGAAGAGGCTTGGCAATGTTATCTCAATGGTTACAGTGGATTAGTTAACGCACCGACCGGAAGTGGTAAAACCTATTCCTTGCTAATGGCTATTTTACAAGAGTATATTAATGAACACCCTACTTATAAAACCAAGAAGAATGCAGGTCTTCAAGCTATTTGGGTAACTCCCATCCGTGCGCTTGGCAAAGAAATAGAACTCGCCAGCAAGCGTGCTATTGATGGAATGGAATTGAATTGGAAGGTAGGAGTTCGGTCGGGCGATACCTCTACGAAAGAGCGTGCCAAGCAAAAAGAGAAGCCTCCGGAGTTGTTGATAACTACTCCAGAGAGTATTCATTTATTGTTAGCCCAAAAAGGCTATGCCGAATACTTTAAAAATCTAAAAACAATTGTGGTTGACGAGTGGCATGAACTGATGGGTTCTAAAAGAGGTGTACAAGTTGAACTCGCCATCTCACGTTTAAAGACACTTGCACCAGGGTTAAAAGTGTGGGGCATTTCTGCCACCATTGGCAATATGGAACAATCCACGCAAGTGTTGCTGGGCAATTACTACGGGCAAAAGAACACAACTGTTGTGAAGGCAGATATTAAAAAGAAAATAGAAGTGGTCTCCATTTATCCAGATGAAGTGGAGAAAATGCCCTGGGCGGGGCACCTCGGAATTCTTTTGTTGCCGAAAATTATGCCTATCCTTCATGCTAGTTCAGGTACGTTGATATTCACCAACACGCGCTCATTTGCAGAAATCTGGTATCAAAAAATGCTGGAGATTTCGCCCGAATTATCAGGATTAATTGCTATGCATCATGGTTCTATTAGCCAGAACATACGCACCTGGGTGGAAGAACAACTTCATGAAGGAAAGTTAAAGGCAGTGGTGTGTACCTCTAGCTTAGATTTGGGTGTTGACTTTCGACCAGTTGAAAGGATAATTCAAATCGGCAGCCCCAAGGGTGTAGCTCGGTTTCTGCAACGGGCCGGTAGGAGCGGGCATCAACCAGGTGCCGTGAGTAGCATTTATTTCTTGCCTACCAATTCATTGGAGTTAATAGAAGCAGCCGCTTTGCGCGAGGGCATTTTAAAAAATGTGGTAGAAGATAGACTGCCTTATTTGCGCTCATTCGATGTGTTGATTCAATACCTCGTTACCTTGGCCGTGTCGGATGGGTTTAAGCCAGATGACATTTTACCCGAGATTAGAGGAACGGCCAGTTTTTCTTCTGTGACGGATGAAGAATGGAATTGGCTATTGAATTTTATCACTACTGGTGGTGCTTCGCTTACTGCCTATGATGAACACAGAAAAGTGGAAATCCACAATGGTGTTTTCAAAGTCGTGAACAGAAGAATTGCCATGCGCCACCGTATGTCTATAGGCACTATTGTGGGCGATAACTCGCTGTTTGTAAAGTATACTTCTGGAAAATACTTGGGCACCATTGAAGAATATTTTATTTCGCGGTTGAATATTGGCGATGTGTTTTGGTTTGCTGGTCAAAACCTAGAGCTAGTGCGCATAAAAGAAATGGAAGTACATGTGCGCAAAACAAAACGCAAGTCGGCCAAAGTGCCGAGTTGGCAAGGTGGACGAATGCCGTTGTCATCGCAGATGAGTGAAATGATCCGCTTTAAAGTAGAACAAGCCGCCAACCGAACAGAAACCGATGAAGAAATGATCTTCCTTAGGCCGTTGATGGAGTTGCAACGCTCGCGCTCCCACTTGCCTACCACTCACGAGTTTTTAATTGAACACATGGAAAGCCAAGAAGGCTTTCATGTATGGATGTATCCTTTTGAAGGTCGCTTGGTGCATGAAGGCATAGCTGCATTAGTGGCCTATCGGTTGGGGCAGATAAAGCCCATTACGTTTTCTATTGCAATGAATGACTATGGCTTCGAACTTTTATCTGACCAAGAGATCCCATTGATGGAAGCCTTAGAAACCGATTTGTTTAGCCTTGAGAATTTATTGAAAGACATTCAAGCGAGCATCAACTCCACCGAAATGGCACGCAGAAAATTTAGAGATATTGCCGCTATTGCGGGATTGATATTTAAAGGCTTTCCCGGTCAACCGATTAAAGAGAAGCATTTACAGTCGTCCTCGCAGTTGTTTTTTAATGTATTCAACGAATACGACTCCACCAATTTATTGCTGCTTCAAGCCTTTGAAGAAGTGATGGATTTTCAATTGGAAGAAACCAGAATGAGAAAGGCACTGGAGCGCATCGGCAAACAAAAAATAGTTGTGAAGCAGTTGGAGCTACCAACGCCTTTTGGTTTTCCCATTATGGTGGATAGATTAAGTCGCGATAAACTGACTACCGAAACGTTGGAGGAGAGGATTAAGAAAATGGTAGTTAGTAGGAGCTAGAGCGCATAGTCAAATACAAAGGTCATGACAGCACTGGCCATGAATTACCTGCCAGTTGTTTCTCGCACTATTTCTGATGTTGGTATTGCGGTACTTTTTTTGTTCGTACGATCCCAAAAAAAGTAGTAACCTCTTGTTGACCCTACAAAAACAAAGTTGCAGTTAGTTCTAATGGTTTCATTTCGGTTTTTAAAGGTTAACTCAACTTCTTGAACCTTATAGTGGTGTGAGATTTGCAAGAATTTTATGTAGTTGTCGCTGGTAAAGGACGTAATAGACCAGACTCCTAATAGCATAAGTAAAGCTACCTTTGGCGGTAGCTCTATAGTCAAAAAAACAAAGGGTATTGTTATAAGCGTTCCGATAATCAAAGGTGCTAAAACCTCAGGCTGGTTGATTTGAGAAAAGTGAACTATGTCTTTTTGTGCATTATAAAATAGCCATCCGGCAATTAATATAAATATAAAGCTAACTGTAATTTGAAACCATCGCTTTTTCAATAAACGATCGATGCGTTCATTAAGCATAAGCCATTTTAGCCGAGAAAATTCAATAATTTTTGATGTGAGCCTTCGTGTTGATTTTTTCTCGAGAGCCTTCACAGCTTTATCTGATGCTTTTAAATTTTTAGAATAGGATCCAAATAAAAAGACAATCAACACGTAGAGCGCAAAAAACGTCACTATATAGAATTGATTTGAAAGGAACACCAAAATAATCTCCGAAAGTTCTAAGTATCTATATATGTTGATCCCAAACAATCCATAATAAAAACCGATAGATAAATTACCTATTGTAACCAAAACGGAAACGACAGCGATACTTAATTTATTAAAACGATCAATATTGTTGTTATCCATTTTTTCAGAATGTCTTAGAGTGCGCGCTACTCTTTTCCTTCGCCCTCGTCTTTGCCGCCCTTTCTTTTGGCAATTAAATCGGCATAGTATTTCCGCACTGCGTTGATGGCCGTAAGGCTTTGGTTAAACTCCTCAGTGTTTTTGGCTTTGGCCATGCTCAACACGTAGTCGGTCATGTCGTCATATACCGTTTTTAAATCATCCCGTAAGGCTTTTACATCATACACTACTTTGGTAGATGTTTCTACCGTGCGCTTTTGAAACAACACCTTAAAATCTTGATTGCGTAGGCGCATGCGTTCGACATAGTTGCCCATGTTTATGGTGGCCACGTGTGGCGCATATTTGGGGTTTTGTAAATCGCTCACCAATTTATCTATACCATTAGTTTCTTCTTCAAAATTCCAGTTTTGCAAGCCTTTGTATTCGTTAAATAAGGTTTCTAGGCTGGCGAAGGCAGCTTTCTCGCTCTCAAGTTCAGAAAGTTCAAATACATTTAAATAGCGGATAGCGGCTGAGATGGCCGCATCACGCACTTTGTCGGCTGCGGCTATCTTGGCGGTTTCATCGCTTTTAGTCACTTGCCCATGCGCTCGGTCGTACACTGCATTCTTATCGGTCAGTGTTTTTATATAATCCAATAACGATGTATCGGTTATAAAACCAGCCCCTCCGCCCAAGGCGTTAAGGTTGGTGATAATGGTTTTTATATGTTGCCCAAATTCACGAGCAGTTAATTTTACCAACGTGAGTGCTTCCAATACCTTTTTCATACGTCAATGAGTTTAGTGTTGTTTGGGGAAACTAAATTAACGGTTGAAGGCGACATTGCCTATAAAGGCTTTTTATTTTTTTAGATGTAATAGTGCCGTAGCTTCTTTTTGAGGTGGCAACCAAATTGGTTTGGGGGCTAGCAGGTGGCTTGAAGCCGACTAAACTAGTCAAATAGGTAAATGGAGTTCGGTTTGGACGTTCTAACTTGTTAGCGAGGGCAAACCGAGTGCAGTTTAGGGTTTTAAACGTGTAAGGTGGGCTAAATTGAACTAAGTTCATAGCATTGAACGTGTTGTTTATGACGAATTGACAAAAAAGCTACTTGTTAATTATGTTTTTTTGGTCGAATAGAGGTTATTTCAGAGCAACTAACTTGTTTATTATGTCAAATTGACAGTGCCGCTTCATTTAACTTTGCATTTTGGCCTTAGCTATCCATAATCGCAAAAACACGAAATGAAAATTGCGCGATGCTAAGGCATCCGACTGCTTTTTTATTAAGTTTGGTTTCCTAAAATAAATACGATTAATATGAAAAATACGGTTTCCTTTTTGGCCTTGTTGCTGGCAATCATCCTCTTTTCTTGTCAGCAAGAACCTAAAAAAACGGCTTATCCGCAGGTAGCAGCACCCATGGCAGCGGTACGACCTCATGAGATCATCTCCAAACAGGGTGACAAACGCATCGACAATTATTTTTGGTTGCGCCATCGCGAAGACAGCGCGGTGGTCAACTACTTGAAGCAAGAGAACACCTACTTGGATACTATGATGGCGCATACCAAGGGAATTCAAGAAACATTGTTTCAAGAGATGAAAGGCCGCATTAAGGAAAAAGATGAGTCGGTTCCTTATAAATTGGATAATTACTTTTACTATTCCCGGTTTGAAGAAGGGGGGGAGTATCCTATTTTCTGTCGCAAAAAGGAGTCTTTGGAAAACCCCGAAGAAGTATTGGCCAACGGCAACGAGTTGGGCAAGGGTCATGGCTATTTTAGTTTAGACGTTTCACCCAGCCCCAACCATGCTATTGCTGTAATAGCTGTGGATACGGTGGGTAGACGATTTTACACACTACGGTTTAAGGATTTACTCAGTGGCAACATGCTGGCGGATAAAATACCTGGCACTGCTGGCAATTATGAATGGGCAAATAACAGTAAAACTATTTTTTATGTGGTGCAAGATCCATCTACGCTTCGGGCAGATAAAGTATTTAGACATGAACTTGGCACCGATCCTGTCAAAGATGTGCTGGTGTTTGAAGAGAAAGACGAAACACTTTCGTGTGGAGTGAGCAAATCAAGGTCGAAGAAATTCTTGCTGATTAGCTCCGACAGAACGGATGCGTCTATTACACGCTACATGGACATAGACAAACCAACGAGTAAAATTGCTGTGATCGAACCGTTAAAAGAAAATGTGCAATACAATGTGGATCATTTCAATGGAAAGTTTTACATACGCACCAATGCCGATGCCACGAACTATCGCTTAGTGGAGGCATCCGAAGCTACTCCTGCCAAAGAAAATTGGGAAGACATTATCCCCAATAGAGAAGATACCTTTTTAGAAAATTTTGAACTGTTCAACACATGTCTAGCCGTACAAGAAACCTTTGAGGGGCTGGCAACTATTCGCTTAATTACTTGGGGCGATGGAAAAGAAACCAAAGTAGATTTTGGCGAGCCAGCTTATTTGGCAAGCATTGGATATAATCCAGAAGCCAGTTCAACTTCTCTGCGTTATAATTATCAGTCCATGACTACCCCACCTTCTCAATATGACTTTGATATTGCCACACACGAGAAAAAATTATTGAAAGAGCGAGAGGTATTGGGTGGTTTTGACAGAACCCAGTATCAAACGGAGCGTGTTATGGCCCCGGCCCGCGATGGCGTCAAAGTGCCGATTTCTCTTGTGTATAGAAAAGATAAATTTAAGAAAGATGGAACGAACCCATGTTTGCAATATGCCTATGGTTCCTACGGGGCTTCTATGAGTGCTTCGTTTAGTTCCTCTCGGCTCAGTCTGCTTGACCGTGGCTTCGTGTACGCCATAGCCCACATACGCGGTGGACAAGAAATGGGAGGCAAGTGGTATGAAGATGGAAAAATGATGAAGAAGAAAAACACATTTAACGACTTCATTGATTGTTCCGAGTTTCTGGTGAAAGAAAAATATGCAGCAAAACAGAAGCTATTTGCCAATGGAGGAAGCGCGGGCGGTCTGCTAATGGGTGCCATTACAAATATGCGTCCTGATTTGTATAAGGGAATTATTGCCAACGTCCCTTTTGTAGATGTAATAAGTACCATGGAAGATGAGTCGATTCCATTGACAACATTTGAATGGAAGGAATGGGGCAACCCCAACATTAAAGAAGAATACGATTATATGTTATCTTATTCACCTTATGATAACGTGGAGAAGAAAGAATACCCTAATCTGTTGGTTACAACCGGTCTGCACGACAGCCAAGTGCAATACTGGGAGCCCGCAAAATGGGTAGCCAAGCTAAGAGCCAACAAAACCGATAAAAACCTATTGTTGCTAAAAACAGAAATGGAAGCAGGGCATGGTGGCGCAAGTGGAAGATTTAAGGCCCTGCACCAAACGGCCCTTACTTATGCTTTTGTGCTTGATCTGATAAACTAAAACAGGGATTTCAAGTCAACTAGTCAAGATACTTGCTAGTTGATTTTGATTTCGGGTCATTGTGCTAAAATATAGCTCTAAATAGCAAGAACAATGATCCCGATACCACCATCACTACTGGCAAAGTTAACAACCACGCAATCAAAATATTTCGCACTGTTTCTGGTTGAAGGTTCTTTATCCCTTTACTTGCTACCATGCTGCCTGCAATGCCAGAGGATAAAACATGGGTGGTGCTAACGGGCAGACCTAAGTAACTGGATAAGCCAATGGTACTGGCGGCTACTAACTCCGAGCTTGCACCTTGGGCATAGGTTAAGTGTTGCTTACCAATTTTTTCACCGATTGTTTTCACAATTCGTTTCCAGCCGATCATCGTGCCAAGGCCTAACGAAACAGAGATGAGCGCAATTACACCCAGTGGAGCATAATCGGTTGTTTTTTCAAGTGCTTTTAAATCTTTTTCTATGGTCGTTTTATCCGATGGGCTTAAGTTCAATTCTTCACTGCCGATCAACGATTTCAAATTTCGATTCAACGTCAACAGGTCTTTCCTTATCTGAAAGCGCTCCGTCCTTGGCATATCTTTAACAAAAGTATACTTCTTAGACCATGTGCTTAATTCCGCTATCATACCCTTTGAATCGGTTATTTTTTTAACGTCAGGAGCCGAAAGACGGGTAGTATCTGCGTCTCTTATGATCGTTTCAATTTGTGCCAGTGGTCGATCCAACCCTCTGATATCGAACGATTCGTTTAACGCAAAATAGCCAGGTACAATTCCAATGAGAATCAACATGATCAATCCAACCCCTTTTTGGCCATCATTATTTCCATGAAAGAAACTAACCAATGTACAGGTTAACAAGAGTATACTTCTGATCCAAAATGGGGGAGGGGTATTTTTTTTAGGTTCTTTAAATAAATCGTCCCCCGTAGGTGTGTTTTTAGTCAATCGTTGAAGCAAAAACATCAAGATGATTACCATCGTGAAACCGAATAGAGGAGAGATTAATAGCGAAGAACCAATGTCTAATGCTTTTGCCCAGTTGACAGCACTATCACCATGGCTTTCGGGCAAAAAAGAGTAGGCCAAACCCACGCCCAAAATGGACGCCACCAAGGTATGAGAGCTTGAGCAAGGTATACCGAACCACCAGGTGAGAAGATTCCAAAAAATAGCACTTAACAAAAGTGCCGCGACCATCGAAACACTGTGGGCAATATTTTGATCTACCAGTGTTTCCACGGGCAAGAGATTCACAATGCCCATGGCAACGGCAATACCTCCAAAGAAAACACCTGTCGCATTCATTATCCCAGACCACACTACTGCCATCCAGGGTTTTAGCGAGTTAGTATAGATGACTGTTGCCACTGCATTAGCGGTGTCATGAAAGCCATTAACGAACTCAAATCCACAGGCGGCAATTAAACAAACGACTAGCAGAACAGTGTAAGAGGTGTCTAATTCAAACATGAAGCGAAATTATTGGATAGAAAGAAAGCCATTTAAGCAAATATATCTCATCAAAGTTAACTTGCCAATCCATCTCACGTGTTACCTCAATGTTAACTTTTAGAATCGGAATATTCCATAATTTGCAGTTTAGAGGAGAACCAAGGAATGGAAATAGAGCTGGCAGGGGAGCAAATTCAATTGTGTACGCAAAAAGCAATTTATTTAAAGACGCATAAAATACTTTTATTGAGCGATTTGCATTTGGGGAAGGTAAATCATTTTAGAAAAGCCGGCATTGCCGTACCCACACAAGCAAATGACAAGAATGTTGAAGCACTCATAGATGTGCTTAATTTGACCAAACCACAACGTGTCATTTTTTTGGGTGATCTCTTTCACAGTACCTACAATAATGAGTGGGAGGTTTTGCGGCAGGTGTTGAAACACTTTTCTGCCATTCATTTTGAACTCGTGCGCGGCAATCATGATATACTCAGCGTCCAACAATACGAACGACTTTCCATAGGAGTTCATGAAAGCCCGCTATTCATTAACGCATTATTGCTTTCGCACGAGCCACTAGAACAGGTTCCACTTGGCAAGTACAACCTGGCGGGGCATATCCATCCGGGCATTCGCATGCAAGGCAAGGCAAGGCAGGGGTTGACGTTGCCCTGCTTTTACTTTGGCGCTGACCAAGGATTGATGCCGGCCTTTGGTTCTTTTACAGGATTGGCTTGCATTACACCCAAAAAGAACGATCGAATTTATGTGGTAGTGGGCGATAACATCCGACAGGTGTAGTCGATGGTTCCTAGTCCAACGACTATTGATCGCCTTATCGCCTCTTTCTCTTTGCACCTGGCCCGCCTCCAGCTGACGTATTAAATATCAACCCAATCGAAAATTCTAATCCTGTAAAATCAACTTTGGCATCTTTGTAGTCGATCGATTTTGTTTCTAATGTGGAAATCCCTCCTGTATAACTTCCAGTTAAGGGAAGACCAGATTGCCCTGCCAGGTAATTTGTTTCGATAGAGATACCAAATTGATTGGTAACGTTTACCGTCAGCTCAGCTCCACCTAAGTAGCCGAAGCCAGGTTTATTTTGGAAGGAGAAGTTGGAGTTTGCCACCGTCCACTTTTCCAACTCACGAATTGCTTTGTCAATGTTTCCAGTATTCAGATTTTGGTCAAATCCATAAAAGAAGAATCCCCCACCTTTTATATCGAGCGACACTCGTTTACCTGTAAATCGAAGCACTAGTTCTGCGGGAACGAATACAGTAAAGTTAGGGCCCGTGAACGATTCGTTCTGGCGTAGGGGTGTGTCTTTTACACTCAAACCTGCCATCCGATAAAGCGAGGCACCGGTTTGAAACGCGAAGTGATTGCTAAAGTTAAAGCCCAGGCCACGAATGGAGAAAGGGCTAATAGGGGTGGAGAAAGAGCCATTGCTAGGTACAAAGTAGGAAAACGACAAGCCTACATTTTGCGCGCGCAGGCCCGTGCCGATTATGAAAATAGAAAGAATAACGAGGAGCTTTTTCATTTTTTAAATCTAATAATACAAAACTAGTATATTCTAAAATCTTGAGGGTCGGATTGATAAAGTAAACAGACCTTTGAGGCTTAATAAATGCTGAATCCATCCTACTTTCTCTGAATTAGGACTTTTAATCTCACTTTTCGTCCGATTTACTCCGAAAAAGGACTTTCCATTTCGTTTTTTGCCCGACTTTCTCCAAATTCAGACTTTCATCGGAATAAAATATCGGATTAAGTCACAAAACATTCGACATAGTAAGAAAAAAGAGATTTATTGAATTAAATTCAGAATTTTATATTGAAGGGAGAAAAATCGTCACTTTTGTTTACCAAACTAACAGCCTTTGACGGTTTTCCTACCTCAATTAAACTGCCTATTTTTAAATCTTAAATCTCACAGCTTAAATCCTAAACTAATGTCTCGCTTTCTACTTCTTCTGCTCATACCCATCGTTTTCGCTTGTTCTACATCTCACCCTGCCGATTTGATCATCAAAGGCGGCACTATCTACACATCAAACGAAAACCAGCCAACGGTGGAAGCTGTGGCAGTGGTTGCCGACACGATTGTCTATGCGGGCGACCTTGCGGGCTTAAAACCCTTTGAAGGCTCGAACACGAAAGTAATTGACCTAAAAGGCCGAACCATGACGGCAGGGTTTATAGAATCCCACGGCCACATCATGGGCTTGGGCTACAGTGAAATGAATTTGGACTTAACCACCATTCAAAACTATGACGAGATGGTGGCAAAAGTAAAAGAGGCCATCGCGAAAGCGGAACCCGGCCAATGGATAGTTGGGCGCGGCTGGCACCAGGATAAATGGAATAAGAAGCCGGCAAAAATTGTAAAAGGCTTCCAAACGCATGAATTGCTGAGTGAAGTATCGCCTAACAATCCGGTTGCACTTGAGCATGCAAGCGGCCATACGGTTTTTGTAAACGCCAAAGCCATGTCCTTAGCGGGGGTCAACCCGCTTTCTCTTGAGCAGTTTAAAGAGAATCTAGGAGAAGGTGGTGAAATTGTTAAAGATGAATTAGGCAACCCAACTGGTATTTTTAATGAAAATGCAGAGTCAATTATAGCGAAACTCATTCCTGCCAATACAAAGGAAACACGCACTAAAGCATTGTCGCTGGCGCTGGCAGCCTGCTTGCGAAATGGAATCACCACGTTTCATGATGCGGGTGCCGACAGTAGCGATGTTTCACTTTTTACTGAATTTAAAAAAAACAATAAGCTCGATGTCCGATTGTATGTGATGCTGAAGCCATCCGTCAGATCATATTTGTATAGCTGGTATAAGCGAGGCCCACAAGTAGATAAGCAACTCACCATTCGGGCAATAAAACTTTATAGCGATGGCGCGTTGGGCTCGCGGGGTGCATGGTTGCTTGAACCCTATTCCGATCAACCCACTTCCGTGGGAATGGCTACCATGTCGATGGACACGGTGTTGAAATTTTCGCGGGAAGGGCTGAAACATGGTTTTCAAATTTGCACTCACGCCATTGGCGACCGAGCCAATAAAGAAGTATTAGATCGATACGAAACCGCCTTCAATGAAAATCCCGAAAAGGAAAAAGATGCTCGTTTTCGCATTGAACATGCTCAGCATATTAACCCAACTGACATTCCTCGTTTTGGAAAGTTGGGGGTCATTCCAGCTATGCAGGCAATCCACCTTTCTTCCGATAGGCCATGGGCCATAAATAGGCTGGGAGACAAGCGCATTCAAGAAGGAGCTTACATGTGGCAATCCTTAATAAAAACGGGGGCTACCGTTGTGAATGGTACCGATGTGCCCGTGGAGCCAATAAATCCAATAGCCTCTTTCTTTGCCAGTGTTTCTAGAAAAACACTGAAGGGCGAACCGGAAGGGGGTTATGAACCCAACGAAAAAATGACGCGCGAGCAAGCGTTGCAAGGCTATACGCTGAATGCCGCTTTCGCGGGATTTCAGGAAAAAACAAAAGGCAGCATCGAAAAAGGAAAACTGGCCGACTTCACAATTTTTAGCCAAGATATAATGAAGGTGGAGGAAACAGTGCTTCTTAAAACAGAAGTCATCAGCACCATAGTGGGCGGAAAGGTGATGTTCGAGAAGCATTAAAAAAATAGGGGTTCCGTTGCAGCGCAACGGAACCCCTATTTCTAAAAGAAATAAAATTTATTTTAAAAACTTATGCGCGCGCTCAACCAACATTTTTCTATCCGAAGTAATGGAAGGGTCGCTATATATTCTAGCTGACAATTCAGCTACTACACCTTTTTTATAACCTAAGCGTTCAGCAATTTGCTCGCAGAAATGAATTTCACTTTTAAACACCTGACCATCGCTTTTCATCAATTGAATAACATGATAGAGGTATTCAAATTTCTGGTCCTCCGTCAAAGTAGATAAATCCCCAATTTTTTTTGGGTTTTTCATCATGGCATCTACGTCTTCATTCGTAAGACCATTTGATTTAGCAATCAAATGAATCGTTTTGGATTCACTGTCGCCAACACTGCCATCACTTGTTGCCAAGTTGATAAGCATATTTAACTTTTCGTTGATCATTGCGTTTAATTATTTAATTCTGCTGTTTTATTAATGCGAAAATAGATAAAAAAAATCAATTTGGCTTCACAGTTTTAAAAAGCTTTTAATTTGTAATTTTTTAAGCAACCTTATTTTTTGCGTACAGTCTTTGATCCAAATTTGAAACTATGAAAAAGTTAATAACTGTTTTTGTTCTGGTTTTATTCACTAGTTATTCTTTTGGACAAGGTTCAGAAGTTCGCAAAGTGGCTTCCTTTAAGGGAGTAAAAGCCGCTGAGGCAATTGACGTTTACTTGATAAAAGGCGAAAAAGAGAGCGTAAAGGTGGAAGCCACAGGAACAAAACTTTCAAATGTGATTACCGAGGTGTCAGGAAATACCCTAAAAATCCATATGCAATCTGGAAATTACCGCGATCGCAAGAACGTAAAAGTCTATGTCACCTATGTCGCATTAGACAGAGTTTCGGCCAGTTCGGCCGCTAGTGTATTCTCGAATGGTACTATAAAGGCGAACCAATTTGATATAAATGTTTCAAGTGCCGCTTCCGTAGAGATCTCCCTGGAGGCAACCACAACAACACTCTCTGCATCCAGCGCAGGTGATATTGTGTTGCAAGGAAAGAGCAAATCACTGGAGGTAGAAGCCAGCAGCGCGGCCGATATCAATTGCTATGATTTTGAATGTGAAAATGTAAATGCCAATGCCAGCAGCGCTGGTGATATAAAAATAAATGTTACAAAAAACCTCGATGCCCATGCCAGCAGCGGAGGTAGCGTAAGATATCGCGGCAGCCCCGTCAAAACAAACACAGGTTCTAGCAGTGGTGGGTCGGTAAAAAAATCTAATGGATAAAGGTAATGTTTGAACAAGACGTAGCAACAAGCACAAAAGTTCTTTATGTTTTCTCGGTCATCTTGTTTCGCTACCTGTTCTTTGCGACCATCGCTTTTATTGTTTTTTATAAATTCAAAAAAGGCAGTTGGAAATTTTCTAAAATCCAGCCACTGTTCCCCCGATCGAAAGAGTATCTTCGAGAAATTCGTTACTCACTTGTTACAGTGGTAATTTTTACGATTATCGGGTCGTTGATATTTTTATCACCCATCACACCATTCACTCGTGTCTATTATTCTGTGGAAGAATACGGGTGGGGTTACTTTTTTATATCCGTAGCGGTAATGCTAGTGTTGCACGATGCCTATTTTTATTGGACACATCGCGCTATGCACCACCCAAGGCTTTTCAAGTTATTTCACCGAGTGCATCATTTGTCAACCAATCCCTCCCCGTGGGCAGCTTTTGCATTTCATCCGCTAGAAGCAGTTGTGGAGGCTGGAATTTTAGTAATAATTCCATTTATTCTGCCCATTCATCCATTTGCAATTGCGTTGTTCTTAATTGCAATGATGATATATAATGTTTACGGTCATTTGGGTTTTGAGCTTTATCCTAGAGGTTTTTCAAGAAGTGTTTTTGGTAAATGGATCAACACTTCGGTAAACCACAACCAGCACCATGCGCATTTTAAAGGCAATTATGGGCTGTACTTTCTTTGGTGGGACCGGATGATGGGAACACTTCGTGAAGACTACGATCAGGAATTTGATCAATTTGCTAATTGATCTTTTTTGGCAACTATTCTTGATGCTACAAATAAGACTAGTAACGTGCTGCCTAGGCCGATTGCTATACCGCCCATTAAATCGAAAATATCGTGCACACCCAATGCCATTCGCGAGTACATAATTGTTAACGCCCAGCCTAGATAGAAAAACCAAACGTACCAGTTTCTAAAAGTAAAAATCATAATGGCTGCCGCGCAAACAGCTTCGGTGGTATGACCAGAAGGAAACGAATAGCTTCCACCCCCAGAAAGTTTTTCAATTCTGCTATCAATTACAAAGGGCCTTGGTTTCTGTACCATATTTTTTACTGTAGAGGACATTATCCCCGAAAACCCAAGACAGACAAGCACAATTATTACTTTCTTTCTTGTTGATTGGTCTTTTCTGAGTTCGCTTATCAAAAGAACGAGCACCGGTATGCCAATACTTACAACACTTATTGAATTTGTTAAAAATTGAAGTCCCACAACTAAGTTTGGGTTGATGCTATGTTGCAGCGCCACCATCAGATCGCGTGCTTGAAACCCTGTAACAAATTGATTTGCTATGATTAAAATCACTACTGAGCAGACGAAGAGGAGCAGCAACAATCGCATGGCATTAATTACCGATTCATTTATGGTTTTTGAGATAATCGGCCAACGCAGCATGGTAGATGGTTTGGTTGCGCTTGAGCTTCTTCTTATATGCTTTTTTCTTGGCCTCATCTTGTAAGACCGATTTTGCAAACGCTACTGCTTCCTTAAATTTTTTATTGGCTTTTTTTTGCAATGGGCTCAACTTCACTTTGCTGCGGTCCGGCCGCTTTGATATCACCGTGCCATAACTGTATTGCTTGAGCAAAATGGTACTAAGAGTGCCACTCATGCCTTGCATGAGAATGTTTTCCTTTAAAAGTGCCATAAAGTAAATATAGCAAAGATTCGGAGAAGATACCTTTATTTGCCGTTCATCTGCCGTTCATTTGCCGTTGATAAGCCGTTGAAGGTTCAGGATAGTCGGCTGGGAGGTAGCAGTACGAATTAACCCTAGCCTCAATCTCTCACTTAGTGCTAAGTTTTTTCCTGAATGGCCAGTATTTACACTTGAAATCAAAATTTTTTGGCTATTTCCTACTTTTTGGCCTTTTGTTTGTCATTTTTTTGCAAAACCTATTAAACTACTGGCGCAACGCTTTGAAAAGCCTATAAAACACGTTTTAATATCGCAACTAGGTTATTTTTCAGTAGATAATTCTGCAAAATGTGTAGTTATTGTTAAAAATAAGTTAAAAAAATATCCTCGTTTTATGAAAAACATCTATTTTTGAAACAGACATAATAAAAAAGTAAACCACTATGGCGCAATTACGATTTGAAGCTCTTAAAAAACTAAACGACCGGCCGAAGATAACTGCCGATGCTATTACACCAAACATCTCTCAGTTTTTCGGAGAAAATGTTTTTGGTATGGAGCAAATGAGGGCAACCCTGGCCCCAGCGGTGTTTAAAAAAGTAAGCAACGCTATTAAAAACCATGAAAAAATAGATGAAGTTACCGCAGATGCTGTAGCGGCTGCTGCCAAGTCATGGGCTATCTCTAAAGGGGCAACGCACTTTACCCACTGGTTTCAGCCGATGACGGGGGGAACCGCGGAAAAGCACGATTCATTCTTCGATGCGTTGGCCGGAATAGAAAGATTTAAAGGCAGTGAGTTGGTGCAACAAGAACCCGATGCGTCCTCCTTCCCTAGTGGCGGTATCCGCAGCACGTTTGAGGCACGCGGTTATACCGCTTGGGATCCGACTTCGCCCATGTTTTTATATGGTACAACCTTGAGCATTCCTACGGTGTTTGTTTCTTATACAGGCGAAACCCTCGATAACAAATCACCGTTGCTAAAAGCCCTCAAGGCAGTAGATCTTTCCGCTACCAAAGTGTGCCAGCTTTTTGATAAAGACATTCAACACGTAGTGGCTTCGTTGGGATGTGAGCAAGAATATTTTGTGGTAGATGAAGCCCTTTATATGGCGCGTCCTGACTTAGTGATGGCTGGAAGAACGGTGTTCGGTCATGCGCCAGCACGTGGACAGCAATTAGAAGATCATTACTTCGGAACGATCCCAAGCCGCGTGCTTGACTTCATGCGCGATTTTGAAATTGAATGCTGGAAGTTAGGTATCCCTGTTCGCACCCGTCACAATGAAGTGGCTCCAAGCCAGTTTGAAGTGGCACCGCTTTTTGAAGAGGTGAACGTGGCCAACGATCATAATCAGCTGTTGATGGACGTGATGGGCAGAATTGGTGAGAAGCATAATCTAAAAATCCTCTTTCATGAAAAACCTTTTGCAGGCGTAAACGGAAGCGGTAAACATAACAACTGGTCACTGATTACAGACACTGGTGTGAACCTTTATGCACCCACAGGTTCAGCCCGTGATAACTTATTGTTTTTAACGTTCTTTATCACCACCATTAAAGCAGTCCACGAACACGCAGATTTGTTGAGGGCAAGTATTGCCACTAACGCGAACGATTTCCGCCTAGGGGCAAATGAGGCACCTCCGGCAATTATGTCTGTTTTCATTGGTGCTCAAATGACAGCGGTGTTGAATGAGCTTGAGACAAACGGCAACGTGAAAATCGAGAAGGGAGATAACATGTATATGAAATTAGGTATTGATCAAATACCTGAAATCATTTTGGATGCCACGGATAGAAACCGCACTTCGCCTTTCGCCTTCACTGGAAATAAATTTGAATTCCGCGCGGTGGGCTCAAGCGACAACTGCGCTACTCCAATGACAGCCCTGAATTTAATTGTTGCCGATCAGTTGGAGAAATTCCATGAAGCGGTTAACAAACAAATTGAAGCTGGTACCGAAAAACGATTGGCCATTGTAAACGTGTTAAGAGAGTATATTAAAGAATCTAAACACATTCGTTTCGAAGGCGATGGATATTCTGAAGAATGGGTGAACGAGGCAGCTAAAAGAGGTTTGAACAACATCAAAACCATGCCTAAAGCGGTAGATGCCTATTTATCTAAGAAATCATTGGCATTGTTTGAAAAGCACGGGGTTTTGAACCACAAAGAAGTAGAAGCCAGAAATGAAATACGCCTCGAAAACTATATCAAGAAAGTTCAGATTGAGGCACGCGTGATTGGCGATCTGGCAGTTAACCACATTATACCCACGGCAATTGCTTACCAAAATAAGTTAATAGTAAACGCTAACGGATTGAAAGGCTTAGGAATAGATAATGGTGCGGTTGTAAAAACCATCCAAGAAATTTCTGGCTATATCGATCTCATAAAAAATAGTGTCACCGCTATGATAGAAGAGCGCAAGCGCTTGAATAAAGAAAGTGATACTCATAAGCGCGCCTATGGTTATTGCGATGATATCAAAGAAAAATATTTCGATGCTATTCGCGATGCGGTGGATAAGCTTGAATTATTAGTGGACGATGAAGATTGGCCATTGGTTAAATACAGAGAAATGCTTTTCTTGAGATAAGAATTTACCTAAACCTGTACTCTGAAGACCAGTCCGTCCTACCGGCTGGTCTTTTTTTATTCAGACCATAAGAGTTAAGTGTTGATTAAGTCGCAAAAGGGGAATAGATTTGTTAACTAAATGAAGACTCGCGAAATCATACTGTTAATTGAGAAGGATGGTTGGTTTGAAGTTAGGCAGAGAGGAAGTCATAAGCAATTTAAGCATAGCGTCAAGAAAGGCTTAGTCACCATTCCCGTTCATAGGATGTCGAATGATTTAAGCCAAGGATTAGAAAAAAGTATATTGAAACAAGCACAAATACAAAGATGATAAAATACGCAATTGTTATAGAAAAAGCTGCTGACGGTGGATTTGGGGCTTATGCCCCAGACTTGCCAGGCTGCATTGGCATGGGCGCAACAAAAGAGGAAGTGTTGCAGAATATGGCCGAAGCTATTCAATTTCACTTGCAAGGTTTAAAAGAGGAAGGTATGCCAATACCTGCTTCTGAATCGGAGGTTGAAAACCTTGTTTTTGTGAGCTGAAAAAAATAGTCAAAATGCTATTAATGACCAGTCCGTCCTACCGGCTGGTCTTTTTTATTTATTGGAGAGTTTGACGTTTTTTCAAATTATTCTACATTGAGGGTATGAAATTTATAAAATGGTCAATCTTTTCATTTTTACTGCCCCTTATCTCTTGCACCTCCAGCGATAAAAAGTCTATGAGTGAACAACCTGAAGCAACTTCTACTTCGGCCACCCAGCTAGAGGTGTATGAACTGAAGAACAAAAATGGAATTACGTTGAAGGTGACCAATTTTGGTGCAAAGATCATGTCTTTATTTGTGCCAGATCGCAATGGCAATTTTACGGATGTCGTCTTGGGTTATGATTCAGCCCAGCAATATCCAACGGGCAATCCTTATTTTGGCGCGGCCATTGGTAGGTTTGGAAACCGGATTGCAAAAGGGAAATTTTCGTTAGATGGGGTAGAACATCGGTTGGCAATAAACAATAGAGACAATGCGCTTCATGGTGGGCCTAACGGATTTCACAACGTCTATTGGCTTGCAAATTTGGACACGGCAAAAAGCAGTATTCAATTTACCTATTTAAGTGAAGATGGAGAAGAGGGATATCCGGGAAATCTTTTTGTAACCATGTCATACACCCTGTCAGATGAGAATGAACTGATAATTGATTATTCTGCTTCAACCGACAAAACCACTATTGTGAACTTAACTCATCACTCGTTTTTCAACTTGGCGGGCGAAGGAAACGGTACTATTCTAGGTCACCAGCTGATGATCAACGCAACGCAATTTACTCCGGTGGATGGCGGATTAATTCCTACTGGGGAATTGAGAGACGTAAAGGGAAGCCCATTTGATTTTACATCTATGCATGCAATAGGGCAACTGATCAATAATGACGATGATCAGCTTAGAATGGGCAATGGTTATGATCATAATTGGGTGTTGAACAAAAAGGAAAATGAGCTAACCTTGGCTGCCAAAGTCACCGAGCCGATTTCAGGCAGAGTAATGGAAGTATTTACCACCGAACCTGGCCTTCAATTTTATTCTGGAAATTTTTTAGATGGACACGATGTGGGAAAAGGAGGGAAGAAATACGAATTTCGTTCTGCGTTCTGCCTAGAGGCGCAACATTTTCCCGATTCTCCAAATCATACCAATTTTCCATCGACCGAACTGCGGCCAGAAGAAACGTATCACCAAGAAACGCTCTACAAGTTTTCTATTGAAAGTAGCGGTCATTGAGAAATTATGGAGCTATCCCACGTGGCGATCACGCTCAAAATGGAAATAGCTGTAATCACGATTACCACCCACTTGTGAAGTTGTTCGCTTTTAATATCCCTGGTTACCAGGATTACCAACACAGTAATAAACACTACATGCGGAATTTCCTCCCAAAAAGGATAGTGCAACACAAAAATATTGGTTAAAAGAGCAAATACGATGAGCACGATTGACCAACCGAAAATTCTGCGGAAATTTTCGAAGTAAAACTTTCTCAAATCAATCACGCCATCATTGTTGCCAAACGGAAAAAGTAGCTTCGCCAAAATGAATAATATGATTGGGTATAGAATGACAAAGAAAAAGGTGGTCAACCTCCAAGACGTAAAATCGCGCAATTCATAAGTCGCCCACCATTCCTGAATGTGCAGAAAGAAAATTAAAAAGATCCAAAGCAAATGTGGCCAATATACTTTTACTCGATCCCATTGGTGAATCAAATCAGCGAGGCCAGTTACAATCTGAGTTATTCCAAGTCCAAGTATTATGGAGATAAGTACGGTTACATATTCAAAGGGAGTCATGGCCAAATATGGGCAATTATATATCGTAATTTATAGTCATTCCAAACAAAAAGGAAAGTTTTTGTATACCGATTTAATAGATTTATAACAATGGGCAAAAATCAAAAATATTCTTACCGGAATTCGAAATAAATTTGAAATAATGGGTTTGGGGTGTAGATTTGTGCGTTCCGAATAAATCCGGATACCTAAACGCATCATGATGAAGCACTGTCTACCCGCGCTAGCTAAGTTTCTCACCTCACTAATTTTAATTCTCTTTTCACTTTCAACTTTTGCTCAGGAAATCTCTAAAGACGCTGCAGTCATTAAAGTTGGAGAAGAGTTATTTAACGGAAATTGCAAATCGTGCCATCGTGTAAAGCAAAAATTGGTTGGGCCTGCTTTGGCAGGTGTTGAAGATCGCGCCCCTTCTATACAATGGATTAAAAGTTGGATTCGCAATTCAGCTAAAGTGGTGGCGAGCGGAGATGCCTATGCAGTAGCGCTTTATAACGAATATAACAAGAGCCAGATGACGGCTTTCAACAGCTATACAGACGACCAAATAATGAGTATTTTGGCCTATGTAAAAGCGGAGGCAGATAAGCCCGAAGCTCCGAAAGGCCCGCAAGTAACTGCTGACGGTGGAGGGGCTGAAACTGGAGCGTCAATATCATCTACTTACCTAAATGCCATTGTTATTGGCATGGTGTTGATTCTTGTATTGTTGGTTATCATTCTAGCATTAATTATATCTGCGCTTAAAAAATACCTTGACCAAAAAGAGCTTTCAGACGAAGAGAAGGAGGTCGTTCATTCGCCCATAACTGTCACCACGTTTTTTCAAAGCAAGGGCTTTATTTTCGTAGTGGTTTTCTTGGTAGCATCCATTTCCTTCAAAACAGTAATTGACGGATTGTACACCGTTGGCATTCAGCAAGGTTATCAGCCTAAGCAGCCCATTGCATTCTCTCATAAACTTCATGCCGGTGCTTACGAAATCAATTGCAAATATTGCCATACAGGGGTTATGAAAGGGAAACAGGCAAATATTCCATCACCAAATATTTGTATGAATTGTCATACGCAGATAAAGCAAGATTCGCCTGAGATCCAGAAGATTTATGCAGCAATAGGGTACGATGTAAAGACGGCCTCTTATACCGGTAAGCAAAAGCCAATCGAGTGGGTGAGAATCCACAACTTGCCCGACCTCGCTTATTTTAACCACGCGCAACACGTGAATGTAGGCCAGGTGGAATGTCAAACCTGCCACGGGCCTATACAGGAAATGGAAGTGGTGAAGCAATATTCTCTCCTCACCATGGGCTGGTGTGTGGACTGCCATAGAAAGACCGATGTGAACACAAAAGGCAATGCCTACTATGATAAACTGATCGAGCTTCACAATAGCAAAAAAGCTATGAAAGTGGAAGACATTGGTGGTTTAGAGTGTGCAAAGTGCCATTATTAATAGCTGTAGACTAATTTGTAATTCAAATTTCGTAATTGACAACTGACGATATGGGTGAAACCAAAAAGACATACTGGAAAGGCCTTGAGCAACTGAAGAACGACCCTGCTTTTGTTAAGCATGCCGACAAGGAATTTGCCGTAATTGGAGCCGAGGAAGATAGAGGCCACAACAGAAGAGATTTTTTGAAAATGATGGGCTTTTCAATGGCTGCCGTTTCGTTGGCCGCCTGTGAAGCTCCGATCAGAAAGGCTATACCTTATGTGGTGAAACCAGTTGACGCAGATGCTGGCATTCCAAATTATTACGCATCCACTTATTTGAACGGAGGTGATTATTGCAGTATTGTAGTTAAAACTCGCGATGGTCGCCCTATTAAAATCGAAGGAAATAGTTTATCCAATGTTACTCAGGGAGGAACAAGTGCTCAAGTGGAGGCCTCTGTTCTGTCGCTGTATGACAATTACAGATTACGTGGTCCTAAGGTTGGAACAGAAAATGCATCTTGGGAAGATCTGGATAAGCAGGTAATTGCAAAACTTTCGGAAATCGCTTCTAAAGGTGGTCAAGTGAGAATTGTTAGCAATACGGTACTTAGCCCGAGCACCCTAAGTGTGATTGAAACCTTTAAGGCAAAATACCCTACTACTCAGCACATTCAATATGATCAAAATTCTTCCTACGGCATATTAAAAGCAAATGAAGAGTCGTTCGGAAAGCAATTTGTTCCATCGTATGATTTCAGTAAAGCAAACGTAATAGTTAGCGTTGCCGCTGATTTTATTGGTACGTGGGTGTCTCCCATCGAATTTACTAAGCAATATGCCAAAACACGCGAGGTAAGCGAAGCAAAGCGTGAAATGTCGAGACATTTCCAATTTGAATCAAACCTATCGCTTACGGGAGCTAATGCAGACTATCGATCACCGATTAAACCATCTCAGGAAGGTTTAGTGGTTGCTCAGTTATATAATTTATTGGCCGCAAAAGCAGGTAAAGCGGCTTTGGGTGCTTCTATTGAAAATATAAAACACCTCGAACAAGCGGCCACCGAACTTTGGGAGGCTAAAGGCAAGTCGTTAGTTGTAGCAGGTTCTAATGATAAGGCGGTTCAGACGGTTGTAAATGCAATCAACGATCTACTTGGAAATTATGGCACTACTATTCTTCCGAATAAGCCATTGAACTTCCGCAAAGGGAATGATGAACAATTCGCTTCGTTCGTTGCAGAATTAGAGAGTGGCAAGGTAGACGGTGTTATCTTCTACAATTGTAACCCGGTTTATGACCATGTTCTTGGTGGTAAACTAGCCGAAGCATTGAAAGGTGTTTCCTTAACTGTTTCCACCTCTTACACGGAAGACGAGACTTCCTCTCTTAGCGGATTTAAAGCTCCAGATCATCATTATTTGGAGAGCTGGAATGATGCGGAGCCGAAGAAAAATTCGTTTTCGTTGTCTCAACCGGCCATTACCCAAATATTTAAATCACGCCAAACACAAGAGAGCTTTTTAACCTGGGCTGGTGAAACAAGCTCAGATTACTTTGCGCTCCTTCAAAAAAATTGGAGAACGTGGTTTTTCGAAAAGCAAAATTCGGTTGCCGATTTCCAAACTTTTTGGGATAAATCATTATACGATGGCGTTTATGAACTGCCTTCCGATGAGTTTGCAGCGTTGGAATTTAAGGCTGACTTGGCGAGTGTAGGAAGTTCTATTGCTGGAAACTATAAAGCGGCTAGTGAAGGATTTGAATTAGCCATTTATGAGAATTATGGGGTTGGAAATGGCTCACAAGCAAACAATCCTTTGTTGCAAGAATTACCCGATCCTATCACGAAAGCTACCTGGGATAATTACCTAACAGTCTCTCAGAAAGATGCGAAGGCAAAAGGCTTTAGCATGGATGATGGAACTGTTCAAATGGGGAAACTTAACGTAGGAGGAAAATCGGTGAATATCCCTGTGGTGGTTCAGCCAGGTCAAACAATCGGAACAATAGGATTGGCGCTTGGTTATGGAAGAACTAAAGTAGGTAAAGTAGCGGAAAACATTGGCACAAACGCATATCCGTTTCTTGCTCAAGTAAATGGATCGATAAGTTTCAATGTTACCGAAGGTGTAAACTTAGAGGTAACTTCAGAAACCTATAGAATTGCGCAAACACAAACTCATGAAACCTACATGGGTAGAGAAAACGTGATTCAAGAAGCTACGTTGGCGGAATTTAAGGAAAAGCCAAATGCAGGAAGAGACTATCCGAAAATCACCAAGTGGGAAGAGAAAGTTGACCCTGCTGCCGTGAGCCTTTGGAAAGGTCACGAGTATAAGAATCACCATTGGGGAATGGCCATCGACCTAAATACATGTACCGGTTGTGCGGCTTGTGTGGTGGCATGTAATGTGGAGAACAACGTTTCCCTAGTTGGTAAGGATGAAGTATTGAGAAGAAGGGAAATGCATTGGTTGCGCATCGATCGTTATTACAGCAGCGATGCAAAGCCGGGTGATTTTGTCGCGTTAGAGAAAGCGGCCGAGAATCCAGAAGTTACTTTCCAGCCCATGCTTTGTCAGCATTGCAATAATGCTCCGTGCGAAACCGTTTGCCCCGTTGCGGCAACAACGCATAGTACAGAAGGACTCAATCAAATGACGTATAATCGTTGTATCGGCACACGCTATTGTGCCAACAACTGCCCATATAAAGTAAGAAGATTCAATTGGTTTAAATACCACGACAACCAACAGTTCTACCAGTCAAATCCTGCGATGAATACTGATTTGGGTCGTATGGTCTTAAATCCAGAAGTTACAGTGCGCTCGCGCGGTGTGATGGAAAAATGTTCATTCTGCGCACAACGGATCCAAACTGGCAAGTTGAATGCTAAGAAAGAGAGACGCCCTGTAAAAGATGGCGAAGTAGTCACCGCTTGTATGGCAGCCTGCTCTACTGGAGCTATTCTTTTCGGAGATATGAACGATCCGGAAAGCAAAATCACAAAGTTGCTTCAGATCGAGAAGGACGAAAAACGTCCTTATGGAATAGATAAGAAAATTGGCAATCCTAGAGCTTATAGGGTGTTAGAGGAAATTGGTGTGAAACCAAATATCTTCTACTTGACTAAGATCAGAAATAAGGATAAAGAAAAAGAAAACGCGTAAGAAATAACTGTTAACGGACTAACGATACTATGCAAGCAAGTTCAGCAATACGTGAGACCTTAATAACCGGTGGTAAAACGGTTGGAGATGTTTCCGAAGACATAAGCAGACAAGTAGAAGGCAAACCAACTCCGCTTTGGTGGGGTGCATTTGGGTTTTCCTTTATATTGTTGGCGTTGGGTTTTTATTCTCTTTGTGTTCTAGAGTGGGAAGGAGTAGGGGTGTGGGGATTAAACAAAACGGTAGGATGGGCGTGGGATATTACCAACTTCGTTTGGTGGGTTGGTATTGGTCATGCAGGAACGTTGATTTCTGCCATCTTGTTGCTTTTCCGCCAGCGGTGGAGAATGTCCATCAACAGAGCCGCAGAAGCGATGACGATCTTTGCCGTAATCTGCGCTGCGACCTTTCCTTTTGCTCACATGGGGCGATTGTGGTTGGGTTTTTATTGGGTATTCCCATTGCCAAACACATGGGGTTCTCTTTGGGTGAATTTTAACTCGCCTTTGTTATGGGATGTGTTTGCAATTTCAACATACTTTTCCGTTTCACTTGTTTTCTGGTACATGGGTCTTATTCCCGACTTTGCAGTCATCAGAGATAGAGCTGTACGAACAGGAAACAAATTGAGGGCTTCGGTCTACAATACCTTGAGCTTTGGATGGAGCGGTGGCGCGAAAACCTGGGGACGTTATGAATCTGTGGCGTTGATCTTAGCCGGTCTTTCTACTCCGCTGGTACTTTCTGTTCATACCATTGTATCGATGGACTTCGCAACTTCAGTAATACCAGGGTGGCACACAACCATATTTCCACCTTACTTTGTCGCAGGTGCTATTTTCTCTGGCTTTGCGATGGTGTTAACTCTGTTGATCATTACACGCAAGGTTTTTAAACTGGAAGATTATATTACCATCTACCACATAGAGTTGATGAATATTGTAATCATTATCACAGGGTCGATTGTGGGTATCGCCTATATAACTGAGTTTTTTGTTGCCTGGTACGGAGGTGTTCCTGCAGAATTTTATGCCTTCTATAACAGAGCTACCGGGCCTTATTGGTGGGCGTACTGGTCTATGATGACGTGTAACGTAATTTCTCCTCAACTTTTCTGGTTCAAAAAGATCAGAACAAATATTGTGGCCACATTCGTGTTGTCGATTATCGTGAACATAGGTATGTGGTTCGAGCGCTTTGTAATCATTGTGACTTCTCTTCACAGGGATTACCTTCCATCAAGCTGGTCAATGTTTTATCCAACCATTTATGACGTTGGGGAATATGTATTAACCTTCGGATTCTTCTTCTGTGCCTTTTTGTTATTTGCCAAATTTTTTCCTGTCATCAATATGGCCGAGGTGAAGAGTATTATTAAATCAACATCAGAAAAGAAGCACTAATACGCATGGATACTAAAAATTATCTAGTTGGAATTTTTAATGACGAAGATGTACTTCTTCAGGCTGTAAGCAATATTCGTGGAAAAGGTATAAAGATTGAAGAAGTCTATTCGCCCTTTCCTGTGCATGGTTTGGATGAGGCACTGGGGTATAAAAGAAGCAGACTTCCTATTGCCGCATTCTTATTTGGTATGACGGGAACGTGTACTGCTTTGTTAATGCAGTTTTGGATGCTTGGATTTGATTGGCCTATGATAATTGGCGGGAAAAATCACGTATCATTACCTCCGTTCATCCCAGTAACTTTTGAAATGACCGTTTTGTTTGCTGCTTTCGGTATGGTGGGTACGTTTTTGATTGTGAGTGATATGAAGCCCTATCGTTGGCCAAAGCCATTTGATTTGAGAAGCACAGACGATAAACATGTTATGGCTATCGATCTTGGTGCTAATCATCTCGGTAAGGAGGAGATCAGTTCGATATTGAAATCAACAGGAGCCGAAGAAGTAAACGAAAAGAATTTATAATACGATTTGAATATGCAATTGATAAAGATAACAGTAAGTTCAGCAGTATTAGCAAGTTGCCTTCTCCTTCTGGGTTGCAAGGCGGGTGGTGATCACCCAGGAGTAGAGTATGCTCCAAACATGTATCACTCGGTTGCGTACGAGCCTCTTTCGCAGATTACGGACGAGAGTGCTGGGACATGGGTTAACTCATTGGATAACGGAAGAGGTGAATATTTTAACTCAAACCAGTACAACCAATATAAGATGAATTTACGTTTGCCACCGGCAAATACAGTAAGGCGCACCGCTAATGGTTGGCTTCCTTACCGCGCGGGAAATGATACAATCAGTTTAAGAGCAGCAGATAAGTTGATAAATCCTCTCGATTCAACAGAGGCAGTACTTTTGCAAGGGAAATTCTACTATGAAGCATATTGCCAACATTGCCACGGTGCGAAAGCGGGTGGAGATGGTTTGGTTGCGCAAGGAGCCAAGATTGATGGAGTTGACCATAGCGCTTACCCTGGAGTTGCAAACCTGAAAGGCGATGCATACCAGAATATAACGGAAGGACATATATTTCACGTGATCACCTACGGCAAGGGTTTAATGGGAGCACACGGTTCCCAGGTAAGTCCAGAAGATCGTTGGAAGATCGCCAAGTATGTGAAGTCGCTCCAGAAAAAATAACTAACATCCTTATCAAAATATAATGATAGCTGAAGAAAAATACGTGTTTGCTTCTGAAACGAAAAGGAAGCTTATTGTACTTGGGTTGGTAGGTCTTGCTCTTTTTGTCCTAGGTATTTTTATGACTATGGGGTCAGAAGGAGGACATGGTGGGAAAGGCCATGCTTCGTCCGCGGAAATCACTAAAAATCTTGTCGCTAGTGCGGATGAGGGTGCTGCGAAAGAACATGGCGAAAGTCACGTAACTGCTGGGGCGGCTGAACATCATGGTTCACCTACGTGGTTAAAGAGAGTGTATACATCACTGTGGCAAAATAACATCTTCTTTGCTGGGATTGGAATCATAGGGTTATTTTTCATTGCTATTCAATATGCTGCGCAGGCAGGATGGTCAGCCCCTATTAAAAGGATACCCTTGGCAATGGGGCATTGGATTCCGTTCGCGGGGGTATTAATGATTGTTTTGTGGTTTATCGTAAAGGGTGATATTTTCCATTGGACACACCATGATTTATACGTTCCGGGGGAAGGGTTCGATCCCATTATTAACGGCAAGAGTCCTTTTTTCTTCTGGCCTTTGGCAGGTGGTACATTCCCTTTTTTCTTTGTTTTTAGGATGGTATTATTTTTCGGCCTTTGGTACTTGTTTTTTACCTTGATTAAGAAGCACATGCTTGCCGAGGATATTGAGGGTGGTAATGGACATTGGTACTCGATGAGAAAGTTATCAGCTTATTTCTTGGTTATTTTTGCCGTGAGTTCTTCTGTGTCTGCCTGGGATTGGGTTATGAGTATCGACACGCATTGGTTTAGTACTATGTTCGGATGGTACGTTTTTGCAAGCTGGTGGGTAACAGGGTTGGCAGTAATAGCGTTGATCGTTGCGAATTTGAAAACAGCCGGATATTTAAAAATGGTTAATGGTAATCACTTACACGACCTAGGGAAATTTATCTTCGGTTTTAGTATCTTCTGGACCTATATCTGGTTCTGTCAGTTCATGCTTATTTATTATGCGAATATTCCGGAGGAGACAATTTATTTTTATCAGCGTATGAAAGTGGCGCCTTATAGTTGGATATTTTTTGCTAATCTTTTCCTAAACTTTGTGCTTCCTTTCTTGTTGTTAATGACAAGAGATGCAAAACGCCATGTGTCCATGTTAAAGGTGGTTTGTCCGATTGTAATAGTTGGTCACTGGTTTGATTTTTACAACATGGTAACGCCTGGTGTTATGCAAGGAAACGGAGGGATAGGGTTTTTAGAGATAGGATTAGGACTTGTGTTTGCGGCCTTCTTTTTATACGTGGTTCTTTCAAATCTATCTAAGTTTTCTTTGGTAGCCAAGAACCATCCCTTCATGAATGAAAGCATGAATCATCATATTTAGTGTTATAAGATATTTTAAAGAGTAATAGTATGACAAGTATAGCTATTGGTGTCGGGGTTGTATTGATTCTTGCGATTCTGTTCATGATCTTCAGGATATCCAGTCTGGTGGGTCTTGTAAAAGGTAAGGAATCTACTGATCCATACAATAAGGTAAATGCCTTCTTGTTTATGGTGTTTAGTATTTCAAGTATTGTAGGATTTTTATGGTACTCTTATGCGCATTTTAGTGAATACACCTTACCGGTAGCTTCGGAACACGGTAAAATAACAGATAATCTGTTTTGGATCACCATGGGGGTTACGATTATCTCATTTGCTATTATCAGTATAGCTATGTTTTGGTTTACCTATAAATATCAATACAATCCAAATAGGAAAGCCGAGTTTATAGCGGACAATCACACGCTGGAAATCATTTGGACGGTTGTTCCTGCAATTGTACTCTCGCTGCTCGTGTTTAAAGGACTTAGGGTTTGGAGCGATATCACTGGTCCTGCGAAAGAAGATGCGGAGGTAATCGAATTGGTAGGACAGCAATGGCTATGGTCTGCGCGTTATCCTGGTGTGAAAGACAAGCAATTGGGACAATTTAACTATCGGTTAATAGATGCTTCCAATGAATTTGGTTTGGACTTGACTGATAAGAATTCGTTTGACGATTTTAAATCACTTGAGCTGCACGTTCCGAAAGGAAAGGAAGTGCTGTTGAAAATTAGAGCGAAAGATGTTCTTCATAGTGTATTCCTCCCTCATTTCAGAGTTAAAATGGACGCTGTGCCAGGTATGACCACTTTCTTCAAGTTTACCGCAACAAAGACTACGCAAGAAATGCGGGATGAACTAAGCAATCCCAAATTTAATTATGAAATGGCTTGTACCGAAATATGTGGTAAAGGGCATTTCTCGATGAAGTTTCCGATGGTAGTGGATGAGCCAGAAGATTATGAGAAATGGAAAGCATCTCAGGAAGCTTGGTTGAAATTAAACCCTGAATATTTGAAGAAGGTGCCGGAAGCATTGAAAGAGGCAGCGATGATTAAGGCCGGTCTGCCGCTAGATGTCAAAATCGGTTCAACCGTTCAAACCGTTTCAGTTAATAATTAAGATATATAATTAATATGGCAGCAACAGTAACTCACTCTCCAGCGGAAGTTCATGTTCATGACGAGCATGGACACGATGAGCACGCGCATGGAAATTTTTGGACTACCTATATTTTTAGCGAGGATCATAAGGTCATAGCAAAGCAATTCCTAATCACAGGTATGATTTGGGCGCTGATTGGAGGCATACTTTCGGTTCTGTTCAGACTGCAACTTGGCTTTCCCGAAGCTAATTTATCATGGTTGAAGCCATTGTTGGGCGGCTGGTTAACTGCTGAAGGAAAAATCGACCCAGAGTTTTATTTGGCGCTTGTTACAATGCATGGAACCATTATGGTGTTCTTCGTTTTAACGGCTGGGTTAAGCGGCACATTTAGTAATTTCCTTATACCTCTTCAAGTAGGTGCAAGAGATATGGCATCTGGCTTTATGAATATGCTCTCCTACTGGTTCTTTTTCTTGTCTAGCGTTGTAATGTTGACTTCTTTGTTTATTTCCACAGGTCCTGCAGCCGGTGGATGGACAATTTATCCTCCTCTAAGCGCATTGCCACAAGCCATTTCAGGTAGTGGACTTGGAATGACACTTTGGTTAGTGTCGATGGCATTGTTTATAGTGAGCAGCTTGTTGGGAAGCATCAATTACATAACTACGGTAATCAACTTGAGAACCAAGGGGATGACATTTACGAAGTTACCGCTTACGATTTGGGCTTTCTTCTTCACGGCAATTATTGGAATATTAGCGTTCCCAGTATTATTCGGAGCAGCTTTATTGTTGATTTTTGATAGGAGTTTCGGTACCAGCTTTTATCTTTCTGATATTTATATCGGTGGCGAGGCGCTGCCAAATCAAGGTGGAAGTCCCATTCTTTTTCAGCATTTATTTTGGTTCCTAGGCCATCCTGAGGTGTATATCGTATTGTTACCAGCCTTGGGATTGTCTTCCGAAATCATAGCAACAAATTCAAGGAAGCCCATCTTCGGATACAAAGCTATGGTTGGTTCAATGATGTTCATCGCAATACTATCTTTCGTAGTATGGGCGCATCACATGTTTGTGACAGGTATGAACCCTTTTTTAGGGTCAATCTTTACACTTCTCACGTTGATAATTGCTGTGCCCTCGGCCGTGAAAATATTCAACTACGTTACCACTCTTTGGAAAGGTAATCTAATCTTTACACCAGCTATGTTATTCTCTATTGGATTGGTGTCATTCTTCCTTACGGGAGGTATAACCGGATTGTTTTTAGGAAACTCAGCGGTTGATATTCAGTTGCATGATACGTACTTCGTAGTAGCCCACTTTCACTTGGTTATGGGTAGTGCTTCGTTCTTTGGAATGATGGCAGGTGTTTATCATTGGTTTCCGAAAATGTTTGGTAGGATGATGGACAACCGTCTTGGCTACATTCACTTTTGGTTGACTTTCATTGGCGTGTACTTGGTGTTCTTCCCTATGCACTATATCGGTATAGCTGGGTTCCCAAGAAGATATTATACTTGGACAACCTTCGAAACATTCAGCGGATTCGCAGATTTGAATATGTTAGTAAGTATAGCTGCTATCATTACCCTTTCCGCACAGTTTATTTTTATATTCAATTTTGTATATGCAATTTTTAGAGGTAAAAAGGCACCTGCCAATCCTTGGAATTCAAATACACTTGAGTGGACGACACCACGTCTTCCAGGGCATGGTAACTGGCCAGGAGAAATTCCTACGGTGTACCGTTGGCCATACGATTATTCAAAACCAGGCGCAAAGGATGACTTTATTCCGCAAAATGTTCCTTATTCTGAAACACCTGAGTCTAATTTTCCATTCGAGAATGAACAAATTAAGCTCGAGCTTGGAAACAATGGTGCAATAGTAGTTGAAAACAAAAAACATTAGTATTTCCTTTAATCCATTTTGAAAGCAGCGATCAGAAAGTTTAATAAGCTCTGCTTAACCACACTGATCGCTGTTTATTTTTTGATTCTTGTTGGCGGAGTTGTTCGATCTACTGGTTCGGGAATGGGCTGCCCAGATTGGCCTAAATGTTTTGGGCGTTGGATTCCTCCCACATCTGCCGCAGATTTACCAGTTGATTACAAAGACAGTTACGCATCAAATAGAGAAAAGAAGAATAGAAAATTTGCCGTGTTGTTATCAACTATTGGCCTGACGGAGACAGCGCAGAAGTTACTTGCTGACGAGTCGATTTTGGTGGAAGCCGATTTCAACGCTAGCAAAACGTGGATTGAGTATCTGAATAGATTGGTGGGGGTGGTGATAGGTTTTTTAATTATTTTGGTAGTTTGGCAATCGTTTAAATTAAGATCGCAAGAGCCCCAATTATTTTGGCTTTCCGTAATAACGTTGATCGGTGTTTTGTTTCAAGGTTGGTTTGGGTCAATAGTAGTGTCTACTAATTTAACCCAGTGGACGATTACCATCCACATGTTTTTAGCCCTTGTAATAGTTTTTCTTCTTATACTTATTTACTTCAAAAGTAAATTTGAATCTCCTGTTCGACTTAGTATTAGCGTAACTAATGCTCTACTGGTTTGTTGTATCGTGGTTGTTTTGGTTCAAGTCTTTTTTGGGACACAAGTCCGTGAAGAAATAGATAGAATTGCTTCTTCTTTTAACAGAGCAGACTGGATTTCAAATTTGGGTGTCGATTTTATAGTTCATAGATCGTTTTCATGGGGAGTCCTTCTTTTGAATTTGTTGTTGGTATACCGATTGAGAAAAACTAAAATTGCAAATACTTTATCAACTGCGTTAATAACCGTAATTTTGGCATCGATACTATCAGGTGTAATTATGGCTTACTTTTCCATTCCAGCTTTTGTTCAACCTGTGCATTTGTTGTTAGCAACCGTCATTTTCGGAATCCAAATTCTTTTGGTCTTGAAGGTAAACACATCGGATTCAAGCCTGTTATATTAAGTAGTATGGGAAGTCAAGTAATAGATTCTAATCTCGTGTTGGTTCTCGCCAAAGTGAAAGGTTTTGTTGAGTTGCTCAAGGTTCGCCTCTCGATGTTGGTAGCTTTTTCGTGCGCATTTGGATACGCACTTGCCAATTCGGGGAGAGTCAATTTCGAGAGTTTACTTATGCTTTACATTGGTGGCTTTTTGTTATCTGGAGCATCTTCATCCATCAATCAAATCATTGAAAAAGATCTTGATAAAGTAATGACTCGAACAATGAATAGGCCGTTGCCCACTAACCGCCTTTCAATAAATGAAGCCATCATATTCACCATTGTGTGTTTGTTGTCTAGTGCTGTTATTTTATGGTTGTACACTAACCCTTTAACCGTTGTTCTTTCGTTGGTGTCGATGGTTCTTTACAGTTTTGTATACACTCCTTTGAAAAGAGTGGGGCCGATAGCTGTTTTTGTTGGTGCCATTCCAGGGGCGCTGCCTCCTTTGTTAGGCTGGATTGCCGCGACTGGTTCCGTCAGTCATGAAGCCATGATCATATTCGGAATACAATTTATTTGGCAATTTCCACATTTCTGGGCTATTGCTTGGGTGGCGGATGACGACTATAAAAAAGCAGGCTTTAAATTGCTTCCTTCTGGAGGAGGAAAAGATATAAACACGGCCATTCAAATAATGATTTACACAATGTTTTTGATACCGCTCGGCTTGTTACCGGCAAAGTTTGGGATTACAGGAATAAATAGCGCGATAATTGCGACCATTTGTGGTATCGCTTTTTTCGCCCAAACTTTTTCGTTGATGAAAACCGGTAGCAGAAAATCTGCATTAAGGATTATGTTTGGCTCTTTTTTGTATTTGCCAATTGTTCAAATTGCGTATTTAATGGATAAAATAAACTGATTATGACAAGCGAGTTTAGAATAGTGGAAGAACCAAAGCAGCCGTTGGCAATGAATGCCAAAAAGTTTGCGATGTGGTTATTTTTGGTAAGTGTGGGTATGTTGTTTGCCGCTTTTTCTTCTGCTTACATTGTGAGGCAAGCGGAAGGAAACTGGGTTGATTTTTCCCTACCTAGTTTATTCTACTACACCACCGCAATTATTGTTTTGAGCGGTATTTCTATGCAGTGGGCCTATTTTGCAGCAAAAAAGGATGAGTTTGGGAAAGTTAAGACGTTGGTGGGTATTACTGCAGTGTTGGGAATTGCGTTTTTGGTAGGGCAGGTGATAGGATGGAGGCAACTGACTGAAAGCAGCATCTATTTGGTGGGAAATCCTTCTGGTTCATTTGTTTATATTTTAACAGGACTACACGGAGCACATTTAATCGGAGGAATTGTGTTCTTAATCATCGTGTTAATTTCTGCGTTTCAGATGAAAATTCATTCAAAGAATTTACTGCAAATAGAATTATGCGTTACTTATTGGCATTTTCTTGGTGGCCTTTGGATATATTTGTTCGTATTCTTAATATTGAACCGTTAAACTAAACTCGTTTATGTCTCATTCTTCAACTGCAGCAGTTTCAGATTCCGAACAGGATGTTTGGAATGGTGGCGTTTCCCCTCTAAACGCTAGTTATGGCAAACTGATGATGTGGTTTTTTTTACTTTCAGATGCCTTTACTTTTTCTGGCTTACTGGTAACTTATGGTCTTGTGAGATCGGCTCACAAAGCGTATGATGGTGCCGTTGAAGCTTTTACATTCTCTCACGCTTATTGGCCAATTCCCGAAAGAGTATTCGATGCAGTACCATTCCTGCATGGAGTTTCTCTCCCGTTGGTATTTGTTGGAATTATGACATTCGTCCTTATCATGAGCTCGGTAACAATGGTGTTAGCGGTTGAAGCTGGCCATAGAATGGACAGAGCTGCTGTTGAGAAGTGGATGCTTTGGACTATTCTTGGCGGTATTGCTTTTTTAAGCTGTCAAGCTTGGGAGTGGACACACTTCATTGTTGGTACAGAGAATGGAACCACAATTAAAGAAATTGTAAATGGCGAGTGGATAACGCGCACTATTTATGGAGCTAGTCTGGTTGAAAATCAATATGGACCGGCAGATTTTGCAGATTTCTTTTTCTTCATTACTGGTTTTCATGGTTTCCACGTTTTTAGTGGTGTTCTTTTGAATTTCCTAATCTACTACAGAACAGTTACGGGCATGTATGATCGCAGAGGTCATTATGAAATGGTTGAGAAGGTTGGCTTATATTGGCACTTTGTTGACCTTGTTTGGGTATTTGTATTTACTTTCTTCTACTTAGTATAAAAACTTTTAAATCGGAAAAATGGAACATTCGCACGAGCCTCAGGTCACAGTTCTCCCTCCCAACAAGGAAAAAATTAAAAAACTTTGGACGGTAGCTGGCATATTGGGAATAATTACGGCAATTGAATTTGCAATTGCATTCTCTGTTCCACATGGCACTTTTAAAACATTTGTTTTCGTAGTTATGACGATCGTTAAGGCTGGTTATATAGTAGGCGAGTTTATGCATTTGAAATACGAAGCAAAGGTTCTTTTCTGGTCAATTCTTATACCTATGATATTTGTAGTCTGGATGTTGGTTGCTTTCGTTTACGAGGGCATGAAAATCTCAGACGTCCATTTTTAGTTTTTTGAGCTTAGTTGAGAGAAGGCTATAGCAAACTATAGCCTTTTTTTATGTCCCTTTGCAAACGTGTAACAATGAAAAGAAAATCGATATACCTGATCATCGCCCTAATTTTACCGGTTGCAATTTTTGTGTTTTTGAAGCTCACTGGAAAAAATCAATTTGATATCCCCATTTATTATGAGTCTGGAATAGACAGTTTAAGTTCAATTTGCGGTCATGATTACTCAAGACCTTATATATTGCCAGATTCAATCTTGAGCAAGGTAGGATGGAAGGAAAAGGAATGTTCTATTTTTGTGCTTGGAAAGTCAAATGAGTTGGAACTAAAACGCCTTACCGATGTTTTTCTATCGGAGGATTTTTCGTGCTACTTTATTAACGATGAAACAAAAAAAGATGCTATTCAATTAAGTCTCACTGATTTTGGGAATTGGAAGAATTGTTTTTTTATAGCCAAAGAAAAAAGTAACCTAGTTTTAATGGATAAGCAAAAGAGAATACGAGGTTATTATTCAATAGGATCCAGAGAAGAGATGGACCGATTGATAGTTGAGATGAAAATTTTATTAAAGCAGTACTAAAATGCCGAACAACGTAAAGAATCAAGAGCCTTATCAAAAGTTGATTATTGCGCTTTCTATTGTTATACCATTGACGGTGGCTATTCTTTTTAAAGTAAAAATTGAGGGATTTGACTTCTCTTTTCTTCCACCAATATACGCTTCGATCAATGGAGTTACGTCCATTTTATTACTATTAGCACTAATAGCGATTAAGAACGGAAATAGGAGGGTTCACGAAACTATTATGAAAGTGTGTATCGCCCTTTCTGCAGCGTTCTTGGTTATGTACGTTGCCTATCATATGACCAGCGATCCAACTGCTTTTGGTGGGGATGGGTTTGTAAAATATACCTATTATTTCATTCTAATAACGCACATTATTCTGTCCATTGCAGTTATTCCGCTAGTAATGTTTACCTTCGTGAGAGCTCTCTCACAGAATTTTGACAGACATAGAAAACTGGCAAAAATCACATTTCCAATTTGGCTTTACGTGGCAATAACTGGTGTTGTTGTTTACCTGATGATAAGTCCTTATTACAAATAACATGATTATGAAAAAAATATTGATTTTGTTTTTTTTGTTCGTGATGTTGCTATCTCAAACTAATACTTGGGCACAGTGTGCCATGTGTCGGGCTACGTTGGAGAATAACATTAGTAATGGAAATGTAGGTATAGCTGCAGGAATCAATGTAGGCATCATGTACCTTTTTTTTGCGCCTTATTTAGCGGTAGGTTTGCTAGCTTTTTTTTGGTATCGATCTACTCGACAAAATGCAAATCAATAATACTTTTTCTGCCCAATTAAGTTGTAAGTGTCCAAGGTGTTGGAAAGGTGATATATTTGTTTATCCGCTTTCTAACTATCTAAAATTCAATAAAATTAATTCACTTTGTTCCTCCTGTGGAGCGGCTTTTGAACCAGAACCTGGATTTTATTATGGCGCGATGTTTGTCAGCTACGCGTTAACAGTAATTCTTTTTACTACGGTAGGTTCCCTACTTTATTTTCTCTTTCGCCCTGCTGATGAAGTTTATCTAATAGTTATCCCGATTTCAGCTCTGCTTTTTACACCGCTTTCATTTCGCTATTCCAGGGTGTTGTTTCTTTACTGGTTCGGTGGGTATAGGCATGACTCAACCAAATAGGGTTTGCCAACTTTTTTATAAATTTAGCTGATAACTCAGCGCTGGTTTGAAGAATGTTGCAATTATTCTTGGGGTATTTTTAGTTTTGCTGCTCCTCTTGGTTGGTGTTAACTGGTTTATACCACTTGACGGTGAGCGAGATTATGCTCAAAAAGTTTCTTCTTCTTTGGCTGAAGAACTAAAACGAGCGGAAAATGAAGCTGTTAGGTTAAGAAGTAGCCAACCAACGGATGAGTTCTGGATCAACTCGTCCTACTCTTTTTTTCTAGTAAAAGATGGTAAAATCAACGCTTGGAGCAAAAATGATTTTGTTCCCGATTTGTCATCCATGGTAGATGATTTTGCCCTCCGATTTATTCAAAATAGCAATGGTAGTTTTGTTATTAGGAAGTGGCCTATCACCGATGACGCATTTTTATTACTGGTACTTCCTTTAAAATTCCAATACGGAATTATAAACGATTACCTAGAGCCTAGCAAGAGTAGTATTCTTCCATCTCGTTGTGATATAGCTACAAATAAGTCAATGCAAGGTGTTTGTGTGAGCGTGGGGAACGATCACTGTTTCTTTAAAATAGTGGTTAATAGGAGTGAGCTATTTCAGGATTCAAAAAAAGCCAACTTAGAGTTTTTCATCATTGTTCTTATCGTAATAATGATAATATGGTTGGTCAATCTGGCAATTATTAGGTATGCGCAAAAGATACGATATGAAATGCTTTTTATTGCCAATCTATTTTTGTTTATCAGTTTGAGGCTAGGGATGATCAGGCTTAACATTCCCAGCGTATTTTTTTCTGCAGACCTGTTTGACCCAACGTTTTATGCATCGTCAAATCTTAACGTTTCTATTGGTGATCTTTTACTCAATTCAATAGGTGTTACAGCTCTTTGTGCAGTTCTTTTCTTTTTCTTTCCACGCTTTAGCCTAGTTAAGCGAATCCCAAGACTGAATAAATTTTGTTTATTTACAATTTCTTCCCTCTCTGTATTTGCGATTTATCTCGCGGTTTTATTTCCGTACCTATATATTGAGTCTATATATCATAATTCTGCTATCTCTCTGGAGATTACTGACTCTCTCTCTCTTAGTCCACTAAGAATAATAGCTTTCTTTTTAATTATACTCGGTTGCATAAGTTCTTATTTTATAATTCAAGTTTTTTTTCGACTGGCAATTTTCAATAAAAAGAATTCCTACCCGCTTCTAGCGAGCACGTTTATTTCAGGGACTATTTTGTTTGTCCTTTTTTTTCTATTAGATGGAAAGGAATATTGGATTGTTCTTTTTACTGGTGGTGTGTTACTGCCTGCCTTATACTTTTCTAGGTTAATTGGTAAATACCGAAAGATCACGTTTAGTTCCTATATCCATCTTTTGATAATGATCATCGGTTTTTCGTTTGAATTTTCTTTAAGCGCGTTAAAGTTTAATGAGGAAAAGAAAACAGAAAGTCAGTTTAAATTTGGTAACAGTTATTTGGTTGACCAAGATTTTCTAGCCGAGTTCTTACTGCATGAATCAGCCGCTTCGATTTCGAAAGATTTGGAAATTAAGAAAGTCATAGGAACAAAAAATGGAGACAACATTATAGAGGAGCGAATTACCCAATATTACCTGACCTCCTATTTCGACAGGTACCAGGTTTCAGTAAGTTGTGTGTCTCAAGATAGCACTTCGTCCCGTATTGACTGGATCAAAAGCATGTTAACGGAAGCTAACAAAACCACTGTGGAGAATATTTTTTTTGTTAATGACCCCTCGTCAGATACGTTAAAAAGATACATTACAAAGATACCGATTCAATCGTGGAATGGGCTAAACAATAGTTTTATTGTATTAGATCTTTCGCTTAAAAAAATAATACCTGAAACAGTTTTTCCTGAATTGATCATCGACAATCGGTATAGACAAAACTTTAGGGGTAAAGAATTTAGTTATGCGTTGTTTACCGATGAAACAATAGCAAGTAGTTTTGGTAGTTTTAACTACGAGAAACGATTTGACATGAAATGGTTGGGGCAGATTGATCTCTATACAGAGGGTTTAATTGTGAATGGATACAGGCATGTAGCGTTGGAGTATCAGCCACATCGAATTGCGATTATTACCGTAAGCATTTATCCCTTGGAATACGTTGTAGTTAATTTTTCTTTTTTTGTGGCCATTGGGCTTTCCATAGTTCTATTGCTTCTTATTCTTAGTTTTTTTCGCAGCTGGTTGAATGGAGTGCGACTGGGTTATGTAACCCGAATTCAATTGTATGTCTACCTTGCTTTTTTTATTCCTTTACTAATAGTAAGTCTGGTTACTTTACGACTTATCATAAATTCGGCTGAAAGCCAGAAGGAAGAGGAGTATTTGTCTAAGGCGAAAGTATTAGAAGAGAGGATATCCACTATCATTGATAACTATAAAGTTCAGGGTTATGAGTATACGAGTCAATTGGAGGCGAAGTTGATTGAGATTGCTGAAGTAGCGAATTTGGATGCGTCTGTATTTACGAAAGATGGAAATGTTGTGGCATCCAGCGAACCGTTGATTTTTAAAAACCACCTTTTATCTGGGATAATTAATCGGACAGCGTGGCATTCGATTATGGTGAATCACGAAAATTTTAGTATCCAGTCTGAGTCGATTGGTAAACTTTTTTACAAAAATGTTTATTGGCGAATTCGTTCGCCTGTCTCGGGAGAGGTGATTGCAATTCTAAGTATTCCTTTTTTCGAATCTGCGTCTTCCCTTGAGCATACGCAGATCAATGTAGTTTCAGCCATTCTTGGTGTTTTTTCTATTGCCTTTATTCTTTTTTCTTTATTGTCGTACTTTGCTATAAGTGGTTTAACTGCACCACTCAGGTTTGTAGCTCAAGCACTGCGTAGGACGAGTTTATCCGGTGAGAATAAACCGATTAATTGGAAAGGCGATGACGAACTCGGAGTTATGGCGCACGAGTATAATAGAATGCTGGTTAATTTGGAAGATAGTAAGGCTGAGTTACAAAAGAACCAAAAGGAAATTGCCTGGCGAGAGGTGGCGCAGCAGGTTGCACACGAAATAAAGAATCCACTTACTCCAATGAAATTGAGTCTCCAACAACTTGAGCTTGAAATGCTAAGGGGAAGTCAGAACAAGGAAAAAAGCCAAAAGTCTATACAGGTGATACTTCGGCAAATTGATATCTTGAATGATATTGCCGGATCGTTCAGCAATTTTGCAAAAATGCCTGCTCCTGAAATAACCTCGCTTAACGTGACGGAACTTTTAAGAAAAACAGTTGGGCTTTATTCTAATCACAATGATGCCCATATAAATTGTGAGTTGCCCGAAGATATATTTGTTAAAGGTGATGAGTCCATTATTTTGCGCGCTTTTTCCAATGTAATTTTAAATAGTATTCAATCAAAAAGCCAGCTAAACGCAATTAATTTGAACATCACCGCAAGCCATAATTTAAAAGATTGCATCATTTCTTTTCGCGATAATGGAGTTGGTATTAGTGATGAAGATAAGGAAAATGTTTTTAGGCCCTATTTTACAACTAAATCATCAGGCGCTGGGCTTGGTTTGGCCATCGTTAAACAGACGTTAGAATTGTGCAATAGTTCTATCTGGTTTGAAACGGAAATAGGCCGAGGAACAGTTTTCTACATTCAATTACCCTTGGTTGATGCCTATAAGTTAATATAACCTTAACCATTAATCTTTTTTCTCCTGATTGTGACTAGATACCTTTCGATAATTAAATTGTCTGCAATGAAAAAAATAGTTGTCGTTTTGTCCTTCGTTTCTTTTTTAATTAGTTGTGTCCCGACAACGAATAATACCAAATCAGTTCAAGATGCAGAGTTATATAAAAGGCTGGTGGCATCTAGAATTACCTTGCCGAATGGATGGTCTTTAACCCCTGTCGGTCATAGCATTGATTTAGATGATCTTCCTCTCAATCTGGTTGTATCACCGTCAAAAAAATGGATAGCAGTTACAAATAATGGACAGAGCACGCAGACTGTAACGCTCATTGATGCAGCCTCCGAAAAGACAGTTGATAATGTGGAAATTAAGAAATCTTGGGTTGGCCTTGCTTTTAGCAATGACGAGCGGTTTCTATACGTGTCGGGGGGGAATGACAATCTTATAGCGATCTATAAAATAGTTAACGGGAAACTAGTAGTGAATGGAGAAATTATTTTGGGCGAACCATACCCCAAGGACAAGATTTCGCCAGGCGGCCTGTGTGTCGATTCAAAAACAAATAGACTGTATGTGGTGGCAAAAGATTCTAAATCGCTTTTTATTTGTGATACCAAAGATCGTAAAGTGATAAAGGAAGAGAAACTGGAGTCGGAGCCCTACACGTGCGTACTTTCGCCATCCACTAACAAGTTGTTTATTTCTTTGTGGGGCGCTAGTAAGGTTATCGAGTATGATCCGGAAACAGAAAGATTTACCCATGAGATAGCTACCAATAGCCATCCCAATGAATTGGTTTTTACAAAGGATGGAAAGCGCCTTTTTGTTCCGAATGGGAATGACAATACCGTTTCTGTTATTGAGACATCTACCTATAAATTGATTGAACATATTAGCGCGTCCTTATATCCAGAGTCTCCCATTGGTACAACACCAAATGGAGTTGCGCTTTCTGAAGATGAGCAAACTTTATTCGTTGCTAATGCCGATAATAACTGCCTCTCAGTTTTTGACATAAGTGTAGAAGGACGAAGTCGATCGAAAGGGTTCATGCCAACGGGTTGGTATCCCACTTCGGTAAAAGTAATTGGCACCAAAATCTTTGTGACAAACGGAAAAGGCTTTACATCTAAACCGAATCCTAACGGACCGAATCCGATGATGGTCAAGAAACCTCAAGAAAAAGGAGCGAACCCACAAGCTAACAAAGATATAGTAGAGTACATCGGGGGGTTGTTTAAAGGCACGCTTTCGATTATTGATATACCTGCAAGCCAGACCTTAGCGACTTACTCGCATATTGTTTTCTTAAACACTCCTTACAGCAAGAAAAAGGAAATTCTAGCCGAAGGCGAAGTTGGAAATCCAATACCAAGAAAGGTAGGAGAGAATTCGCCCATTAAGTATGTGTTTTACATAATCAAAGAAAATAGAACATACGATCAAGTGTTGGGTGATGTTAAAAAAGGTAACGGAGATTCTACGTTATGCATTTTTCCTGAATTTTTAACACCTAATCAACACAAGATAGTGAATGAATTTGTATTGCTTGATAATTTTTATGTGGACGCAGAAGTATCGGCTGATGGGCATAATTGGTCGACCGCAGCCTATGCGAATGATTACGTAGAGAAGAATTGGGTGACGAGTTACGGTGGGCGAGGTGGCAGCTATGACTACGAAGGTTCTCGCAAAATAGCGTATCCAAAAAATGGCTTTATTTGGGATTTTTGTAAACGAGCAAACGTTTCATTTAGAACTTATGGGGAATTTGTTTGGGATGGTAAACCAAGTTATGCCGGTACCGAGAATAATTATTGTAAAACTTTTCATAGCTATGACTTGGGTTTTAAAGACGTAGATAGAGAAGCACAATGGGAGCATGACTTTGATTCATTGTTGGCTATAAATCAAGTGCCTCAATTCAATAGTATCCGATTAGGTAATGACCATACCTCTGGTTCGCGCATAGGTGCATTTAGTGTCAAAGCTGCTATTGCAGATAACGATTTAGCAGTGGGGAAGTTGGTAGAGCATCTTTCGAAATCCAGCATATGGGAGCAGTCGGCTGTTTTTATTTTAGAAGATGACGCACAAAACGGCTCAGACCATGTGGATGCCCATCGGTCTACCGCATATGTAGCGGGCGGTTTTGTGAAGAGACAATTTGTTGACCATACGATGTATTCTACTTCAGCTATGTTGCGAACCATTGAATTGATTTTGGGGATACCGCCAATGAGTCAATACGATGCAGGTGCCACACCTATGTATCGGTGCTTTGCTACAATGTCGGATTTAAAACCCTTCCAATCCGTAAGCGCAAATGTTGATCTGGATACAAGAAATGTTGTCTCTATAAATGCAAAGAACGCGTTGTTTGATCTGGCCAATGTAGATGCCGTGCCTGATCTTGATTTCAATGAGGATATTTGGATTTCTATGAGAGGAAAGACTGCTCCAATACCTATACCGAAACGAAGTGCATTTGTGATGGTGAGTTTGAAAAAAGAGAGCGAGGATGATTAACTCCTTTGAGTGCCACGTTTAATCATGAAGTTCTCTCTCGTTTTCACACGTAGAGCTAAGACAACGATAGCTTTAGCGTGAATTTGGTGCCTATCGAGAGCTGTGACTCAACTAAAATTTCACCCCCAAGTTTTTCTATTGTTTCTTTTACAATGTATAAACCAAGTCCCGAGCCTTTGGATTTCTCTGACGCACGGAAAAACATATCAAAAATTTTTGTTTGATGTTTTGGCTCGATACCTAACCCGTTATCTTGGATTTCCAGTTTTAGAGAATTACCGACAATGGCCGATGATATCTCAATTAAAGGATTTTGCTTGTTTGGATCGTGGTACTTAAAAGAATTTCCGACTAGATTATTAAGCACTATTTTTAACCTCGATCGATCGGATAACACCTCTATCCGTTCATCGATTTTGTAAGTCACATAAATATTTTCGTAGCCTTCCGCGTAACGTAGGTCATCTACCACTTCTTTTGCCAGTGCTATCAAATTGAAATTCTCTTTGCTAATATGTGTGCGTGAATTGCGTGAGTAATCGATTATCTCTTTTATGAATTCATCTAGGTTATGAATGCGTTCCTTCATTAATCTTAGGCAGATAGTTATTTCGTCTTTGTCATCGGTGCGTTGTGCTATCTCGATCAAACCTGAAATGGAGCTTAACGGAGCCTTTAAATCATGCGAAGCGCTATAAACAAACTTATCTAACTCTTGATTCGTTTTTGAGAGTAGCTCATTTTTCTTGACAATTTCTTTTTCGGAATAATGATTTATATCAAGCAAAAAATAGAATATGGCGCAACAAATAAGAAATGAGATCAGGAAGTTACTAATAAATGAAGCTTGTACATAACCTTCAGAATACATGAATGTTGATTTCGCAGGTGAGATTGGCACTATGGCTATTTTGAAAAAATAAATCATTATAAATAGTGATAAAGAAAGGCCACAGAAAAGAAAGGCGATCCATCGTTTTTCAAAACTAAATAGCGAAAGGGCGACTAAACTTGCGATAATAAAGTAGATACTAGTGCCTGCTTTATAAAGTTCGGTAGATGCAAATACGTAAACTAGTGCATTGCCAAATGAGAGTAGAACAAAATTGGAAGCCAAGTACTTGGCCGATCGGTTTAGCCAGAAACCAACTATGCAGGTAAGAATGCCTGAAAAATAGTAAATTATAAAATCGAAGATGGAATGATACGTGTCCACTGCGATATAGGAAATACATACCAAAATGAAGGCAATGCACAGCTGGCCGCGTAACATAGCGGTTTTATATTCAGCGCGCGCAGCGATATAGTCATCTTTTCCGACAATGAAATTTCTAAGATTCTTTCGAAAACCCATATACTGGCGCAAGATAAAAAACCGTAAATATAATTAAAGAACCAAACACAAAGTGTTTATTTCAGAGAGTGAAACCGTTACTGTTTTTGGCTACGTCTCATCTTTTGAAAGGCTGAACCTTTAAATAGGTCAACGACCTCCATAGCCACTCGACTGGCCCGTAATAGAATTTGCTTAACCACCAATTTGCGAAGATAATTTGAAACCCAAATATTGATATACCGATAAAAAAACAGGCGAACGCACCAATAGTATCTAATAAATTAAAGCCAACACCAAAAAAAAGAATGAACCCAAAAAGTGTTTGCATCAGGTAGGTAGTCAGTCCCATTCTTCCCATATGATAAAAGTTAGCCAATCGGTTGCGCCAATTTTTCTTTTGATATAAAAGTAGTGCTATACAGACATAAAATAATGCAAGACAAGCGTTAAACAAGTCAACTAGGCAGCCACCCACCATAAACTGTATTTGGAATGACAACTCAACATTTAACAAGTGGGCTATTCCAAAGAACGCAGCGGCAATACCCAAAAGTATAAGCATACACCAAAGTGCTTTGTTTCTTGTGCTTCTAATGAATGGCAACAGTAGTTCGATGTTTTCAAATACTCGCTTTCTACCCACGTAAAGACCCAGCAAGAAAAGCCCCATTGTAATGTAAAGCCTGCCGGAGAGAACTTGAAACTTCATTTTAATTAGGAACTCGGGAATATTTGCCTTTAGAATGGATAGGTATGAATTTCCTTTGAGTGTCTCGTAATAGGCCGAGTTTTCGATGTCGTTGCCCTCAAAAGGGTTGCCATCCGTTATTGTTTGTGAGGTATTGAAGACCTCAATTCCTCTCGTGATAAAAGCGGGCAAATCTGCGATAAGTAAGATGGCTAAGAGTAAGATCAGTTTATCAGGCAGCTTGTGCACAGCCAAAAGAACCATGCCGAGCAATGCATAAATTGTAAGAATGTCGCCTCGATAGTGCATGTGATGAATCCAGCCGATTCCAAACAGAACAAGTAGCCTCCAAAAAAACTGTAAGTAAAATTGCCGCTTATTTTCTTTTGCTGACGATTGAAAGAAGAAACTTAATCCAAAAAGGAAAGAGAAAATCATATAGAATTTTCCCGCAATCAATACAGAAACTAATGTTTGAATTAGTTGATCAGGAAGAAAAGCTGAATTTAAATGAGAAGCTTTTTGTGGTGGCATACCTGCATAATACTGCTCGATAAAATGTACCATAATAATGCCCAACAAGGTGAGTCCGCGAAGGATGTCTATAAGTTCTATTCTGGGTTTTTTGAATTCTGCTTGAGTCATATTTTTGAATTAAACGCTTTTTAACGGATGACGTAATGATAGCTGGATTGGTTGCAAGTCTTTTAGCGTCAAGTTTAATTTCGCGTCTCTGTTTTTTGGTAATATGCTCCCATTTCAGTTGGATCGATGCAGTTCCATTGATCTGTTTTCCCTTTCATAAACTAGACGCACATTTTATTTCCCTTATTTACTTCCATCTTGCCATCCAATTATCATGCACGAGAATTAACATCGAAAAAATTTGTTCATGATGGATACTATTATGGCTTACAGGGCACAAAGGATATGCGGTAAATACTAGCCTTGCATATAAAAAACTAACCAAGTTAAGAGCCAAACAAAGAAATAGTTTCCATAATTTGGTACATACGGTAGTCAGTTTTATTAGGCCTAATTGAAATATTTTATCAGCTGTGCTTTCATAAAGGACGCACTTTCAGCGATACTTTGCATCGGATCTTTGGCAAAATTGCCACCCTGCTCGATGAAATAATTTTCGAGACCAGCCAACGCATAGTCAGGTAATATAGTCGTATAGTCTATGCTGCCGTTCCCCAGTTCAGTATAGTCTCTCGTTTTTTTGTCCATGTCTTTCACATGCCACATAACAAATCGACCGGGTTGCTTTATGAACCACTCGTGCGGTGTGAGCTTTGATGAATGCGTTGCCCAATAGAGGTCAATTTGGAGTTTTACCAAAGCAGGGTCTGTTTCGTTAACTATGATATCATATCCTATTTTTCCATTATGCTCAATGAATTCAAAATTAAGATTATGGTAAGCTATTGTTAGGTTCGCATTTTTAGTTTGTTCACCCATCTTATTAAGTTTTTCTGCTACTAGCTTAAATTTGTCAAGGGTGCGAGAATCTGGGTCGAGCCACGGCCATGTAATGTATTTTTGCTTGAGCGCGTCAGCCCCTTCAATGCATTTATCGACATACCGTTTAAGATCGTCCTCTGGCTTAGATAACAGTGACGCGAAATCATAATGACCTGTTGTGGTTGTTAAACCTAAGTCTTCTAATAGTGCTCGGAAATCTTTTGCAGAGTAACCATAATAGTTAATTCTTACTGGATCGAAGCCATATGTCTCGAGATTCTCATAACCGAGTGACGCCACCTTCTTGAGAGTTCCTTTCGCGTCTTTAGACAACGGATCGCGGATGGTAAACAATTGTAAGCCCATTTTGAATTTAGACTTGGCTGCGAATGAATTGAAGCCAACGAGTGCCGAACCTGCTAGCAAAGTTGTCTGCCTGATAAAGTCCCTCCGACTCGGATTACTTCCGCTGTTGTGTTTATCGAGATTCGTCATAAGCAATCTATCTTTGAATCATTTCAGGATAATCAGCTAAATTTTTATCATAAAAAAGCTTTAAGAAAACCAGTACCATGCTGGTTTCTTCTGTCAACGGATTTATAATAAAAAAAGAGTCGATGTCTTTAAAACCGCTTAATGAAATAAAATCTAAATCAGAAAGGTTCTTGAACCCCATTGACCAATCATTAAAAATTCGTTCGGGCGAGTTGCCAACCAATACCTTGCTTATCTGCTTATGGCGAGGGTCATCCTGTATTTTTTTGTAAATGGCTTCTACCTTTTGTTGGTCGCCTTCTAACACTTGAATAAACTTGCCTTGCATGTATATTAACATGCCGGTAATTCCTGTTTTTTTGTTGGCAATTCTGCTTATCGTAAGAAGATTAATTAGTTCTTCCTTTGAAAAGGGATGAACAGCGCGACTAGAATAAACTAAATGATACATGGCTTTAAAATAACTATTTAAAATGTTCCATCCAAGTATATAAAGTAGGGGAGGAATAGGTAGGGATGGCGATGAACCTCTATCTTGCGGTACAATTTTTCAATATGAAATTGTTCGTCATTTTGTTTCTTGCAAATTGTGTAAGCTCAGTTGGGCAGATTGTTGATCCTAAATCGATTGACATACTTCGCGATAAGTGGGGCGTGCCTCATATCTATTCCAAAACCGATGCTGGTGTTGCTTATGGATTGGCTTGGGCTCACTCGGAGGACGATTTTAAAACTATTCAACAAGGTTTTTTAGCCGGCAAAGCGATGCTCGGTTTGTATTCTGGAAAAAAAGGCGCAACGGTTGATTATGTTATTCAATTTCTGCAATGCCGAAAAATAGTAGACGAGCTATACCAAACGGACATTTCCCCCAGCTACAAGTTAATTCTTGAAAATTACGCAGCGGGCATAAATGCCTATGCTCAGGCTCACCCTGAAGAAGTATTGGTGAAGAAACTATTTCCGGTCTATCCCAAGGATATGCTTACGTATTCTCTGTTGCAGTTGGCCATTTCAAGTGGTGCTGACAAAGCGTTGAAAGAAATAACAGAAGGCACAGTGTCTACCTTACCAGAGTTTTCATCAGGCGGTTCAAATGCGTACGCATTTAATTCGAAGAAAACCGAGGACGGGAATGTTTATTTGGCAATTAACTCCCATCAGCCGCTGGAAGGCCCCGTAGCTTGGTATGAAGCCCACCTAATGAGCGATGAAGGATGGAATATATTGGGAGCCTTGTTTCCTGGTTCGCCTTCCATTCTCCATGGGTGTAATGAATACTTAGGATGGGCGCATACCGTAAATAATCCTGACAAGTTAGACGTGTATCAGCTGGAGTTAAATCCACAAAATAAAAATCAGTACAAGTTAGATGGTAAGTGGGAGGAATTGATTACGACAGTAGTTAAACTAAAGGTTAAGATTGCAGGAATACCGATCTCAGTGAAAAAAAAAATTCATGAAAGTAAATTTGGTCCTACAATGGTTACAAAAAAAGGAGCCTTTTCCATTCGCACAGGCGCACTAATGGAGATTCGCGCGTTGGAGCAATGGTACTTAATGAACAAAGCAAAGAACTACACCCAATTCAAGAAGGCGCTAGATGTGGGAGCGTTGCCCGGCTACAACATTGTGTATGCAGATAGGTTCGATACCATCTATTATTTAAGCAATGGAAAAATTCCAATAAGAAACCCAGCTTACAATTGGACTGGCACGTTGTCAGGTAACACCACGAAAACGTTGTGGAAAGATTTTTATACCATCAATGAATTGCCCCAAGTGCTTAACCCTCCTTCAGGATATTTGTATAACAGCAATCATTCGCCCTATAATGCAACGGCAGTTTCTGATAATATCCAAGCGGGAAGCTATGATCCAACAATGAACTATGAAACGCACGATAATAATCGAAGCAACCGATTTATGGAGATGATTGCTCATTACCCAAAATTGAATTTTGAGGATTTTAAGACGATCAAATATGACTTACAACTTCCTACTAAATTGGCCTACCGTACGAATGCCGATACCTTGTTTATGCTGTCGCCATCAGATGCGGGTAGCAATAAAGAGATAATCTCTGCCCTCGTGTCGTGGGACCGCAAGGCAACAATCGATAGCAAGGGAGCGGCTATATTCGCAGCGCTTTTTTACAAGATGGTGGAGGAACAAAATAATGGAGCCGCTTACAAATCATTATCTAAAAGAAAATGTTTGGAGTTATTGGCGTTTGTAAAATCATATTTTGAGAAAAACTTCGGACGGACAAATGTTACACTGGGCGAGTATCAAAAATTGGTAAGAGGAGATAGAAGCCTTCAGCTTCCCGGTTTACCGGACGTAATAGCATCTATGTATTCAAAAGAATTTAAAGAGGGTAAGGTAAGAGGAGACCAAGGAGAATCGTATATTGAGTTGGTAAAGTTTACAAAGAATGGCCTCGAAATAGAAACGGTGAATTGCTATGGCTCGTCAAACAAGCCAGAAAGTAAACATTATGCCGACCAAATGGAATTGTTCGTTCAACAAAAAACAAAACCAATGACTCTCAACCGAGAAGAAGTCTATAAACAAGCAGTTAGTATTTACCATCCCATTAAGAATTGATGAAAAAGGACAGTATCATTGCCAATAATCCAAAATTGAAATCTTGGGTAGAAGTGTCAATCGGCTCTGACTTCCCGATACAGAATTTACCTTTCGGGATTTTTAAGACGAAATTTCTTTCACCTGTGGCGGGCGTTGCCATTGGCAACTTTGTAATCGACTTGGTTTACCTACATGAAAATGGATACTTAGACGGCCTTGGGTTGCCGGCCGGTATTTTTAACAAGAAATATCTAAATGATTTTTTGGCGTTGGGTCGAAAAAAAGGGGGGGAAGTGCGTGAGCGGATAAGCGAACTAATGCGACATGACAATGATGAGCTTAAGCAAAATGTTGCGGCAAGAGAATTGGCTTTGATACCCATGCGGGAGGTGCAACTACTTATGCCAATCAGGGTGCCAAACTATACCGACTTTTATAGCAGTGAAGAACACGCGACAAATGTTGGCTCGATGTTTCGTGATCCAAAAAACGCGTTGCTGCCCAATTGGAAACATATTCCCGTTGGCTATCATGGTAGAGCTTCATCCATCGTGGTTTCGGGTACACCTATTTATCGCCCGAAAGGTCAACTAAAATTAGCCGATACTGAACAACCAATTTTTTCGCCTTCACGCAAACTGGATTTCGAATTAGAAGTCGCGTTTATTACTTGCGTGGAAACCAAATTAGGAACTTCAATAAGCACGAGCAATGCAGAGGACGCTATTTTCGGAGCCGTCTTATTTAATGATTGGTCTGCCCGCGATATCCAACAATGGGAGTATGTTCCGCTAGGTCCTTTTTTGGGTAAGAACTTCGGTTCTACCATTTCCCCGTGGATTGTAACTTTGGATGCCCTTGAACCTTTTCGGGTGGAGGGCCCGCTTCAGGCACCAAGGGTGCTTCCTTACCTTGCTTATAATGGCAGTAAAAATTTCGACTTGAATTTGGAGGTTTCCCTGATCACTTCTCAAGAGCAACAACTAGTTGTTTGTCAGTCCAATTTTAAATACATGTATTGGAATATGAATCAGCAATTGGCTCACCAAACGGTAAATGGTTGTAACGTGCAAGTGGGCGATGTATATGCTTCAGGCACGATCAGCGGGCCTTCACCCGACTCTTATGGTTCATTGCTTGAGCTAACCTGGAATGGGCAACGTCCATTTACATTGAATGATGGAACAGTGCGCACATTTATTGAAGATGGCGATACAATTTTAATGAAGGGCTATGCGGAGAAAGAGGGCGTGCGTATTGGTTTTGGCGAATGCAAAGGAAAAATATGGCCAGCTTTATAAATAAGATGTTAGATTTTGGATTCAACATTCAACATCCTTGACCCTAATTACCAATTTTGAATCTGGAGTTTTGAATCTTGAATTACTATGACCCTCGACCCAAAGGATTTTGCGCCAAACAAATTTGTAGGTTATCTGCAGTCTGCGGTAGTACCTCGTCCCATCGCATTTGTTAGCACTATTGACAAAGAAGGCAATGTTAATCTGAGTCCTTTCAGTTTTTTCAATGTCTTTAGTATTAATCCGCCTATTCTCATTTTCTCGCCTTCCCGCAGGGTGCGCGATAATTCTACAAAGCATACGCTAGAAAATGTTCGCGAGATAGACGAAGTAGTTGTCAATATGGTCAACTATGCCATGGTTGAGCAGACCTCTTTGGCAAGTGTCGAATTTCCGAAAGGGGTGAATGAATTTGAAAAGGCCGGGTTTACAGCAATTGCTTCAGAAAAAGTCAGGCCTCCTCGAGTAAAAGAATCTCCTGTTTCGTTTGAGTGCAAAGTCAAAAACGTAATCTCTCTTGGAGATCAAGGAGGTGCGGGAAACTTGGTTGTCTGCGAGGTGATCTTAATGCATATCCAAGAAGAGGTACTAGATCAAGAAGGTTCAATTGATCCGCTTAAATTGGATGCTGTGGCGCGCATGGGGGGCGATTATTATTGCCGCGTTAATCAACAAAGTATGTTCACCGTTCCCAAACCGGCCACAGCAATAAGTATCGGTTTTGACCAATTGCCTCCAAAAATCAGAGATAGTAAGTTGCTTACTGGAAATGATTTGGGGAGGCTGGCGAGTGTGGTTTCTATTCCCAAGTTTGAGGGACCAATTCTTTATACCAAAGAAGAGGCTCATTTAATGGCTCACCAGTTAATTAAACAGCATAAGATAGAAGAAGCCTGGAGAGTGCTTCTTCAGGCTTCTGATTCCTAGTTCTTTACAGGGTTAGTCTTTATACAAAACAGCTTTTACAGCTTTCACCGTTCTGCCTACATTTGGAAGAATGGCGTCTATCAAAGTAGGAGCATAGGGGAGTGGAACATCCAAACTGTTTATTCGATGAATAGGAGCATCCAAATAATCGAATGCATGCTTTTGGATATGGTAGGTTATTTCAGAAGAAATTGCTGCTAACGGCCAAGCCTCCTCCACAATAACCAAGCGATTTGTTTTTTTCACAGACTCAACTACAGTAGCATAATCGATTGGGCGAACCGACCTTAGATCGATTACCTCGGCAGAGATGCCTTCTTTTTCTAATTCAACAGCAGCATTTAGTGCCACTTTCATTAATTTACCAAAAGAAACGATGGTAACATCAGTGCCTGATCTTTTTATGTCAGCAGAACCAATCGGAATCAAATACTCTTCAATGGGTACTTCTCCTTTATCTCCATACATTAACTCAGATTCCATGAATATAACTGGGTCATTATCGCGAATGGAAGTTTTCAAAAGTCCTTTTGCATCGTAGGGATTAGACGGCACAACCACTTTTAAACCAGGGCAGTTCGCAAACCAGTTTTCAAAATTTTGAGAATGTTGTGAACTGAGCATACCAGCATTTCCCGTTGGGCCGCGAAACACGATCGGAACATTAAATTGTCCTCCCGACATAGACATCATCTTTGCCGCTGCATTAATTACCTGATCAATCGCCACCAACGAGAAGTTGAAGGTCATGAATTCAACAATAGGCCGAAGCCCATTCATGGCGGCACCAACTGCAATACCCGCAAAACCAAGTTCAGCAATGGGTGTATCAATCACGCGTTCAGGCCCAAACTCATCTAACATCCCTTGGCTTACTTTGTACGCGCCATTATACTCTGCGACTTCTTCTCCCATCAAGAAAATGGATGAATCGGTTCTCATTTCTTCATTCATCGCCTCGCGAAGGGCTTCTCTAAATTGAATTTCTCTCATACGATCGGTTGTTTGGGAAAGTGCGTAAAAATAGATCGATGATTTGAATGATGGAAATGATTTGACGTTTAATTATCTAATCTTTTCAAGAAAAAGGAGTCGAGTTAAGTTAAACAAAAAAGCCCCGACCTTTTCGGTCGAGGCTTTCAATAAAAAATTATTGAGTTGTTACTTCAAGGCATTTCTGAAAGCATCCGTAGTCGCGAATTTGCTAAATTCAAGATCGGTAAGTGCTTTGTCTTTCAAGCTAGGATCAATTTTAACAGCTTTGCTAATGGCACTAACAACGTTATCGCCTTGGCCTGCTTTTGCAGCTGCAATTGCTGCCCCGTAATATGCAAGTGCATAATTCGGGTTCTTTTTAGTAGCATCCGCAAATGACGTGGATGCGTTAGCGAAATCTTTTACTAGAATTTGAGCCAGCCCTTTATTGAACAGGTTAACGTCAGTTTCAACCGAGGCGGAAGCTGATCTAACAGCCGCGTCATAGTTGGCAGTTGTAATTTCAGCAGATGCTTTAACTCCATTCACACCTCTTGTTACATCGCTATTCGCGCCAATCAGTGCTTTTTTAGCCACGGCAATGGTTTTGTACGGATTGCCTTTCCAAAGTGTAATGGAAGTCAAATTCGCCAATACTTCTGGGGTCTCCTTAATTTTTGATGCAAGTTCGATTTGAGAGGCCGCTTTCCCCGCATATTCGCTGGCTTTCGCTGGGTTTTCAATGGCTAACGAAATGTAAGTAGCACCTAAATTATTATGTGCGTTCCAGTTTGTACCTTTTTTGGTCGCGGCCTCATAAATTGCCGCTTTTTCCTCTAGCGAGGGGGTTAGAAAACCAGCGTACATCAATTCTTCAAAAGATAACGCATCCAGCTGAGCTTCCCCTTTGGTGATTTGCTTTGCAAGAACTGAAATTTCCGAATCTGTTTTCTTCTTCTTGATGGTCAAGATTTCTGTTTTGGCCGCGCGTAAAGAAGGATAAATGTCTTTCAACACCTTGCTGTAGCCTTTTAGCTTTTTTAACTGATTTTCTTGATCTTCAAATTTGTTTGGAGAATTTACGATATCTAAAAAGACTGTCTTTTCCTCGGCAGAAATGCCGGAATAAGAGGATAATGCAGTTTTAAACTCAGACCAACTGTCAACAATAGGCTTCAAGATAAACTTGATTTCATCTGCCTGCCCTTGATAGTCATATTTTTTCATTTGCGCTCTGTAGTATTTTTCAATAACAGCCGCACGTTCTTCAGATAATTTTGAATTGATTCTTTCCAATCCTTCTGGAGAGTGTGTACCAGTAATGGTCACCGTTCTTGTGATGTTTTTAGCTGCAATAAAGGCATCCAGCTGAGTGGCTTTATCGCTTTTTAATTCTGACTTACGAAGTTCTGACTTGCCTTTCTCGAAGTAGAAATCTGGAATTACAACGGGAATGATTTCTTCTTGGTTATTGTAACCATGTTCCGCAAAAGCAGCAAACATGGGCTTCTGCACAAGTCGCGAAGTCGTAATAATGCCTGTTGCTATCGGTAAACGTTCGGTCGATTTTGATTTTGTGCCTTTAGCAGCCACTCCTTGAATCTCAACGGTTCCAGTTTTTAACTCATCTTTGTAAGGGAAGGTAAATGTTTTGGAGATTTTAGGTTGTTCTGTTGCAGCGTTTGGATAATCAGACGCTTTTAGCACTATGGGAGCTAATGCTATTTCACTTTGATTGTACTTGTAAAAAGTGTTCAACGTGTAGGCTGTTCCTTTCTTCAACATCTTAACTGGTAAATTAGCGGACACTGCAAAAACTACAGTATCTTTATGCACCTCTAAAGGGTTAGGATTTGCCTCAAGCTTTTGCTCTTTGGCCAATTTAATCATTTTTGGTAGGGTACATCCAGTAAATGTTAACGCACCGATAGTTAAAAATGCGTAGATTGATTTTTTCATGGAATTTAGGTTGGTTTTTAAAGCAGTGTTATTGGTATAACAATTTTTTGTGCAATTATACTAAAAAAAATGCGATATTCGAGCAGATCACAACGATTCGCAACTACATATATTTGTGCTATTTTTGCATTCTAAAGATTATTGTTTGAAAATGAAGATTTCTAACTCGATTAAACAAATTCAACAATATTTCGAAGCTCATGCGTTCGGGGTATGCACTCGTTTAGGGGACAAAATGGGAGTGGCTACTTCCAGCATCAGGCTTTTTTTTATTTATGCGTCTTTTCTTACCCTAGGCTCCCCGGTAATAATTTACCTCTCCATGGCATTTGTGATGAATATGCGGAAGCATCTTAGAAAAAGCAGTACTGTTTGGGATTTTTGAAGTACTAGAGATCGGAGTATTTCTTTCTGCCCAATAAATAGAATTCTACAACGATAGATTTTTTGAAGAAGGGGAGATGAGTATTGTTTGGTAAAGTTGCCTGAATAAATGCCCGCTTTTTCGCATCCTTTTTAAAACTTTGAATGAAATGCAGATGCGCTTTGGCAACGGCCTTTGCATCGGAATAGGATTTATCGATCATCAAAAATTTTAAAGCCGCAAGCCAATCTAGCCCTATTCTTATTGGAAATTTCAAGATAAGTTCGGCTAATGACCAATGTTTAAAAATCAAACTAAGGCCGTTTCTGAAGTTTAAATAGGTTTTTTGTGGATTTGATTTGGCTAAAGTGCCTCCTCCCACGTGATATACAACGCTTTGGTGGCTGTAAAAGACCTTATATCCAGACCGATTTAGCTTCCAGCAAAAGTCGATTTCTTCCATGTGGGCAAAGAAATCTTCGTCTAATCCGCCCATTTTTTGAAATAGTTCCGTCCTGATCATGAAGCAGGCTCCGCTCGCCCAAAAAATTTGCTCAGAAGTTTCGTATTGATTTGTATCTTTTTCAAGCTCGTTGAAGATCCGTCCTCGGCAAAATGGATAACCTAGCACGTCTATTTCTCCGCCTGCCGCTCCTGCATATTCAAAACTAGATTTATCGTGATACGAACGAATTTTAGGCTGTATGGCACCGATGGTTTTGTCATTCTCTAGCAATTCAAGCATCGGGTCAAGCCAGTTAGCGGTTACTTCAATATCTGAGTTAACTAATACGCAGTACTTTTCTTGAATTCCTTTAATAGCGTAATTATAACCGCCACAATAACCTCTGTTGTCCGGGATTTCGATCAATTCAACTGTTGGGAATTCCTCCTTGAGAATATCCAATGAGCGGTCAGTCGACTTATTATCGGCAACAATGATTCGCGCATCTTTAGAGAATAAAATAATAGACGGAAGAAATTGCTTTAGTAATTCTTGCCCGTTATAGTTTAAAATAACTATTGCCGTTTGGGTCATCCCATTAGGCTACTAAAGTCCATTCCGGGAATATTCGGAAGCATTCCCTCTGTACTTTTTTTCAGGGTTTCTTTTGCAATCACATCGGCTTCTTCTGCTGCTTTATTAATGGCAGCAACAATCAGGTCCTGAAGAATTTCTTTATCTTCTTGCTTTAGCAAAGCACTGTCAATGTCAATAGAAATTAACTGTTTTTTTCCGTTTACAATAGCCTTCACCATGCCGCCACCAGACTCGCCAGCGGCCGAAACATGCACTAGGCTTTCTTGGGCAAGCTTCATCTTTTCTTGAACCTCCTTCACCTTGCCCATCATTTTCATCATATCAAACATAGCAACTTATTTTAAGGTGCAAGGTAATTGAAATCAATCTTGAAATAGCCCAATTTAACCTACTCTTTTACAAATAGTCTCCTGATTTGGTGTGACTTTTGAGTTACCAAAAAAATATAGGTTCCTGCATTAAGATGTGAAACGTCAAAGGTATATTTACTGGCACCCATCATTTTACTCATCTCAAGTGTTTTGCCATTCAAATCTTTAACTTGTAAGAATATCTCGCTTTGCTCATCGAAATCGGGTATTTGGAGAGTTATCGTAGCCTGAGTAGGATTAGGAAAAAGTTCAATTTCTGTTTCCCTTATACCGCCTGTAATTATTACCATCTGCGGTGCTGATGCTTCGCTGACGCAGTTATCAACCCGCACTTTTACGGTATAACTGCCAGAAGAAGATGGATTGGAGAATTTAAGTGATTGCTCTTTTTGATCATCCAACAAATTGCCATTGAGATACCATTCATTTCCAAATGAACTACTTGAGCTAAGCGTCCAAGTCAGAAAGTCCGTTGATTTTACGGTAAAAGATGGCTTTGCGGGATTAACGCAAAATGTATAACTGCTTGAGCCAGGATTGAAATTTGAATTTCCGGGCACATTGGCGCGGATGGTGGCACTGCCCGCCTTTTTCAGCGTTACCACATTACCATCGATAAGTATATTTTCCGAGAGACTAGAGAGTGAGATAGGTAGACCACTATTGGTTGAGGTTGAGATTGTAAAGGGCGGGTCGCCCAGTATTTTAGGTTCTATATTTTCAAAAAACAGGGTTTGATTAGCTTTTTCAACAAGGAGAGGTTGAGTTACATTTGCCGCAGCATTGTAAATGGTGGTTCCTTCCTGGCTGGCTGTAATTAGCGTTTCGCCAGCACCTACTATCGATATGAGATATCCATTGACCGTTGCTACGGCAGTGTTACTGCTTGAGAAAGTAACAGGTAACCCAGAAGTGGTTGTTGCATTTAGATTGAACGGTGGGTCGGTAAACTTTCCGATAGGCGGTTTATCCATTAGTATTACTTGATCATTACCAAGATTAGCATTAATTATTTTTCTAATTCTGAAGCTTTTTAAATCAGCAAAGTAAAGGTTAAACGAGTCGACCGCTACCGTTACTGGAGAATACAATTGGGCAGCGGCTGCAATACCTTTATCTCCGCTAAAGCCCACGGCACCATAACCCGCCAGTGTTGTAATTATACCCGAGCCTGAGTGAATCTTTCTAATCCTATTATTTCCTTGGTCTGCGATGTATATGTTGCCGCTTTTGTCTACCGTTATATTGGAAGGATAATCAAATTTAGCTTGTGTGGCCAGTCCGCCATCCCCTTCAAATCCGGGTTGATCCTGGCCTGCTATTGTGGTAATAATTCCCGTAATCAAATCTACTTTTCTGATTCGGTTTCTACCCTCCAGAATATAGAGGTTAGATTGTTCATCTACTGTAATACTCGCGGGAAAAAACAGCCTTGCCGAAGTAGCCAGTCCGTTATCGCCACTATATCCCGATGTTCCATTACCTGCAACGGTGTTGATAATACCTTCGGTATTTATCCTTCGAATTCTATGATTCTGCGTATCTGAGAAATAAATGTTACCAACCCTGTCTGTTGCAATGCCATTTGGGGAGCTTATTCTGGCATTTATGGCCGCCCCATTATCTCCCGTAAATCCGGATTGGCCATTTCCGGCTATGGTGGTGATTATTCCCGAGGTGGCTACTCTTCTAATTCGTGAGTTGCTTCGGTCAGCAATGTAAAGAGTGCCATTTTTGTCAACGGCTATGTTATCAAACGCTTCGAAGCAGTTAATTCTAGCCGCAGTTCCGATTCCGTTGTCTCCACCATACCCCAGTGTTCCATCACCCACTAAGGTCGTAATCTTGCCGGTTTTTGAATCTATTCTGCGTATTCTAGTGCCACCATCATTAAAAATCAAGTTGCCATTCGTCTCAGTTAGAATTGCAAAGGGTAGTATTTGTGATTCGGTCGCTATGCCATTGTCTTCACTGAAGCCATAGTTACCATTTCCAGCTACTCGCGTTATCAAGCCTGTGGTTGTATTGATTTTTCGAATTCTGTTGTCGTCTGTCACGTATACGTTCCCTTGCTGATCGGTTGAAAGATTGGTTGGATTTTGAAAACTTGCATCAGTAGCTGCTCCATCATCTCCTTCATAACTATTCTTGCCATTGCCCGCAATAGTGCGAATGATGCCCGAAGTTAAGTTGACAGATCTAATTCTGAGGCCATCTAAGAAGTAAATGGTATTGGAAGACTGATCTACCGTTAATGAAATTGGTTTGAGTTGCGCCTCGATGGCTAATCCACCATCTCCAGTGTAGCCATCTGAACCGTTGCCCGCAATGGTAGTTACGATATTGGTGCTAACGTCTACCTTTCGAATTCTATTATTGCCATAATCGGCAATGTATAAGTTGCCAATTTTGTCGCAATCGGCCGTTTTGCTTTTACCGTCCAGTAAGCAATTGAACCTTGCCAAGGTGGCGTTTCCGTTGTCTCCACCAAAACCTGCAATGGAATTGCCAGCAAACAAGTTAATAATGCCTGTGCCCTTGGTCACTCTGCGTATTTGATTTCCTTCCACGATGTAAAGATTGCCGGAGCCGTCTATACTTATTGAATTTGGGCTAATTTGCGCATTTAAGCTTGCCCCATTGTTTCCATTGCTTCCTCTAATACCGTTGCCTGCAACGGTTGAGATCATGCCTGTAGCAACATCCACTTTCCTCACTCTCGCAAGATCAGCCACATAAATATCTCCAGCGGCATCAACCACCAATGCCAGAGGATCAAGCTGCGCTTGGGTTGCCAACCCATTATCGCCACTGTACCCAGGTGTTCCGTTACCGGCAACGGTGCTGATAACTCCAGACTGTGCGGCCCTTTTTCGTACGCTATACTCATAAATATCTACCCAATAAAGGTTACCGAAGCCATCCACTGAAATACTTTGAGTAAGCAATTGAGCATTTGTAGCTAGCCCGCCTTCGCCATTGCGCACTGCGCCCCCTGCCACAGTATTAATGGTTTGCTGACCTTTACAAAAAAAGTGAATGAACAACAGCAAGCTTAACAGCTTTATTTGTCTGGTTGATCTCATTTTGATTTTCAGAATTGGTAATCTTTCAAAATATTTTTTTCAATTTCAAGGATGCAGGTTTTGAAATGTAAAGATACATGATTCATCGATCTACAACCACAAATCTATAAAGATGGTGGCCTGTTCGATCGCCTCTTAATTTTTTGAGTAAAGGGACACAGTTTTGATCAAATATGGCCAAATCAGTTGCTGCTGAATTATTTTTGAAATAGATTTTATTGTTGATCTACCTTTTCAGCAATAAAACAGAGCCTGTATAAGAAGAGGTTTTGCCCGTCTGGTCAGTAATAACGGCTTTCCAAATGTAAGCGCCTTCGTTTGCTTGTTTGCCATTGTAATAGCCATTCCAAGGCTCGTTCTTCTCAGTTGAAAAAATGAGGCCACCCCACCGATCGTATATCTTAAGATCCATTTTATCTATAAACTGTCCTGAAACACCGAAATTATCATTCAGCTTATCGCCATTTGGTGTAAATGCAGTTGGGTAAAAAAGATTAGACTCTTTCGTAAGAGTAACCAAATTTGAGGTAGAGGGAGCTAAATCGCCCTCTGTTGCAAGTGCGGTTATCTTGTAGGATACAATTTGATTTGTTAAGTCTTGGGTATCGTCAATAAAGTTGGTAGTTTTTGTCCGCGTGGACGTAAGCAGTGTTCCATCCGCTGCAAATTTATCTACTTGATAGGTCGACACCCCATTTTGCCAACCTCTATAGTCATTCCAAACCAAACTAACACTATTTTTTTTATCTATGCTGCCGTTTAAAACAACTGGGCAGACTTCGATAGCTTCTTCGTCTTTAGTTTTGTTGCCACACCTATCGGCATAATTGATCTTGTAGCAAGTAGTTGTAAGCTCTGAGTACGTATTGTCTAAGTAGTTTAATTTGGGTGGTTTAGAGGCAGGTATCTCACCACTAGGGGCCAATAAGTAATTTGATTTATTGATGTTTTTGTAAACTGAATAGGTGTTTGGCGATAAAACAGAAGATAGAATAGGGTCTTTTGGAGGCTCTATCCAAGTTAAATTTACTGATTGGTTTTCGGTGACAGCCGACACGTTAGCAATGGCATCGGGTGTTAGTGTAAAGAATGATTTTCCGCTTTTTTTCAAGGAGGTGCTGGTTGCTCTGTTGGGGTAGTTGAATACCACATAATAGCTATAGTCAGTGTTGCAATCAATATTTGGAACAGGGTCTTCAAATGTGGTTGGGTTATAGGCCCCCCCGCTGTAGGGCTTATCATTTCGATAGATAGAGACTGCCTCATCATTATTTTCCAAGCCCGTTGTGTTTGATTTCCAAGTAATCGTGTTCAAACCACTTTGTATGTCCAATTTAACTTGTTGGGTACAAAGTATTTGGGAATAGGCTTCGTCACTGGCTGCACCAATACATACATCAAAAGCTTGTATTCTGAAACAGTAGAATTCTTGATCTAAATCCCCCACGGTGGCAGAATAAGTGCCTGTTTGCGAAGGCTTTGGAAGTTGCTGGAAACCTGAAACGCCATTGGTCGCGATTTCTAACCGATATTGAATATTGTCGAAAGGCGTAAACTCGATTTCAACATTTTTTCTATCCACCGATTTTATTGAGGTTAATTCAACTTTAGGCAATTCTCTACCTGCTTGAAAGAATGACTTTGAAGGGCTACAAAATGTCCCATTATTTTTCCTGCCCTGAACGGTAATGACTTTCTGCCCACTTAGAGTATATCTTGCTACAGCATTTTTAGCCATCAGTTTTGTTATTGCCGCACCCTCACCAAAGTCAAAATCATACGCGTCATAATTTTCATCTATAATCTTGACAGAAACACTATTATCATTGCAAGAATAGATTTCAAATTCTGGTTTGATGTCAGGGTCTACTGTTATAATGACGTTCTCATACTGACCAGGCCCCGTGAGCCCACCAAATAATACCTTTAAATCATATACTCCTGGCTTTTTGTAAGTGTGTTCAAAGATAGATTGTGTAATATTCGGATTAAGCGGATCATCTGGAACGACTGGATCACCATAGTTTATTTCACATGGGTTTAAACCCGTGATACACTCCCCCGGTACTAAAATACTAATTTTGACTTTTAGACCAGTGCAACCTCTAATTTGATCCACTTCAAATTTTCTGTTGGGGAGACTTTTGTTTTGGGCACTCACAAATCCCAACCAAAAGAATAATAGCAACGTCACAAGTACAAGTTTAAGCAAGTTCGCTTTGTTGCCGTGGCTTTTCATAGCTATTCTATACTTTTTTTCCATCTATTAAACGATGGGGTTCAGTGATTGGTATTTTAATCTTTTAATTATCGTTTCCAGCGAAAGCTTTTCTTGTTCCCCGGTTTTTACATTCTTAAAAATAAGCAATGAATCGGCTGAATCAATGACAATGGCATTTGGAATTGATTTTTTTGTAGCGTACTGCAACGGCTTTTCCAACGGCTTTTTCGCTTTGGCCTCATCGGGATATATTTCGGATGCAATGCCGGCCGCTCTCAACCGGTGCAACACGGCCAATCCTTTCAACATATTTTCTTTGTTGGTGTGGCAAACCAGCACGTGCGAGGCAACGAGCGCTTCCGCGGGAAACAGATTTCTGTTTTCCTTGGTTTGGATTTCCATCATGGCATCGTAAAGCCTGTCTACGCCAAATGAGAATCCCACTCCCGAAAGTTTTTCTTTGTCGTCAAACATAGACGTCAGGTTGTCATAGCGGCCGCCACCGCTTACACTTCCTATACCAACATTATTGATCTTCACTTCAAAAATACAGCCCGTATAATAGCTTAAGCCTCGCGCAAGCGAAATATCAAAATCAACATGATCTTCATTTGCACCGTAATTGGAAAGTAAATTCAATACATTTTTAAAATCGGAGATTCCTTTCTGGCCAACGGGAATGGTGGAGAATTTATCCGTCAAGAAATCAATTTTTTGTTGCGTGCTGCCAGTGAAATTCAATATTTCAAAAACAATATTTAAACTGGTTTGATCGAAGCCGCGCGAAGCCAGTTCTTCCCTCACTTTCTCTTCACCAATTTTATCGAGCTTATCGATGGCCACAAATAGCGATGACTCTTTTTCGGTGGCATTGGCCAATTCCGCCAAGCCTGATAAAATACCGCGGTGGTTTATTTTGATGGAATAATCTACGATGCCCAAATTCTTAAAAACATCTTTTATCATCAAAATAATCTCGGCTTCACAAATCAATGAATCGGTGCCCACTACATCGGCATCGCATTGATAGAACTCTCGGTAGCGGCCTTTCTGTGGACGATCAGCCCGCCACACAGGTTGTATTTGATAACGTTTAAACGGAAATGTGATTTCGCCTTTGTTCATCACCACATAGCGCGCGAAAGGAACAGTGAGATCGTAGCGGAGGCCTTTTTCGGAGATACTCCTTAATAGTTCCTTGGTATTAAGGATTTTGTAAGTATCTGGCAGATACGTTTTAAAAATGTTGCTGAAGAGATTGTCAGACGTTTGATAGGCAAGAACCCAGACATCGAAAACCTCTCCATTTAAGTTGAAGTTTTCCTTTTTACTTAAGTCTTTCAGTAATGCTTCCCTTATCTGTGTCTTGTAAATTAAAAAGAGCTGCTCTGTTATCTTATCTGTAGCATCATCAAACATAATTACATTTGTTGGAAAGCCACGTTCCACAATTTCGAGCAGTTTTGCTTCATCGCCTCCAGAAAGACTTAATGTAGCGTGAAAGACGGAATTAAATTTTAACCTCAGTTTCTCCTCAAATCTTTTAGCTTGTTCAATTGACTCTCTTGTAGGTCTCGCAAAATCTCCCGAATCCAACACCTTAAACAACAACTGATCTCCCTCATCGCCATATTTCCCGGTAAGGGTAGAAAGATTTTCCATGGCTGGGGTTTCCAGCGGTTGGAAGCCGTATTTTTGAAATACCTTTTTTATAGTATCGAAAATGAATTGGCGTTTGGCCATTTGAGCCGGACCGAAATCGCGCGTGCCTTTGGGTAAACTAGGTTTTTCCATAACTTAACCGCCAAAACTAATCAGGATTTACGAAGAAATTGAACCGTTGGCGGCTTTCTCCTGAAAATTTCCTGTCAATTCATTGCAATACAACTTTCAAAGGTTATTTTTGCGCCTCTTAAAAATCAAAAAAGTCATGGCAGTAACCAGGTTCAAAAGAAAAGCGCGTAAAGATAAGTCAAAGTCTGCCCGCAGAAGAACAGCTTTGAAAGTAGAAAACTTCAAGCCTGTTGCTAAATCCGTAGATATCGAGAAAATCAAAGAAGAATTCAAAGCTAAGTTAGCTGCGAAGAAATAATATTCGATTAGTCGATTTGTAATGAGCCAATGGATAAACTCCGTTGGCTTTTTGTTTTTAAATCCAACGCGGTTTTAAAAACCTCGTTCGATTATTTTGAAAAACCTCGGAGGGATGCCAATTTTATATTACCCCTCTTTTTCCAAGCTCAATTACTTCCATCGAAATAATTTTGGCCTCTCTGATTTCAAAGCGAAGCAATGTTTTTATGATATGAAAGCCATGATTGCCGGCCGCTCCGGGATTTAAATACAACATATTGTTATACGCTGGATCCTTTTTTACCCTGCAAATGTGCGAGTGCCCGCAGATAAAAATATCGGGAATCGCTGTTTTTAACTCTTTTTTAATTCTGGGATTGTAATTAGGCGGTGCGCCACCGATGTGTGTCATCCAAATGGTGAGGCCTTCGCAGGTGAAATGCAAATCTTCGGGAAAGCGAGTTTGAAGATTTTTATCATCGATGTTTCCAAAGACAGCTTTTAGGGGTTTGAATTTTTCTAATTCATCGGCAAGTGCCATGGTGCCTATATCTCCAGCGTGCCAAATCTCATCACACGCGTTGAAATGCGTAAACACTTTGGAATCTAGAAAACTGTGTGTATCAGAGAGGAGGCCGATTTTCATTATCAAGTACCGAGTATAGAGATTTGAGTATTGAGACGCAAGTATCTAGACTTAGTTATCAAAACACAAGTAGCAAGGTAAAATAATGAGGAGTTGTAAAACGATTGATGGCTTAAGTAGGTTTTTAAACTGCCAGTCATTTGGTTTGCTCTTCAATTCAAAATCTTGCTACTTACATCTTACTACTTACGTCTGAATTATGAAAGAACATCGCTATAAAGTTAAAATGGAGTGGAAAGGAAATAGGGGCGAAGGCACAAAAACCTATTCATCCTATTCGCGCAACCATGAAATCACTATTCCCGGAAAGGAAATTATTTTGGGCTCGTCCGATCCTTCTTTTCGGGGAGATCCATCGCGGCACAATCCCGAAGAATTGTTGGTGAGTGCCATTTCATCGTGCCACATGCTTTGGTATTTGCACCTGTGTGCAGTAAACGGAATCGTGGTTACCAGCTATGAGGATCACCCGGAAGGAATCATGATGGAGGAAAAAAATGGGTCTGGCCAATTTAAAGAAGTTTTTATTCGACCTAAAATTGAAATCAGTTCAGGAGATATTTCTGTTGCCCGCGGTTTACACATCCAAGCCCACGAGTTTTGTTTTATTGCGCGGTCAGTGAACTTCCCGGTTATTTGCGAGCCCGAGATTAAGTTGGCGTATTAATTTTTTTGCTGAATGGAATTTTTCTTGACGATTCATTGTAGTTGAATCTTCAAACCCCAATAAATTTATGAAAACATATGTAATTCTAGGAGCTACCGGTAACACAGGTAAGCTCATCACTCTTGGCCTTCTTGAAAAAGGAAATGCCGTTCGAATTGTAAGTCGCGATGCAAGTAAAGCAACCGATTTGATTGCGAAAGGTGCCCAGCATTTTGCTGGCAATGCAGATGACGCATCGCTGCTTGAAAAGGTTTTTGCGGGCGCAGATGCCGCCTATGTGCTTGTTGCTGGCGACACCAAAGCAGCCGATGTGCAAGCCGGACAAATTGCTATCGTACATGCAATTGCCGAAGGTTTGGCAGGCTCTAGCGTTACCCACGTAGTTACCCTGAGTAGCGTAGGTGCTCACTTAAAGGCGGGTGCTGGTATTGTACAAGGCCTACAGATTATGGAGGAAACGCTCAATGCACTAGATGGTATTAATGTGCTGCATTTAAGGGCAGCTTATTTTATGGAGAACACCTTGGGCATGCCTGCTATGGCCAAGAACATGGGCATAATTGGTGGCGCACAACTTGCGGATTTGAAATTCTCTTTAGTAGCAACGAAAGATATAGCAGCAGCTGCGTTGGCACATTTGGTCGCTCTCGATTTCAACGGTAAATCGCATACCTACTTATTGGGCGATCGGGATTACACGTTTAACGAAATTGCTTCAATTTATGGTAAAGCCATTGGCAAACCCGATTTAAAATATGTGCAATTTCCGTATGCTGATGCAAAAGGTGCCATGCTGGGTATGGGCTTTGGTGAAAGCTACACCGATAAATTGTTGGAATTGGTGAAGGGAATGAATGAGGGTGACTTATTGGGAGATGCAGGACGGAAGCCAGAATATACCACTCCCACTTCAATTGAAGAGTTTTCTCATATTTTTAAGGCAATTTATAGCCAGCTTTAAGGTGTTTAGCCGTGAGTTTTGAGTTACGAGCTATGCGCTGATTTGACAAATCCCTCGGCTCATAGCTCTTAACTAACAGCTCAAAGCCGAAACCTTTTGCGTTAAATCAAATAAACTACCCATAACTACGTCTACTGAATAAGTCAATTTATATTCGGATTTTTGCCCCCTAATTCTTTTTCATTTTCATGAGTAAGCCTAAACCTAAAGTTACCATCGGTCATGTTTTTAAAACCATCATTTGGCCACGGAGAAAACTTCTCTTTGTCGGACTACTACTTATCATCATAAGCCGGGCGGCAGGGCTCGTGCCACCTTGGGCAACCAAACCCTTCATAGACGAAATTTTGGTGAAAAGAGATTTGTCCCAGCTTCCTCAATTGTTGATTTGGGTAACCGTTGCCATTTTTGTTCAGGCTTTGACTTCCTTTTTACTTACTAAAATATTGAGTGTAGAGGCACAGCACCTTATTTCCGTATTAAGATCAAAAGTGCAACAGCATTTGCTGCGATTACCGACTCGCTTTTTCGATAATCAAAAATCTGGCGCGCTGGTTTCAAGGGTAATGAATGATGTGGAGGGCGTAAGAAACTTAGTAGGAACCGGGCTTGTACAATTGGTGGGTGGAGTATTGACGGCTATTATTTCGGTGGGCTTCCTCATAAGTATCAATCCATTGATGACCTTATTCATTATTTTACCGATGTCGATATTTGGAGTTATTACCATGAAGGCATTTTCAATCATACGACCGGTATTTCGTGAACGCGGAAAAATAACAGCGGAAGTTACTGGGCGATTGACAGAAACATTGAATGGTGTTCGCGTGATCAAAGGATTTAATGCTGAATCACAAGAGATAAAAGTATTTGAAAGAGGCGTAGAACAACTTTTCTTAAATGTAAAAAAGAGCTTAACGTCTACCAGTTTTGTAACCAGTTCAGGAACATTCTTAGTAGGACTGGCAAGCGTTGGCATTATGGGGCTGAGCGGCTATTTTAATTTATCAGCCGGAGACTTTCTTCAGTTCACCATGTTCATGGTATTTATGATTGCGCCCATTGTTCAGATGAGTAACATCGGTAGTCAATTAACAGAGGCTTTTGCCGGACTGGATAGAACTGAAGAGCTTATGAACATGACCATTGAAGACGATGGTTCTGTGCGCACTGAAAAGATTTCAATTATAAAAGGTGACATTGAATTCAACAATGTATCGTTTGCCTACGAAGAAGGAAAAGAGGTGTTAAAAAATATAAATTTTAAAGCACCTGCCGGATCTGTGACTGCTTTGGTGGGAACTTCGGGTTCTGGTAAGTCTACCATTGCCGGGTTAGCGGCTTCGTTTTTAAATGTTGAGAGTGGTAAAATCACCATTGATGGGATTGATCTTTCGAAGATTAGTTTGAGTACTTATAGAAGTCAACTTGGTGTGGTGCTTCAAGATGATTTTTTGTTTGAAGGTACTATTCGTGAAAATATTTTATTTCCACGGCCGAATTCTTCCGCGGATGAATTGCAGAGTGCCGTTCGTGCTGCTCACGTAGACGAGTTTACCGATCGATTTGAACTTGGTTTAGATACGTTGATCGGAGAGCGAGGTGTCAAGCTTTCCGGCGGTCAACGGCAGCGGATTGCCATTGCAAGAGCGATTTTGGCCAATCCGCGAATTCTTATTTTAGACGAGGCCACGTCTAATTTGGACACTGAAAGCGAAGCCTTCATCCAAGAGAGCTTGAGGAAATTATTACAGGGAAGAACAACATTTGTAATTGCGCATAGATTAAGCACTATCCGTCAGGCGGATCAAATTCTTGTGGTTGAACAGGGCGAAATAGTTGAACGCGGCAAACATGATGAATTGATCGAAAAGAAAGGCCGTTATTTCGAATTGTACACCTACCAGGCAAGGATTTAAAAAAAGGAATTGAAAAACTTGTTTTTATACGTATGATATTTTTAATTTTGTCGTATAAAATAAGTGGGTTATGGATGCTAAAATTACATTAAGCTTTGATCAATCAGTAATTGATAAAGCAAAACAATTTGCAGATACCAACAATATCAGCCTTTCTAGGCTCACTGAATTTCTCTACACCAAAATTACAAGCGGTCACTACAAAAATTTGGAAGAGCTTCCAATTAGTGATTGGGTCAGTATTGTTTCAGAAGGCAATGTAGAATATCAAACCAAAGCCAAATCCAGAAAGAATCTAAAACAAGAGTTCTATAAATCCCGAAAATGAAAATTTTTCTGGACGCCAATATCCTTGTTTCAGTGTTGAATAAAGAGTATCCGCTATTTACTTATTCCTCTCGAATTCTAAGTTTGGCTGATGATAAACGATTTCAAGTTTTCACTTCTCCCGTTTGTTTAGCCATTGCATTTTATTTCGCAGAAAAGAAGAGTGGCTCTGCGCTCGCGAAAAAGAAGATTGAACTGTTAATTGATAAAATGTCCGTTGCGGTAGCAGATAAGGAAGTTGTTTCGAACGCGATTCAAGATAAGCGAGTAGAAGACTTTGAAGACGGGATCGAATACTATTCGGCTGTTAAAGCCAACTGCACTTGCCTAATCACTGAGGATATTGAGGACTTCCATTTCGCGAAAGCGGAAGTCCTCAATTCAAAGTCATTTCTTGAAAAATACGTGTTGCCTAAACTAAGAAAATAGACCTACCTCTTCGATATTTTATCTACGATCTCTTTTTTCCCCTGCCCATCTTTTCGATGCATCCCTGTTTTGAGGCCTTCCTTGTTGAGGCCTTCTTGGTGAGCGCGGATTAGGTGCTGGCGATTCTCCTGGTCTTCGCTCAATGCCTTCAGAATGGTATGGGTGATCTGCCATCACCGGAATACTTTTGCCTATTAGTTTTTGGATGTCTTTTAAAAAGTCACGCTCTTCTGTATCGCAAAAAGAAAAAGCAACTCCGCTTTCCCCTGCTCTTCCTGTTCTGCCGATGCGATGCACATAGGTTTCTGGTACATTGGGCAATTCAAAATTAATAACGTGAGTAAGTTTGTCAATGTCTATGCCTCGCGCTGCGATATCGGTGGCAACTAACACACGGGTTTGCTTCGATTTGAAATTGCTCAATGCTCGTTGCCGGGCATTTTGGGACTTGTTTCCATGGATGGCCTCAGCCGCAACACCCGCGCGAACAAGGTCTTTCACTACTTTATCAGCACCATGTTTTGTGCGCGTGAATACAAGTGCAGTTTCCATGGATTTGTTTTTCAACAAGTGTAGTAATAACGAGCGCTTCTCATTTTTTTCGACAAAATAAATTTCTTGCTTGATGGTGTTTGCCGTAGAAGAAACGGGAGTGACTTCTACTTTAATAGGATTTGTTAAGATGCTGTTGGCCAACGAAGCTATTTCTTTCGGCATGGTGGCGGAGAAGAATAGTGTTTGCCGCTTAGCAGGCAGCTTAGCAATTATTTTCTTTACGTCATGAATAAAGCCCATGTCCAACATACGATCGGCCTCATCTAACACAAACATTTTGATATGTTGCAGATGTACAAATCGCTGATCCATCAGGTCTAATAATCGTCCAGGCGTGGCAATTAAAATATCAACGCCGGCTTTCAAGGCGTCAGTTTGTGATTTTTGCGAAACACCACCAAAAATAACAGTGTGTTTAATTCTCAAAAACTTGCCATAAGCGGCAAAGCTTTCGCCAATTTGGATGGCGAGTTCACGAGTAGGCGTTAAGATTAAGCTCTTAATTCCAGCCGGCCCTTTCACAAAAAGTTCATCTTGGTGTAGGAGTTGCAAAATAGGTATCGCGAAAGCTGCTGTCTTTCCGGTGCCAGTTTGGGCGCAGCCAAGTAAATCCTTACGTTCTAACAATACTGGAATCGATTGGGCTTGGATAGGGGTAGGTACTGTATAACCTTCATTTTTGAGCGCACGCGCAATGGGCTCAATGAGTTTTAAATCTTCGAATGACATATTTTGATTTTTTGGAAGAGGCTTGCTCAACGGTTGAATAAATTAAATGCCTCTTATAAAATTACTTCCTGAATTTCAGGTTTTTTGAGGAATTTCGGAGGTCAGTTTTGCAAAGATACACTTTATTGGACGGACTTTGACAAAATTCTTAATACCTTGGTCTATCGAGTACTCAAAATTTTACTTATTTCACCCATCATAAATTTTTAGTCATGGAAAACACCTCTCAATCGTCAAGAAGAAGTTTTATAAAAAAAGCGCTGGGAACTGCATTAGCTGCGACTTCCGCTCCAGCTATTGTTGCAGGTCTGGACGCGAATGTAATCGAACTGCCAGAAAAAAAAATAAAACAACAATACGGTTCAAATGACAACATAAACATTGCAGTAATTGGCATGGGAATAATGGGGTTCAATAACTTGGCCACATCGGTGCTAGTACCCGGTGTAAAACTCGTGGCTGTTTGCGATCTCTATACCGGACGATTAGAAAGAGCTAAAGAAATCTACGGCAAAGAAATTTTCACAACAAAAAACTACCAGGAGATTTTAGACAGAAAAGATGTTGATGCTGTATTAATTTGTACAAGTGACAATTGGCACGATCGGATTTCAATTGATGCGATGAACAAAGGCAAGCATGTGTATTGCGAAAAGCCGATGGTTCATAAGCTCGAACAAGGAGCCGAAGTAATTGCTACACAAAAAAGGACGGGTAAAGTATTTCAGGTGGGAAGCCAAGGTGTAAGTTCAATTGTTACGGAAAAAGCGCGCGAGCTCTTTGAGCAAAAAATAATTGGTGATCTTGTACTAGTGGAAACATGGAACGACCGACAAGGTGGCAACGGGGCGTGGCAATATTCTATTCCTACGGATGCCAATGAGGGAACAGTCGATTGGGATAGGTTCCAAGGCAGCGCACCTAAAGTTGCCTATGATCCTGTTCGATTTTTCCGATGGAGAAATTATCAAGACTATGGCACGGGCATAGCGGGTGATTTATTTGTTCATTTGTTTTCTAGCCTACATACCGTGACAAGCTCGAAAGGGCCAACCAAAATTTACGGAACGGGCGGACTGCGATTTTGGAAGGATGGGAGGGATGTTCCTGACATTATTACCAGCATTCACGATTACCCAGCTACCGAAAAGCACAGTGCTTTTAATCTTCAAATGCGCGTAAACTTTGCAGACGGTGGAGGTGGAGGACAACTCCTGAGGTTGGTAGGAACCGATGGGGTGATCACCCTTGGCTATGGCAATGTAAAAGTGAAACGGAGCAAGACGCCTAACGCGCCAGGTTACGGGGGGTGGGATTCATTCGATACATTTTCCTCCGCACAACAAAAAGAGTATGAGAAATGGTATAAAGAAAAATTTCCACAAGCAAAGCCAGTAATGGTTGAACCGGATTTAGAGTTTAGCGCACCGAAGGGGTATGATCAAAATATGGATCATCATCTGAATTTCTATGCAGGTATTCGTCAGGGGAAATCGATCAAAGAAGATGCGCTTTTTGGAATGCGTGCGTGTGGCCCAGCATTGGCAACAAATAAGAGTATTTTCGAGAAAAGAATTATTAACTGGGATCCTGAAAACGCCAAGTTTATCTAAGCGTTGGCTTGATCGATCAGTTCCAATCTTTTTACAACTGAATTTGGTTTAAGAATTGTTCCAGGCGAAAGCACCGCATTGGCGCCTATCTTTGAATGATCACCTACCAACGCTCCGAATTTTGTAGAGGAAATTGTTTGAGAGATGCCATCTGCTGTAATTGTTATTGATTTATCTGCTCGTTCGTTATAATGATTTGCCACAATTGAACCCGCCTCAAAATTCACATAGCTGCCGATGATTGAATCGCCAATAAAGTTGAAGTGGGCGATAGAGGTGTGATTGAAGATTGCGCTACTTTTGATTTCGCACCCTGGCCCGACAATCGTATTATTACCAATATAAACTCCCCCACGTAAATAAGCATGGGCTGCGACAAAACAGTTTGCTGAAATAATGAGGGGGCCTTTTAGAACTGCCCCTTCTTCAACGATAGCTGTTTTATGAATGGCGATTTCGTTTTCGATTTTAAAATCACTATTGACGTAAGATTTTTTTTTGTTTACATAGGTGGAAATATTAGCAATAAAATCCCAAGGTAAATCATCTATATTTTCATTGAATGCTTGTGAAAAACTGCTGATGTAATTGTTTATTTTAATCATACCGAATCTATTTATCAAAACACTTCCCCCAAATTAACAAAGATCCCCTGCGAGCCACCTGCGCCAAAGCCATAATCAATTGAGATATTGGTTTTAGAATATTTATTGAGTTTTATACGTATACCTGTTCCTCCAGCTGGTTGGATCACTTCAAACCGATTACTTTCATTCTCGCTTATCGATTGGGCATTTGCGAAAACCACCATTCCCAGTATTCCATTTCGTGTCAATGAAAATCGATACTCTGCTTCTGCATATAGTAAGTTTCTTCCGCGGAAGCGACCAATAATAAACCCTCTGCCCGAGTTGCCGTAGGTATCGGAACCTGTATGCGGAAGTACCAAGTAAGGAGGATTACCCGTGAGCGTTAAGAAAGCATATGACCAAATAGCTAATGTGTTTTTTGTTTTTGAATTTAAGTGAAGGTACTTCCGATAGTCTAACTGCAGCGTTTGGTACGACATGCTGCTGCCAAGGAAAGTAAAATTAGGTCGGTAGGTAAGATTTGCGAACGAACCTTTTCTTGGGTTAATGGAGTTTCGTCTCAAATCGTGAAGCAAATTAAATGCTAGGCCAGACGTGGTGACAGCCGAAGGTAAGCCGTATTTTTGAAAATCTGTTTGTTTGTCGGTTGGTGGATTTATTTCGCGAATGTTCCAGAAATAATCGAAGTTATACCCCACGCCAACATAATAGTCGGGTGCAATCGATTTGAATACAGTTTGAAACAAACGAATACTAGAAAAGTCAATTTTATAGGCATCGTCAAGCGTAGAGCGTCCACCCAGTCCGTAGGTGTTTTGCGGAAATTTTTTGTAATCCCAATCAAATTGAATATTGAACTTGTTGCCTTTTGTCCAAATGTTGCCCAACACTGGAATTATGATCTGTTTATATTGAGTATAGGTAGGGAAGGAAACAATGCTTGAAATATTGGCATTTTTTTTCTTGCTCAGGTAGAAAGCCGCATTCGCGCCAATGGTAAATGCATAGCCAGTAATTAACGTATATCCAAAACCAGGAACAGCACTGGCATATATTTTTCCCGGTTTTATGGAAGCAGTATCTTTTCGCAGGAAATCTCTTTTAATAATCATTTTTGCCACATCAAAAAGATCAACTTCATGCTTTAGGCCCTCGCTGGCTTCGATCTCTTCGCTGTCATCAATTGATTTTACAAAGAGACTATCTTTATTCTGTGCGGATAATGAAAAATAGGTTGCAATAAAGAGAAGGGTGTATAGTAATTTCAAGGTGCTTGCTTTTAGTCCCCACTATTAACGAAAGTTCTATGGCGTAAGTGGGTTAATGGTGGTATTATATTAGCCAGATCAAGATTATTTCTGGTCTCTTTTTTGTCTTTCAATGTTTTTGGCTTTTAAACGATAATAGACATTGGGTAAAATTAATGGAATAAGAATTAAGCAACTTATCAATCCGCCAATAATAACAGTTGAGAGTGGCCTTTGTATGTCCGACCCAATTCCCTTACTTGTTGCCGCTGGCAGTAATCCAATCATTGCCACGGTAATCATCATTAAGATAGGTCTGATTTGTTCATTGGAAGTAGTAATGATTATTTTTTTCAATGCCTGACGCGTTGGAAGCGAGTAATCCTTTTTCATCAATTCAGGTAAAACATCTTTGAGTGCGCGATTGTACGCAGAAATTAGCAGTACACCAGCCATTACGGCAACTCCGAATAGTGAAACAAAGCCTACTCCAGCGGATACGTTGAAATAATAACCCCTTATCAAAAGAGCGGATATGCCTCCCAAAATACCAAAAGGAATACAAAGGATGGTAAGTAAGGTATCCGATATATTTCGATACATAAAGTAAAGCATAGCTCCAATTATCAAAAGGGTAAGTGGTATAACTATAGATAATTGCCTACTTGCTCTAATAAGGTTTTCAAATTGACCGCCTAAGCCAATAGTAATCTCTTTAGGGATATTTAGTTGATCAATTCTTGCGCTGGCCTCAGCGGCAAATCCTGCTTGATCTCGCCCACGGATGTTGCTACGAACAGTGATTATTCTTTTGCCTTCTACCCGATAAATATTGGTTTGTCCATCAATCATTTTTATTTCAGCCAGTTCGCTCATCGGTACGCTTGATCCATTGATAGAAGGAACAAGTAGTTTTTTTATAGCATCAACAGTGTTTCGGTTTTCGGGTAGAAATCTAATAACAAGATCAAAGCGCTTGGTACCTTCATAAACAGTACTGATCACTTTACCACCTACAGCAGCTTCAATCATTAATTGAATGTCGCTTATATTTATACCGTAGCGAGCTGCATTCTCTCTTTTTATTTCCACTACAATTTGTGCTTGGGGGCCTTCTTGCTCAATGCCCACTTCACTTGCTCCAGGGAGCCTGTTGAGCATCGAAGCGACCTGTTCAGCTATTTGTCTGGTTCTAGGTAAGCTATCAAATGCTACTGTAATGGCAAGGTCGGCAGCGCTGCCATTTACGATTTCAGTAACTTGATCTATAATGGGTTGCCCATATGAAAAATAGGCTCCTGGAAATTGTCGCTCTAGTTCTGATTTAATATTTAACGCTAAATCAGCTTTAGAAGTATCGTTTACCCAAAGACCATAAGGTTTGAGGTCAACTAGTATTTCTGTTCTGTTAGCACCAAAAGGATCAGTGCCATCATCATTTCGCCCAGTTTGGGTGAATACATTTTTTACCTGAGGATGTTTTGAAATAATAGCACGAATAGCAGGAGCAATTTTGGCGCTTTCTCTTATAGAAATTCCAGAGGGTTGGTTACAACGCAGAAAAATGGAGCCCTCGTCAAGTGGAGGTAGAAATTCTGATCCCATTTTTGAACCAAAGTGCCCACATATATAGACTACAATACATGTAAGTGCTACCCCTGATGAAGGTATGTTTAGGTAAACATCCAAGAATTTCTGATACCAGTTGTACTTCACCTTCTTTTCTTCGTTTTGTAGACCTTCTTTCCGTTTGAATAGGTTAATTAGGTGTCGGAATATTGAACCTCTCTTCTTATTAAAATCATAATCTAGGTTTTCAAAACGCTTTTTATAAACAATGGAGATAAGGACGGGGATTATGGTTAAGGCACAAAGCATGGATCCTAGAATAGCAAAAGAAAGAGTATACGCCATAGGAGAGAATAATTTCCCTTCTACTCGCTGCAAAGTAAAGAGCGGTAGGTAGGCCAGGATTATTATGGTAACTGAAAAGAAAATCTCCTTACCGATTTCTTGAGCAGAGTGTTCAGCGAAATGGAGCATTCCTTTTTCCCTGTCGCTTTTAGTTGCTTGTTTAATTGTCCTTATCAGGTGTTCAACCATGATACACGCACCATCAACGATGATCCCAAAATCAATGGCACCAAGTGATAGAAGGTTGGCAGGTATTCCGGTAATCTTCATCATGATGAATGCAAAAAGAAGAGAAATAGGTATTGTAATAGCTACAATTATTGCCGACCGAATGCTTCCTAAAAAAAGGATTAATATTATCAACACAATTGTGATCCCTTCCATAAGGGTGTGAGAAACTGTGTCTAATGTATAGTTTATCAAACTCGAGCGATCATAGAGAATATGAATCTTCATCCCCTTTGGAAGTTCTTTTCGAATGTCCTCAATTTTTGCATTCAGGTTTTTAAGTATCTCATTGGCATTTTCCCCTCGCTTCAATAGAACAATGCCTTCGGTCCCTGCATTCACGTTAACGCTGCTGTCGGGAATAGTATACCCCATAATGCCTGAAGGACTTGGTGGATCGATCTCAACGCTGGCCACATCTCTCAAAAAAATGGGCACTCCATTTGAAGCATTTACAACAATATTCTCAAGATCACGCAGACTTTTTATCGCCCCAATGCCCCTAACTGCAAATCCTTGTCCACCTCTTTCAATAATGTTACCTCCCGTATTAAGATTGTTTTCATGGATGGCTTCAATGAGTTGCTTAAGTGTCATGTTGTACTTTCGCATTCTTTCAGGGCTAGTTAAAACCTGATATTGACGAATTGGTCCACCAAACGTACTTATGTCTGCGATGCCCGGAACTTGCAACAGCTTAGGTCTGATGGTCCAGTCATTGAGCGTTCTTATCTCCATCGGGGTGAAATTTTCGTCACCCTGTAACACATATCTAAAAATCTCTCCAGTGGGTGAGGTTAAGGGGCCTAGTTCCGGAGTAACACCTTCAGGGAGTTCCGCGTAGAGTAGTTTCTCTGCCACGTATTGCCGGGCATAGAAATCGGTAACACTTTCTTGAAAAGTGAGCTGCACAACAGAAAGACCAAAAATAGTTCTCGATCTTCTATCTAGCACACCAGGTACATTGTTGAGAGCACGCTCGATAGGTATGGTAACTTGCTGCTCTACTTCTTCCGCAGCTCTTCCATCATATTGCGTGATTACAATAACATTAGTGTCTGATATATCGGGGTAGGCTTCAATTTTTAGAAGTGTGTAAATCCAAAGTCCTAGGCCAAGCACTAGAATTGTGGTTAGTATTGCAATGACGGAATGTTTTAAAGAGAAGGAGATAATTTTGTTAATCATGAGGGAAATAGCTAATAACCAAAACTCAATCCTTTTAGTAGCATTGCACCTTCGCTTATCACCGAATCCCCAACAGATAACCCCTTAAAAACAATAATCTGATCACCGATTTGGCTCTCTGTTACGACCGATATCCTATGAATTTTATTTCCGTTCTTCTTAAAAATGTAATTCTTCCCCTGGACGGATATAACTGAAGTTGCGGGTACGGTTAGCGCATTTTTAACGTCAAGATTAAAACGAACCCTGGCAAACATGCCTGACTTAAACTTACCTCCATTGTTAGTCATAATAATTCTAACTTTTAGCGTACGAGTAGCAGGGTCAAGCACTTCGCCAAGCGCATCGATACGGCCTATAAACTCTTGTCCGGGATAAGATGTAAATTCGATTGAGCAGTTCTGTCCTTTGTTCAAACTATTAAGCACGCTTTCAGAGACATCGGACATTAGCCATATAACACCAGGTTTTGCTCTATTAAGTTCTGAAGGATCAAAACCTAACATTCTAAAACGGCCTTCTTTTTCTGCCAGCTCTGTTGCGGCATCTGTTACTCCCGTTTCGGCTTCTCTTAACTCCACACCAGTGGCAGCCTGATGGGCATACATGTCCTGAACTCGTTGCAAATAGTCAGTGTCTTTTTTATAATGCGCTATACTTGACAAATAAGAAGTATAAAGTAAGTTTAGCTCTTCTTTATCAAAAAGTATAATGGTGCTAGCTTCTGCTCTTGAAGGCTTTAAAATGCTTGCAACTATGGTTGCAGGTGCCACATAATTGCCCATCACTGAATTTTTGCTGATTACTATCGATTTAAATCGTTCGTTATACTTTTTGAATATGATGGTTTCACCATTGTCTGCTACTTCGGGCTTAAAATCTTCGGGTTTTTGAACGTCTACTTTTTCTGCCTTTTGGCAAGAGAGTGCCAAAATAAGTAAACAATAAAGGAAATAGTATCGCATGAGTTTTTTCTTTATAAATCATTTATCAAACCCGAAGTATATAGCAAAAGGAGATTACTCTTTCTATACGAAAGTACTTCATCAAAATACATCCTTTTCGTTTCCAATGCGGTACGTTGAGCTTCTAAAAAATCAATGATCGTGGTATTCCCTTTAAGGTATTTATATTTAATTGTGTTAAGCACCGTTTCAGATTGCTGCATAATATTTTGAAACCGTTGCAGATTGCCTTTCCGTATTAAATAAGCAGCGTATGCATTTTTTACCTCTGTTTTAATGTTTGCTTCTAATGCCAGAACATTGCTTCCTGTTTGATTTAATAATGCTTTTGATCTTTCAATTCCGCCTTGGTTTCTATCAAAAATGGGTATTTGTATGCCTGCGGTAAGCCCCACGTAAGGTATGCTGTTTTGCGGATTAATGAACGCACTTCCATACAAATTGGGATAAACAAAGGCTTGCTGTAGGGTAACATTGCTCTGGGCTGCGTTTTTATTGGCCTTAGCAGTTTGCAAGTCATTTCTCTTTGTTAAGGCGAGTGTTACCAATGAGTCTACAGGCGGCAATAGTTGGCTGAATATGAATTCATCATTATAATCTATGGCAATGCTGTCAGTACTTCCTGTAATGAGTTGCAATTTTCTTAATTGGCTTGAAAAGTCTTGTTCAATAGTTCGAAGTTGCAATGCATATTGTTCTGAAAGTACCTGGGTTCTTATTAATTCTGATACGGTGATTACTTCATTTTTTAAACGGTTTTCGTTGATTTTAATAAGTGTGTCGATATTCAATTTTGCCTGAGAAAGAATTTCCATGTTCACATGAAATGACCAAGCATCTAACCAAATGTTGCACACATCTAATACTAGTGTCCTTTCAAATTCTAAAATATTTTGTTGAGTTGCAGAAAGGTTTTTAGATGCAACATCAGTGGCATATTTTCTTATTGGCTTTAAGCGAAAGGGCATTCCTAATTGAAACCAAGATTGCGTATTGGCGGAATTTAAATAACCTGTGTTATCCGCCCAATATTTGGACTGTGGAATGGTAAAAAGTTGAGTTTGAAAGTCTGGATTCAAACGCAATCCAGCGGTTGTGACATCCGATTGTGCTACATCCAAATCAAATTTCAATGTTTTTAGAAATGGATTATTTGCTTTTGACCGTAAAATGGATTCCCGAACCGTTATCTGGGTTTGTGAAAATGCCAATTGAAACAAACAAGTTAAAACAAGCAGAATAATACTACGAAGCATCTTAAGCAGGAAGTTTAGCACATTTTGCCACACACAAAAGTCAAATATACTCTTTTTAACTTTTATGTAAGAAAATGGAAAAAGTGATAACTCAGTGTTTTTTAACTTTTTTTCAGTTCGAAATGAGTATTCAGATATTCATCTTTTTCAATTCTTTAACTGCATAGTCGCATGCTCTTGCTGTGAGGGCCATATAAGTAAGAGAAGGATTTACACACGCTGAGGAAGTCATTGCGGATCCATCTGTGATAAACACATTTGGCACTTCATGCATTTGATTGTAACCATTTAACACCGATGTTTTTGGATCTCGTCCCATGCGGGCTGTGCCCATTTCATGGTTGGCGTTGCCAGGAAATGAAGTGTTTACATAAGGCTTCACATTTTTGTAGCCTGCTGCGTCTAACATTTCTGCGGCTGAATTGGCCATGTCTTGCTGCATTGCTTTTTCGTTTTCTTTAAACTCACAATCAGCACTTAAGCTGGGTCTTCCCCATTTATCTTTTAGCTCGGTGTTTAGGGTAACACGATTTTCACGGTAGGGTAGACACTCACCAAAACCACCTAATCCCATATGCCATGATCCGGGGTTCTGGACTTCTTTTTTTAACTGTTGGCCAAAAGCATCCGAACCGTCCCAGCCCGATCTGCCCGCACCTCCTTGCAATCCAAATCCTCGGATATAGTCATTTCTTTTTTCCGAAATATTTCGGAAGCGCGGCAAATAGACTCCTGTTGGTCTGCGCCCCGAATAGTAACTACCTTCGAAACCTTCAACGATAGCATTCGCGCCAGCCCCTTTGTGATGATCCATTAAGTTCCTTCCTACTTGATCACTCCCGTTGCCAAAGCCGTTCGGGAAACGCGAACTCATTGAGTTTAATAAAATGAAAGTAGTGCCTAGGGTAGCGGCATTCAAAAAAATAATTTTTGAATAATATTCAATAACTTCTTTTGTTTCTGTGTCGATTATTTCAACACCAGTCGCCCTTCCTTTATTGTTGTCATAAATTATTTTATTCACCAAGGAATTTGGGCGAAGCGTAAGATTGCCCGTTTCGAAGGCGGCTGGCAAGGTACTTGCGTTTGTGCTAAAGTAAGCACCATAAGGACACCCACGGTGGCAGAGATTTCTATATTGACATTGCCCCCGGCCCTTCACCGGCTGTGTGAGATTCGCTGATCTGCCAATAATTAAATGACGATCAGGAAATTTCTCTTTTATCTTAGATCTAAAATCTTTCTCCACGCAATTCATTTCTAGCGGTGGTTGAAATTTTCCGTCTGGCAAATGCGGAATGCCATCAGCATTACCAGTTACACCAATGAAGGATTCTACATAATCGTACCACGGAGCAAGGTCTTGATATCGGATAGGCCAATCTACACCGTGACCGTCTTTTTTATTTGCTTCAAAGTCTAAGTCGCTCCAGCGCCAGCTCATTCGGGCCCAAAGAAGCGACCGGCCACCTACCACATCACCTCTTATCCAATCAAAACGTTTCGTTTCGTGATAGGGGTTTTCCAAGTCGTTGATATAAAAATGTTTGTTGTCGCCACGAAATGAATAGTGACGCGCTTGTACAAAACTCTTGCGCTTGTCTTCCTCTGTAAGCCTTCCTCGATAATCGATCTCCCAAGGATTTTTGTTTGCTGTTGGGTAGTTTGGATGTTCCACTGGTTTGCCACGCTCCAGCATCAATACTTTTAACCCTTTTTCACAAAGTTCTTTGGCTGCCCAACCACCACTAATACCTGATCCAACAACGATGGCATCATATGTATTTTCTCCTTTGGCTTTTCCGTTTAGATTCATGTGTAAATAATTGTTTTTTAGTTGTCACATTGCCTGCCCCGCTGCAAGCGGGGGAATCGCTGAGATTATCATGCTGTTGGTTTGGAGCATCTTGATGGCGATTTCATGGCTAAATGTTAATAAATAAACTTATGAAATATTTCTGGAGGAAAAAAGCAAATTTGCTCAGCGTTTTTTTAAGATTTTTTCGTGTTCACATGAGACCTTTTCCGTTTAAAAGAGGGCAGCTAACAGAAGTTTATTCACCCAATGTGACTTTTACTATTTTGATTATGCTAGGTGAAAATGGATGTTGTAGACAGAAACATTGATTTGATAGCTAGATTTTCTGCGATGATCGCAGGAACGGTAATTTCCATTTTTGATTTATTATTTTTGAGTTCACTTAAATGCCAATTACTTGAAGAACAAGCTTACTACCTTTATCCACGTAGCTGTTTGGTCAGTGGCATTTGCTTTTCCCTTTTTTGTCACTCCTCCAACCACTCCACCACCATTTATTCAAGAGCAACAAATTCCCTTTAGATTATTTATTATTTTTTTTATTTTCTTGATAGCTGTCATGTTTTATTTTAACATGAATGTATTAATACCCAAGGTATTATATCGAAGAAATTGGTTTTTTTTCCTGATGTCTGTATTCGGGTGTTATTTTCTTTTGCTTGCCTTTGTCTTTGCCATCGTTAACATGCAATTTCCTGTTCATAACTTGCCAACACAGCCACCAGTTGTTTTCTTCTCATTTCTTTTTTTCTTCAGCTCAGCGATAAGTACAAGCATTAGGTTATCCATTGATAAAGTGAAATTTGATAACCAACTTAGGGAAAAGGATAATGAAAATCTAAAGTCAGAACTATCGTTGTTACGGTCTCAGGTGAGCCCCCACTTCATGTTCAATGTATTAAACAGTTTATCGGCCTTGGCCAGAAAGAAATCAGACCAAATGGAGCCGGTGATAATTCAACTTTCCAAGTTAATGCGCTACATGCTTTATGATTCGGAAGACGAAAAAATTACCGTTGAAAGGGAGTTGGAGTATTTGAATAGTTACATAAGTCTTCAAAAACTCAGGTTTGGTAACGATGTGGAGGTAGAATTTAAAACACGTTTAGAAAAAAGAGGGGTTCCAATTGAACCAATGCTCCTCATTCCTTTTGTTGAGAATGCTTTTAAACATGGAATTGGCTTGATCGTTCAGCCAAAAATAGAAATAGAGTTTACCACGAATAGTTCACACATAAGTTTTACTGTAAGAAACAAGACTAGTTTAGTTAATATCAATGACAAAGATTCGAGTTCAGGTATTGGCTTGGTGAACTTGACCAGAAGGCTACGCCTTTTGTATAAAGATCGGCATGAGATAAAAACTTATATCACAAAAGACAGTTGGCATATTGCTCACCTTGAAATTGCTTGGTCATGATGGATTGTATTGCTGTAGACGATGAAGATTTGGCGCTCGATTTAATAACCGACAATATTTCACAGGTTCCGTTTTTAAACTTAGTTGGAAGATGTAAAAACGGTTTCGAAGCAAATGAAATACTAAAGAAACGAAACGTTGACCTTATTTTTTTGGATATCCAAATGCCAGGCATTTCAGGTATACAGTTTATTCAAAGTTTGTCTGCAGCACCGATGATAATTTTAACTACTGCCTATGAACGGTATGCATTACAGAGTTATTCGTTGGATGTTGTTGATTATTTGTTGAAACCAATTGAATTTGAACGTTTCTTTAAGGCAACCAACAAGGCGTATGAATTCTTTAACTTAAAAAACAGAAAGGAACGCATAACAGATGACTTGACGCTTTTTGTTCATGCTGATTATTCACTCGTAAAGATTCTGTTAAAAGATATCCTGTTTATTGAGGGTCTGAAAGACTACATTAAAATATTTGTTACTACTCAGAAGCATCCTATAATTACTCGCATTAGCATGAAGGCATTGGAAGATCGCCTGAGTAGAAATAATTTTATTAGGGTACATAAGTCGTTTATCATTAATGCTCATAGGATTCAGACACTACGCAGGGGAAAAATTACAATCGGAGAAGTTCACATACCAGTAAGCGAATCATACAAAGATCAATTGAATAACTTCATTGATCCTAAAAGCCTTCAATAAGCGGCCTTTAGTCGACACATTTCCAATGATGGTATATTAATACTATAACTTATTGTAGACGATCCGTTCTTCGCATTTCAAATAAGAAGTGTAATGAGGAAAGTTGGTTGGATTTGTTTTGCGCTCATTTTTTCTAAGGGGGCAGTTTTTGCCCAGAGAAGTTTTCAGATTGATGTGAGCAATAAATCTAGAAGTTATTTGGTAACATCTTCAAATTCTATTGATCTGTTTAATCAACCATTGGTGATTGTGCTCCATGAGAAAGATCACTTAAACACCGCATTTGGAAGTGAAAAAGAGTGGCGATCAGTTTCAAAGCCTGTGCTTATTGCTTTCCCGATGGTTTCGGGTCGTGATTGGGACTGCAATGACAAGAGTACCGATTCACTTTTCGTGTCGATGCTAATTGTACACCTTCAAAATCAGTTTCGTGTGAACCGTCATTCAATTTTATTAGTTGGATCTGAAAATTCATTTTGCCTTGTTCAGAAAATTAAAAATCAGATAGGATCGGGACACATAAAAACAACACAACTTTCACTTGGATTTCGCCAACCTGCTATTGTTTACGCAATTGACGAATGGGTCAATGCACTTGATTTATCGATCGAAAAGAATCCACTTAGACCTAGGAAGAGTAGAGTCGATTCGATACTTACCGCTGGCTTCAGTAGTGTCGATTCTATCAAACTACACTCATGGCACAAGCGGAGAACGCTTTCTGTTTCTACTGGCGGATTTTATTTTTTACCCAATGCTATTGCCCCTACCGATTATACAACTTACATAAACGTAGCCAATTCAAACAGTTATTTATCGTTTCAATACTCCAGTTGGGGCAGCGACTCCTTGGCTTTCTTTTTAGATGTAGGCTTACTTGGTATCCCGCAAAAACAGGACATCAATCTTGCTGGCGGAACAGCTAGCGTTACCGTGGGGGGAGGGCTACTTTCTACGTTTGTTGGAGGATTTAAATATGCTTTTTATAGGCACAAGGCCAGGCCCTATGTTGCCTTTGGGGCGGGCCCAATGTCTATGATCATTTTCGGGGGTAAGTTTGAAGCTGGTAATATGGCTGCTTTTGGGCCTAGTGATGGAGGGCCCCCGCCTTCATCAAGTAACTTGAAAATGGCATCGAGATTAAATATGATTGCAATCATTGAAAGTGGTATGGATCTCCGACTGAGTAAAAGATTCTATACGTCTTTTAACATCCGTTATTCACATTCAGGAAGCTTTGAAAATGCAGGAGGTATTAACTCGGTGCGAGCTATTGGTGCAAATGTTGCAATCGGTTTTATTCTCGGAGCTAATAAAGAAGTTGAATAATTATTTAAAAAACAGAAACTCTATGAAGTCAAAAATTTTTACGGTCGTAGTTTTATTGTTGATGCTCATTTCAATGGAAAGCAACGGACAAATGAAGTTTACCGTGAGCGGATATATAAAAGATGCTTCGGATGGGGAGGCACTAATTGGTGCAACAGTGCAGGTGAAAGAAACAAGATCGGGAAATCTTAGCAACGAGTACGGATTTTATTCGATGACGCTACCTTCTGGAGCTTATACTGTTGAATACTCTTATATCGGTTATACCAAGACAGAGAGAATGGTAGTGTTGTCTTCCAATCAAAATATTGACATTGAGCTTTCAAACGAAGCGGAGCAGCTTAAAGAAGTGGTTATCAGCGGTGACCCTGATCTACAAAAATCCAGGAGTTTAGAAATGAGTACGGCTAAGTTAGATATGGGTACCATCTCGAAAATCCCATCGCTGTTAGGTGAAACGGATATTATTAGAAGTATTCAGCTTTTGCCTGGAGTGAGTACTGTGGGAGAGGGTGCTTCTGGATTTAATGTAAGAGGAGGAACGGTTGGACAGAACTTAATTTTGTTAGACGAAGCACCTGTTTACAACTCATCGCATATGTTGGGTTTCTTCTCAGTGTTTAATCCCGATGCCGTTAAAGATGTTAAGTTATATAAAGGCGCCATTCCCGCTACTTATGGTGGCCGTCTGGCTTCATTGCTCGATGTGCGAATGAAAGAAGGGAATAACAAAAAATTTGAAGCCAATGGTGGAGTTGGTCTTATTTTTAGCAGACTTGCATTGGAGGCACCGATTGTGAAAGACAAGGGTTCTTTCATAATAGCGGCTCGTAGGTCATATATTGATGTGCTGGCGGCACCCGTTCTTAGTGACGGCTTTGGGCTGAATTTTTACGATGTAACAGCAAAATCAAATTATGAGGTTAATAAGAATAATAAAATTTATTTGTCTGGTTATTTGGGAAGAGATAACTTTGCGTTCGGAGATAATCAAGGAATAAATTGGGGCAATAAAACTGCCACGCTGCGATGGAATCATCTGTTCAATAGCAGGCTCTTTGCCAACTTCACAACGGTATATAGTAATTTTGATTACCAGCTTCAATTTGGTGAAGATAATACTGATAGGGTAAACTGGCAGTCGGATGTTACCAACTTTATTTTCAAACCTCAGTTCAGTTACTTCATTAATAGTACAAATGAACTAAACTTTGGTGGCGAATTAATAAATTATACATTCAATCCTGCCGGGATAAAAGGAGCAAGTAACGGTGATGCAGTAGCTAACACGCTTCAAAAAAAATATGGAAGAGAGGCGTCTGCGTACATCAATAACAATGTTGAAATTAGTCCGCGCTTTGCATTTGAATATGGACTTCGATTTTCGCACTATGATTATATCGGCCCCAACTCAGCCTATACCTATCGTGATACGATCCCTGGAAAAAGAAGGGCTGTTGCATCTGAAAAAAAATACGGAGATGGTGAAATCATAAGTACTTACAATAACCTCGAACCACGGTTTTCTACCAAGTTTCAATTGACTAATACAAGTTCATTGAAAGCCAGCTACAATAGGATGGCACAGTATATTCATCTTATTTCAAATACTACCGCATCTAATCCATTAGATGTTTGGACTCCCACTTCAAATAATTTAAAGCCCGAGATTGGCGATCAGTTTACAGTTGGATATTTTAAAGACTTCGGGGCGTTTAATCAATTTGAGTTTTCAGCCGAAGGCTATTACCGTACTACTCAAAATCAAGTTGAATATATTGACGGGGCAGATCTTTTGATTAATAAATACCTGGAGGGAGATTTGTTGAGCGGAAAAGGTCGTGCCTATGGATTAGAGCTATATGCAAAAAAGAAAACCGGAAGATTCAATGGTTGGGTAAGCTACACGTTGGGTAAAAGCGAATTGCAAGTGGACGGTATCAATAATGGGAATTGGTATCCTATGCGTTACGATCAGCGGCATAACTTAAAGATTGTAGCATTTTATGAATTGAACAAGCGGTGGTCAATCTCTGCGGATTTTGTGTATACCAGCGGCACGCCAACAACTTTTCCAACATCCCGATATTATTCGCAAGGAATACTTGTTCCGTTTAACGGCAATACTACACGTAACAACGTTCGGCTTGCCGACTACCATCGCCTCGATGTTTCATTTCGATTGGAAGGTCGAGAATTTCATCGAGATGGAAGCAAGCGGAGAAATAGAGACTACTGGGTTTTCTCTGTGTACAATGTGTATGCTCGTAAAAATCCTTTTTCAATTTATTTTTCACAGTCATCTGACCGACTGGCTGCAGGAACTCCAATAAAATCAAGCGCCACGCAAGTATCAATTATAGGCACTCTGATACCCTCGGTTTCTTACAACTTTAAATTCTAAATTTATTCAAAATGAAATTTAACAGTCCAATTACACTTCTACCAATTATTATGGGCGCGGCTTTGTTCTTTGCTTGTGAGGATACGGTAACAGTAAATCTTGAGAATGCTAGCCCCGTGTTGAATATCGATGCGTGGATAAATAACAAGCCTCAAACTCAAACAATTGAGCTTACACTTTCGCAATCTTACTTCGATAGCTCCAGGCCCAAAGGAGTGAAAGGTGCATCAGTTCTAGTTACCGATGAGAAGGGAAATGTATTTCCATTTGCCGAAAGTACGAAGCAAGATGGAATTTATGAATGGTTCCCTTCCAGTGGCAGCTTTGGCGAATTAGGAGCAACCTATACGCTCACTGTAAATTACAATGGCGAGAAATTTGTTTCTTCTTGTAAAATGGCTCGTACCACAAGAATTGATAGTATAACCTTTAAAGTTGAAAAAGGTCAGGGGCCGGGTGCCGCTGATGTTGACAAAGCTTCGTTTTGGGCCCGAGATCAAATCGGTTCAGGAGATTGTTATTGGATTAGAACATATAAGAATGGATCACTTATAAATTTACCAAGAGACATAAACAGAGCCTATGATGCAGGGATAGCACCAACCGGGAACTTTGATGGTCTTACGTTTTTGCAGCCAATTCGAGAGGCGATCAGCCCGCAACAGGATGAAGACAGCAACGGAAAAATACTTTCACCTTATAAAAATGGAGATTCTGTTTATGTTGAGATCCATTCAATCTCTCGATTGGCATTTGACTATTTGGGTGAACTGAGAATCCAAACAAACCGACCTGGCGGCATAGCCGAGTTATTTAGTACTCCATTGGCTAACGTGTCTACTAATATCAATAACGAAAACCCCAAAGGGAGTCAAGTGGTGGGCTTTTTTAATGTAGCTGCTGTCTCAGGTTTAGGCAGGCGGTACAAAAAATAAAGTATATCACCATACAGACTGCATGCGCCTCACGATAACAATAAATAAAAAAGTCAGGTTGTTGGCCTGACTTTTTTTATTCTATCATTTTATCCGATTAGTATTCTCTGTTGAAATCTCCTCTGCGGAAACCTCCGCCTCCGCCACCACTATTGCCACCTCGGCTTCCGCCTCCGCTGCCACCGCGTGATGGAGGTCCACCCTCAGTGCGAGGACGAGCTTCGTTCACAACTAAGTTTTTACCCATAAAGTCAGCACCATTTAACTCATTGATTGCATTTTGGCCTGCCTTGTCATCCTTCATTTCAATAAAGCCAAAACCACGGCTACGTTGAGTGAATTTGTCGATCACGATCTTTGCAGAACTTACTTCTCCGTATTCTGCGAATAACCCTTTTAAATCTTCTTCAGACGCCTTCCAGGGAATGTTGGCTACGTAAATGTTCATTTTTGTTGTTGTAATTAAGTTGTTAAAAATTTTCCGTCAATTCTGATAATCTGAACTGACTAACAACTATTGAGTTATTTCCAGACTGCCGATTACTTCATTAACCGCACAAATATACAATTAATTTTATTTTTCCATGAATTATTGTATTCAAGGACTAAAACACTTAAAATAAAGTTGGTTGTTGGTATTCGGGATGGTTTTCAATGAAATTTTTTAGACTTTTTCTGGCCGATAACCTTATTTTATTTTGAATAAATGGAGTCCATCCAAGCAGCCGCCCACTCGTGCCAAGCGCCATGCCAGCCCACGTCCACAAATCGAAAGAATCGCGATGGGTTAGTATTTTGCCGTCTTCGAAAGTAAACGTTGCTTTTAACTTGTTATGCACCTTTCTGCCTGTTTTAGAGAAGTTGTAGAATGCTTCCCAACTGCATGAGCCGAGCTGACCATTTACTTCAATGGAATTAAATCTAATTGTTAGTTCTTTTGCTGAAGAGGTAAGCATGTGCCACATGGCCTTAGTTTCGCTGGTAGTCAGGTCAACAAAAACAGGATCAGAAAAACTAGCCCGCTTATGATAGCAACTTTGCATAGTTTGCCAATCACGGTTGGCAAAGGCGGTATAGAATGTTTCAATTGTTTGCTTCATTATTTTTTTGTTCGAAAAATCAGCCGGTAGGCAATAATGAAAACGACCAAGCCCACACAAAGGGCAGCGAGTACACCAGGATTTACAAGTTTTACAGCGTGCATTATTGAGGTATTGTGCAGCTAAGCTACTAAATTAGAAACAATAACCTTTTTATTTTTAAAATTGAATGGTAAAAGTAGCGCCCTGATCTAGTTTACTGGTAGCACTAATAGATCCCCCCAACGTTTCAATTTGGGTTTTGGTTAAAAATAGACCAACGCCTTTTGCTTCGGGATGGTTGTGAAAAGTCTTATGCAAGCCAAATAACGCATCTCCATACTTAGTTAAATCGATACCTTTGCCATTGTCTGAAATAGAAAGATAGTTTTTTTCGCCTTTTCGAAATGAAGTGAAGTTGACAACTAACTTCCGGTTGGTCGATCTGTATTTTATTGAATTGCTCAGTAGATTCAGAAAGATGCTTTCTAGGTAGGCTTTTGGATAGGCGATGTTAGGGCAACCAGAAAAGTCGTGCAGTATAACGGCTTCAGCTTTTATTATTTCACCGGCAAGGTCTTGTTGAACTTTGTTTAGACAATCTTGGAAAGAAAGTCGGTCTTTTTGTATTTCCGTATCCTCTTTTATTTTTAACGTTTCCATCAAGTCGTTGAGTGTGTCTTGAAGACTTGACGCGGTGTGTTTCAAGTTGTCAAAAATGGTTCTGTATTCTTCTATGGTACTCTTTTCGCTGAGTAGGGAAATCAAAGCTGAAATATTCCCGACTGGAGATCTCAAATTGTGCGAAAGTATGTATGCGAAATTATTTAGTTGATCGTTTTGCTTTTGTAAACTATCAGCGGCAAGCTCTAAATTCCTCCGAGATAGCCTGATCTCGTCTTCGGCATTCTTCTTCTCGGTAATGTCGTTCAAATATCCTTCCAACATTACCAATTCACCTGCTTCATACAAACCAATTCCTACTTCGCCAACCCACTTATAAATACCATTTTTGTGTTTTATTCTGTATTGCAGATTAAAGCTGGTCTTTTCTTCGAGGGCTTTTTCGACAGCTTCAAAGATCATTTTTGTGTCTTCTGGATGGTACAACTGCACAAAATTAACTGCCCCAGAAATAAACTCGGTTGCCGTATATCCTACCAGTGTTTCTATGTGATTATTAAGGTATAAAGGCGTAAAAAATGCATCGTTTTTACAGAGGTATATTGTCCCAGGAATGTTTTCAGTCAAAAGCTTAAACTTGTTTTCGTTTGCCATCAATGCATTTTCCTCGTTACCGCGTTGAATAACGTTTGATGCCACAAACAGGAATCCAGTGAGTTCGTTTTTTGCAAAAATTCCAGTGATAGAAGTTGTAAAAGTTTCTGAGACTCCGTCTTTGTTGAGCAAGGCTAGTTCTATGATTTTGCTTTCATTTCCTTCGTTAATAGATTCAATAAATTTCTCAAAAAACGGTGCAATTAACTTTTTATCACTTTTTTCTTCTCCTGAGCCAAGTATTTTTTTTTCAATAAAATCAGAAATATTTTGATCTAGTAAACCGTTCAATGAACGACCTATGAATTTTTGAAACGCTTGGTTTGCGAAAGTAATTGCACCTGCCTTGTCGGTTGAAAACAAAAGTTGTGGAAAAGTTTTTTCGAGTGCCGCCAAGGTTAGTTGAGAATGTTCTACGGCAAGGAAAGGCAGCGTAGGTTTTGAAGCTGAACTAGTCTCTTTTGTTGAAAGCATAGATTTAAAGCTTTCAAAAGTAAGCTAGGATAGTCGAAAAATTAAGTCTATTTCACCGAAACCCTTACACGTTTCTTACGATTTTGCGATTCTTCGCTGTCTTTTTGCTTCAAAGATTACTACCGCTGCTGCAGTCGACACATTCATAGAGTCAATTTTACCCTGCATCGGAATAATTATGTTAGCATCTGCACTTTTCACCCACAGGTCGCTAATACCCGTGGCTTCGGTTCCCATAACAATGGCCGAAGGCTGGATAAAATCAATTTCATGATATGGTTTGGCTGCTTCGAGATAAGTACAAAAAATCTTGACGCCATTTTTTTTTAGCCAGTTAATGGCTTCTTCAGAAGTTGCTGACGCGATTTGATTAGTAAAAACACACCCAATACTTGAGCGGATAACGTTGGGATTGTAAAAATCAGTTTGTGTGTCACAGCAAATAACGGCATCCACACCAGCGGCATCGGCTGTGCGCAACAACGCCCCCAAGTTGCCGGGCTTTTCGACCGACTCGATAATCAAAAGCAGCGGATTCGCTTTCAGTTTTAGGTGAGAGAGTTCGTTTACGCGCATTTCTGCCACTGCAACCACTCCACCAGAATTTTCTCGCACCGCAATTTTATCAAAAACTTCTCTTGAAACAGGAATCAGCTGCCTTTCCGTTCCAAGAGTTTTCGGGAGGTTTTGATTGGAAACGATTTCTTCACAGAAAAACAGATTGCCGATTTTATAACCGGCTTCGATGGCCATACCTATTTCTTTGACTCCCTCAATCACGAAAAGTTGTTGTTTTTTGCGCTCGCGAGGCTTTTCTAACGCAATTAGGCTTTTAATTTTAGGGTTTTGGGAGCTGGTGATTAGAAAATGCATACAATAATCTTAAGGAAAGTTCCATAACTTTCCGCAAGTTACAAGACATGATGGATTTACTTTACCCCACTTCGTGGAAGGATTATGAGTTAATTGACTCTGGAGAGTTTGAAAAACTAGAACGATTTGGAAAATACATTCTGGCGCGCCCTGAGCCCCAGGCTATTTGGCAACGCGTGCTGCCAGAGCAAGAGTGGAAGAAGTTAGCGTCTGCTCGCTTCGCTCGAGAACAGAGTGATAAATTCCGATTTACTGACGAAGTAAAGGGGGGGTGGAATCGCTCACCTTCGATGCCTGAAAGTTGGCAAATAAACTATCAGTACAAAGAACTAAATCTTAGCTTGCGCTTAGCGCTTACTGGCTTTGGGCACGTTGGTATTTTTCCTGAACAAGGCCAAAACTGGAATTTTATTTATGATTCAATTACCAGTTGGGATACCACCAAACCCAGAGTGCTCAACCTGTTTGCCTATACGGGCGCGGCCTCGGTAGTAGCTAAGTCAGCGGGTGCGGATGTTACCCATGTTGATGCATCGCGGCCAGGACTGAATTGGGCGAATCAAAACATGCAAAACAACTCGTTGGACGGCATTCGGTGGGTCTATGAAGACGCACTGAAATTTGTGAAGAGAGAGGTAAAGAGGGGCAACAAATACCAAGGCATTATTATGGATCCACCCCCTTACGGTAGAGGGCCAGAGGGCGAAAAGTGGACCTTGCAAGAAAAACTGAACGAATTGATAGAGCAGGCCAGTCAATTGCTTGAGCAGAACAATTCTTTTTTTATATTATCTATGTACGCAGTGGGGCTTTCGTCATTGGTAGGATACAATGTGGCCAAAACACATTTTCCATCGCGAGAGCTTCAGTATGGAGAATTTTTCTTGAAATCAAAGAATGGAAATGACTTGCCGATGGGTACGTTTGTGAGATTTAGAAGATGATTAGTAAAAAAACACTTAGTGGTTCAATCATGACAGCAGGCATGATAGCCTTAATGTTTGTCAATTGCAACTCCAACAGGAAAGAGTTTGTTGAAGCCGAGAAGCTTGCTAAACAACATTGTCAATCATGCCACCTATTCCCTTCTCCTCATTTACTTGATAAGAAAAGTTGGGTGTATGGCGTTCTGCCTGCCATGGGGCCACGCCTCGGCATACGAGCATCAAACGGAATCATGTACAAATACAATGCTCCGAAAGGTACTTTGCCTGATCAAGCAGCTATGAGCCAAGCCGATTGGGAAAAAATAGTGCGCTATTTCTATACACTTGCTCCAGACACGCTTAAAGGGGAAAGTCCAGCTATTTTAAAAAACTTGACCCAGTTTAGTTACAAGGAAACCTCGTTTAGAGATACCCGCCCGCCAGTCACCACTCAAGTTAAGATCGACCCTCAAAACCATTCGGTCTATATTTGCGATGGCGCAGTTTATAAATTAAAAATCTTCGATCACGAGTTAACCTTTAAAGGAGAAGCACCTACTCATTTGGCAGCATCCTCGGTTTCATTGGACAGTTTTGAAAACGGAACTCGCGAAGCTACAATTCTTGACATGGGTATTCTCAGTCCCAGCGATGTCGTAAGCGGGAGAATTCAAAAACTCGCCATTTCAAAAGAACTGATTCCTACAGTAACTGAGGTGCCAAGTATTGATAGCTTAATGCGTCCGGTTTTTTTAGAACACAGGGATATAGATGAAGATGGAGTTAACGATTATTTAGTCAGCGAGTTTGGTAATTTCTATGGTGACTTGGCCTGGTTTAAAGCAGAGAAGGATAATAACTATCGGAAAATTATACTTCGAGATAAACCCGGAGCTATGCAAACTCGATTTGTTGATTTTAATAAAGATGGGAAGGATGATGTTTTCGCTTTGATGGCGCAAGCCGATGAAGGCATCTTTTTGTACGAAAACAAGTCGAATGGAAAATTCGAAGAGAAAACACTGCTTCGTTTTGCCGCTGTAAATGGATCCACGTCTTTCGACCTCGCAGACTTTAATAGCGATGGGTACCTAGACATCGTTTATACAGCAGGAGATAACTCTGATTATTCGAAAACGTTAAAACCGTATCATGGTGTTTATATTTTTTTGAACGATGGCAAATGGAATTTTGGAAAAGAAGAGTACTTTTTTCCGATTAATGGATGTTTTAAAGTGATCGCCCGGGATTTTGACAAAGATGGAGATCAAGACCTTGCTACCATTTCTTTTTTTGCTGACTTAAAGAATAAACCCGAAGAAGGTTTTGTTTATTTTAAGAATAACGGAAATCTAAACTTTGAAGCCCAAACTTTCCCGCAGGTTATGAGCGGGCATTGGCTCACGATGGATGCAGACGACCTAGATGGAGACGGAGACGTTGACATTGTATTGGGCAACATGTCGGTGGGGCCATTGAACATTCAAGTAGAAAATAAATGGGCTTCCGGCCCCTCTTTTATTTTGTTGGAGAATAAGTTCCGCTGATATTCAAAACCTTCTCAATTTGATCTTACTCAAATAAAGCGGCAAGTTCTTTTAAAAGAGTATCTTTGCGCCCTTAAATTAATCTTAGACTAAGGAATTAAGGGAATGGAAGCTGAAAAAATCAGAAACATCGCGATTATCGCACACGTTGACCACGGCAAAACTACATTGGTAGACAAGCTGTTACATGCAGGGCACATCTTTAAAGATCACGAGAACCCGGGCGAGCTGATTATGGACAGCAACGATTTGGAACGCGAACGTGGAATCACCATTTTGGCAAAGAACGTTTCCGTTCGATACAAAGACTATAAAATTAATGTTATAGACACCCCTGGCCACAGCGATTTTGGTGGTGAGGTTGAACGCGTATTGAATATGGCCGATGGCTGCCTTTTGTTAGTGGATGCCTTTGAAGGCCCCATGCCACAAACTCGCTTTGTACTTCAAAAAGCTCTTCAGTTGGGCTTAAAACCAATTGTGGTGATCAATAAAGTTGACAAAAAGAACTGTACACCTGACGAAGTACATGAGCAGGTGTTTGAATTGATGTTCGCGCTTGACGCGACTGAAGACCAGTTGAATTTCCCGACTTTCTACGGTTCGGCTAAGCAAGGTTGGATGAGCAAGGATTGGAAAACACCAACAACCGATATTACGGCTCTCTTGGAAGGGGTGATTGAACACATCCCAGCTCCAAAAATTGAAGTGGGCCCTACACAGTTGCTAATTACATCGCTCGAATATTCTTCTTTTATTGGTCGTATTGCGATTGGAAGAATTCAAAGAGGTTCTATCAAAGCTGGGCAGCAAGTGGCATTAGTGAAAAGAGAAGGTGCCGGAATAGTTAAAACTAGAATAAAAGAGGTCTACGTTTTCGAAGGGTTCGACAAGAAAAAAACAGACGAAGTCCACGCAGGTGAAATTTGCGCGCTAGTTGGCATCGAAGGGTTTGAAATTGGCGATACGGTTTCTGATATCGAAAAGCCAGAAGCCCTGAAATCAATTGCCATTGACGAGCCCACCATGAGTATGATGTTTACCATTAATAACTCACCTTTTTATGGCAAGGAAGGTAAATTCGTGACTTCTCGCCACATAAAAGAGCGCTTGGAGAAGGAATTAGAGAAAAATTTGGCCATGCGTATGGGCGAAACAGGATCAGCCGATAGCTTTTTGGTCTTCGGCCGTGGTGTATTGCACCTTTCGGTGTTAATTGAAACGATGAGAAGGGAAGGATATGAACTTCAGATTGGTCAGCCGCAAGTAATTTTCAAACAGATTGATGGCGTTAAATGTGAACCCATCGAGGAATTAACCATTGATTTGCCCGAAAACGTTGCAGGAAAGGCCATCGAAGCCGTTTCCATGCGCAGAGGAGAAATGACCAATATGGAACCAAAGGGCGACCGGATGATTTTAAAGTTCATGATCCCGGCAAGGGGAATTATTGGGTTGAGAAATTATATGATGAACCAGACCGCTGGCGAAGCTGTAGTTACCCACAGATATAAAGAATATCAGTCTTATAAAGGGGAGATTCCAGGCCGTATTAACGGATCGTTGATAAGCATGGAAATGGGCGAAGCGATTGCATACAGCTTAAATAACTTGCAAGACAGGGGCAAGTTCTTTATTGATCCCAGCGACCCAATTTACGAAGGCCAAGTAATCGGTGAAAATAATAGAAGTGGCGATTTGGTAATAAACGTTACCAAAACTAAGAAGCTTACCAATATGCGTGCTTCGGGCTCTGACGAAAAAATGAGAATTGCCCCAGCAGTTAAATTCTCATTGGAAGAAGCGCTAGAATACATTCAAGGAGACGAATACGTGGAGGTAACACCAAAATCCATCCGGTTAAGAAAAATCTATCTCAATGAAACAGATAGAAAACGTTTTGGCGCAAAGCCGAACCAGTAACAATTATACTAAAAAACTGAGGGCTTCAATTTTTTTTTGAAGCCCTTATTTTTTTATTCCTAACAAATCTTTTCTTAACGGACTAGTTACTTTTATTTGGAAAACGACATCAAAATAGTTGCTTCTCAAATTACAACTTCGTTGAGAAAATATTAATTATACACAGAAACGGGATTATTTTTTGTGATCAGTTAGTGGCTTCTCCGACTGTTCTTTTTTACTTCAACGCGTTGATTAAAAAACCCCTTGTGACTTCACAAGGGGCTACGTTTAACTATTATGTGCTATTTTTTTGACTGAATCGTAACACGTTTTTACATTTCAGATAGAATATTCATCTCGCATCGTTTGGGTAATCCGTTTTCTTCAAGCCTCCTAATGAAAAACTCAGAATTGATTAACGCATTCGCTTTTTCGATATTCACCATTTTAATGTAGGTGTTAAGTAAACTGCTGTTGCTTTTATCTATTTCTGTACTCATGCCGATAATCCCTGATTCGAATTGATCTGGTAGAGAATCTAGCACTTGTTTCCATTTACTATAATCTGAGATTAAACTTTTAATGTGAATGGTTTCCATTCTAATTATCAAAAGATTTTACAAAAAACTATAAATCACTTTTTAAATTTGTGCCTGTCGATGACAATCTGTGCTCATTATTTGACAAAAAACTCAACAATCTCTTCGGCACTTTGATTACCTAACGCATCGGTTGCTTTTACTTTAAGAATGTGACTGCCCTTAGTAAGTAACACTATTGGCTGATTATATAAAGATTCGGGCTGGCTGTTTAATTTATACATGATAGCCTTTGTACCCACCACATTATCGGTTGCCGCTAAATAAATCCGCGTGCCAACCGGATAAAACGGCTGCCTAGTTCCGCCCCCGATTTTCTCTAAACTAAAAAAATAGAATACTTTCGGTGCGATATTGTCAACCACTACCAGGAAATCTTTTGTTTTCGAGTTATTTACTCGATCATAGCCAGTATAAGAGACTGTATGTTTACCATCCGCAACAAGTTGAATGGGGTTTGCGTAAGTTTCGTTAGCGGATTTATCAAGCTGATAATCGATGCGCGCTGAGCCCGATTGATAGTCAATACTTTTTAGGGTTATTTTTGAATCTTTGGTAATGAACAGGGTGTCGCGAGTAAATACTTTTGGTGAACTAATTTCATGGGATATAGTAGGAGCGGTGTCGTCAAGAAAGATATTGCCAAGATCATCATCTGTTACAAATGGCCCTTTGTTGTTTACTTTATCCGCTCCACGGTATTTAACTACGTACTGCCCTTGTTTTTGCGGTAGTTTGAATGCCGTATTATAAATGGTTTCAACGCCTCCGTTAACGGAGTAAAAAACATCTTTCACCCCTGCTTTATTATCGGTAGCTGATAATTGAATAGCAGATGCTTTTGCTACGTACATGATACCGTTCACTTTCACAAAGTTTGCATCAATTGTTGAAGTAACTACTGGTGCTATCTTATCGAGATAAAATGAATAAGGCTGGTTTGATTCTTCATTGCTAACACGATCTGTTGAAGAATAATTGAGTATGTGTTCTCCGTCTGTGAGCAATGCAGGGCTTATTTTGCTATAATAAAGACTCGGCTTGTTGTTATCGAATGAGTACACAGTTTTCTTTACACCCGATAGGTTATCGACACTCACTAACGTGATCAAAGTCCGTGGGGAGAGGATTTTTTCTTCTAATTGATCTGTTGCTGCACTGTATTTTGTTACAGGTGCGGTAAGATCAACGGTAAACTCTTTTGACTTGGTTTCTTCTGCATTACCAACCCGATCAGCCGAAAGATATTTAATTAAATATTCCCTTTCTTCATTAAATCCAAGTTCGCCAGTATACTCAGTAAACGCTGCTCCGTTTATTGAAAATTGTGTCGAAGCAACTTTTGACATATCATCGGTTGCGGTGATTAAACCTTTCAATCCTTTTCCATAATAGTGTTTGTTGGAAGAATAAAATGGAGCTCCTTGCAATTTCAATGTGGTTGTAGGAGCTTGCCCATCAACATTTACTGGGTAATCAATTTCTTTTTCTGCTAGTTTATTGTTTAGTTTATCAAAATGCCTCAAATAGTGAATGCCAGGCCCGTCCCACTTCATTGGCAGGCCAAACTCCTTCATATTTTCCTCCTTAACTTTTGTGAGAGCCACCGCTTCTTTGCCTTCTGGCTGGGGTGATAATTGGACATAAACAGGCAAAGCTAGCGGCCAATAAACAGTTCCATCCGGATCTTTGATAACTTTCAGTTCAAATAAAGGTCGTTCTTGAGAGTGTCCCTTTTCTAAAAAAGAGAACGTAATCAATAGTAAGCAAAGCCAACGGATAGAGGGTTTCATTTTTTTGTGGTTTTAAGTAATGTTTTGAATAGATTAAATAGACCGTTCAAGTAGCGTTAATATCCACACTAAATTGCTGATTTTGAGGTCAAAACATTACGTATGTATTTTTTTCAAAAACGATACAAACTGTTAAGAAAGAATTAATTTTAAGTAACTTTTATGTGACTTAAGTATTTGCTCGATCCTCAATAATCTTAGGTAGTTTATTAGAACCTAAATTTCAAAGTCTTATTTTTGCACATGGCAGAACACATTCTAATTCTTGATTTTGGTTCACAGTATACGCAGTTGATTGCACGCAGAGTGCGAGAACTTAGTGTTTATTGTGAAATTCATCCTTTCAACAAAATTCCGGCTAACCTAGATAATTACAAAGGCATCATCCTTTCGGGAAGCCCTTGCTCGGTGCGCGACCAGGGTTCGCCCGATGTCGATCTTTCAGTTTTTAAGTCATTACCAGTTCTCGGTGTATGCTATGGGGCGCAATTGATCGCCCACAAAAGTGGCGGAGAAGTTCTGCCTTCGCAGATTCGTGAGTATGGAAGGGCGAAGCTTTCTTCAATCGATGCTCAAAATGATCTTTTAAAAGGCATAAATATTGACTCGCAAGTTTGGATGAGCCATGGAGATACCATTTCGTCTCTTCCATTTGGATTTAAGTTGTTAGCAAGTACATCGTCTGTAAAAGTCGCTGCTTTTAAGCACGTTGAGACTAACCTGTATGGAATTCAATTTCATCCCGAAGTAACTCATACCACAGACGGGAAAAAACTGCTGGAGAATTTTGTAGTCGGCATCTGCAAGTGTTTGCAAAATTGGACTGCTGGCCTTTTTGTAGAAACCACCATCCACGAGTTAAAGCAGAAATTAGGCAATGATAAAGTAGTGATGGCTCTATCGGGTGGGGTTGATTCAACGGTGGCAGCAAATTTGATTCACAAAGCAATTGGTACAAACCTGTATTGCATTTTCGTAGATAATGGTCTGTTGAGAAAGAATGAGTTTGAGCAAGTGCTTGCGTCTTATAAAGGAATGGGTCTTAATATTAAAGGGGTTGACGCGAAAGATAAGTTTTATGACGCGTTAAAAGGCCTTACTGATCCTGAAGCGAAAAGAAAAGCAATTGGTCGATCGTTTATAGAAGTGTTTGATGAGGAATCCCATAAAATTCAAGATGTTAAATGGTTGGGGCAAGGAACCATTTATCCAGATATTATAGAGTCGGTTTCGGTCAAGGGGCCTTCAGTAACGATCAAATCACACCACAATGTGGGCGGCCTGCCAGAAAAGATGAAGTTAAAGGTGATTGAGCCCTTGCAGACGCTGTTTAAAGATGAGGTAAGGTTAGTTGGAAAAACATTGGGCATCGACCCTACAATTTTGGCCCGTCATCCGTTTCCAGGGCCTGGGCTGGGCATTCGAATTTTAGGAGATATTACGGCTGACAAAGTAAGGTTATTACAAGAAGTAGATCATGTTTTTATAGATTCATTAAAGAAGCAAAATCTTTACGATAAAGTATGGCAAGCAGGTGCAATTCTGCTACCCGTGCAGTCGGTAGGTGTGATGGGCGATGAACGCACGTATGAAAAGGTGGTAGCGCTGCGGGCCGTTGTAAGTGTGGATGGCATGACTGCCGATTGGAGCCATTTACCCTATGAATTTTTGAGTGACGTGTCTTCCACAATCATAAACACGGTGAAAGGGGTAAATAGAGTTGTGTACGATATTAGTTCTAAACCTCCAGCCACAATTGAGTGGGAATAGTGATGAAAAAAAACATTTTTAAAATAGTCCTTTTAGCCCGACCATTTTTGGTTGCAATTGGTTTTATTTTAAGCATCGCCAGTACAAGTTTTGCGCAAGATTATAAAGATCAGTACAAAACAGCCAAAAGCCTGTTTGTAAAAGAAAAGTATGCCGAAGCACTGGACGCTTTTCAGGCGTTGATGGTTTACGATAAGAACAATCCCTATTCCGAACATGCTACATTTTATGTGGGCCTGACAGCACAGAAACTTGGATATACTCTATTGGCCAAGCAAACTTTTGCCCAACTTACCAAACTATATCCCAACTGGGTCAATATCGATGAGGTGAAGTACCAGCTAGCGTGTATAGATTTCAGAAAGGGCGATTATTTTTTAGCTATAAAGGAAATAAATGAGTTGAAGGATAACACGGTGAAGGAAGATGGCGTAAAGGCAAAACAGTTTTTTGTTTCTTCCATCGAAGATGTGGAGACTTTAAAACTTTTACAGGAAGAGTTTCCGTCTGACCTGATAATTGCTCGGCAACTTGCAAAATCGATCACCTCTGGCGGGTATGAAAACGCTTATCGGACGTTATTCGATTCGTTGAACAAAGTGTTTAACATGGGACTGGCTAATTATCCGGCAAAAGCAATACCCCAGAACGACAAGAAAGTGTTTAGGATTTCTCTACTTTTTCCTTTTACGCTGTCGGTGCTTGAGCCAACCACCTCAAAAAAGAAAAATCAATTTGTAATCGACTTGTACCAGGGGATGAAACTTGCAGTCGATTCATTGACAAAAACAGGTGTCATGATAGAATTATTGGCATACGATACCGAAAGAAATTTAGACACCTTAAAGAAAATCCTAAAAAATGAAGAGTTAAAGTCCTCCGATCTTCTGGTTGGTCCTTTATTTGTAGATGAGGCTAAATTGGTAAACGAGTTTTCGATAGCCAATAAGATTCCAGTTATCAATCCTGTTTCCAGCAATGGTGAATTTTTAGCCGACAACAAGTATGCTTTGCTACTTAAGCCTAGTTTCCGCACGATGGCACAAAAAGCTGCAGAGTTCTGTTTGAAAAGTAAAGTAAAAAAGACGTTTGCTGTCTTTAGTGGTGACACTCCGAAAGATAGTATATTGGCTAATAGTTTTATAAAGACCGCAAAGTCTTTTGGAATGAAAATGGTTTTTAGCGAAAGCTTGACAAAAGAAAAGGCCGCTCAGGTACAAAACATTTTAGCCACAGCCATTGAGTTCGACAAATACAAAAAACCAACGGAGTTTAAGTTAAAACGCAATGCAATAGGTTGTATTTATGTGGCTTCTGATAATCCATTGATATACTCGAAAGTAATCAATAGTGTAGAGGCACGAAATGACTCGGTTTTGGTTATCGGTAATGAGGCTTGGCTCAAAGACAACTCGGTAGATTATGGAATTTATGAGAGATTAGGGGTAGTTTTTACAGCTTCTAGTTTCACCGCCACCAGTACCGAGTCGTATTCCAATTTTCGAAAGAGGTTTATTCAGCGCCACGGTAGTTTCCCGGCAACTTATGAAAACTATGCTAAGGACGGCTTCGATTTTGTAATGTTCGTACGCGAAGTGCTTAACACCAGCAGGGGCGATTTTTTGGCGGCCATCAGGTCCACACAGTTTTTCACCGGTTCACTTTCCAACGGGTATTCGTTTAAAGCTGCAAATGATAATCAGCAGCTGGCGCTACTACGGTTTAAAAATGGTGAGCTATTGAGTGCAGATAATTAGGTTTGCAGTTAGATATAGTTTGCAAAAGCGAATTTTTGCCATAAAATAAGAATTTGGAGTCTTTTTCTTACCTTTATCCTTTAAGCTGCTTTATTTATGATTAGTAAACTATTTTTTGGCTTAATTATTTTACTTTTTTCAGTTGTTGCTAGTGCACAACCCGAAAGGAAAGACAAAGCCGCTGTAACCTTCGAAGAGATTTACGATGAACCCTACTCGGTTCAGAAGTTTTTTATCGGTATCCAGCCAATTTATGGAGAAGTTTTCGCAACCAACGTAACCGCTGGCTTTGGGGCAGAAGCAAGTTACTACTATAAAGATAAAATGGATTTTAAAGCCCACTTTAGAAAGTCGTATGGTGCATCTTTTTACGATTTTGAGCGACAAACGGCCCTCAACAACAGCAATGTCCAAAATACTCCCGAGATTTTCAATTATTTTGAACTGGGCGCTACGTATCATATCAAGGATTTTGAAGGAAGCGGAAAAACTAAAATGGTCTTGTATAAAAATAGCTACAAAGGAAACCGTTGGGCTTCAAGAGTCCCGCTCCATGCCGAAGTCCCTTGTAAGGTCCGGAAAATTTATGGTGTTAGATTAGGAGGTCTTCTGTGGAATAGCACTACCGATCTTAATAGGGCCTTGAAGGTGCAAGGGCTTACCAATACGGATCTAGTTAATTCCGCGGGAATTGGCCTTCCTATTTCTTATGTTGATCCCACTTCTGGCAAAGCCAAAGATGTTAACGTATTCGGAAATATCTATTCTACTGCCGCTTACTTAGGGGGATCGATGTCGTGGTTTAGAAATGTGGCGGTGTCTTTCGATAAATATGAGGAAGGCCTTGATGACGGCATGATTACCGTTTTTTTTGACATACTTTATGCACCTCAGCTAAAGATAGATCCGATCCGTTACATTGATACAACCACGGGTATTGAAGATTCTTATTCTGCTTCAGCTATAAAAACTTCTCCATTGGGATTTAGGGTAGGGGTAGATGGAAAATATAATCGCCAGCTTGGATGGTCCTATGGTGGAGAAGTTGGCTATCGACCAAGTATTTCGGGTAGGTCTTTTTACGCTATGGTTAAAATAGCTTTTCCGTTATTTGGAACTAATTTAGATTATAAAGTGGAGTCCTTTGGAAAATAAGGATCTAATCGCTTTAGTTAGAGACATTCCGAACTTCCCACATGACGGAATTCTCTTTAAAGACATAACTCCACTTCTCGCCAATCCTGAAGCCAGAGATTTTGTAGTTTCAGAAATAGCAGATTTCTATTCAAATGAAAGAATCGAAGCGATTGTTGCGATTGAAGCCAGAGGATTTATTTTTGGATCTTTGATAGCCTCGGCAATGAGACTGCCCCTTATTCCCATCAGAAAAGAAGGAAAGTTGCCATACAAAACAATTAAACAGAAATACGACCTCGAATACGGTAGTAGTTGTTTAGAAATTCATGAAGACGCATTACGTTCTGGGCAGCGGGTTTTAATTCATGATGACTTACTTGCCACTGGGGGAACTGCGCTAGCTGCGGCCGCACTCGTTTCGAAACTAGGTGCTAGTGTAATTGATTTTTCTTTTATCGTCAACTTAACTTTTCTATCAGGAGAGCAGCTAATTTTCGATAAATATTCAAAACCACCGCATTATCTAATAAAGTACTAAACATTCTAAAAGGTAGGCTGTTTTATCTATTGTGAATGATTTTTTTGACATACCAATGTTTCCATTAAGCATCTTGCCGTTGCCTGGTGAGCTTGTGCCATTACATATTTTTGAACCTCGTTACAGACAACTGTTGGAGGACGCGGAAAATAATGACATGCTGTTTGGTATTTTTTTTAATCACTCTATGAATAAAGAAAAAGTTGGCGCACTCGTAAGATTGGAGAGCATCATAAAGCGTTACGCCACGGGAGAATCTGACATCATAGTGAAAGGAGTGGATATATTTACGCTGGGTTCACTCACTAAACATTTTAAAGATAAACTGTATCCTGGCGGAAAGGCGAGGGCATGGGGTGTTAACGTTGAACAACTTGCCAGCTTGGCGCTGGTCGAGGAATATTTGACTTACCTGCGTTTGCAAAATATCAATGGGCCATTGAAAGTCTTTTCGATTTTTGAAATCGCAAATGAAATTGGTTTTGATTTTGAAGATCGACTCAGATTTATCTTTCATGATGATGAAAAGAAAGAAAGCTTTCTTTTAGCTAGGCTAAAATATCAGAAACACTTGCTCCTCGAGGCAGTGAAAGCGAAAGATGTATTTCATCTCAACTAGCTAGTTGAGCTATTCAAAGAATGTGTCTTTATAGTCAAGGTTAAGGCAGCCTTTTAAATTCTGTTTTCGTTTCAGAAAAATTTTAAAAAAAAATCGTTCGTGTTTTTTTCATTAACATACCGTTAACGTTGCTACTGCAACCTTATTCAACCACTTGCCGTCTTAATGACAAAAAACAATACCATGAAAAAGAATTTATTAGTTGCAGTTGGTGTACTATTATGTACAGGTGTGTTCGCAGGTGGGATCAAAGATCCAGTAACAGGGTTGGCTATCATTAATAAAACAGGGACAAGCACCTACAAGGTGTTTTATAAGAACTCAGAATCTAGTGACGTTAGGATTTCGATTATCGATTCAGATAACAAAGTTGTTTTCAGAGAGAAGTTATCAAATGTGGAAGGATTTGTTAGGCCGTATAATTTTTCTGAGTTAGCAGAAGGTGAATACATTTTACAAATTGAAGATAACTCGGGCGTAAGAAAAGAACAAGTCAGTTATCATTCGGGTGGGGTGAAGAATCTATTTAATGTGGTGAGATTAGCAGATGAAAATAAATACTTAGTTACTGCGCCAGGCAAAGAAAACGAGACGGTTACCGTGAAAATTTATAATCAAGATGGGCAAATATTGCATAATGAATCGTCAAGTTCTAATCAGGCTTTTGCAAGAGTTTATAAATTAGAGAAGATCTCTGGCCCTGTAACTTTTGAGATAACGGATTCAGTAGGTGGACGTAAGATTTTAACTTTTTAAATTAACTCCCTTTAATAGGCTAGTGATGCTGGCCACCTCGTTATGGGGTGGCTTTTTTTATTAATAAATCTCAAATCGCCTGGGTTGCTGCCTTAATTTTAAATGCAAACGTTATCGGAGTGTTTATAGAAAATTAGACTACGTGATAGTTCTATTCATCAGTTTTCAAGCTTCTGCAGTTCAATTTTATTTTCGATAAATCCGCAAACGATGTTTTAGATGAATAGTTAGGTTTTCTTACAACTTCGAAACTCGCCTTTCTTACTGCCGTATATTTGTGTCGAAATAAAACGAGAAAAATTATGAAAACTAAAAATGTTATCCTTACAGCTCTAGTAGCATTGTTCGTGTCGGTACTGGCTTTTGCAAAAGATCCAGGCAGTCCAAAGATTGTAGTTGTCAACCAAAAGTCTGGTGTGTTCAAAGTTATCTATGAAGGATCAAAGTCTTCAAAAGTAACAATGCGAATTTTAAGTGCAACTGGAGCTGAAGTATTTTCTGAGAGCCTTGGTGTTGTCGAAAACGGATTTGTGCGTCCGGTTAATTTCAAAGGAATGACTCCTGGAGAATACACAATAGAGATTGCAGACAATGACGGTAAGCAAATTCAAAAAGTAGCATACACAAATGAAACTTCTATTAAGTCAGTACATGTTGCTCGTTTAGCGGAAGCAAACAAATATTTATTAGCGGTAGCCAACAAAGGTTCTGAGGAAATCAACGTTAAAATATTTGATGGTTCAAACAACTTGGTTCACGATGAAAACATGACAGTAACTGGTAGCTTTGGTTTAGTGTATAACTTGAAACAAGTTGCGGGTACACCAACCTTTGAAGTAACAGATAAAACTGGCAGTGTTAGAACCATAAAATATTGATTAATTTATCTAAGCTAAAAAACCTCTCGTTACGAGCGAGAGGGTTTTTTGCTTATCTAAGATCACATATTTCTCCTATACTGACCTCCTACTTCAAAGAGGGCTTTTGTGATTTGCCCCAAAGAACAAATTTTGGTGGCCTCCATTAATTCAACAAAAATGTTTTTGTTTTGAACTGCAGCAACTTGCATCTGGTCTAGTAATGATGCCGATTTATTTTTTTGAAGCTCGTTTAGATTTTTTACAACCACAATCTGATATTCTTTTTCAACTTCAGTAGCCCGTATTACCTCGCTTGGAAGTATAGTTGGAGAACCCTTTGAGCTCAAAAATGTATTCACTCCGATAATTGGATATTCTCCTGTGTGTTTTAAGGTTTCATAATAAAGACTTTCTTCTTGGATTTTTCCGCGTTGATACATGGTTTCCATGGCTCCTAACACTCCACCCCTTTCTGTGATCCGATCAAATTCTGTTAATACGGCAGCTTCAACCAAGTTAGTTAGTTCTTCTATGATAAATGATCCTTGCAACGGATTTTCATTTTTTGCCAGTCCAAGTTCTTTATTAATAATTAGTTGAATCGCCATCGCTCGCCTAACAGATTCTTCCGTGGGGGTTGTAATGGCTTCGTCATAGGCATTCGTATGGAGTGAGTTGCAGTTGTCATAAATTGCGTACAACGCCTGAAGTGTCGTCCGGATATCATTGAAGTCAATTTCTTGTGCGTGCAGCGAGCGGCCAGAAGTTTGAATGTGATATTTTAACATTTGGCTACGTTCGTTTGCACCGTATTTCAATTTCAACGCTTTTGCCCAGATTCTTCTTGCTACTCTTCCTATAACTGAGTATTCTGGATCAATTCCATTGGAGAAGAAGAACGATAGGTTGGGTGCGAACTCGTTAATGTCCATTCCACGACTTAAGTAGTATTCCACGTATGTGAAGCCATTCGAAAGCGTAAAAGCTAGTTGAGAAATTGGATTTGCTCCAGCTTCGGCAATATGATAACCCGAGATCGAAACGGAATAAAAATTACGTATGCCGTTATCAATAAAGTATTGCTGAACATCGCCCATTAAGCGCAAAGCAAACTCGGTTGAGAAAATACATGTATTTTGCGCCTGGTCCTCTTTCAAAATATCTGCTTGCACTGTTCCTCGGACTTGCGTTATGGTGTCTGCTTTTATTTTTTTATACACATCTTCTGGAAGCACCTGATCGCCAGTTACACCAAGTAATAAAAGCCCCAATCCATCATTACCGTTCGGAAGGTCGCCCTTATATGACGGCCTAAGATGTTCTTTTCCCATGAATATGGACGAGATTTTTGATTTAACATCGCCCTCCAATCCATTCGCTTTGATATATCGTTCGCATTGTTGATCAATCGCGACATTTAAGTAATAGGCCATGAGCATAGGGGCGGGGCCGTTGATGGTCATGGATACGGAAGTCTTAGGATCGCAGAGATCAAAACCACTATACAATTTTTTGGCATCGTCTAAACAGCATATCGATACACCTGAGTTACCAATTTTACCATAAATATCGGGTCGGTAATCCGGATCGTTACCATACAACGTAACGGAATCAAATGCTGTCGATAAGCGCTTGGCAGGCATTGATTGGCTTACATAGTGAAATCGTCTATTGGTTCTTTCGGGGCCGCCTTCACCTGCAAACATCCGGGTAGGATCTTCCCCTTCTCTTTTAAAAGGATAAATGCCGGCCGTGAAAGGAAACTCTCCTGGTAGATTTTCTTGCAGTCGCCACTTTAGTAAGTCGCCCCAAGCTTCATAGGTAGGCAATGAAACTTTAGGTATTGAAAGGTGTGATAGGGATTGGGAATGGGTTTGTATCCCTATTTCTTTGTTGCGTACTTTAAACGTGAAAATTGGCGCTTGATATTGTTTCACTTTTTCGCTCCACTCATCTAACAGTTTTTTATTTTTAGGATCGAGCTCAAGAAGTGTTTTTTCATATTGCTCTTGGAGCCCTTTAGCAATTCTGTCTTTGTCATTCAATGAAGATTGGGCAATGGTATCAATTGTTTTTGTTAGCGAAAACAGTTGTTGCGCTGTTTCTTTTTGTTTAAGTGCCCATGCATCATAGGCCCTGTTGTTTTCGGCAATTTCGCTGAGGTACCGTGTACGATGAGGAGGAATTACGAATATTTTTTCACTCATCTCACGTGTAATCTCGAAACTTGATTTTAAGTCAGCTCCCGTTTTTGCTACGATTTTTTCAATAATATGTTTGTATAATTGATTGGTGCCAGGGTCATTAAATTGTGAAGCGATCGTTCCAAACACGGGCATAGCTTCTGGCTTTTCATTCCATAAACTATGATTGCGTTGGTATTGCTTTTTTACATCGCGCAAAGCATCTAAAGCACCACGTTTATCAAACTTATTGAGCGCGATTACATCTGCAAAGTCAAGCATGTCAATCTTTTCAAGCTGTGTTGCAGCCCCATACTCTGGAGTCATAACATACAGTGAAATATCGCTATGATCTAGTATTTCGGTATCGGATTGCCCAATGCCAGATGTCTCTAAAATAATTAAATCATAACCCGCGGCTTTTACCACTTGCACAGCCTCTTTAACATACGCTGATAGGGCCAGGTTAGATTGCCGCGTTGCCAACGAACGCATAAATACGCGAGGGTTGTTAATTGCATTCATCCGAATGCGATCGCCCAATAATGCCCCGCCTGTCTTGCGTTTGCTCGGATCAACTGAAATCAATGCAATGGTTTTATCTTTAAAATCTAACAGAAATCGTCTTACAATCTCGTCCACCATCGATGATTTTCCAGATCCTCCGGTACCAGTTATTCCCAGCACAGGTGCTTTTGATAAAGCCGCTTTTTTATTTAACTCTTCAAATGCCTTTTTGTGGTCTTCAAAATAGTTTTCAGCGGCTGAGATGTATTGGGCAATTCTCACAGGATTGTCGATTGTTAGTGGCTGATTGTCTATCGATTTCCCAGTTGGGTAATCACTCCTTTCCACCAGATCATTGATCATGCCTTGTAACCCCATGGCACGACCATCATCGGGCGAATAGATTTTTGTGATACCGTATACCATCAACTCTTTAATTTCTTCCGGTAATATTACGCCTCCACCTCCAGCAAAAATTTTGATATGACCAGCTCCTTTTTCTTTGAGTAGGTCAAACATATATTTAAAATACTCTGTATGGCCTCCCTGATAAGAAGTCATAGCGATGGCCTGAGCATCCTCCTGAATGGCAGTATTTACAACTTCTTCCACACTACGGTCATGCCCTAAGTGAATTACTTCACATCCTGTGGCTTGAATTATTCTGCGCATGATATTGATGGCCGCATCGTGTCCATCGAATAGGCTGGCGGCAGTAATTATCCGGACTTTGTTATTGGGTTTGTAAACTTGTTGGGTTGTGGGTGGTGTCTGTGATGTTTTTTCTTCCCCTGAATTTGTACTCATGAGCAATTCAATTTGCTCAAAAATAATGATTAGGGATTGATAAAGCTAACGGGTGGTAGGTCAGTATTTCAGTTTGGAAACATGAAATCCTTTAATGCAACCTACTCCCCATATCCTCCAATGCAACTCCCTTTGTCTCTGGCATCATAAAACGCACGAAAAGCAATTGCAAGAACATCATTACGGCAAAGAATAGGAAAATTGGGCCACCACCAAATTGCCCTGCAATGATTGGAAACACGTTAGCCAATAGGGCCGCGAAAATCCAGTGTGTAAAAGCGCCCATCGATTGACCGGCAGCGCGCACTTCGTTAGGAAATATCTCGCTGATAAAAACCCAGATCACTGTGCCTTGACTGATGGCATGTGAGGCAATGAATAAGAATACAAATAGGGTAATGCCTTCATAAGAATCCGTGTAGAATGCTCGTGCAATTAATCCCAGAGAGAGTAAGTATCCGCCCGAACCCAAGTACATCAGCGTTTTGCGGCCAAAGCGATCAATCAACGACAATCCAATCATGGTGAACGCCAAGTTGATAATACCAATACCTGCAGATGAAAGCAAGGCGGTAGACTTACCTAAACCTGCCATTTCAAAAATACGTGGCGCATAATAAATGATGGCGTTGATGCCCGATGCTTGATTAAAGAACGCCATGAGAAAGGTTAGTAAGATTGGCCAATAGTAGGCTGCTGAAAAAAATGCTAGCTTGGCTTTACCTTTTGATTCATCGTTGGATTTAATGATCGATTGATAAGTAGCCTCTGCTGTTTCAGGATCGATTTGCTTGAGAATATCTTTGGCGGTTGATAAGTCGTTCTTTTTCAAGATCAACCATCTGGGGCTTTCTGAAATTAGTGTGGTAAGGAAGGTGAAGATCAAAGATGGTATGCCTACAATCCCTAACATCCAACGCCATGAATTCTCGGAACCAAGTTCCTGAAAGAAGTAGTTTGACACGTATGCAATCAAAATACCAAATACAATATTGAATTGAAATAGCGCAACCAACTTACCTCGGTTTTTAGCTGGGGCGATTTCCGAAATATACATGGGTGAGATAACAGACGAAGCGCCAATGCTAAATCCACCAATCAAACGGAAGATCATAAACGTATACACATCTTGCGCTAATGCGGATCCTAGCGCACTCACAAAAAACAAAAGACCTACCCAAAACAGACTTCTCTTTCTGCCCAGCGAATCGGCAAAATAACCACCTAACATCGCCCCTAGCACCGTGCCGTACAGCGCAATAGACACGGCTAATCCGTGCATGACGTCGTCTAATTTCCAAAGCTGTTGAATGGTTTGTTCTGCGCCTGAAATAACAGCAGTATCAAGGCCAAATAAAAAGCCACTTAAAGCAACTGTAATGCTCCACAAGATTAGTTTGGTTTTCATAATTAGACGTTAGACATGAGATGTAAGACTTGAGATAAAAGATTTAGCAAACGAGAATGCGATTATACGATAATTTGTTCAATGGACAATAGTCCATCGACCATCGACAGTTTGTCTACTGGCCCACCTCATAGGCACTTCTATAAAAATCTTTTGACTGAACGTATTCAAGTAACTCTGTATAAAATGGATGCGAGCCGAGCGTGGCGCTATCACCAATCATAATTAGCCTTTTCTTTGCACGTGTCATAGCCACATTGGTCCTTCTTATATCGGAAAGAAAACCGACTTCTCCTTTGTCGTTGCTGCGCACGAAGCTGATCGCGATGATATCGCGTTCTTGTCCTTGAAAGGCATCCACCGTATTGATGGAAATGAATTGATGTATCTCGTTAAGAATATCGCTTGCTTCGCATAGCTTGTGCAGATAATCTACTTGGGCACTGTAAGGAGTAATGATGCCAAGCGTGTAGTGGGCTTCCAACCACGCTTCAATAGTAATATTCTCGGCTATCTTTTCAATTTCCTTAATTAATAGTTTTGCCTCGTCTTTATTGAATCGACTGAGCGTTTCAGGGTCTTGTTTTTCAACGTACCCAATCCCTGCTGTGTCAATAAAATCAATTGGGAGATAAGTAGGTAAGGTGGCGAGGCGCACGGATTCATCCGCGATGAGTGCATTCTTGTAAAAATGAAGGGAAGAAAATGCCATAATATCTTCGTGCATTCTGTATTGAATTTTTAGCATGGTGCCTGTAATAGGCTGTCGCTCAATACACTTTTCAAACAAGGTTTTAGCCAAACCTGCTTTGGCCGCTTCGTATGATTTGATAGTGGGTGGCAACTGACAATGATCTCCGGCAAATACTACTCTTTCGGCTTTCAATATCGGTATCCAACACGCGGGTTCAAGTGCTTGGGCAGCCTCGTCAATAAACACGGTTTTATATCTCCTGCCCTTTAGCAAGTGGTTGGTGCATCCGATCAACGTAGAAGCAATCACATCGCTATTTTGGAGTAGATCATTCACAATATAAAATTCCAGCATATCGGCATCGGCTTTCATGGCTTTTGCTTCGTCAATCAATCTGCTGCGCTGTTGTTTTTCGGCATGACCAAAATTGCGTTTGAATTTATACGCCATGTCGCGCAGTTGTTGCATGCGCTTGCGCATTACCCGTAGCTCTTTGTAGTTTGGGTGCAGGGCTATTTTAGCGTCCAGTGTTTTACTTAACGATAATTCTGTAACGCGAGCAGGGTGCCCGATTCTCAGTACGCGCAAACCTTCGTCACTTAGCTTTTCGACTAGCAAATCAATGGCGGCATTACTGGGAGCACACACCAGTGACTGCCCTTCTGATTGCACCGTAAGTTTAATCGCCTTGACCAACGTGGTTGTTTTGCCGGTACCGGGAGGGCCATGAATAATTCCCACATCTTGTGCTGAAATAATTTTTTCTAAGGCCAACGCCTGACTGGCATTTGGTAACTTAGTATATTGATTTTTCAGAGACGCTAAATCTAGTTTTTGATCAGAGAAGCTAGCCTTCTTTTCACCTAATAATATATTTCGCAACTCAACTATTCTACCGTCTTCTGCTTTCATCACCGCCTTCATTGCGGCTTCCATCTCGCGGTAGGTCATCTCATCAAACATCACGTCTACACCAATCATGCCGCTGTGAATCCAATCAGGCAAGTCATCCCCGTTAAGGGTAATTACCATCAGGTTGTCGCGCACGTAATTGATTACTCCCCCTATGTTTGCTTTTTCGGGTGTGTTGCCCGCATTAGAAAACACACTTACTAGTTTGCCGCTTCCGAAAACATGTGGTTCATCGATATGGTTGGTGCGTTCTATTTCAATTTGGTAGCGTTCGCCCATGCCGATGGAGGCACTTTTTACCCGCACGGGATACCAGCACTTGCCTTCTTTTGTTTTGCGATGCAATGGCAGCAGCAAAATCTTTTGACGGTATTGTTCAAGGTCAGCTTGCCGCTCAATTTTTATGAGTTCAAGCGTATGGTTAAGGTCTTCGTTGATGGACATTGGTAAAATAGCAAAGATAGACAACCCAAACGGAATGGCTATTTTGGCTCGAGGAAATCGCTTTTAAAAGTAGGAGCTGTAAAGTTACTGGTGGCGGGCGCCAGCTTTTAATAAAATAACTCCAGAATTGTAATCGGGAAAACTTTCTAATGGGAGCAATTGGAGAAAATTATTTAAAAAGTACAAATAATCAATTATCTAAAAGGTTTTGGATCGATCAAAATTGGCAACAGTCTTTCATAACCAGTATCAGGCCAAAAATTTACTTTTTTTCTATTTAACAAAAACAAACTTCAATAGTATTGCAAATCACCGTTGTGGTTCAATTATTTATATTTGCCGCCAAATATGATTTCCTATTAAATAAACTTAGTGATTAGTGAAAATAACAACGATAATAATTGCACTTCTACTAATTAATCAATTTGTTATTGGCCAAACCGATACCATTCAATTATTGGCAGAGGTGCCAGTTGCAGGCGTTCGTATCAAAAGTGGGTTTGACGAAGAGTCAGCCAGTGTTATTCACATATCAGCTTTTGATATTCAACGTGCCCCATCACAAAGTCTGGCCGACTTACTTCGTTACTATGCTGGTATTGACATTAGACAAAGTGGGGTAAACGGCGTGCTCACCGATATTGGTATCCGCGGAAGCACATTCAATCAAGTATTGGTATTGATAAATGGAGTGAAGATGAGCGATCAGCAGACAGGCCATTTCTCTATGAATCTACCGGTTGATATTGAAAACATTGAACGTATCGAAATATTGAAAGGACCATCAGCAAGAGTGTATGGACAGAATGCCTTTGCCGGAGCTATCAATTTCATTACTAAAACTCCTAACAAAACCTATGCGAATATCCAAGCTACAGTTGGCGATTTTAATCTTGGCGGGATAAAAGCGTCAGGTTCCGTAAACAACAGAAAAATCTCTCAATATGCGTCATTTGCTCACGACTACTCGAGTGGATATCGCTACAATACCAATTATAAAATAACGAATTTTTTTTATAACGCTACCAATAGTGTAGGAAAGGGAAAGCTAAGTTTGGTGGCGGGTGTTACCAACAAGAAATTCGGAGCTAATGGATTTTATGGAAATCCATCAAACACCGAGCAATATGAAGCGTTACAAACAAGTTTGGTGGCTTTTACTCATGAAGTAAAGCTGACTTCTAATGTTTCTTTTAGTCAACGAACCTACTGGCGGAGAAATCAAGACGAATATATTTACATCCGAAACAATCCAAGTTATTATAGAAATCTTCATACAAGTAACACGGTTGGTTATGAAGCGAACGCTACTTTTTCAAGCGGGTTGGGTGTAACGGGGTTAGGTATCGACATAAACCGCCTTTTGCTGATTAGCAATAACTTGGGCAACCATCAGCGCACGGTAGCCACTTTGTTTGCTGAGCATCGCTTTCAGTTCACCAGACTACTAGATGTAACTCCGGGCGTTCAATTGAATTATTATTCTGATTTCGGAACAAATGTCTTTCCGGGAATTGATGCCGGTTATAAGCTCACTACTCAAGTAAAAGTTTTCGCTAACTTAGGTTATACTTATCGCGTCCCTACCTATACCGATCTGTATTATAAAGACCCCAAAAATATTGGCAATGCTGCACTACAGCCTGAGTATGCCGTCACATACGAAGCAGGACTAAAGCTTTTAAAGACAAAGTGGTTGAGTGGCCAATTAAGTTACTTCTCGCGTCTCGGAAAACAAATCATTGATTACACCAAGCAAACAGAACAAGATCCGTGGCAGACGCAAAACTTCTTGGGTGTAAATACTTCTGGCTTTGATATGAATTTAGCTATTGATCCAAGTATGTTTTTGAGAACAAAACTGCTGAACCGTTTTACGTTGGACTACACTTATCTTCAATCGTCAACGGAAAGTAACCCTGCCTTTTCGAAATATGCGTTGCAGAATTTAAATCATCAAGTGGTGGCCTCACTACAACTGAAATACAGCGAGAAGATTTTTCAGTCGATCAACTATAGGTATGCTGATAGGGTGGGGCTTGCTAACTTTTCGGTAGTAGATTCAAGAGTAGGACTAACATCATCCTTTGGCTCTGTGTTTGTTGATGTAACCAATATTTTTGATGTGCCTTATACCGAAACCAGTTTAATACCACTGCCAGGTAGATGGGCAAAAGTTGGCGTAGCACTTAAATTTGAATGACTATTTTATTGAATAGGACTAAGATATGCAGGAACAATTAAGGTTCGCGTTAGTCAATTTGGTACTTCTATAGCAGCGATTGAATTTTGGATTTCTTGACTCAATTTTTGTTGGTGTGAATTGAAATGCCTCGATGAAAAATAGATGCATTTGCTTTTGTAAGACCAAATGCAGATTTTGTGATAGGTAGACTAAATTCTTCTCCCGTGACAAAGAACAACCTATTTAAACTTGCACTCTTGTATTACCTCTAATTAATCGATAGCTTTCCATTTCAAATTCATTGCCTTATGAAGAGACTTTTCGCGTTTGCCCTTATCGTTTTCAGCATTAGAATCAGCTATGCCCAAAAGAAGCAGGAACCTGAAATTATTTCTAAACCTGTTGCTGCCTCTGGTATTGATTCCAAAGTAACTGGGATGAAAAAGCATGCTGGCTTTTTTGATTTTTACTATGATGAGAAAACCGACAAAATTTTTCTGATCGTTAATAAGCTAGATCAGGAATTTCTTTATGTCGAGTCATTAACAGCGGCCATTGGATCAAATGATATCGGGCTTGACCGCAATCAGCTAGGGAAGGAGCGCGTGGTTAAATTTGAAAGGCGAGGCCCTAAAATATTGCTTATTGAACCGAATAGTGTTTATAGAGCAAACAGCAACAATGCAGCCGAAGTAAAGGCAGTAGAACAGTCGTTTGCGCAATCCGTTTTGTTTGGATTTACCATTGTCGCTGAAGAAGGAGGGAAGCTGTTAATTGACGCTTCTGATTTTTTGCTACAAGATGCACACGATGTCATTGGAAGATTAAAGTCTGGTAATCAGGGAAGCTATTCATTAGATAAATCTCGTTCTGCATTTTATATCGAGCGCACTAAAAATTTCCCTCAAAATTCTGAGTTCGAGGTAATTCTTACTTTTACAGGGCAGGCTACAGGTGAATTCATTAGAAGTGTAACGCCAACTCCTTCCGCCATTACGGTGCGAGAGCATCATTCATTTGTTCAATTGCCGGATGGAAATTACAAACCACGAAAATTCGACCCGCGTGCTGGCTATTTTAACACTTCCTATTATGATTATGCAACTCATTTTACCACTCCACTCGAGCAGCGTTTTATTACGCGCCATCGGTTAGAAAAGAAAGACCCCGAAGCAACTGTAAGTGAAGCTGTAAAGCCAATTATTTACTACGTAGATCCAGGTGCGCCAGAGCAAATTAGAAACGCGCTAATAGAAGGTGCAAGCTGGTGGAATCAAGCGTTTGAGGCGGCCGGATATAAAAATGCTTTTCAAATGAAAGTTTTACCCGATGACGCAGACCCAATGGACGTGCGCTATAATGTAATTAACTGGGTACACCGTTCTACGCGTGGCTGGTCGTATGGATCTTCAGTGACTGATCCACGAACAGGCGAAATCATAAAAGGCCATGTTTCGTTGGGTTCGCTCCGCGACCGTCAGGATTACCTGATCTTCGAAGGATTGCTCGCACCATATGAAGAGGGCAAGCCGGTGCCAAAGGAGCTAGAAGAGCTGGTAATTCAGCGGTTGAGGCAGCTCTCGGCCCATGAGGTAGGGCACACGCTGGGCCTCGCACATGCGTATTCTTCGAGCACTGAAGGGCGGGCATCAGTGATGGATTACCCACAACCAACTATCAAACTTGTCAATGGCAAAATAGATGTTACTGATGCGTATACAAAAGAAATAGGCGCGTGGGATAAAGTAGCAATCACTTTTGGTTATCAGGATTTTTCGCCTGGCGTTGATGAAGACAAAGCGTTGTATGACATCATTCAAAATTCATTGAGAGATGGTTTAACTTTTCTTTCAGATCAAGATGCCCGCCCGCAAGGAAGTGCGCATCCGTTTACTCATCTGTGGGATAATGGTAAAGATGCGGCCGATGAGTTGAATAGAATGCTGGAAATTCGGGCGTTTGTTTTAAAGAACTTTGGCGAGAAAAATATCCCGAAAGGAACCGCCATGGCGATACTGGAGGAAGCATTAGTGCCTATGTATTTTTATCATCGTTACCAAGCCGAAGCGGCTTCCAAACTAATAGGTGGTTTGAATTATCGATATGCATTAAAGGGCGATGGGCAGCTTGTCACAGAATTTATTCCAGTCGCCAAGCAAGACAAAGCTCTTAATGCATTGTTAAAGTCTGTTGCGCCTTCTTCATTAATGCTACCTGAGAGTTTACTCAAAATAATTCCGCCACGACCCTTGGGTTATGAACGCCATCGTGAAGTGATAAAAATCAGGACAGAATTGACGTTCGATGCATTGGGTATTGCGGAGGCTGCTGCCGATATGACTTTTGGATTGGTTCTTTATCCGGAACGTGCTAATCGTTTGGTGGAATATCACGCGCGGAATTCCAGTCAACCGAGCTTAGAAAGCATTATGGATAAATTGATCAATGCTACTTTTAAATCATCTTCAAAAATAGGTTATGAAGGTGCCATTCAGCAGGTAACCAACAACGCACTTTTTGTTAGCCTAGCTCTTTTGAGTCAACATAAAGATGCATCTGCGCAAAGCAAGGCAATTGCACTTTTAAAGCTGGATCAATTAAAGACTTGGTTACCTTTGAAAATCGCCACTGCAGCTGATGAAGAATGGAAAGCACACTATGCGTACCTTCTTCAACAACTTAAATCGCTGCAAGAAAATCCAACAGAGTTTAAGGCTGAATCTTTATTCGCTCCCCCTCCGGGGCAACCCATTGGTATGGATTTAGACTTTTGTGGAAATTGAATACCAGATAGTAATGAAGCAGGTTTCCATCTTTTTTCTTTTTATGGTTAGCACACTATGCTATGCTCAAAAAGAGTGCGTACTCCGAAAAGAAAAGGATAGCATAAAGGTGTATACATGCAACAATGATAACTCGCGATTTAAAACAATTCGCGCTTCGGTGGTAATGGAGGCTACGCTCTCGCAAGTAGCCTCGGTTATCATGGATGTGGAAAAGTACGACACGTGGCAGTTCAACACGATTAGCGCTAAAAAACTAGAAAAGCCCACTGATGAAGATGTGACGTTTTACTCTGAAGTCGATGCTCCGTGGCCAATTGCCAACCGCGATCTGATAATCCGTATCCAATTATCGCAAGACAAGCAAACAAAAATAGTTACACTGAATTGCAATAGTTTGCCAAAATATCTGCCAGAAAATAAGCAAATTGTAAGAGTGCCTTTTTCCAAAGCATTGTGGGTGCTGACTCCGTTGTCTAAAAATCGCGTAAATATCGATTATTCAATTGAGATAAATCCCGGTGGTGCGGTGCCTGCTTGGATGGTGAACATGGTTTGCGCTCAAGCTCCCTATGAGTCGTTTCGAAATTTTAAGGCAAGACTTGCTTCAAAAAAATATAATGAGAAGGTAGTTTCTACGGTTTTAAATTATTGATAAAAATAACATATCGATAAGTCGAGAATTTTAGTACAGTATCTACAAACATGAAAGGAAACAAAAGACATCCTGGCCTAAGGCTTCTTTTTGCTCCAATAATAATAGAACGGCAAACCACTAAGTATGAGAGCTAGGCCCATAAATGCTTCTCTAGGCCTACTTGCAAATGTGATTACAATCAAAGCAATACAGAACCCTACGAAAATAGCAGGCACAAACGGGTAGCCCCACGCTTTGTATGGCCGTGGCACATCTGGCATTTTTATGCGCAACACAAAAACACCCACCGTGGTGGCACCATAAAAAATGAAGGAAGCGAAAATAAGCATGTCTGTTAACTGATCAAAGCTACCAGACAAAACAAGTATACATGACCAAACCGCCTGAATCCAAAGACCATTAGCAGGGGTATTATAAGTTGGATGAATTTTCGCTGCGCTTTTAAAAAACATACCTTCTTTGGCCATCGCATAATACAACCTAGGTGGAGGTAAAATAGTGCTATTAGTGGAGCCAAACGTGGTGAAGAGAATTAGAATAGAAATCATCAGTCCGCCACCATTACCCAGAAAGTGTTTGACAACAGCTATGGCAGCAATTGTGTTTTGTGATTTTTGCACGTCAATGATTTCGTCAATAGGTAGGATGTACAAATACGTGAAATTGATACTTACATAAATTAAAATGATAAACGATACGCCCATAACCAGGGCGAGCGGTAGATTGCGGTTCACATTTTTTATTTCACCGCCAAGGTAACCTACGGAACTCCAACCCTCATAGGCCCAAAAGGCCGCAAGAAGGGCTGTGAATATTTGTGTTATCAGCCGAGGATCTAGCCAAGAGGTTTCGATATAGCCGGTGGCCGGTGTGTTGAAATTTGTAAAGCTACCCCCGCCAATAGTCAACCCTAGGACGATGACCATAAAAATGCTTATGATCACGATCAACGTGATGCCTTTACTTAATCCTTCGCCAAAACGAAGGCCTTTGAAATTAACATACGATAGTGCGATAATCAGTGAAATGGTGAGCAACTTCACACCGAAGTTATCGAAAGGTGAAAAAACCCCAAGAAGCGAAACATTTGCAATGTCCGCGGGCAATTGAGGTAGTGGAATTAACGAATTAAAAGATTGGGCAAATACGTAGGCGATAGACGCCACCGATGCCGATCTAATTACTGCAAAATTTGTCCAGCCGAAAAGAAAAGCAAAAAAACGGTTGTATATTTTCTTGTAGTAAGCGTATTCCCCGCCAGAATCGGCCAGCAAGCCCGCCACCTCGGCATTGCTTAAGGCGCCAAACAACGAAATCACACCCGCTAAAACCCAGCAGATCAAAACAAGGTGAGGAGATAAAAGCTCGGCCGACATAGGTGCTACCTTCTTGTAAATACCTGAACCTATTACCGAACTGATGGTAAGAATAAAAACCGAAAACAGCCCCAAAGAGCGAACAAGTTGTCCTTGTTTAGATGAAGTATCAATCATTTTAATGTCATTATGTCTTTAAATTGCTGAAAAAAGATCGAAAATAAGCCAAAATGTCTTTTTTTTGTTATCGGCATAATTTTCAATAATAGGGTCAATATAGATTTTAAAACTAAATGTTAAACTTAAAACCAAATAAAATTATGAGTATCATCAGGTATAACGCGAATGATTTTGTTCCTGCTACGTTCAGCAGCTTAATCGACAAGTATTTTAACGAATCACTTGTGAAAAGTGGCGGAAGTTCTTTTGTTCCAAAGGTAGATGTTATCGAGAATGACAATCAGTATGAAATCCATGTTGCAGTTCCGGGTGTGAACAAGGATGATTTTAAAATTGACCTCCACGATAACTACTTAACCATCAGTGGTGAACGGAAAATCTCCGAGGAGAAGAAGGAAAAAAACTTTCGTTCAATAGAAACCCAATATGGTTCTTTCACGCGGTCGTTCAGCTTGCCAGAAAATGTGGCCGCGGAAAAGATTGATGCGAAATACAACAACGGCATTTTGGAATTAACAATTCCAAAAGACGAAAAGAAGCAACTGAAAAAATCGATCAAGGTCAATTGATCAAGTCTTTGAGGGATGGTTGGGAGCTCGGCTCGAAAGGGTCGGGCTTTTACTCTTTCTAAAAAGTGTTTTAGTGCGGACGAAAACAATGTAAGAATTCTTCGGTTTTTATTTTGTAGGATCAGTTGTATCCAATTACATTTAACTTCGTTTCGTACGATAATCATCAAAACGTTGCTTATGAAAAGTAAATCAATCTATATTTTGATCGCGGCTTTTGTAGTTGCATCGTGTGCCAGTCAAACTGTTACTTGCCCCACTTACGAAAACGATTATGTTTATGTGCCTCGCAAGGGATCGAAGCCTGCTAAAAAATCAAAATCCAAGCCGCGGGTGCGAGCGGAGCAATAATAACAAACTCTAAAACTCAGCATTGCCTGGAAACCGCGGGAATGGAATTACATCCCTTATATTGGTCATTCCAGTTACAAAAAGAATCAGTCGTTCAAAACCAAGTCCAAATCCGCTATGCGGTGCTGATCCGTACTTTCTCAACTCGAGGTACCACCAAAGATCTTTTTCTGGAAGATTAAGTTCTTTTACCCTGCTCACAATATTTTCGTAGCGTTCTTCGCGCTGGGAGCCACCAATAATTTCGCCTATTCCGGGAAATAGCACGTCCATGGCGGCCACGGTTTTGCCATCCTCATTTTGCCGCATGTAAAACGATTTAATTTCCTTCGGATAGTTGTAAAGAATAACCGGTTTTTTAAAATGTTTCTCCACCAAAAAACGCTCGTGCTCAGATTGCAAGTCGTCCCCCCATTTGTCAATCAAATACTGAAATTTCTTCTTTTTGTTAGGAGTCGAATTTCTGAGTATTTCAACCGCTTCGGTATAACTCAATCGTTCAAAATCATTTTCAGTAACAAATTTTAGGCGTTCGATAAGGCCCAGTTCGTTTCGTTTATCCTGTGGCTTTGTTGCTTCCTCCTCTTCTGCGCGCTTGTCCAAAAAGGCCAGATCTTCTTTACAATTAGCTAGCGCATACCTTACCAAGTAGTGAAGCAAATCGGTGGCAAGTTTCATGTTGTCATTCAGATCATAAAAAGCCATTTCTGGTTCTATCATCCAAAACTCGGCTAAATGCCGGGTAGTATTTGAATTTTCAGCCCTAAAAGTGGGGCCAAACGTATAAATTTCGCCCAACGCCAACGCATAGGTTTCTCCCTCCAATTGGCCAGAAACGGTGAGGTTGGTCTCCCTCCCAAAAAAATCCTCTTTAAAGTTCACGTTACCCTGCTCGTCAAGTGGAGGATTTTTCGCATTTAGATTTGTTACTCTGAACATTTCGCCTGCGCCTTCCGCGTCCGATCCGGTAATGATGGGCGTGTGTACATAAACAAATCCACGATCGTTAAAAAATTTATGCACAGCAAAAGCCATGGCATTGCGCACCCGCATCACGGCTCCAAAAGTGCTGGTTCGAGAGCGCAAATGAGCTATTTCTCGCAAAAATTCTAATGAATGCTTTTTAGGTTGAAGAGGATATTTTTCTGGATCTGAATCACCAAGGATCAGCAACTCGGTTACCTTTAGCTCCACGGTTTGACCTTTTGCTGGCGAGGCAATTAGTTCACCAGAAACCGAAATGCAGGCACCGGTAGTTATTCGTTTTAGGACACTTTCTTCCAACGAATTCAATGCAACAACGGCTTGTATATTTTCAATGGTAGAACCATCGTTAATTGAAATAAATTGGTTGTTGCGAACTGTTCTTACCCAACCCATCACGGTGACATGCTGAGAATTTGGAGGAGAACTGAGGAGCTCTTTTATCTTGGTGCGATACATAAAAAATAACTTGGGTCGCAAAAAAAAGCATTTTACTTGAAAGTTTCTAAGATTCGCGTTTTTATAAGTTACATCTTCTAGTTGGCACTGAATGCGATCGATATTTAGATGTTTATCGTAGCGCGATGCGAACTAAATTGCTTAATAAATTATTTATCGAATAACTTTGCATTAGACAGATAATTATGCAAAAACTCGGCTTAAGTCAAAACCTTCAGCAAAAGCTATCGCCCCAACAAATACAGTTCATCAAGCTGCTTCAAGTGCCCACTGCTGAGTTATTGAGCAGAGTAGAAGAGGAATTAGAAATAAATCCGGCCTTAGAAGAAGGAGCTGAAGAAGAAGTACCTGAAAAAGAGACTACTGAAACGGAGGCTGAGCAGACAGAGGAAACCCCTCAAGAGGTGGAAGTTGATTTGAAAGATTACCTGGGCGAAGACGACTACAGCAGTTATAAAACGAATAACGACAATAGTGGTGATGAAGAGGATAGGGAGCTACCCATTGCTGTCGGAACTTCTCTACATGAGAGTTTGATGACGCAACTCGGCTTTCTTGGATTGAACGATCGTAAATATGCTATTGGAAAACAACTTATTGGAAGTATTGAGAGTGATGGATATGTAAGAAGAGAATTGGAATCAATAACGAACGACTTAGCCTTTTCGCAAGCAATTGAAACCACACTTGGGGAGGTAGAGGAAGTACTGAAGATGATTCAAAGCTTTGATCCACCCGGCATTGCTGCACGCAGTTTGCAAGAGTGTCTGTTGCTTCAGTTGGAACGCATGGACGATGGGCAAGACGTGGACGTAATTGTGGGTAGGCGCATTATCAGCGAATGCTATGAGGAGTTCACAAAAAAGCATTACTCCAAAATCATGAAAAAATTGGATTTGGACGATGAGGAGTATATCAAAGATGCGATCGATCTTATCATCAAACTAAATCCTAAACCCGGAGGAGAAGGCACTGCAGACATGATTAAGAACCAGTATATTATTCCCGACTTTATGCTGGCCAACAATAATGGCAAGTTGGAACTTTCGTTGAATTCAAGCAACGCCCCGGAGTTACGCATTAGCAGGTCTTACACCGATATGTTTAAAGCCTACGATAAAAGCGATAAAAAGGATAAAAAATTAAAAGAGGCCGTCACTTTTGTGAAGCAGAAATTAGACGCAGCGAAATGGTTTATTGATGCCATTAAGCAACGACAAAATACGCTAATGCGCACCATGAAGGCTATTGTAGATTTCCAATACGACTATTTTTTGGAGGGCGATGAAACAAAGCTCAAACCCATGATTTTGAAAGACATCGCTCAGATGATAAATATGGATATATCTACGGTGAGCAGGGTGGCGAGTAGTAAGGCAGTGCAAACTGATTTCGGGATTTTCCCACTGAAGTATTTCTTTTCGGAAGGCATTGCTACCGATTCTGGCGAAGAGGTAAGCAGCCGAGAAGTAAAACAAATAATAAAGGAACTCGTGGAAGCCGAAGATAAAGCAAAGCCGTTGTCTGACGATAAACTAGAAGATTTACTCAATGAGAAGGGCTATAATATTGCCCGAAGAACCGTAGCCAAGTACAGAGAGCAATTGAACATTCCCGTAGCCCGATTGCGGAAAGAGATGTAAAAATGATGAATAAAGCAGCTCAGTTTATTTCAATTGTTTTTCATCCGTTGCTTTTAAGCACTTATTTGGTGCTGCTGCTAGGCTATTTGTTTCCTCCGATGCTCCTGTTGCCGGTATCTAAGTTGCCCCTTTTTGCCGTTGTTGTTTTTGGTTTAACTTTTTTGTTGCCTGCACTTAATTTATGGATTTTTAAGCGGTTTAGCATCATTTCTTCATTGTCTCTAAGCGATAGAAAAGAACGTGTTATTCCTTTTATTTTTATTGCCCTGATTTACATTTTGGTGGCTGGTATGTTTATTTATCGAATCAACTTATCAATCAATTTCTCCAGGATATCAATTATTACTGCATCTTTAGTAATCGCAACTTGTCTTCTTACTTTTATCTACAAAGTAAGCGTACACAGTCTTTCTATTTGGGGTGCAATTGGTATTTTGCTTCCATTATGCAAGCCAGCGGGGCAAAGTTTAGTTTACGCGGTTATTTTATTGATTTTTCTGGCAGGTTTAGTTATGTCGGCTCGGCTTCAGCTAAATGCCCATACACCCAGAGAAGTCTTGGTTGGTTCGCTTGTTGGTTTTATGATTGGCTTTGATGGTATGATTATTCTTTTTTAAGGAAAAAAGGGAAAGCAACTAAAACCCGTTAATTGAAATCCCAAAAGTAAAACTGTTCATGGTTGTTTTTCCAGGACCTTTGTTAGCTTCGAAGGTAGGGCTCAAATTATAAAAAGTAAAAAAGTTAAAGCCACCAATTCCAAATCTTCCATAAAGGCCATAGCGCAATGAGTTCAGTCCGTGGCTCTGCTCATCAAATGATTTTTTGGTTTCCCCGTTTTCCTCGTATTTCACTTTCGTGAATGATTGGTAAAGAACCCCTACACGACCTCCTAATTCAAAACTTACACTACTGGCAATATCTTCGGGCTTTGTATCATATCTAAACCCTATTGGCAACTCGAGATAGTTGGTTACCAGCATACTCTTGATAATCGTTGTATTCGGGAATTGGGTGGTCGCGATAAAGAGAGGATACGTTCCATCTGACGCGGGGATTCGGTCCAGTGTAAAGTTGTTTGAAAATTTATACCGCTCAAGACTAAGCCCTATACTTGGAATCACACTGAATTTTGTGCGCCCAAAACGCACTGGATAACGATAATACACATTTACTGTTCGCGAGCCCCAGAAATCCTGTGAAAATTTGTCGGGTGGGTTGATAGCTCTATTAAAACCGAAATCAATAATAAAAGAGCCTGGTATATCTGGCATTGCCGCTTTTTTTGATTTCTCTTGAGCAGAACTTACGAAAACAGTGAGTGAAAGTGCGATTACGATGAGTTTTTGGAGCATTAGTAAAAAATTAGGCATTAAAACATAAACTACAGATATATCAACAGGGCGCAAAAATAGGTTTTTTGTTCGCAGGGCAAAAATACTCTTTTTGCCATCTCTAATTATTCTTTTAACTTTGCAACTCTTCCACGGGCCTGTAGCTTAACTGAATAAAGCATCTGACTACGGATCAGAAGACTTGGGGTTTGAATCCCTACAGGCTCACATATTAACAAGGCTGTCATAACTTTGGCAGCCTTTTTTTGTTTCGTGGCTTGTTGACAACTTTGATGATGCCAAAGGTCAAATTGTTTTATTTCATCATGTTTTTTTAGCGGCTTTATAAGATTCGTAGTGTTTTCTTTCGATATCACTTATTTGCGTGATTAATTATTATTAAAATTGTTCAAATCTGGTTAAATTTAACAGTCCCTTTTTTGTAATTAATATATGCTTAAGATTAGATTTCTTGTTTCGTTGATAGTTTTCACAACAAGCTCTCTATTTGCCCAGATTCCATCGATTACTAGATTTTCGCCCCTTGCTGGCGAGCCAGGTGCAACCGTCACTATTTCTGGGAGTAATTTTGATGTGCTAAGCAGTAATAATTTTGTTTTTTTTGGTTCCACACGCGCGACAGTAACAGGTGCTACCTCTATACAGCTAGTGGTTAAAGTCCCTTCGGGTGCTAAATATGGCCCAATTTCAATTACTGTTGGAAGTAAGACTGCCATCTCTTCAGAATATTTCGTGCCCACCTTTTTTTCCCCCGTTGGACTTAGTCCTGGCAGCTTTTCTACTCCTTCCAATAGTATAACAGGATCGCCTGAAGGAATAGACATTTGTGATATTGACGGTGATGGAAAGCCCGATATTGTGGTGTCAAACTCAAATAACAATACCGTGTCAATCTTGGCGAATAAAACATCTAGTGGAAGCAGTTTGGCCTCTTTTGCTCCAAAAGTGGATCTTTCAACAGGCTCTGGCAGCGCACCTAAAAATATCGCGCTTGCTGATTTAGACGGGGATATGCGACTTGACATTATCACCTCAAATATTAACAACGGTACTATCTCTATTTTCCGAAATATTTCAACTCCAGGTACCATTAATGGTAGCTCTTTTGGATCTCGTGTAAATATTTCCGTAGGTGGGGTTCCTACAGACGTAAAGGTGTCGGACATAAATGGTGATGGTAAGCCTGATATAGCTGTCTTAAACGCTGCCACGTCCGCCATTTCTATATTGAGAAATATAAGCAACTTAGGATCTATAACTACCGGTTCGTTTTTAGCCAAAGTTGATTTTAGTGTTGGAGCGGGTCCGGAATTACTCGAAATAGCTGACCTTGATGGCGACAACAAGCCTGATTTGATCGCTAGCAACTCATTCGATGATACTTTTTCGGTGCTACAAAATATCAGCACGTCAGACGAGATCTCCTCAGCCTCTTTCTTGCCGAAAATTGATTTTCCGACTGGGAATTTTCCGACTGGAATTGCCGTGGGAGACCTAGATGGAGACGGTAAAAAGGAAATAGTAATAAGTAATTATGTTATTGATAACACATTGTCAATTTTCAAAAATGTAATTGCGAATGGGCTTATCACGCAAAATTCATTCTCAGCGCGCGTAAACTTCATAACGGGTAGTGCTCCCTACGGCATTGAGCTAGCAGACGTAGATGGGGATGGGAAATTGGATATTGTGGATTCAAACAATTCGGGGTCTACGGTTACCGTCTTCATCAACCAAGCGATAGCTGGCCAACTCAATTCGAGTTCATTTTCTTCTGGCATTGATTTTAATGGCGACTTGAATTTAGGTTTGATGGCCATTGCCGACTTAACTTCTGATGGTAAACCAGAGATCGCGATTGCTGGTACAGGAACAAAAAATTCTGTCACATTGCTAACCAATTTGTTAGGCATCGGAGTGGACATACCGCCTACCGTTTCCGCAACACCAGCCTCGCAGGTTATTTGTACAGGTTCGGCTACTAATATCCAGCTGAGTAATCCAAACAAAGTTGCCGGCACGAATTATAGCTGGACGGTCACCAGCAGTGCAGGATTGTCAGGTGCTGTTTCTGGAACGGGAAACTCCATAGCGCAAACACTTACCGCCTCATCGGCACTGGAAACAGCAACTTACACAGTTACTCCGATTGCGAATGGAATAATCGGTCAAGCGATAGACGTGACCATAACCGTTGTTAACTCAACGCCTCCGCCTCCAGAAGTAATAAGTCAAGTAAAATATTGCGAAGGGGAAGTAGCTATTGCTTTGAAGGCAAATGGAACTAATTTGCTATGGTACACTAGTGAATTTGGAGGTGTTGCCAGCACGGATGCGCCCACTCCGCTAACCGCTGATGCCGGAGTGGCAGCTTATTTTGTAAGCCAATTTTTATCGACCTGTGGCGAAAGCCCTCGCGCAAAAATTGAAGTCATCGTAAATCCCTCTCCTGCGCTCATCAGTCAAGATTCAATTGGAATTTGTACGGGCGTTCCAATTGGATACACTCCGCAGAGTGATGTTGTGGGAACCACTTTTAATTGGTCGCGGCCAGCAGTTAGCAAACTTTTTCCTGCCCTTGGAGGAGGAACTGGGAACATCAATGAAACGCTGACAAATAATACCATTAACGCGATAACAACCAATTATAAATTGGTGTTAACTGCAAATGGTTGTAGTAGTGCCCCTGCTAATTTGAAGGTGACTGTAAATCCTTCGCCCGAGGGCGTTCCGCTTGAGAAACCCGTTCTTTCAAATGTGGCTATTGGCGATGCGTTCAAGATAGCTACCCAAGTATCAAGAATTAACGCCAAAGATTTTACTATTTCAATTTCGAATGGAGGCCTCTCAGCTTCCGCAGGTAATCCTTCGAATGCATCCAACCAAAACGACAGTGTTCTAGTTGATGATGCCTGGTTGAATAGTTCAAGCAGCACTGTTGATGTTGTTTATTCAATTATTCCCGTCAGCGCAGTCGGCTGCGCAGGATCTGCTTTCACGTTGACTGCAAGAGTACAACCTCCAATTGTTTTTAATATTGCCATTTCATCAGCAGATACTAAAGTACCACCTAACTCACCTTCCCCTTTGAATAACGGCATCAGCACTGGACCCATTCTTAATAGTGCATCCAAAGACCGCATACTTCTGGGATTCACGATGGATCTAACAAATAAGATAAATGGTATCAACGAGCCCTTATTGCAAGAGTTTGCAGTCTCCTTCGGTAATCCCATTGCAACTATTTTGAAATCGGTAAGGCTTTACCAGTCAGAAAATGTAACGTTCGATTCTAAAGATGTGCAAGCGAACGCATTGCTTTCTCTTGAATCTGATAAAGTGATCGTCCGTTTCTCAAAACCATTTGATTTAAGTCTGCGAAAAGTGACTTTTTTCTTAGCGGCCGATGTAGATCCATTTGTTGATTTGAATACGGTTTCCATTACGCCATCAATACCCACAGAGAGTATCGTTCTTTCTCGAGGTACCCTTTCTGGGGATGCCATTTTAGGAAGAACTTATTCATTTAATGATGTCACACCTCCTCAGATAATGAAGCTTGTTCCCGAAAAAAGGAATAACAATTTTGCTACTAATTCAAATTTAACAATACAGTTTGACGAACAGGTGACGTCACTTGATAGAAAAATTTCGATTTACACACTTGACAGAATTAAAGTTGCCGATTTGAGTTTGCCATTTGACGCACCCTCGACTGGTACCACTTTTTCATTCCCTACAAACAATCAATTGAAGAACCTTACTAACTATTATGTAACTATTGCCCCTGGCAGTAAAGCTGGCAACGTTGGGTTTATCGATAAATGGGACAACGGATTTTTGGGTATTGACAACATTAGTGACTGGTCTTTCACAACGGTGGATGATTTAGCACCTGAATTTGTAGTAACAAGTGCAGCGGGTAACACGCCCAATCTTAAGAATGACGTAGTAGACATTACCTTAATTGGTGCCAATCTTCAGGTAGCATTAAACAAACCTGGAATTGTTTACTACTTGGTTACTCCGACTTTATCGCCACCACCGAGTGCGTTGCAAATTTATCAACCTTCAACGTATCCGAATACTGTTGTCAGCGCAGGAAATTTTAAAGTTTTTCGAGATAGCGCATTACAGGTTAGCCCATTGTCTGCGCGCTTTGTTGATGGAACAAGCTATGATGTTTGGCTGGCTGCTGAAAATGATAATGCAGTAAAGATGCAGGACGCGAGCATTAAAAAACTAACATTTACAGCAACAGATTTGATAAAGACCAATATAGTGGTATCAGGTCCCAAAAATTATTCCGTATGTGTGGGTGATTTTCAGCCGATTGTTTACCCGATCACTATTTCCGAAAGCAAAAATGACAGTTTTGAGGTGAATCCCCTCAAAGATGGAATTGAAGTTTTCCAGTCGATTAATTTGTTGGTACCGCAAGGGTTTGAATTCAACATTTCTGCGGCAGCGGATACGGTTATAAGTCTAGGGGCAGACATTTCCATTAGATCGCTTGAGTATACAAGTAGTTCGGTATTTACTGTTACATTTTCTGTTGGTGGAACGGCTAGCAGGGATAAGATTATTTTAGAAGGACTTGAAGTAAGGGCAACAAGCACTGCTCAGAAAGGTGATATTTATCGCCTTGGAGGTAACGGATTGAAAGGCATAAGTGATTTTCAAGCCTTAGGCTCTCTTAACGTGACAACAATACCCGTTGTGCCGCTGGACGTTTATGAGGAAGGCAGTAATCAACTTCTTTCAAGTTCCATTTCAAATAACATATTGAAACTCAGTTTAAGACCACGTATTAACATAAATGATTATGGAATAAATCAATTCTCTGGCCCAGGAGTAAGTGCAGATCAACTGGATCCTATCACTGCTGGAGTAGGCAATCATGTACTTTCAATGGTGCATTCAGATAGAAACGGCTGCACCGCCACAGCAACAAAGGAAATTTCAATTTATGATTTTACAAAAGCTGTTAATGGGCTTGATACGTTATACAATTCAAATCATCCGGTAAAAATTCCAATATTAAGAAATGGAAAAGGAGTGAGGTACTCGCTGGAGTCGTTAACGGTATCATCACCTACGCCAGCGAATTTTGGCATTGATGTTTCTACTTCGTTAGCGGGTCCAATCAATGGAAATTATGAGTTTAATCCTAAGTTATTCAACACATCCTCTAACAGAGCGAAATTTGGCATTCTGGGTGGCCGATTAGGACAATTATTGTTTCTTGGAAAGTATAGAAACTTAGTGACGGGTGAGCTTGAAAATTTTACCCAATCTGTAGCGATTTATGTGCCTCCCAGACCGAGCCTCACTATAAATCAGTCATCGGCAAGTTTGGTAAATCTTTGCGAAGATTTGGGCAGAGCAGAATTAAGTGGCCTTCCAAAAACTTCCGACAACGTTACAGCATTTTTTACGATCGATAAGAATAAAGTTTTTCCCGGGCTAGTTGATCAATTTAACGGTAATGGTATAGTTGCTACTGATTCAGTAAGGAAATACAAAGGATATGGGATATATACGGTGCGCTATATTGTGCAAAACACCATTACGAAGGGAACTGATACCACATCGCTAACATTTAGAATTAACCCGCGACCTGAAGTGAAGTTCTCTTGGTCTACAGCTTGTGTGCTCCCTGAACTAGTTAATTTTAAAAATGAATCTACGCTATCGTCAGGAAGCATTTTAAAGAACGAATGGAATTTTGGAGACAATTCAATTGATGCTGTTTCTTCACAGGCAAGTCCTTCGCACGGATTTAAAGATGCGCGAACGTACTCGGTTTCACTCGTTGTTGAAAGTGACTTGCAGTGTAGTTCTAAGTTCCTAGCAAATTTAGTTCCGGTGGGTGGAAATCCAGATGTAAACTTCTTGTTTACCGGAATTAGTAATGCCGAAGAAATACTGTTTACAGACCAATCTTCTGTTGCAGGAGATAAAATAAAGAGTAGGACTTGGGAATTTGGTGACGGGTTACCAGCGGTTGGCGGAAATATTGTATCGGTGAATCGGAACTTCAAAAACCCAGGTATTTATAAAGTAAAGCTAACAGCGATTGGTGAAATAGGCTGTGCAAGAACTAAAACCTTGGACGTGGGCATCGTTCCAAAGATTGAATTGGCAACGGAATCAGAAGTGTATGAAGAATTTTTTAATGAATCCAATGGCGACTGGCAAACACTAAGAAATCCTTTCAATTCGGCACAGCCTTCCTCTTGGAAGTGGTTGAGCGCAAATTCAATTATCGATCCGAATTCAAAAGGGTCAGGTATTTTGAAAACCCAGAACAGTAATGGTTCTTACGATGAGTTAGAGGATTCGTTTTTGTTTTCACCCGTGTTTGACTTTTCAGCATTAAAAAGACCAGTGATTTCATTTGATTTTTATAATCAGCTTTCACCATCGGATGGAGTAGTACTAGAGTATTCAATGGATGGTAAAAATATTGCAGATCCTACCAAAAATTGGAGGTTCACTGTGGGTGAAACAAATCTGGATAATCCAACGGGTTCCAATTGGTACAATGGAACGGGATTGGTTACCAAGCCAGGCGACCAACCTAAAGGAGATTATGGCTGGACTCAAGCAGAGACCGCAAGCAATAATTGGGTAGAAGCGAGACATTCATTGGATTTGGTTGATCAACGGAAGCAAGTGGTATTTCGATTTGCGTTAGGAAGTTCCGATCAGCCCAAGCAAGGTGTGGGTTTTGCTATTGATAACGTGCGCATAGGTTCTCGTACTCGCACCGTTCTACTTGAGAATTTCACCAGCCTTAGCAATATGTCAACCGACAGCCGTGGCAATATTGAAAGGGCGGAAAAACAACTCTTAATGGATGATGCGCGCCTTGGCGCGAATATCAAAAATGGCATTGATGTAGTTAGATTAAATTATCATTTGAGTTTGCCTAAAGAAGATCCGTTTAACTTAGATAATCCAAACGAACTAGGGGCGAGGGCACTATTCTACAACGTTACACAGACGCCACGCGTGCAAATGGATGGAAATACCAATGAAAAGTTATTTTCAACATGGATAAATGATTTTAAGCTTAAAACACTGGATTTAGCGGAAGCAGATGTGAATGTTTCTGCGCAAATTGTTAAAGATGAGGGGGATGACAAAGGAGCCATAAAGGGAACTGTTTTTGTAAAAAGTAGAACGAAAGAAGGACTTCCAAAGGAACAAACCGTTTTGCACATTGTGCTTGTGGAGCAGAAGGTCAATTTGACCACGTTATCGCCACAGAAGAAAGCGTTAGTTCAAACGGGTGAAGTGACCAGCGATTATGTAGTCAAGAAATTGTATCCTACTGCTGCCGGAACTCGCTTTGAAACTGATTTGAAGTTGAATGAATCCAGGGCTTTCAATTTCAAGTGGACACCCGATTTTGCGAGTTTTTACCCAACCGACCTTACCAAGCCAAACCTCGCCATTATTGCTATTGTTCAAAACGCCTTTACAAAAGAAGTATATCAAACAGCCATTGCATTGAATTTAGAGTATCCTCCGCTGGTGACAGGAATAAAGGAGTGGACTACGGAAGAGATTTCGTGCTATCCAAATCCTACTAATAATCAAATGGTGGTGTCGTTGCCCGCGTTAGGAGCGCAACCAATTTATATAAATCTGGTTGATCAGTTTGGAAGGGTAGTTTTGCAAGACCAAATTGAAGCAGGGCAAAAGAGTAAGTTATTAGATACTAGCCTGATAGCCGATGGCATATACTTGGTGGAATTCCTTTCGCAAGGAACCAGTGCGCTGAGAAAGAGGATAGTGGTAAAACATTGATTAATGAAGACTTATCCACCCACCGAAGATAAAAGCTTAGTGCAAGAGCCCGACCACCTTACGGGAAGCTACAACTATGCCCAGTACTTAACGTGGCAGTTTGACGAAATGGTGGAGCTTATCCGTGGCAAAGTTTTCAGAATGTCGCCTGCACCACGTGTTCGGCATCAAGAAGTGGCGGGAGAATTGCACCGGCAAATCGCCAATTACCTCCGAAAGAAACCCTGCAAAGTGTTCATTTCCCCTTTTGATGTGCGGCTGCCCCAGCCCAACAAAGGGACTAGTGATGAAGAGATCATAACGGTAGTACAACCTGATGTTTGTGTTATATGCGATCGGGCAAAGATTGACGAACTGGGCTGTGTTGGCGCCCCAGATTGGATCATTGAAGTGCTAAGCCCGCGAACCTCCTTCAAAGACCTGCATGAAAAATTTGAGGTGTATGAAGAAGCTGGAGTGGGTGAGTATTGGGTAGTAGATCCTAGAGGGCAAACCGTGTTGGTTTACCTACTTGACGGAAACGGAAAGTACCAAGGCCAGCTAAAACCCTACACAAGGCTAGATAAACTAACGCCATTTACATTACCAGAGTTAGCGATTAATTTAGAAGAGGTTTTTGAAGAAGAAGTATAGGTTTGAAGTGCTGTGTGCCTTCTTAATAGTAAAATTAAAAATAACGTAATAAGGTGTTAAGGGCATTCTACATACACAATTGATCGCAATCCAATAATACAAAGCATGAAATCGCCATCAAGATGCTCTACACCCAACAGCATGATTATGACGTTTTATGTCTCGATACGAATGTCTCACTACTAATTTAATCACATGAAGTATCTACTTGTTTTTCTTTCTATGGGTTGCAGCCTTGTGCATGGCCAAAAGCTACAGGGAGATAGCTGGGCGAAGGTGAAAGAACAAGGCAAGGGAACAATAACGGCCGTCTTTTATCAATCACCGGGCCTTATCGAAAAAAACACTGCTATGAGTGGCGTTTGCGTGGAATTGATAGCGAGGTTTGGCGATTTTATCCAACGGCAATATGGGGTGGCGTTAACTGTAAACTATGAAAGAGAAGTCCCTGTGTTTTCTGACTTTTTGGAAACGGTGAAAAATTCAAAAAATGTTCTTGGGGTATCTAACGTAACTATTACTGAGGAGCGCAAGAAATATTTTTCTTTTACGCCAAGCTATATGAATAATTTAGTGGTTATGGTAACCCACAAAAGCGCCCCCAATATTGCTAGTTTAAACGAATTGGCGACAAAATACAAAGGGTATTCTTTGGTCGCTATTCAAGGAACGAGCCATATGGCATATGTTGAACAGATAAAAAAAATTATGCCTGGTTTGAAAGTCAGTTATGGATTGTCAGGTTCTGAGATAATTCCTAAGATTGCAAAAGATCCGAAGATTTTTACAATTCAAGACCTGACTGAGTTCCTAGATAAATCAAGACAAAATTTACCCATAAAAATGCATGGCATTACTTACGGTACGTTTGAAGAACTAGGGTTTATTACGTCCAAGGAGTCGGACTGGATTCCCTTATGGAATCAATTTCTTACGAAAGAGTATAAAAAGAGTATTGAATACAGAAAAATAATAGCCGATAACCTCGGGAAGAATTTTCTGCCGTTCTTAGACTGATTGATTTAGCAGATTTTTTTTGGTGTACTGTGGGTTTCAAATGCAGTTGGTCAGCGTTTTTTATTCTTCTCGCCAAAAGAGGCAAAAAATTGGAAAACGAAGGTTACAACAGACATCTATCGAGTATCAAACTTATTGAAAGACGGAAAACGTTACTCTACCGAAAATTTTCACAAAAAAGCGCGAGGCGTATCCGGATTAATTAAATGAATTGGTAAATTGACACGTATGATTAAACAGTTATTGAGCTGCGTATCTGTTTCTTTGCCTTTTTTGGCGGCAATCCATATTACACCCTATTGGATAGATTCTAACAGCGCATGCGCTGCACCAGTAAGCGGTAACTATTTAGCATCCTTGTTTTGCATCTCAACGCCACTAATATCCTTATGAAGGAAATTTGCTTAAATTTTTTGGACATTAAAAAGCTTCTGTTTGTTGTCGTTGTTTTTGGTACGATTTCCGGCTCAGTAGTGGTTCAATTTCCTTTTGCTGCAGGGTTACGGCTCGATTGGGCGATAGAATGGTAGGCACAGTTGAATGATTCCCCAAGAATCCAGTATTACGGGAAAGCGAATAGAGGTGCGGAATTGAGATAATTAGGAGTTTTTGATGAAAAAAGCGAAGTGAAGTAAGTGAGAATAGTGTAATAATATAAAAAGATAGTATAGTATGAAATTTACCAAATTGCTATTTAGTTTGCTGTTATTCATGAGCGGTTACACTGCCCTGCGTGCGCAAGTGCCCAAGACAATTAGCTACCAAGGCTATCTTAAAAATGGAGGCACTGCTGTCACCGGCACACATGATGTAGCTTTCAACATCTATACGGTTAGCACGGGTGGTACGTCCATTTGGAGTGAGACGTTTCCCAGCTTGACGTTTGCCAATGGAAATTTCTCGGTCGTTTTGGGTAAAACTACTGCGCTGACGTTTACACCTCTTAACATCCTCTATATGGGCATCACTATAGATGCAACACCCGAAATTTCGCCTCGCGTGGAGTTAACTGGGAGTTTATATAGTTTAGGATTGGCCTTACCTTATGCTGCCAGTATCAATTCAACTCAACCAGTGCTGAATTTGACCAATAGCGGCACGGGTAACGTAATTACCGCCACCGGTAAAATACAAGCCACTTCCTTTCAAGGCGATGGCAGTTTGCTTACAGGTGTAACGTCAGCAGTGGCCGATGGTTCCGTCACAGGAGGAACGGCTGGGTCGGGGGTAAAAATAGCGGCCAATACCATAACCAATGCAAACATTAGCAGTACGGCTGCTATTGCTGGCACGAAAATCAATCCCAACTTTGGAGCCCAAAATGTGATAGGCAATGCGCTCACAGCGACCGCGTTTTCGCCAATAGGTGCCCAACAGGGTGCCTATCTTCAATGGAACAGATCTTCGGGAGAAGGAGAAACTTGGCTACTCAATCAACGTGGTAGTGGTGGAGCCACTGCAGGTATTCGTTTTGGTGACGCGTCCTCCGCCAATGTGGTAACTGAATGGATGCGCATTATTCAAAATGGAAATGTGGGTATTGGCACAACTTCTCCAGGGCAAAAATTATCGGTGCAAGGTGGAGTGAATGTTGACAATGGAGATGCGGGCAATGGAAGTATTGTGAATGGTCTTTCATTTGGCTTTGGTTCTGGGGAGGGGATTGCTTCAAAAAGGAATCCGGGAGGAAATCAGTTTGGGCTGGATTTTTATACCCAGACCGTTAACCGTATGAGCATTACCAATACAGGTAATGTGGGCATTGGCACAACTACTCCACTTACACCACTTCAGATAGGCTCTGCTTTTGGAATTGTAGGAGCAGGTAGCGATGATATTCTTGCTCATGGGATTTATTTTGATGGGTCAAATTTTATTAACAGGAGTACGACCTCGAACAGCGCAATATTGGTAGGAAATGGAAAAGCAGGAATATATACCTTCCCAGCTGGTGTCGCGGCTGGGGTGGCAGCCTCCCCTGACATGCGCTTTAATGTCAGACCAAGTGGTGTGGGTATTCAGGTAGATAATCCGATCGAAACATTTCAGGTAAATGGAGCTACTTATTTAAATCCAATTACGGCTCCAGGAGTGACTACCGACAGGCTTTATAATGTTGGAGGAAGTTTATTTTGGAACGGCACAAATATTTCATCAAGCGGCAGTGCCTGGGGCTTAACTGGAGTTGCCGGCACGGTAGATGGCACTAACTTTATTGGTACTACCGATAACGTACCTTTAAGCTTTAGAGTAAATAATCAAAAGGCTGGGAGAATCGACCCAACAGGACCCTTATTTTTAGGATACCAAGCCGGTGCAAATAACGCAAACGCGACCGCCAAGTTAAACACGGGTATTGGTAGTAATGCATTATTACAAAATACAACAGGGAATTACAACGTTGCAATCGGGAGCAGTGCACTCGAACAAAATACTACGGGGGCTGAAAACACAGCCGTAGGTGCCTTGGCACTTCAAAATAATACAACTGGGGTATTCAATTCAGGTTTTGGTTACGGGGCATTGTACACTAATAGCACCGGATCTTACAATACTGCTTTTGGAAATTTTTCTGGTGTGGGTAACACTACCGGGAACTACAATACCGCTTACGGTAATAATTCTCTTTATACAAATACAGTGGGCAGTAACAATACTTCCATAGGTAATCAAACCCTTTCCGCAAATTCAGCGGGTTCGAACGGAACTGCTATTGGTGCTTTTGCTATGCAATATTACAATGATTCAGGCGCGCCCTTTGTCAATAACAATGTTGCCTTGGGTTATTCAGCCTTGCAGGGTTCTAATACTCCTTCAGCCAATACAGGTATTCAAAATTCAGCTGTTGGCTACCAAGCAATGGCAATTAATACTTCTGGTCAAAGAAATGCAGCATTTGGGTATCAGGCAATGTCTAGTAATACAATTGGAAATGGGAATACAGCCGTGGGGCAGAGTGCACTTACAACAAACGCACTCGGAGGGGCGAACACGGCATTGGGCACGCGTGCTCTTTTTAACAATATCGCATCAAATAACACGGCCGTTGGAAACGATGCACTATTCGGAAACACCAATGCTGGCGACAATGCGGCCTTTGGTGTGCTCTCGTTGAGTGCAAATACGGGGGCGAAAAATACTGGTTTAGGAGCCTATTCTTTACAAAGCAATACGACAGGCGCGGACAACGCGGGCGTTGGCAATAGTGTGTTGCTGTCTACTACTACCGGTTCACAAAATACTGCGTTGGGCAGTTTAGCAGGCTATACAAATATACCCGCAAACGCAAATACAACTGGTAGCGCCAATACCTTTATTGGGTATGCATCAGGTCCAGGCACCCCAACCCAGCTAACTAATGCAACGGCAATTGGCGCCAACTCATCCGTTATGGCAAGTAACACCATTCAATTAGGCAACGGGTCCGTGACGACCGTAAATGTAGGAACCGGAACAACTGCCAAGCTGGTGGCGGGTCAACTTCAAATCACTGGCGGCACGCTAGGCGCTGGCCGTGTGCTTACTTCAGATGCGGGTGGCAATGCAACATGGCAGCCTGCAAGTGGCACTAGTTTTTCAAACGTAAACTCCGACTTTCAATTTGCCAATGGCGCAGCACGGAAGATTTCCATAGCTCCAGAACCAAATACAGGCGATGCTTTCGCCTTAACTATTAAAGGCAGCGATGCAACCAGTGGATCTCAAGCGAGAAATGGCGGGGATGTAGCTATTGATGGTGGTCATAATTATAACATCAGTATAGGGAGTTCGATGCCCGGATCGGTGTATTTACGATCGGGGGGTAATTTGTTTTCGGGAGGTAATTCTCAACCTGGTGATATCATTCTACAAACAGGGGGTATTACTTCCTCTGCATCAAATTATACTACGCGGCTCATCGTTAAAGGAAATGGCAATGTGGGTATTGGCATAACAACACCATCATCTCCTCTGCATGTTGTGGGAGATGCTAAAATTACAGGCAATATACTTTTTGGAACTGCAAGTTTAGCCATCACCGCTCAATCAAGCGGAGAATTTAATTTCAACGGCTTTCTTAACCCCAGTGTGGATAATACTTACCAGCTAGGGCAAGGAAGTAAGCGTTGGAGCAGTATTTGGGCTGCGGTTGGTACGATAAACACTTCTGATGCTAGGCAAAAAAAGAACATTAAGAATATTGGCTACGGGTTGCCCGAGGTATTAAAGCTCCGCCCCGTTTCATTTGAATGGAAAAAAGGAGATGGAAGAACAAAGCTCGGGTTGATAGCTCAAGAAACATTCGAAGTATTGCCGGAAGTAGTTGCTGTTCCTACAAACAAAGAGGATGCCTACGGCATGTATTATTCGGACATAATCCCTGTATTGGTAAAAGCCACACAGGAGCTAAATACCAAATTGGAAGGCGAGAAAGTAAAAAACCAACTTCTTGAAACCGAAAGCAAAAAGAAGATAGCTGAACTAGAGAAGATGCTGCAAAACTTAAAAGGTGAAAACAGCAAATTGTCTGCCGAGGTAACGGAGACAAAAACCAAGCAAGAGCAGGAGATAGCTACCCTTAAAAAGCAGATGGAGAAAATAATGAATATAGTAGGGGCAGAGGCGAAAAAGTAACTTTCGACAAGTGCTTGCAAAATGGGTGTCAGGAAATGTCAACGGTTGCCTGACAGACACCCGTTGGAAAGGAAATAAATTGACAAATGAATGTTTTCACGGGAAAGAATCAAATGGTAAATTGAAGCGAATGAGTAAAAAATTACTTGCTTATTTTCTGGTGTTGTGCCCTCTTTTTGCAAGTGCGCAATTCGGTATTACGGGCAACTCTTTTTTAAATGGTGCCAATGACGGTATCTCTGGTTCGTATACCCTCAATAGTCAGGTAGGGTCGGAAGGTAATTTTGCCTCAAATTTTAATGCCTTATCTTCCGATCCGCCCACCATAACTTCATTTACTCCAACCGCTGGTGTGGTAGGTACTTCTGTAACAATTACAGGCACAAGGTTTGATACAACCCCATCCAGTAACATTGTTTATTTCGGAGCTACGCGCGCTGCGGTCATCGCTGCTACCGCTAACCAGCTTACCGTAACGGTGCCTGCCGGTGCTACCTACCAGTCTATTTCGGTGCTTACCAATGGCCTCATTGCTTATTCAAAAGACCCATTCGTTCTCACTTTTGCTGGTCCTCCGGTCAACGCCTTTACCTACGGCCCTGAGGTAACATTTGGTGTAGGTTCGCGAGCAAGTATTTCGGTAGATTTTGATGGCGATGGCAAAGCCGATTTGGCAGGCTTTAACACTTCTGGAAATAGCGTATCAGTTTTGCCAAATGCAAGCACAGGAGTTGGTAATATTGCTTATAATGGCACACCCATATCATTAGCAGTCGGTGGTAATCCCCTATATCTGTCAGCAGCCGATTTTGATGGCGATGGAAAGCAAGACATAATAGTATCTAACCGCAATAGCGCTACTATTTCGGTTTTAAGAAATGCAAGTATTGGGCCTGGATCTTTTGTTTTTGATGACAAGCTTGATTTTCTCACCAGTACTTACCCGCTTGGTGTTGCCGTGGGCGATTTTGACAAAGATGGAAAAGTGGATGCGGTGGTGGTTAACCAGCTGGGCGACAATTTTTCTGTGTTTAGAAATAACAGCACGGGTGTGGGCAACATCAGTTTTGAGCCAGATCAACAAGCCACCACGGGTGCGAGTTCGGCTCCTAAAAGTGTAGCAGTAGGCGATTTTGACAACGATGGGTTGGTGGACTTAGCAATTGCTGCGCAGGGAAGCAATGAATTGGTGTTGCTCCGCAACTTAAGTTCTGGGCCTGGTAATATTGGTTTTGGCAATTTTTTGAATTTGCCGATAACGAATCCCACCTCAGTTGCCATCGGAAATTTGGATAACGATGACAATTTAGACATTGCAGCCACTGATGCATCTAACGGCTTGGTGTCCATTTTTAGAAATACGGGGGGACTAACATTTGCAAGCAGCGTTGATTTTCCTACTCCTTCCCTGGCGGGAGATGTTACTATAGGCGATATCGATGGCGATGGAAGACAAGACTTAGTAGTGGGTGGACAGGATTTACACTCCATTTTCAGAAACACCAATACAGGGCCGTCTATTTCCTTTGCTCAGAGATTGGATATTAACTCCACTTTTTTTGTCGGAGGTCAACGAATTTTTACCGATGCCGACAACGATGGTAAGTCAGACTTAGCCTACACCAATGCCGATGGTGAGGCGGTAGTATTGAGGTATGCCAATGTGCCAAATATCACCTCTTTCTCCCCGCAAGCCGTTCCCATAGGGTCTCAAATCATCATCACGGGATCAAATTTCGACCCCATAGCTGCAAACAATACGGTCAGTTTCAATGGCACCAATGCCACACCCATTGCTTCAACCTCTAATTTTATCACTGTAGTTGTGCCGGTAGGCGCCACTACTGGCTCACTCTCAGTTACCGTCAACAGCCAAACAGCGTATGCCAACCTAAATTTTAGCGTAGGCTCTACCGCTCTCTATGGCATGACAGAGCAGGGAGGAGCCTATGGCACTGGTATACTTTATAAAATTAATAATGACGGTACTGGCTTTACTAAAATACATGATTTTGACAACACGGGAGCGCCAAAAGGGGGACTTACTTTAGCTCTCAACGGTCTGTTATATGGCTTTACTTCAACAGACGCTGGCTTGGGCTTCGGGTCGGTTTTTGAATTTGATCCCTCTACAAATACAGTCACTCCTAAGCAATTCTTTGACAATACAAACGGAGCTACCCCTTACGGAAGCCTAACACTCGCACCCAATGGGAGTTTGTATGGTATGAGTTTTAAGGGAGGTTTTGGTGGCATCGGGACGCTCGTACAGTATGACCCGGATAAGGATATACTTAGCGAGAAATTTAGCTTTGACGGGAATCTCTCATTTAAGGGAGCATACCCCACAGGCGACTTGGTATTGGCAAACAATGGCAAGTTATATGGCATGACGCCACAAGGTGGAGGAGGCGATTTTGGGGTTTTATTTGAGTTTGACCCTGTTACCGAGGCATACTCCGTAAAACATGAGTTTGACGGAGCCGCAACGGGTGCTACTCCTTACGGAAGCCTTACCCTTGCCCCCGATGGCAAGTTGTATGGCACTACTTACACTGGTGGGGCTAATGCAGGAGGCACTATTTTTGAATTTGATCCGGCTACTGGGATTTTCGCAAAACGATTTGATTTTCAATCTAACGAAGAAGGCGACAGTCCTAGAGGTACGCTAATGCTAGGAACAGATGGTTTATTATATGGCACTACCGACACCAATAGCGACTTCGGGGTTGGTAATACATTCATTTTTAACCCTACCGATGGAACTGTTGCACCTATAGGTATTGGCGCATTGGAGCCCGGCTTTGGCTACAGAGTCTATGGCTCATTTACTCAGTCCTCCAATGGAAAACTATACGGAACCGCTTCTGAGGGCGGGGACAACAATACAGGAACGCTATTCGAAATTGATTTGTCGGCAGGCCCGAGCGCTATTAAATTGCTTGACTTTGATGCTGTTGGCATTAATGCCAATGGCTCTATCCCCGCCAATAGCAGGTTGGTGGAGGTGGCCTATACACCACCTCCTCCTCCCACTGCCCCTATCATCACCTCCATTTCCCCTGTTTCGGTTGAGCAAGGCAAAGAAATAACCATTACAGGAACTAACTTTGGCGCAACTCCTGTCGCGTATTTGGGCGGCGTACGAGCGCCTGTAACCTCGGTTTCGCCTACGTTTAGGGTTGAAGTGCCTTATGGAGCTAGTTCTGGGCCCATAACGGTGCTAAACACCACCACAGGCCTTTCTGCACAATCTTCGCAACATTTAACGATTTCGTATGCTGGGCCTGGCGTAATAGAAAACGTAGGAACACCTACATTTGACTCACCCACCCCCTACGCGGGTGGGGCGGGCTTGCAAGAAGGGCTAGTGGTAGCTGATTTTGACCTGGACGGAAACCCTGATGTAGCGAGGATTATAGAGATCTCGCCCGGATCTGGAGAATTAGCGATTTCTAAAGGATCAGCGAATGGCTCACTTTCGGGAGCAATTGCCTATGCAGGCATTTCCATCATAAGAGATATGGTAGCTGCCGATGTAACTAACGATGGCAGGCTAGACTTAATCACCACCAACGAGTCCGACAACTCTATTACAGTTTATATCAATAGCTCTACCCTCAACAACATGAGCTTTGAAACTCCTTATACGGTTAATTCCGGAGGGGACAGCCCTACGGGATTGGCGGTTGCCGATTTGGATCTAGATGGCCTCATGGAAATTGTTGTCGTCAACAGGGGTTCGAATAATGTTTCCATTCACAAAATAGTTCAATTATCGCCCTTCCAGTTGGAAACACCATCCGGTAAATTGTCTACGGGCTCTGATCCAGTTGGTATCGCTATCGGGAACTTAGATAATGGAATTGCCCCCGACCTAGTGGTGAGTTTATTTGATGGTTCGAATGCTCAGGTGTTTATCAATAACAGCACCCCCGGCACGTTTACTTTTAATACGGCTATTAGCCTTGCGGCAAAACACCCCGCGGCTTTTTCAGGGTTTAACCCTGGCGCGGTGGCCTTGGCCGATTTAGATGGCAATGGGGTGTTTTTAGACATTATTGTGGCCATGTATAACGGTAGCGTGGTGCAAGTATTTAAGAATGCTACCAGCGAGGGCAACTTTGCACTTGGTCCTTATAAAACTATTGATGATGGTGCGGTTAACAACCCCAAGGACATTGCCGTGGGCGATATTGATGGCGATGACAAAGTAGATATTGCAATTGCCAATTTAAATGGAAGCCCGGTGGTTGTTCGCAACACATCCACTCCGGCCGCATTAAGTTTTGAAGCACCCGTAGATTTCCCGATTGGCGAGGCTAGTATGGGCATAGCCATTAACGACCTTAACAAAGACGAAGCTCCTGAATTGATTGTGAAAGGTGAGAATAGTCTTGCAGTGCTTGAGAACACCAACAGCGTTGTGCCACCCCCGCCACCTTCCCTTTTCCCTCCAGGCACTAATGGACTTTATTTTGATGGATCAGATGACTATGCCACAACCACTGGGTCAGTGCCAGTAACTACACCTGTTACTACTTGGGAAGTATGGATAAAACCGGCCGAAATCAAAACCGGAGTGATCCTTTCTACGCTTGCGCCAAGCGGCTCTGGCTTAGCTGGGTTTGATTTGCGTTTGCTGTCATCAGGAAAAATTCAATGGAGTTTGGGAGAAGATGGAAATAGGGACTCACATACGTCTGTCGCATCCGTAGAGGTAAACAAATGGACTCATATCGCTGCCACTTATGACGGAACTAATCTTCGAATATTTATCAACGGGGTGGAGGATAGTTTTACCGATTCTTCTCGTACACCGGATGCCAAAAGTGGGCTTGCTATTGGCACTGCTTACGATCTTTACTTCCACGGTCAAATAGACGAGGTACGTATTTACAGCACAGTGCGTACAGCCGCGCAAATTGCCGTAGATCTTGCTACCACAAATGCATTGGATGGCGTAATGATTTACTTCCCTATGAATGCAACCACTGGCCAACAAATGTCAAATACAACATTGTTTGATATTGTAGGCCAATTAGGCACTTCGGATGGGCATGACGATGAAGATCCGTTGTGGGCGATTCGGGTAACCAACACCAACGATTTGAACTCTGGTTCTTTGCGCGATGCCATTACTCAAGCAAATATTGACCCTGACAAAAATTACATTGATTTTTCTATTCAGCAAGATGGTACCGTAAGTATCATTGCGCCAGCCGCTCCGCTGCCTGTTATTTCGCAGCCGGTTATTATCGATGGGTATTCGGCTTACGGTTCGGCAGTCAATACCAACCTTAATCTTACTAACGGCACCAATGCCAAGTTGCGAGTGGAATTGCAACTCAGCGCCATCTCGTCTGCTGCTGGTATTTCAATAAGCGGAACGAATGGTGCCGTGATAAAAGGTCTTGCTATGTATGGATTAAACAGCAGCGGTGCTGCCGGTATGATTGATGTAGTTGCCGGCAGCAATAATACACGTATTGCAGGTAATTTTATTGGATTAAGGGCCGATGGCTCGGCTGGTGCCAATAACAGTTTTGGTGTTTTTGTATTTAATTCTAGTAACACTGTTATTGGGCAGGGGCTTGCCAATGTCAATGTTATCGCTCGCACAGTTGACCGGGCTATTTTGCTCAATGCTGCCAACAATAGTACCGTAGAATTAAACCTTATTGGTACCAATTTGGACGGTAACTCGGGTTCCTCGGGTTCTCAGGTTAGTGGCGTGGAAGGGATCAACATTACTGGGGCTACTATTAAAGGTAATATCATCGCACATTCAGTTTCAATTGCAGGTGCGATAGCCTTGAGCAATGTCACTAATTCTACTATATCGAGCAATAGAATTGGCGTGGGTGGGGGAGGAGCAGCGCTTCCTAATATTGACGGTATAAAGGCAACGAATGGCTCTGCGGGTAACCAAATTCAGTTCAATACCATTGCTAATAACACTGGGACAGGCATCGTAATTAATGACGGACTAGGGTCGTCTATAAACAATGCCATTACGCAAAACAGTATTTACCAAAACGGTAGCGGGGGTATTTCGCTCATCAACAACGCTAATAATAATAAGGCCTCACCTTCTATTGCCAGTGCCACCAACTTTACTGTTTCCGGTTCTGGCAACAATGGAGATGTGGTAGAAGTATTTGCCAATAACTCGGGCGAAAATCAAGGGCGCACTTTCAAAAGCAAAACTACCGTTACTTCTGGCAACTGGAGCGTTTCGGGGCTTTTTACGGTGGGTGATAACATTACAGCTACAGCTACAGATGTAAGCAACAATACTTCGGCTTTTTCAGCAGCACGAGTGGTGGCTAGCGTACCCTTTCCAACTATCACCTCGTTCTCGCCAACCTCTGGGCCAGTGGGCACCCCCGTTACAATTACAGGTACAAATTTCAATACAACGCCTGCCAACACCCGCGTGTATTTTGGAGCGGTCAAAGTGACACCTTCAGCGGCCACTGCCACTTCGCTTACCGTAACCGTGCCGCCAGGCGCTACTTCGATATCACCGATTACCGTGCAAGATGTACCATCTGGCCTCCAGAGAAGTTCAACTGGTAGTACAACCCCATCTTTTGCTGTTACGAGTTCAGTTCCTGTCCCCTTGGGTTACCAGAGTTCTTCTGTCTCAGCGGGAAATGCCCCATTTCGGGTGGCAATTGCCGATTTTAATAGCGATGGTAGACCTGATTTAGCAGCCGCAAACAAAAACTCAAACGATGTGAGCGTGCGCCTTGGCGATGGAGCAGGTGGATTTTCCGCTGCTACCAACTTTAATGTCGGAAAAGACCCCTTTGGTATAGTGGCGGGCGATTTCAATAACGATGGCAATACCGATTTTGCGGTAGTCAACTCAATTTCCGCTAGTGTTGTCGTTTGGTTTGGAAATGGCGGTGGGAATTTTCCCACGAGTAGTTCTACCTCGGTAGGAGCGGCTAGCCCTTCATCATTGGCAGCTGGCGACTTTAACCAAGACGGAGTGTTAGACCTATTAACAGGTAATTATGGATCAGACAATGTACGGGTGCTATTGGGCAATGGTGCCGGGGGATTTGTTGTAGGCACCACCGTTTCAGTCGGAAATTCTCCAGCGAGCATTGCTACAGGAGATTTCAATAGCGATGGTAGGGTTGACTTTGTTACCGCAAATGCCGGAACGAATGATGTCAGCATCCGCTTTGGCACTGGCGATGGTAACTTTACGGGCACAACCACGATTGCTGGAATAGGCAGTAACCCTGCCGTTACTGTGGGTGATTTGAATGGCGATGGAAAAGCAGATTTAGTTACTACCAGCGAGGGAAGCGGCTTTAGTGTCCATTTAAGTAATGGCCTTGGTGGATTTGCAGCCCCATCAACAACTGCGGTGGCAGGAGTATCGGTTCCTTCGGCCACGGTGGCGGATTTCAATGGAGATGGCAATGCGGATGTAGCAGTGGCCACTGCCTTGAACACCGTTGTAATAAATTTGGGCAACGGTGCTGGTGGATTCGTGGGAGGGACTACAGTAAACACAGGAGCATCGCCTCGGGCAATGGCAGTTGGCGATTTTAATCTTGATGGTAAAGCCGATTTAGCGGTAGGAAGTTTTACTACTAACAATGTAACAATTTTGGAGTGGGCTGTACCTCCCACGATCACTTCCTTCACGCCCACCTCTGGGCCTGTAGGCACTTCTGTAACCATTACTGGCACGAACTTCAATACAACGCTAGCCAACAACATTGTTGTTTTTGGTGCTACAGCCGCCACCGTTACGGCTGCTACCGCTACCGAGCTTACGGTTACCGTGCCTGTGGGTGCTACCTATGTGCCCATCACTGTGCTAGATGCCACCAGCGGCCTACTGGCCTACTCCAGTAGCTTCTTCACCCCTACGTTCACCCCAAATAAAGGCAGCATTACCAGTGCAGACTTTGACTCAAAAGTAGACTATATTACGGGTTCAATGCCATTTTCCGTTGCCATAGGCGATTTGGATGGCGATGGCAAGGCAGACCTGGCGGTGGCGAATCTTAATGTCAATTCGGTTTCCATTTTCAGGAACACCAGCACGGGGGCGGGCAATGTCAGTTATGCAGCCAAAGTAGATTTTACCACAGGTGATAACCCTGCTTCCGTTGCCATAGGCGATTTGGATGGCGATGGCAAGGCAGACCTAGCGGTGGCGAATTATGGCGGCACTAGTAACTCAGTTTCTATTTTCCTCAACACTAGCACGGGGGTGGGCAACATTGGATATGCTGCTAAAGTGGACTATAGCACAGGTTCATCGCCACGGTCCGTAGCCATTGGCGATTTGGATGGCGATGGCAAGGCAGACTTGGCGGTGGCGAACACTTTTAGCAACACGGTATCCGTTTTCCGGAACACCAGCACGGGGGCGGGCAATGTCAGTTATGCCGCCAAAGTGGACTATGCCACGGGCACAAGCCCAATTTCCGTAGCCATAGGCGATTTGGATGGCGATGGCAAGGCCGATCTTGCGGTGGCGAATAATGGCAGCACCTCAGTATCCGTTTTCCGGAACACCAGCACGGGGGTCGGCAACATTGGCTATGCTGCTAAAGTAGACTTTACCACGGGCTCACTGCCATTTTCCGTATCCATAGGCGATTTGGATGGCGATGGCAAGGCAGACTTGGCGGTAGCGAATAGTAGCAGCACCTCCGTATCCGTTTTTAGGAACAATAGCACGGGAGCAGGCAATATTGGCTATGCTGCTAAAGTAGACTTTACCACGGGCTCACAGCCACTCTCCGTATCCATTGGCGATTTGGATGGCGATGGCAAGGTAGACTTGGCGGTGCCGAATTCAGGTAGCACCTCGGTTTCCGTTTTCAGGAACACCAGCACAGGGGTGGGCAACATTGGCTATGCCGCCAAAGTGGACTATACCACAGGGTCAGACCCAATTTTAGTAGCCATAGGGGATTTGGATGGTGATGGCAAGGCAGACTTGGCGGTGGCGAATAGTAACAGCACCTCGGTTTCGGTTATCAGGAACAACCCTGTTTTTGCGCCAGTAATTACTGGGGTATCTATTCCAAATGTATCCATGAAGATTGGTGATGTGGTCACAGCCACTATTGCCCTAAATAGTAATGCCGAAGTCTTCACGTTGGGTGTTTCCACGATCGGTGGTTTTCCCCTGTCGGGATTAAGTAAAATTGATAATACTACGTATACGGCTACCTTCGTAATTGCTTCTGGCGGAACAGACGTGGCTGCTGGGAGCAACATTCCCGTGAGCGTTGTGCTAAGTGGTGTTGGTGGCAGCAGCGCGCCTTTCCTTATTGCAATAGCGCAAGGAGCTGATCAAATTGATGCAAATGCTCCTACGGTCACGAGCGTTACATCTTCCACAGCCAACGGTATCTATGGGGTGGGGTCAGTCATTGCAGTGAATGTGGTATTTAGCGAATTGGTGAATGTGACAGGCACACCAACTATTACTCTAGAGACGGGGGCTATAGACCGAACTGTTAATTACGCCAGTGGAACAGGAACAAATACACTTACGTTCAACTATACGGTCCAGGCAGGAGATGTTTCTGCTGACCTCGACTATGTGAACACTACAGCGCTCACCGCTGGAACTTCTATTCTTGATGTTGGCTTGAACAATGCTTCGCTTACACTTTTTACCCCGGGAGCTGCAGGGTCTTTAGGTTCCAACAAGGCCATCGTGATTGATGGCGTGGCAGCTACAGTTACCATTAATCAGGCGGTAGCGCAGGCAGACCCCACGAACACGGGCCCTGTGAACTTTACCGTGGTGTTCGGCAAAGCGATCAACCCATCTACTTTCACTTCAGCCGACATTACGATAGGCGGCACGGCAACGGGGGTTACCGTCCAGGCACCGACAACCAGTGACAACATTACTTGGAACGTCCCAGTGAGTGTTACCGGCCCAGGTACGATCATCGC
>JAIYCV010000051.1 GCA_027487845.1 Flammeovirgaceae bacterium
ATTGCTGACAAGTTGCTCTCCAGCAGAGCTTGATTCCTCTTCAGGCTGACGCGCTAATTTTAACAAATTATCGCATCAAAGTCACCAACTATTTTTCAGTACATTACCAAAATAACTTTTTATTCTAATTTCCTACCTCGATGAAGGCCAAGTTTTTTTTGAGACGACTAAAGAACACTGCGATGCCATTTTTGTTTTCTGCAAGACATTTTGTTGGCTATACCTACATTTTTTAAGCTATGCCTAAAAGGCAAAAGCTCCTTATAGGAGCTTTTGTAAATTTTAACATTGTAGACTTTTTGACCAATCTACTGCGCCACTCGGAATAAAGTCTATCTTGACTTTGCTCTTCTGTAGTTTGATTTCTTCCTTTTGTAGGCTTGTGCTTTTCGATGACCCGAGTTATTTCCAAAGATAAAGTCAGTAGGCAAATAGTACTCTAGTTTTACATTTAGAAGAAAGTAAGCATCATTTGTTTTGGGATTACCTCTAACTTTTCCCTCGGTCAATACAGACGGTGGGTTTAGTTCGCCTCCCCTAAAAGATAAAGCTGCCTGGTCGGTATTGGGAGCAAATGACGTTGGATAAGTTCTAGAACTTACGTCATCCAAATAATCAGTAAAGGTCATTCTAAATCCACCTTCAACAGCGATATTGATGTCACGAGATGCCTTAACTCTAAACCCTAGACCCATAGGAATTACTGGTGTAAAAGTAGAATAAGAAACACCTTCTGTTTGAACACTGGGTAAAGAGATTCTGGTTCCTTTGAATTCAGTCGTAGGGTTAAAATAACAAAGTCCTAACCCAGTGAACCCATAAAAATTAAGTGTAGGCCTTCTATAATATCGACCTCCAGTTGAAAATAGACTAAAAGCGAGCGTTCCACTAATTTCAAAGTTATTACTCTGAAATGAAAGATTTCTATCCCTTCTGCCTAAGACCCCTGTTGGATCAGCGTCAGCGTCATTTCCGGCCAATTGAAACCAAGTCGCGTCTAACCGCACGTTCACGTGATCCGAAAGATAATGCTGCAACCCGACATTTAAGGTGGGCTTTGTATCAAATGAATTTCCAGTCTTTAGCTCGCCAAAATAAGTGGATAAACCCATTCCTCCAACGAAAATTAATGACCTTTCTCGTCTTGCGTTGTAGAAACTCTGCCCGAAGGAGGAGAAGGACGTTACAGCTATAAGACTTGTTATTAGATAGATTTTTTTCATGTTAATCCAATTTGTTCAAAAGTATAAAAAATTATCGAAAAACGCCATTTTTATCGAAGAACATCTTTTATTTTTTCTGCGGCATCCTTCAACAAAATGGCAGAAAATACTTTCAACCCTGATTCTTTGATGATTTTTGCGCCTTCTTCTGCATTTGTGCCCTGTAATCTTACTATAATTGGCACCGGAATATTACCTACTTTTTTATACGCTTCCACTACACCACTTGCCACTCTATCGCATCGAACAATCCCACCGAAGATATTTATTAAGATTGCTTTTACGTTGGGATCTTTAAGGATGATTCTGAAACCAGCTTCTACCGTCTCTGCATTTGCTCCACCACCCACGTCAAGGAAATTGGCGGGTTCACCTCCAGAGATTTTTATAATATCCATTGTGGCCATAGCGAGGCCGGCACCGTTCACCATACAGCCAACGTTTCCATCAAGTTTCACATAGTTTAAGCCGGATTTGCCGGCTTCTACTTCCAACGGATCTTCTTCACTTATATCTCTTAATTCCTCTAGGTCTTTATGCCTAAAAAGAGCGTTATCATCTAGATTTACTTTCCCGTCAACCGCCAATATTTTGCTATCCGAAGTCCTTAAAACTGGATTGATTTCGAACATGGATGCATCCAGACCCATGTACGCAGAATAAAGTGAGTGAATGAATTTCACCATTTCTTTAAAAGCGTTTCCTTCCAATCCGAGCGCGAACGCTACTTTTCTGGCTTGGAATGCTTGCAATCCAATGGCAGGGTTGATCCATTCTTTAATGATCTTTTCGGGAGAATGCTCGGCTACTTCTTCAATGTTCATTCCGCCTTCAACGGACGCCATTATCACTGGCTTACTCGTTGCCCTGTCTAGCAGGATGCTCATGTAGTATTCCTTTGGCTCTAATGCGCCCGGATAATAGACATCCTCGGCAATCAACACCTTGTTCACTTTTTTACCAATCGCACCCGTTTGGTGAGTAACCAACGTTCCGCCTAAAATAGCTTTAGATTTGTCAAAAACTTCGTCAATCCCTTTTGCAAGCACAACACCTCTCGAACCGGTTTCTTTGATTGTACCTTTACCTCGGCCTCCTGCATGAATTTGAGATTTAACCACAAACCATTTTGTTCCTGTTTCAATTTGTAATTCTTTTGCGGCTGCTAAAGCTTTGTCGGGGGTATCAGCAACGATTCCTCGTTGAACGGTAACACCAAATTTCTTTAAAATCTCTTTCGCTTGATATTCGTGTATGTTCATGCATTGTATTTTGGAAGCAAGCTACTTTTTTAAACCTTTAATTCAAAAATAAATTGCCTGTAGAATGTTAAAAGCGAAAAAATTAGAGAAATCTTTCGAGGGGTTGAGGGTTTTGAAAGGAATTGATTTGGAGATTCAGAAGGGAGAACTGATTGCTATTGTAGGCGCTTCTGGGGCCGGAAAAAGTACCTTATTACATATTTTAGGTACGCTTGAGCGACCCGATTCGGGATCTCTACAAATTGGAGGTAGCGAAGTATCTACCTTAGGGTCGGACGCTTTGGCGGAGTTCAGAAATAGGAATATCGGCTTTGTCTTTCAATTTCATAATCTACTACCAGAGTTTTCGGCCATTGAGAATATTATGATTCCAGGCTTTATTGCTAAAAAAAATGAGAAAGAGATACATAGAAAGGCAAATGAATTGCTGGCGATTTTGGGGATTTCTGCTCGAAGAGATCATAAACCTTCGCAGTTGTCAGGAGGCGAACAACAGCGCGTTGCCGTTGCCAGGGCGCTCATTAATTCACCCGCGCTCGTTTTTGCCGATGAACCCAGCGGAAACCTTGATTCCAGAAACGCTACAGAGCTGCATAATTTGTTTTTTCAGCTAAAAAACGAGCTTAACCAGACTTTTGTGATTGTTACCCATAATACACAATTTGCCGATTTGGCGGATCGTAAACTGGAGATCAAAGACGGAGTCATTTTTAATGGTTAATTCAAACGCAATGCCGGTTCTAATGAAACTTCTTCAACGTAACACACACCGTTTGGAGTTACCGAAACAATTTTTACTTGCTTCATTTCATTTACTAAGATGGGATCATATTTGGCTTTTACCCGAACGTAGTTTTCTGTGTAGCCATGCATAAATCCGTCTTCAATATCATTTTCAAATAGAACAGTGACATTTCTGGTTAAATTAGCCTCATAGAAAGCTCGTCTTTTCTTATCTGATAGGATATGTAGTTGTTGAGACCGCTCTTGCCTTTCTTTTAAAGAAACACTATCAACCATGGTTGCCGCAGGCGTGTTTTCTCTTTCGGAATAGGTAAACACATGAAGATAGGAGATATCTAACTCGTTCAAGAATTTGTAGGTTTCCAAAAAATCGTCTTTCGTTTCGCCAGGGAAACCCACAATAACATCTACACCAATGCAGCAATAGGGCAGGGTAGATTTGATTTTTGCAACCCGCTCTTCGTACAAGTCACGTAAGTACCTTCTGCGCATTAACTTGAGAATCTTATTTGAACCCGACTGCAAAGGGATGTGAAAATGAGGCACGAATTTTTTCGAGCGGCTTACAAAATCTATTATTTCGTTAGTGAGAAGATTAGGTTCGATAGATGAAATTCTGATTCGCTCAATATCAGCAACTTCGTCCAGTGATTTCACTAGATCGATGAATTTTGATACTCTGACTCCATTTTGGATTCCAAAGTCACCTGTATTTACCCCAGTGAGCACTATCTCTTTCACACCCGACTGAGCAATTTCATTGGCTTGGCGAGTGATATTTTCTATACTATCGCTACGGCTGCCGCCTCTGGCTAGGGGAATTGTGCAAAAAGTACAGCTGTAATCGCAGCCATCTTGCACCTTTAGAAAAGTTCGTGTTCTGTCAGCGTATGAAAAGGACGCGTTAAAATCTGTGGCGGTGGTAATTTCAGTCGAGAATATTGCTGGTTCAGGTTTTCTGACAAAGCCATCGAGCAATTCAATTAGTTGGAATTTTTCGGCAGCTCCAAGAACCGCATCAACTCCAGGGATTTCGGAAATTTCCTTTGGTTTCAATTGTGCGTAGCAACCAATAATAGCCACATAGGCATTGGGTGACACTTTTCGTGCTTCCTTTACGAGCTTCTTGCATTTTTTATCCGCGTTTTCTGTTACAGAGCAAGTATTGATGATGAAGATATCTGGTGTGTCGTTGAATTCGACTTTTTTAAATCCTTTCTCTTCAAATTTTCTTGAAATGGTGGACGTTTCAGAATAGTTGAGCTTGCAACCGAGTGTATAGAAAGCTACTTTTTTCATACCGATGGCAAAAGTAATTCTATTGCGAAGATAAGTAAGCGCTTAAAAAAAGAAAACCTTCACTCACGCGAAGGTTTCTTTTTTGCTGTCCGGTTACTGACGATTTATTTCCCTTCGGGTTTATAAATGGCGCCAGTGGCAAAGTCGACAATGGTGCCGGGCCAAAATAATAGAATATCGCAAATTAATGCGGCCACCCTAACATTTCGTTGAGGTTGACCTGCAGCTGGTTTTGTCTTTTGATATTCTGATACTTTCCCTCCAAATACTGTCGCGCAGCTTGAAAGCACGGCTGCCAAGGCTGTTAATGCGAGGATTTGTCTGATCTTGTTTTTCATAAATTTTTTACGGTTTGTTTTTGTTTGCAGTTGTGTTTGGCTTTAAAATATGTGGTTTTATCAAAAAAATCAAATAAATCAGCACTAAAACTTGAGATTATTTGAATCATTTGCCATTGAGTGTTTAATTTTAGACTTCAACTGATGGAAAATGAAGGCAAAGTATATTATAATAGCGCTGTTATTGTTTAGCCAACTCGCTGTTGCGCAGGACAATTCTATCAGAAAAGTGGCTCTGGTGATAGGTATACGAGCTTATCAAAAAGTTGCGCCTTTACAGAATTCAGTAAACGATGCAAAGGATATGGCCGTTGTTTTGAAATCAAAAGGGTTCAAGGTTATCGAGATTTATGACGCGAAGACAAAACGTGATCTTCAAGATGGAATAAGAACCTATTACGAAAAACTGCATGGTGGTGGAAGCGCTGTTGGGTTACTTTATTACTCTGGCCATGGAATACAGGTAGATGGGGTAAATTATCTAATGCCTACAACGGCAGATCCGCAAATAAAAGCAGATATGGATGATCAGTGCCTGAATATGGATTACATCATGCAGGCACTAGAGCAAGCCAGCAATGCGCTTAATATCTTTATAATTGATGCGTGTAGAAATAGTCCTTTCAGGAGTTTTGGAAGATCAGCGGAAAAGGGTTTAAGTATGGTGAACGCACCGAGAGGATCGTATATAGTTTATTCGACAAAGCCTGGATCGGTTGCCTCTGATGGCACGGGGAGAAATGGGTTGTTTACTTCGAAACTCTTGAAGTACCTTAATACGCCTGACTTGAATATTGAGCAAGTTTTCAAAAAAGTTGCCAATGACGTTTCAGTGGAATCAGGGGATGCGCAGCGACCTTGGATATCATCGGATTACACAGGTGATTTTTATTTTACTCCCGGAAAAATTTCACTTTCGAAACAACAATCGATGTCCAATAATTCTCTTTTGGCGAAGTCGGAGAATACTATTTCCAAGGGAATTGCAGCGAACCCAGAAGCGCCCGTTGAGACATTTGACGTGAATGGCAAGCTTTGGATGAGTGGAAATTTCAATGGGACAAGATTTGCGAATGGTGACGAGATACCCGAAGCAAAATCGGTAGACGATTGGAAAAAGGCAGCCATCGAAAAGAAACCTGTCTGGTGCTTTTATAACAACGATTTGGCGAACGAAAAGAGTCACGGAAAGCTTTATAACTGGTATGCTGTTATTGACCCGAGAGGACTAGCACCAGCAGGTTGGCACATCGCCACCGATTCAGAATGGAGTGAATTAATTACGTCTTTTGGTGGAGCAAGTGCTGCCGGAAAAAAGCTAAAAAGTAAAACAGAATGGAATACTATTGGCGCAGGAAATAATGAGTCGGGCATGGAAGCTTTGCCATCTGGAATTAGAAATTCTTCTGGTAAATTTGTAAATCAGGGTGTTGATGCTAGTTTTTGGAGTTCGACAGAAAGCAGTATCTACAGCGCATGGTTTAGGTACTTTCCTTGTTGTTCAAACAATATCGACCGACTTAGCAGTAAAAAGGACTATGGAATGTCTGTCCGATGCGTTAGAGACTAATGGTATAAAGCCCCAATGCAAGCTTAATAAAATTCAAGTAGTTGAAAGCACTTTAAAACGCTGGGGCGAAATTACTTTTCGCTTGCCTTGAATAGTTTTTTTTTGTAATAAAAATCTATTTGCTAAATTTAAAATATGGATCAAGCAAGGTTTACGTGTTCTAACTGCGGGTCGGACCAACTTTTAATTCAGAAGAGAGGTTTTGATGCAGAGAAAGCTATTATTGGCGATCTAATAGCTGGTCCGATAGGGATATTAGCTGGCAATATAGAAAGCAACGATAGTGTGATTACATGTCTTACTTGCGGCAACGTCTTCTATCCTGAACGAGACGAACAACCAAGCGATAATGAGCCTACAAAAACGCCAGAGGTTAATCTGGTCAAAGAAATGTTGGAACGGGAGGAGACTAAGTTAAAAAAACAAGAACCAATCAACGAAAACTTTCATGAAGTCTTTTCGGTAATCTTCTTTTTTGTCGGTATCGTGATCATTGGTCTGTTACTTTACAAGCGATTTTTTTAACATAATTTCTATAGACCTGCCGTGTTATCAGTTCTCATTTATAGCTAATTTTTTCAAGACTTCTTTGTCTTCATTTGTAAAACCTACAAGAAAATAGTGCTTCATCTGTGTAATCGTCATTTCATCTAAAATGTCAATTACATTACGATAAATCGACTCCTCAGAGGGCTTTATCAAGATGACCATATTCTTTATTTTAGAATTGTTTTCCAGTAAAACTTTACGAATGCCATTCGAAGAGAAGTTAGTCAGCTGAGGTGTGTGATCGGCAGTGTACCAATAAATTTTGTTATCTCCGGCCAGTAGCAAAGTCAACACCTTTTCAAAATTGACGGGAGGTGCACCGATAATGTTTTCATCGGGCACATCTAACTTCATTGCAAAAGGCTGCACTAGCTTGGTGGTAAGTATGAAAAAGGTAAGTAACAAAAACGCAAGATCAACCATTGGGGTCATATCAATGCGAGTACTAAGCTTTCTGCTTCTTACCTTTCCCTGACTGGGTTGTTGGGCTATTTCGGACATAAGACTGTGGTTGAATGTGGAGCTTATTTTTACAACTATCCTATTCAATCCAGAAATGTCGAAAAAGTCACATCACCAATTCTCGTCTAGTCGAGTAACTCAAAATGTCATTGCTAAATCGCTACGTAATTACTTACCTTGGTTTGACACAGGTGCTGGCCCATCTGGAATGTAAGCCTTGTAGACTTCTTTCCCTTTTCGTTGCTCAAATTCGGCACGAATGTCTTTTCTGACTTGTTCATTTTCGAATAAGTCAACCATCGTCATTCCTAATGACTTTGCTGCCAGCACTAACCCCTTATGACCGATACTCATGCCTCCGCAAGCAACGACACTCCATCCGTGCCAAGCGGTATTTTTTGGTGCAGTAGTTGCCACGAGGGTAATTTCTGGAACTAGCCAGCTTATGTCGCCTACATCGGTAGAGCCTCCTGCCGGGTGTTCTTGTGTTTCTTTCAGTGGGTATATTTTTCCATCTAAGCCAGATTGCTCAGCGTTTTGAGCTTCTTGGATTTTCTTCGCGAATGCAATCTCTTCCGCTGAGTAACTTATTGGGCCGAGTAGTTCTAAATTTTTTTGCAGAACTTCTGCGCCTTTTCTGTTTACTAGTATTTCGTAGTCACCTCCAAGGACGGTGACTTTCGCTTCCACTCCTGCAATTTCCCCAGCTCCCTTTGCTATTTCTTTTACGCGACTGAACACTTCATCTACCACACTCCGTTTGCTATCGCGCACCCACATCCAGACTTTAGCGTACTCTGGCACTACGTTAGGTACATCTCCACCGGCTTTGATGGCATAATGCATCCGCACGCTTGGGCGAACATGTTCACGCAGTAGATTTACTCCGTGAGTGAACGCTTCTAATCCATCCACCGCACTTCTGCCATTCCACGGATCTGCGGCAGCGTGAGCAGCTTTTCCTTTAAATTCCACAACAAAATCTACCATTGCTTGGGAGCTTTGAGTACTAGCGGCAATTTCAACATCCGGATGCCAGTCGAGACAAACATCTAAATCTGCGAACAAGCCTTCGCGAGCCATATAAATTTTTCCACCTACAGCTTCTTCTGCTGGGGTTCCATAAAACCGAATTGTTCCTTTTAGTTTTCCTTGTTGCATTAACTCTTTCACTGCTACTGCGGCTCCCAAACTTCCTGCACCAAAAAGATTGTGTCCACAGCCGTGGCCTCCCGCCCCCGCGTTGAGCGGTTCTTTTGTTGGTTGGGCTTTTTGAGAAATACCTGGTAGCGCATCAAATTCACCCATTATGCCAATGATCGGTTTGCCCGAGCCAAATTCGGCAGTAAATGCCGTTGGCATTCCGGCAAGATTACGTTTAACTAAAAACCCTTGAGATTCCGCGTAGTCGGCCAGCTCCTTTGCTGATTTTGTTTCTTGTAACGCAGTTTCGGCATACGCCCAAATCTTGTCGCTAACGGAGATTAATTCTTGTTGGTGTTTTTCAACAGATTTGATTATCGCTTCTTTATTAGGAGTTGATTTTTTAGTTTGAGAAAGACAAAATGTACCAGTGAGCAGAAACAAGAAAAAGATAGAATATTTCATAGTGTGAATCGATAAATTTAAAGTAGTAGCGTGCAATTTATTCATAATGATAATGCAATCTTTTGGAAAATGAAATGAACCGATTTGCTTTTTCTCGTCATTTCGCTAAACAAGTTGCTTTTGTTTTAGTAGTTTGATGGTTCTTCAAAAAGAGATTTCGTTGACTTACTTATAATTCAATTCTTTCGGCTTTGAAATCCGCCAGATAAATCCATCGAGTATATAATGTGTAATTTGGGGTAAAGCCAATAATGGAACAAGAACTGATAGCATCCAATGATTGGATACTTGAGGAAGGGAATTGAAAATTGAGAAGAGTTCTTCATGATCCCTCCAAATTAAGCTATCCCAAAGTCCTTCTTCAAAATAGGATAACGTTATGATCGTTCCAATAAATAGCAAAGTACTTTTCCAAACTGTATCTATTTTTGATTTTGAACTGCGGAAATACACAAGGGCCATATAAGGCACTCCATGCGCGATTACGTTCAGCATCGTGAAAATTAGATCTCCTTTAAACGTAATAATCCCAAGGTGCCACGAAAGGTAGGTTCCAACAATCAATAAATTCTTAGGAATGTTAAATTTATTAGTTCTTCGGATGTGATAGATTTCGGTGAAAACATAAATTACAATGATAATCCAGTATGTCCATGTGCATATAAATCCCAGCTGACTTGGTAAGGAAATTAAATCGCCTTCCACGAACCAATGAAGATCTTTAGAGCGATAAAAATGCCAGTACAGCATAGGATATAATGTTGCATTGTAAATTACTAGGTTGTCGATCGTAACTCGAAACTTTGTCTTTAGTTCTTTTCTTGTATAGAGCCTCAAAAACCCATATTGCTGGCGTACGAAGTGAAAAACTGCTAGGTAGGCTAATGTTCGCCAGAACGCCATCGCACCGATAAAATGTAAAATAACGCCCCCAATGAGTGACATAATAGGAATCCATATTAACCGCCCTTTATTTTTTTCAAACGTCTCTTTTTCCCAATAAAATCTAAACAGAGTGCTGTATACATGAGCTACATCAATACTTAGCACTAAGACGACCCACCAAAAGGTTGTAACTTCTGAAGTTGATCGGAAATAACTTGGAAATAGCAGTAAGAAAAAGATCGGTAAGAACAACGGAGCCAAGATGAAAAGTAGGTCATTCCGTCTATTACTTAGCCACGGTTGAAAGCTGAGAGAGAGATTTTTCATACCGTTATCATTTTTGCAGTTTGCGTTCCAACAAAAAAAGCTTGTTCAAAAATAGAGATACCAGATGTGTCTGTATGAACAAAAAATATTTTCTGCCCTATTGGGGCTGATGCATCGAATGATGTTTTTGAGATAAAATTTACTGAAGGTCTTATCATGCCATGCCCCCACAACCAGATATCGACTTCTTCGATCGAATGTTCGATAGTTGGATGTGGAAGTTTCAAGTCTTCAATTGCCAACTCATACCAATCTTTAAAACTACGTTGGTGAGATTGCTTTCTTTCGGCATTTGAATCGGCTCCAGTCAATGGAAGATAATAGGTTATCACTTGCCTATCTGAAAACAATTGAATGTTTTGGTGATTTGAATTTACGTAGCCCAATGATTTGCTCCCATAAATGACGTTATCCCATGATAATCGCTCTCCACGTTTTTCTTCTAAATGGTTTGAACACTTAATGTTGGCTACCATCCAAGGGGCATAAGAGAATTGTGCGTAGTCAATTTTTCGTTCAAGTGTTCCCGACAGTATTCTTTGATTAATAAATTGAGGGGTTGCAAGTATTACTTTTTCTGAAACTAACCGGATGGATTCTTCTTTAATAGCATCGAAATAATCTACTATGCACTTGCCGTTTTCATAGCCAACTTGAAACACCATGCTGTTAGTTGTAGTTTCTTTTACAGCATATTTCATTAGTTTATTTACTAACCATCCATTTCCCTCCGGCCAAGTTAAGACTGCATCAGGCTGAGCATTGCTTGCCGAACCTTTTCTTGAGCAGAAGTAGTGAATGCCTGCCCAAGCAGAGATAGTTGAAATGGTGCCTCCAAAATCATCTGCACAACAATAATTTAGATACCATAATAGATGAGGCGAGGAAAGTTTATGTTGCTGAATAAAAAATTCGAATGTTATGGTATCTAGTTTTTTGATCGATGGATCGTCCGAACAAAAATGCAGCGGTATGCAAAAGGCTTCCTTTCCATCAGAACCTTTAAGTGCTTTAAATTTTTTGACTAATTCATTAAACTTATCAAAGTCTTCGGTCGATTTGCGGTCGACACCATTCACTGGAATAATTCCTTCCTGCCAATGATTGTTGATGTACAACCTTTCTTTGGGATCAAAACATAAGTAATATTCATTGTAGGTGGGTTTTCCATTTTCGTATCCTGTTATCACATTTTCTTCTTCCAGAAAGGATAATAGGTCTTTATCATAAGTTCCAGGAATGGGCAGATAATGTGCACCTAAAGGATAAGAAGAAACAGAATTCTTATCCGAGTGCGAATTTCCCCCAACTTTGTCTTCTAACTCGATGAGCCTAAATTCTATTCCTCTTTGCTTTAAGATACGGGCAGCCGCAAGTCCCGAAACCCCGCCACCGACAATGGCTACTTCGGTCTTAATGATTTGTGTCGGTTTTGGAAAGGTGCCCGTCCGAAGCTTATGGCCCAGCGTGTGATTCGGCCCCCTGAGTGTTTCTCTTCGATCAATTTTTGGCGAACAACCTGAATAGGATGAAGCGAGTGCAATAGTCGAACTTAACCCAATTCCCTTTATTAGAAAATTTCTTCTACTAATCATTGTTGAGTATAGTGTGACCACTCTTTTTCGAACGTCTGTACGAGGAACTGGTCATTCAATGTATTTATCTTACTCGGAACTCTGCTCATATCAGGTGGAAAATAAACTAACTGTTGAAAAGTTTCCCTATTTATGAAGTTCAAATTTTCAATTTTTGGTATTATGTCCGTTGTTGGAAGCGCAGTAGGAGATGCTAATACAAAGCCCCATTCGCCAAAAGAGGGAAGGTAGCAATGATAGGGGAGTGTATTAAAACCAGCTTTTAGCAACGTTTCATTTACAATCCAATAAGACTTTCGCGCGAAATAGGGCGAGGTCGATTGAATGACCACACAGCCCTTGCGATTGACTATCTTTTTCAATTCTTTGTAAAATGATAAACTGTACAGCTTGCCTAAAGAGTAATTTGAAGGATCAGGAAAATCAATGATAACGAAATCAAATAGCTGAGTTTGTCTTCTAACCCAAACGAAAGCGTCTTGATTGATTACGGTTAATTTTTTTGAAAAGAGTGAAGATTTATTTAAATCACTTAATAAAGAATTGGACTTAAACAATTCAATTATTGATGGATCGAGATCTACCAACGTGATTGATTCAATCTCTGGGTATTTCAATACTTCTCTTACTGCTAATCCATCGCCACCTCCCAACACTAAAATTTTTTTTGGATTCGCAACATTTAGCATTCCTGGATGCACTAGTGCTTCGTGGTACCGATATTCGTCCTTCGAACTGAATTGCAAATTGCCATTTAAGAAGAGCCGAATATCTTCACTGTTTTTCGTGACAATTATCCGCTGGTACGGGCTCGATTTCGAATAAATTATCTTATCAGAATATGCCATCGATTCGGCCATCCTTAAGAGGCTTTCCGAAAAAATAACCCCTAGAACAAGGAAGATAATTGCAACTATTCCTTCGATGATGATAAACCTTGATCCAGGAATATCCGACCGAAAGCGGAAACAGATAAAGACAGCCACTAAAACATTGAATAAGCCAAAGAACAAAGACGTTTTCATTATTCCCAGATAAGGAATTAGAACCAGCGGAAAAATAATGGATGCCAAAAGAGCACCAATATAGTCTACCGTAAATATCTTTGATACTAGATCTGAGAATTCGATTCTGTCTTTGAGAATCCGCATTAAAAGCGGTAACTCTAGACCTACCAAAATCCCGGTTAGGCCAACGAGCAAGTACAATATCAACTTAAAATACGCGGCATGCTCAAATAATAGATAAAGAATAGTTGAACTGAAACCTCCTACGAGTCCGACTAAGATTTCGATTTGAATGAACCACCTTATCAAATTAGTATTAAAAAAACGAGAAAAGAATGAGCCTATGCCCATTGAGAAAAGGTACGTTCCAATAATGATCGAAAATTGGGTAACTGAGTCGCCAAGCAAATAGCTTGCTAGGGTTCCTGCAACTAGTTCGTAGATAAGGCCGCAAGTAGCTACAACAAATACTGATAATAACAGTAAGAGTTGAAAGCTCTTGTGAGAGTTTTGCGCTGCCAATCTGCGTTAGCTGTTAACTATGGATAGCACTGCTAATAATTATGGCCAAGGCAATCATAAAAGCCGATGCCAAAAGTGCCAGTGCCATGTTTTGTTTCTCGATAATTTCTTTCCAAAGGTTTTCAGGAGTGATTTTCTCCCAAATCCAAAAGGCGGTTCCTAAGATGATGATTCCGATAAAAGAATAAACAATTGATGCAAGTACGTATTTCCATTCCATGGTAATATTGTTAAGTTTATTAATGAGAATTATTTATGAAAGTATCGAGGGTGGTAAGTTCCGTTTTTCTCTGTTTTGGTTTTTTCTGTGGAAGTTGAGCCAAGCCATTTCCAACCAATGATTCCGGAATAGATGTAAAACCCAACAAATACCACAATAAATGCGATAAAATATTTAAGTGATCCGAGTTCTTTTAAGTTCATACAATGCTAATTATCATAAGGCGAATAATCGCTGTCGCTCCACCGTTTTCTTTCAATATGGTATCTCCTGATAAAGTAAAATATTGGAAAGATACTTAGTATGAGTAAAGTCAGCCACATGTTGCTAAAATTAGCTACATCACGAATTACACGAATTGAGAATTGGTTATTGTAATTGCTAAACTGCGGATAAATATTGATATGATAGCTTCCTCCAGGTATGCGAGAAAGGAAGGCCTCTTCTCGAATAGCGCCTTCAGACCAAGCTTCACCTTCTTCAACTCCTGAGTAATATTCGATCTCCTTTGAAAAATCATACTCAGAATTGTCGCTCTCGTTAATTAAAGTAAACTCTCCATAAAACCAATCATTATTCACCGGTGCAGTTAATTGCATAACCAGACTTTTGGAACTGCCTTCTAGGTAAAAAGAGGGTGTTACCAACATTTTTTGATCTGCAGAACCCTCGGGCCGATGAAAGGTCTGTTCAAAGACCTCTTTTTCCTTGGAAGTTTCTGCGAAAAAAAATTGAATGCCGATTACCAGAAAAAAGGTAATAAAGCAGAGTTGAATAATACTTTGTGGAGAAAAAGAATCAATAACCGGCTGGGTGTAGCCGCGTCCCTTTTTTGGAGGCAAAACAAGAGAAGTCGAGGTGAATGCATTGCTAATTTCATCTCTGCTTTTGTATTCACCTTCAAACCATCGATAGCTCGCGCTATCGTGTTCTGCCGACAGCAGGTAAGGCGGAGCGATATGTTCTTCGCAATGTGTCCCTTCGGTTATTGAGAAAGCATCCGTGAAAAATTCGCCTTTTGCGAAAACGATTGTAGCATGAAACTTTTGGTATAACCTAAATTGATTGTTTTTATAATCGAATTCCGTTTTGGCTTTTGGTTTTTCGAAAAAGGGAACTGGCCTCATGAAGTTCCAATGACCATCGTATTCAGACAAATAAACCTGCCCTTTATTGGGATTGAATAACAGGTATTCCCGCCATCGATATTTGTATTTTCTTACATATTTGACAGCGAAGCTCATTACCTCGTAGGTAATACCGTCTATTTTGCCTTTTGCACCGATAGGAATTGCGGGAACGGCAACTTCATTAAATTTCACTACTTGCTTTGACCACTTTCTGTTTGTGAAATACTTGCCACAAGATTCACAGGTCAGGGCAAGGGTTAAACTTCTACCCCTAGGGATATTGACGTGTTTGCAGGAAGGGCAGGGAATTGTTATTTCATTTCTTATTTCTACGGCTTTATCCCAATCCCGGATTTGAGATAATTTCAAGTCTTCGAAATCCACCCATTCCCCCAAAAGAAACTTCATCTCAGCATTCTGCTTTGAGCAAATAAAAAAAGCGAAGAATTTTTCTGTTGTGCCCTGCGCGACTTCGAACCCTTCATTAAAATCTTGCCAACCTTTTGATTCTCCCTCATAAGCAAGGTAGTCACATCGATCAATCAAGTCAATTACTACATCGGTACGTTCCGTTAGGTTTACTTTTTGGGCTAAGTATAAATCTACCGATCCTTCAATATTAAAAAGCGAGTCCTGACAAAATGCATACCGACCAAATGATTCCATTAACCATGCGTAGGCGCTATCTTCTTCCATCCAAACACACCAAAAATCTTTGTAATCTCTTCGTAGCAGTAAATGAATTCTCCCAATGATTTCGAAAGTCCGTTCTTTGTATTTACCTTTTGAGCCTATCCTAATTGTGCTCCAACCGTCTATTAATGTTCGTTTCGCAATATCAATTGACGTTTCATTCCCTATAATATTACCACAGTTTCTGCAAACTAGCAACGTAGATAAATTTCCTATAACGGTATGGACTGTGTTGCATTCAACGCATATCTTCGTTTGATCTTTTAGCATACATTATCTTGTGAGTAACTTTTCATAGATGACGGAAGCTGAGAAAAAGGCGACCGTCTCGGTATATAGTCTGTGTGTTATCTCAGAATTGTCTTTCAGAAAATTAGATAAAAAAACATCGAACGTCACATAGTTTCTTTCAGGCCAAGTATGGATTGAAAGATGTGATTCAGACAGACAGACTACCGCGGTAAAGCCACCGTTTTCAAAATTATGGTACACCTCTCCAATTTTGTTAAGACGCAACTCGTGAATTAATTGATCAATAAAAGTTTTGTAATATTCACAGCGTTTCAGCAATTCGGTTGACGAGGAGTTAAGGTTCGCTATAATATGAAGCCCTTCTATTTGCTTAGCCGGAAAAATCATTTGATTTTATTTTATGGACGGTTTCACTACTTTAAATCACTTCCATTAGTATGAGTTGGATTTAGAAGATTGCCATCCCGAGTGTTTTTCTGCACAGCAATGGCAGCAAAAAGGCTCAGCGTGAATGACATTCCATAGAATCCTTTTTCACTCAAACTAAGGGTCGCGTTCCATAACCCTATTACAAGAAGTAGAATGGAGAGAATAGTTGAAAACCAAGATAAGCCATAATAAATAGATGTAACAGGAATGTTTTCCATTTGATCTCGTACTACTTTTTGCAAAGAAACTGCCGAGAATAATCCATACATAAGAACCGTAAAGTAATATCCTTTTTCATTTAATTGCATTTCCGCATTGTAAAGCCCGACAAAGAAAGAAGTCATACCCGCAACAAGTGCTATCCAAGAAGCTGCAACAAAGGCATTAGAAGGGGCGGATTGATTGCTCATAGTTTTACGGTTTTATTTAAATCCAATAATAATAAAAATCTTAAAAGAAACAGCCCTTTAATCGAAATTTTATTGTTGATATTTCTTTAGCATGCACTAAAAATGATGTATTTAATTTTGATATTTGGTCACCTCTTAACTCTACCACACCGATGAAAGCATCTAACTCATTGCTAGCGATTTTTGCAACCTTTTTTTTGATCACTTTGCTAATAAGCTGCGGCACAAAAACTGACAAGCCTACTACTTACGTTGACCCCGCTTTTGGAGAGTTCATTACCTCGTACACAGCGGGAGTAGTTAGTTCTAACTCTACTATTAAGATTGTGTTTGCAAAGGCCGCGTTACCTTCGGATGCTTCGCTTGGCGAGACTTCGGGCTCCTACTTTGATATTAGTCCAAGTGTGGAAGGGAAAACCGTTTGGTTGGATAATCAAACTGTTGAGTTCAGACCATCACAAAGAATGAAGACCGGTCAAATTTATGAAGTTGCTTTTCAACTTTCAAAACTATTTTCGGTAAAGAAGGAGCTAGCCGAGTTCACCTATTCATTTCAGGTGATCCCTCAAAATTATGAACTCGCAGTCAACAATATTAAGCCGTATATCAAAACAGAATTAAAAAGACAAAAAATAGAGGGAAGTCTAACCACAGCCGATTTTGCCGAACCTGAGTTGGTGGAAAAAATGATGTCTGCACAGCAAGAAGGAAAGTCACTGAAAATCTCATGGGAGCACGATGTCGAAAGAAAAAACCATTCATTTATAGTTGAAGACGTTGTTCGAAAAGAAAAAGAAAGTGAGGTAGTGCTTTCTGCAAATGGAAATAGTATTGAAGTAGACAAATCACTGGAGGAAAAAGTCACTGTTCCTTCGTTGGATGATTTTAAATTAATGAACGCCCGGGTAATTCAAAATCCTAACCAATATGTGGCGTTACAGTTTTCCGATCCTATTAAAGAAGGTCAGCAATTAAACGGACTCATTTCAATTGGCGATGATCGCGGGCTGCAATTGGATTTTGACATCCATGACAATGAGATATGGGTGTACCCTCCTGTGCGCCAAGCAGGCACAAAAACAATTTATTTGGAAGCTGGAATTAGGAATATCCTAGATTTTAAAATGAAGAAGCCAAGTACAGCTGAAATTGTGTTTGAGCAGTTAAAGCCTGCCGTTAAGTTTGTTGGAAAAGGCTCAATTTTACCTAGTACAGATGGCTTAGTGGTACCCTTTGAGGCTGTTAATTTGAAGGCGGTTGACGTGAGTATTAACAAGATATTTGAAAATAATATTCTTCAATTCTTACAAGTTAATACGATTGAGGGTGGGCGCGAACTTCACAGGGTGGGCAGAAACGTGTTGAAAAAAACAATTCAACTCGACAATAGCGGAATCACCGACCTAGGCAAATGGAATCGCTTCACGCTGGATTTGAATACGCTAATTGCCACCGAGCCTGGTGCCATTTATCAAATTGGAATTAAGTTTAAGAAATCTTACTCTGCTTATATCTGCGAAGGACAATCGGAAACGGAGTTAACTATTGCCGGGCAGGAGGAACCCGAAGAAAATTTTGGCTACCGAGAATACTATTATGATGATTACTACTATGACGAAGGATATGAATGGGAGCAACGCGATAATCCATGTCACACATCGTACTATTCATCGTCCGAAAGAAGGATTCAAAAGAATATTCTTGCTTCTGACATTGGCCTAATTGTTAAGAAAGGAGATGACGGAACCACTACTGTAGTGTCGACAGATTTGAAAACAGCAAAGCCCCTAACAGGAGTAACAATAGAATTGTATGATTTCCAGCAACAGCTAACGAGCACCCTTACCACAAACCCGGATGGCCTTGCTACTTTAAATTCAAAGAACTTTCCTTTTGCAGTGATAGCCAAAAACGGGACTCAACGTGGTTATCTGAGGCTCGTAGATGGCGAATCAGTTTCGTTAAGTGGGTTTGATGTTTCGGGCGAAAGTATCAGCAAAGGATTAAAGGGCTTTCTGTATGGCGAACGCGGTGTTTGGCGACCGGGCGATTCCCTTTTCCTGAGCTTTATTTTGGAAGATAAAAACAAAACATTGCCGCCTGCGCATCCCGTGGTGTTTGAATTGCTGAATCCGCAAGGCGTTGTAACAAGCCGGCTCGTAAAGTCTTCTTCCGAAAATGGCTTTTATAAGTTTGCTACCGCCACCACACCGGATGCTCCCACAGGAAATTGGAATGCTCGCTTAAAAGTAGGTGGAGCTGAGTTCAGCCAACAAATAAAGATCGAGACGATCAAGCCAAATAGATTAAAGATTAACCTGGATTTTGGGGTGGATAAAATCACTAATAATGAGGCACATGGTGATTTATCCGTAAAATGGCTGCACGGAGCAGTGGCAAGAAATTTAAAAGCCGAATTTGAAATGATAGTGTTGAAGGGGAGTACCTCCTTTAAATCATACGAGAGCTTCACATTTGAGGAAGTAAACAGTTCATTCAATACGCTGATAAAACCAATCTTCCAAGGCAACCTGAGTGAAGAAGGGAAGGCGGCCATTAACGTGTCACTCGAAAGTGCGAAGTATCCGGGTTTTATGAATGTTGTATTTAAAGGTAAGGTTTTTGAAGAAAGCGGTAACTTTAGTGTTGATCGTTTCGGTTTGCCGTTCTATCCGTATAAGTCGTATGTAGGTGTACGCCTGCCTGAAGGCGAAAAGTATAGCGGTATGCTTTACACAGATGAGGATCAAATAGCCGATGTTCTTTTTCTTGATAGCGATGGAAAGCCTGTGGCGCGCGAAGGTGCTGAGATCAATTTGTACCGATTAGATCGATACTGGTGGTGGGATAACTCCTCAGATAATATTGCCAACTACATAGAACGAAATGCATCAACGCTGGTTAGCTCTGGAAAAATCAATGCTTCGAATGGGAAAGGGAGCTGGAAATTCAAGGTAGCAAATGCTGATTGGGGAACTTATTATATTAAAGTTTGCGATCCGGTTTCTGGGCATTGCACCAGCAAAACATTTTACATCGATCAACCCGGCTATTTCGGAAGAAACAGCCGAGCAGAAAAGGGAGGAGCCACCAGATTATCCTTTTCCGCTGACAAGCAGTCGTACAACGTAGGAGAGAAAATAAATCTATCAATCCCGGGCAGTGGCGAAAGTCGCGCGTTTATTTCTATTGAAAATGGAAGTAAAGTGCTTTCTAATCAATGGGTGGAAACCAAGAAAGGCGATAACAAAGTTGCTATTGAAGTTACACCCGAAATGGCACCTAATGTATTCGTAAACATAACGCTACTGCAGCCTCATTCGCAAACAAGCAATGACCTGCCTATCCGATTATATGGGATCATACCTTTGGGTATTGAAAACCCGTTGACCCATCTTGATCCTCAAATTGAAATGGCAAACGAACTCGAGCCAGGGCAGGAGGTACGGATCAAAGTCTCGGAGAAATCAAATCGGAAAATGACTTTCACGTTAGCGATGGTTGACGAAGGATTGCTGGACATCACAAAATTCAAAACACCCGAACCATGGAAAAGATTTTACGTTCGCGAGGCACTTGGCGTGAAAACGTGGGATTTATTTGATGATGTAATTGGGGCTTACGGTGGGCGAATAGAAAGGCTGTTTGCTATTGGTGGAGATGGCGATCTGAAAGGTAAAGATGATGACCCAAGGGCAAATCGATTTAAGCCGGCCGTTAAGTTTTTCGGGCCTTACACCGTAAATGGCGGAAATCAGGAAGTGAAGTTTACAATGCCACAATACATCGGTTCAGTAAAAGTAATGGTGGTGGCAGGCTTTAAGGGTGCTTACGGGAATGTCGATAAAGTAGTACCGGTAAGAAAGCCGCTCATGGTACTCGCCACACTGCCGCGCGTGTTAGGCCCAGAAGAGAAAGTAAAACTGCCAATAACATTATTCACCCAGGATAAGAGAATACGAAGTGCTAAAGTGGAGATAAAACTCACGGGGCCTTTGGCATTAGAAGGCGAATCTAGCCGAACGATTCAAATTCCTAGCTCAGGAGATATTACAGTTGATTTTGATCTGGCTGTGAAAGTGGAAGTAGGCATTGCAAAGGTAGCGGTGAAGGCGACCAGCGGGGCATACCAATCTACAGACGAAATTGAAATTGAAGTTCGTAACCCAAACGTCACGGAAACTCAGATCACAGAGACGTTTCTCGAAGCAGGCAAAGTGTGGAATAGTTCTGTTGCACCCGCAGGCATGTTGGGAACAAACACGAGCGTGTTAGAGGTTTCCACCTTACCACCCATCAATTTGGGTTATCGGCTTCGGTATTTGATGGACTATCCGCACGGCTGCGTTGAACAAACTAGTTCTGCTGCCTTCCCACAATTATATCTGGATGTTGTGAAGGAATTGACGGAGCAAGAAAAAACAAGAACCAAGTTTAATGTGACCAAGGCTATTGAACGATTGAAAATGTTTTTAGCCCGTGATGGCGGTTTCGGTTATTGGCCTGGAGATAATGAATCCAACGAATGGGGGACAACCTATGCTGGCCATTTCCTGCTGGAGGCATCAAGCAAAGGTTATTTCGTACCCGATGACATGCTGAAACGTTGGAAGAAATACCAAAAAAATAAAGCTGCGGAGTGGCGAAAAATTACAAACAAGAATTATTACTATGATAACGAATTGATTCAATCTTATCGCTTGTACACGTTGGCATTGGCCGGAACTCCTGAGTTAGGAGCTATGAACCGACTGCGAGAAGAACCTTCGCTTTCAATTCAATCTAAATGGATGTTGGCCGCTTCTTATATGAAAGCTGGTCAGCCAGAGGCTGCTAAAAGCCTGGTAACCAATTTGACCACCTCCATTAAACCGTATCAAGAACTATCCTACACGTATGGAAGCGATGTACGCGACCAAGCGATCATCTTAGAGACACTTATCTTGATGAAGGAGAAAACAAAAGCGTTTGAGTTGGTAAAAATTCTTTCAAATAAATTGAGCAATCAACAATGGATGAGCACGCAAACAGTGGCCTATGCATTAAAAGCGATTGGTCAATTTGTTGCGAGTGAGAAAAGAGGCGAATTGAAATTCAGCTATAATTTAGGTGGAAAAGAAGTTAACGCGGTTTCTCAACTTCCGCTTTCGCAAGTTGCTCTTGATTTGAAAGGCCTTCAAAAACTACCGATCAAGGTAACTAATGAAGGTGGTGGCAGTCTTTTTGTGAGAATTATCAATACAGGCATTCCAGCCCAAGGCCAGGAGAAAGCCGTGGAAAGTAATCTGGCAATTTATACTTCTTTTCAGGATATGAAAGGAAATGATATTGACGTGTCGAAACTCGTTCAAGGAACTGAATTTAAAGCAACCGTTACTGTTAAAAACCCGGGCTTAAGAGGCGATTATGAAAACATGGCATTAACTCAGGTTTTTCCGTCCGGCTGGGAGATTAACAATCTAAGGCTTACCAACGATGAAGGTCAAGTCAAAACCGATCGTGGCGATTATCAGGATATTCGTGATGATCGGGTTTACACTTATTTTAGACTTACCGGGTCACGAACATTCACGGTATTACTTACGGCAAGTTACGCTGGTAAATTCTACTTGCCAGGCGTGAGCTGCTCTGCCATGTATGACAATAGTATTTCGTCTAAACAGGCAGGAAGGTTTGTTGAAGTTGTAAAGAAAGAGGTGGTCGTAAATTAAAAAGTGGCATTGACCCTGAGTCGAGTAAAGAAAACGTTACTAAATTGGAAGGTAATAGGTGGAGCGATTATTCTCTCCACCTTTTTCTATTTCAGCCTACCGCAAGTTCTTTTTTCAGATCCTTATTCTACAGTGCTTGACGATAGAAAAGGCAATTTGCTTAGTGCTGCCATTGCCGCTGATAGTCAATGGCGCTTTCCAGAGCAAACCTCAGTGCCTGATAAATTTAAGAAGGCAATAATTTTATTTGAAGACAAGAGATTTGAACATCATCCTGGAGTTGATCCACTTGCATTTTCCAGGGCGATAAAACAAAACATCGCGGCAAGGAAAATTGTAAGTGGTGGCAGTACGCTGTCGATGCAGGTAATCCGCTTGGCGCGAAAAAATAGATCTCGATCGGTATGGGAAAAGATCATCGAATTAGTGCTTGCTGTTCGTCTGGAGTTTCGCTATTCGAAAGATGAAATCCTTTCCCTATATGCGTCCCATGCACCGTTCGGTGGAAATGTAGTAGGGTTAGAAGCGGCCTGCTGGCGTTACTTTGGCAGAGATCAAATGCAACTCAGTTGGGCCGAAGCGGCAATGCTCGCTGTGCTGCCCAATAACCCTTCGCTCATCCATTTAGGCAAAAACAGAACTAAACTCAAAGTAAAACGAGATCGCCTATTGAAGCGTCTGCACCAAGAAGGCAACCTCGATGCCATCTCCTATAGCCTTGCTATATCCGAAAGTATTCCTGAATATCCACTGGCATTGCCACGACTAGCCCCCCATTTGTTGGATAGAATTGCACAGCAGCAGATTACAAATAAGATCAAGACAACGATCGATTTGGTGCTTCAACAGCGCGTAAAACAAGTATTACACGAACACTACCTTCGGCTAAAAGGAAACCAGATTTTTAACGCTGCCGCAGTGGTTGCTGAAGTGAACACGGGAAATGTGCTGGCGTATGTAGGCAATGTAGAATCGGGTTTTGAGCATCAGGAAAATGTGGATGTCATTAACAGTCCTAGAAGTACGGGCAGCATTTTGAAGCCATTTCTTTATGCAGCCATGCTAGATGAAGGCAAGATGCTTCCCAAAACATTGCAGCCCGACATCCCGATGGTAATTAACGGATTTGCCCCACAGAATTTTTCACGCGAGTACGATGGAGCAGTCTCCGCTGACAAGGCATTGATTCGCTCGTTAAATATTCCAGCCGTAGAAGAGCTAAGAAACTTTCGTTATGAAAAATTCTATACGCTGCTCAACAACATTGGATTAACCACTATTAAAAAACCGGCCGATCATTATGGTTTGTCTCTTATTTTGGGTGGAGCAGAAGGTACTTTATGGGACATCACGGGAGCGTATGCTTCTATGGCCCGAAGTCTAAACAACTTTTTTGAGCATCCCGGCAAAAACAAGTATAGAAAGAGCGATTTTCATCCGTTGCGATTTCTTGCTTCCGATTCAATTATCCACGAAAGTGAACTAGAGGAAGTTAATTTTGTCAGTGCAGCTGCAACCTATTTAACTTTTGATGTCTTGCAAGAAGTCTACCGACCGGGAGAAGAAACGGGCTGGCGTTATTTCAATAGTTCGAAAAGAATTGCTTGGAAAACGGGCACCAGTCATGGCTTCCGCGATGGCTGGGCGATTGGATTAAATGCGGATTATGTGGTGGGCGTTTGGGTTGGCAATGCGGATGGGGAGGGGAGAGCTGGGTTAACAGGAACAGAAACGGCAGCCCCCATTTTGTTTGATGTCTTTTCTTCACTTCCGGGTAATACTTGGTTTAGACAGCCCAAAGAAGAAATGGCCGAAGTTCCGATTTGCGCAAAAAGTGGTTTCAGGGCTTCGACCTATTGTGATGAACTCGATACAGTTTGGATAACTAGACCAGGACTGCAAACACTGCCTTGCCCTTATCACAAACAGGTTCATTTATCGCAAGACAAAAAGTTTCAAGTGCATTCGAATTGCGAAGAGTTAGAAAAAATGAAAACCGTCAATTGGTTTGTGTTGCCAGCAATTCAAGAATACTATTACAAGAAAAAGAACATTTACTATCAACCCTTACCACTTTATCGCAGCGATTGTGTCAGCTCGAGGTCAGTAGCCGTTATGGATATTATTTATCCTAAAAGGCTATCGAAAATTTTCTTGCCTCGCGAGTTGACAGGCTCCGCGGGAAATGCTGTTTTTGAGGCAGCTCATAGAAATCCAACTGCGAAAATCTTCTGGCATTTGGATGATGTGTATATCGGTTCAACAAAGGAAATTCATAAACTCAGCGTTCATGCCGACCTGGGAAGCCACAAGCTAACCTTAGTGGACGGAAACGGAGAAATTATTGAGTCCTTTTTTGAGGTTTTATCACAATGATTTTTTGTGAAATATAGTGACTTATTTCTCTGGTTAGTTCCAGCATCAGGCGCTGCTTTTACTTTCTCTTAACTACACTCTTTCTTTGACTTCAATTACGCTGCACCCCTTCCGGCATAGCCCTCGAGGCTAGCGACTCAGCCCAGAAGAAAACAATGTAAAATTCAAATCAGTAATCTATATTTACAAGCTGTCAAAATTCTCAGTCACTTACCCTCCGAGAACGAAGAGAGACTCTGCGGAGGGGAAAAATAAGTTTCAAGATTTTTTCGCCAAAATATTTCTGTAAAATAAAAATAGTTGTACGATGAAAGTATTGATAGATATACCCGACAGTGAGGCTACTTTCGGAATGAAAGTTTTAAAAAGCCTTTCCTTTGTGAAAAATGCCAAGCCTATGACTAATACTGCTGTTGGTTTGTGGGATGACCTTAAGGAAGCTGCTGAACAGGTACGCTTACACAAGCAAGGAAAAATAAAACTGAAAACTGCACAAGAGCTTTTAAATGAGTTATAGTATTATTCCTACGCATCGCTTTGAGAAAGAACTCAAACGACTGACTAAAAAATTCCCCTCGCTCAAAAATGAATTTGCTGTATTGATTGCCAGGATTACTAAGGACCCTGAAAGCGGTACTTTAATCGGCAATAACTGCTATAAAATCCGCTTGGCTATTGGTAGCAAAGGAAAAGGTAAAAGCGGTGGTGCAAGAGTTATTACTTATTTGTACATAGAAACTGAAGCGGTTTACCTGCTTACCATCTACGATAAAGGCGAAAAAGAAGACCTAAAACCTAACGAACTCAAAGATATGATTCAGAGTTTGGAACTGGATATCTGAAAGGAAGAAGCTATTTCTAGCGGGCGTTTGCAACGCTTTATAAAAGATTTTTAGCTTAGGAATACCGTTACTATAAAAACCGTTTGAAATTTCACCTTTTCTCCTTCCGCAGAGTCCGAGTTGAGAATCAGCGAGGAAAAAAATCAACATAATAGGCAAACTCTTCTTACCTCCCCAACATGTAAAATTAGGTTGGCTTGTTACTTTTTCTTCTTTTTGGATTACTAGGAATGAATCGGTTGAATTCTAATCTAACTTGCCAACAGCTAATTGAAGTGCCTGCCTATGACGGTCGAGGAGATAAAAAGTGAATATGAGATAGTAGATCGCGCAAGGCTAAACCCTGCAGCTTTTGAGGTGTTGTATGAGCGCTATTTTGATCGCATATTCAATTTTATTTATCGGCAAACAGATGATGAGGAACTTACTGCTGATTTATGTTCTCAGACGTTTTTTCTGGTCTTGAAAAATATAAATCACTATGATTACCGAGGTGTACCCATATCTGCTTGGTTTTATAAGATTGCGAGTAACGAGGTGAACAAATATTATCGCAAGCGAAAACAAGTCAAAATGTTCAGTCTAGAAGGGGCGGTATTACGGAACTTGATTGAACAGGAGAACGATGGATATGATGAGCAAGCAATCGCGCGGTTGCTCAACTTTATGAAAGAGTTACCTGGCGACATGATAGAAGTATTGCAGCTTCGGTTTTATGAAGACAAGGATTTTAAAGAAATAGCATTTATTTTGGACCAATCAGAAAGTGCTGTAAAAATGCGCACCTATCGTGCGTTGGACAAATTACGAGCTAATTTTGAATTAAGAATTAAGTATAATGGGTAGGAATGAAATAAAATTGCGCGATAAGCGATTGACTGCCGATACCGTAAAGGGTTATCGGAATTACTCCGCTCTGCTGAAAAAAGTAGAACGAGATAGAAGATACAAGCAAACGATCCGCATTTTTATCATCTCTTTAATCGTCACTTTTATAGTTCTTATGTTGATTGTTCTTTCTTACTTAATAGTAAAGTGGGAAAGGGATCGCGAGAAAAAAAATAAGTTTGACACATCGTCAATTGTTCAATTAAAAAATAAAGTTTAGCTTTCATTCCAGTTATTAAAATCTTGCAGAATGAATTTCGCTAATAGAATTAAATCAATCCGTGGTAACACGTTTGTTCCCTTGTTTTCGACTCTTGTGATTTCTCTTTTTTGTGGTTCATCCTTCGCACAAAAACCGTTGGTAAATGTGAAAGGCAATTGGAAAATGAATGTCGAGACGTCAGTAGGCAGTGGCTCGCCCACCTTTGATTTGAAACACGAGAATGACTCTATTGTTAAGGGCACGTACAAAGGTCAACTCGGTGCTGCCGATGTAAAAGGAAAGGTTAAAGGTAAATCCGTTCATCTGGAGTTTAGTGTTAGTGGCAACCTTGTTGAGTATGATGGGGCAGTGAAAGGAGAGAGCATGAAAGGTACTGTAAAGCTGGGCAGCATGGGTAGTGGTACATTTACTGGGACCAGAGCAAAACAATGATTGGTGACAAACAGATCTATAAATAACATGCTATGTTTTTAATTGAAAGAGTTAGTTCAGAAGAAGCCTCAAAGTTAATTGCATATGCAGTAACGGAGGCGCACAAGCTTACTAAAGGAATTGCCATTGCGGTAGCAGGGACAGAAGGAGAGTTAATTGCATTTTTACGGATGGATGGCGCAAATTCGGCATCGGCCGTAATTGCGCAAAATAAAGCCTACACGGCAGCCCGCGACACCAAAGACACAATGACAATGGGCAAGTATATGCGAGATACCGATAGCCCACCCGCTTTTTGGGGCGATTTGCAAATAACTGGTTTTGGCGGAGGTGTAGCGATCGTAGTTAAAAATAAAGTAATAGGGGGAATAGGCGTGAGCGGATTAAGTCAAGAAGAAGATATTCGAATTGCGAAGGCAGCCATAGCAAGCGTTTTTAACAACTAAGCCGGGGAGCTAAGGCAGAAATCTTTTTAGTGTTTTGAGATTAAATTTTTGCACGCCAAAACTTGCTCTGTAGGATCTCCATAGGCTACTTCAATTTTCAAATCTCCACCCAGTTCTTTTATCCTATCGGTAAACAATTTTTGATCTTTATACTATCTGTCAGTCACATAACTGTCCATTAGAAGCCCCACAGTTTGACATTTTGCCGGAAGCGAAACTATTCCCAGAAAAAACATAAAAAACAACTTTTCAATTCTCAAAGGTTTCATAAAATAGTGTGTTTAGGTTTTCTAATTACCGTTTCATTTTCCTTATTGCATCTCTATTTACAAAAAAATATTTCATAAAGTGCAGTATTCAGTAAGTTATTTCAATCGTTTGCAAAAAAGATCGTTAAATGAATAAGAAACATACTGGTCAGCTTCACGAAAAAAAAACGCACTTCAAATTATCAGATGGGTTAGCGGAGTTTCCTCAAAATGTTTTTGAATATTCAGAGTCGCTAATACAACTTGATCTTTCAGGAAACCATCTGTCCGCACTTCCGGATGATTTTTGCAAATTTGAAAACCTGCGAATTTTGTTTCTATCTAACAACGATTTTACATCTTTTCCAAGAGTGCTTGGAAGAATGAAAAACCTCGATATCATAGGGTTTAAGGCCAATAGAATAAAAGGAATACCCGAAGATGCGTTGCCAGAAAATCTTCGTTGGTTAATTCTTACAGACAACGCGATTGAAGAACTCCCCATTTCGATAGGCAATTGTAGTCGGCTGCAAAAGTTAATGCTTGCGGGTAACAGGCTCTCGCAATTGCCAGAGGAAATGTCGAAATGTAAAAACCTTGAACTTCTCCGGATTTCAGCGAATAGGTTAAAGGCTATTCCTGACTGGTTGTTTAATTTGCCCAAGTTAACTTGGCTGGCTTACGCAGGAAATCCGGTCAGCAGCATTTTCACTCAGCCTCTCCTTACCAGCCTCGACTGGAATCAACTGACTTTGGCAGAGCAATTGGGGCAAGGTGCGTCTGGTTTTATCTACAAGGCTTCATGGAATGGAAAGGATGTGGCGGTAAAGTTGTTTAAGGGAGAAGTGACCAGTGATGGTTGGCCATCTGATGAAATGCACGCATCGATTCACGCGCAAGATCATCCCAATATCGCACGTGTACTGGCCGAAATTCAGCATCACCCCGAAGGAAGGAGGGGATTGGTTTTTGAGTTTATTTCGCCAGACTACCGAAATCTTGGCTTGCCGCCAAACTTTGAAACGTGCACAAGAGATACATTTCCGCAGAATTCGGATTTTACATGTAGCGGAATTGTAGCGATTGCTTGTTTAATGGCAAGTGCATTAAAACACCTGCATGAAAGAGGTATTATGCATGGCGATTTTTATGCGCACAATATTCTTTGTAACAATGATAACAAGGCGTTGCTTAGTGACTTTGGTGCGGCCACGCGATATGATCGAAAAGAAGGCCACCTATCTTTAAAGTTGGAACGATTGGATGTGCGAGCTTTTGGTTGTTTAGTAGATGATTTGCTTCAACGGGCAATAGATCCGGATCATCGATTTTATACTTATTTATTTGATCTTCGGGATCTGTGCTTGCGTGATGAACTTTCGAAAAGACCTGCACTAGAAACCCTTTTGTCATTACTAGAACAGTTAAAGAATTGAATTTTTCGAATGGAACGGCCCCGCGATTTTGACATGTTGAATGTATATTTGTTCCTACACCTCCAAAGTGAACTCAATTGAAAAAGAAGCACCTATATATTCTTGCATTTGTGGCGCTAGCGATCGGCTTTGCTTCTTTGTTATACATTAAATACTATTCCAACGCCACAAAGATACCAATAGAGCAGCAGCAAAGTAATTTTGTAGGATCTCAATCATGCGTTTCATGCCACGCTTCCGTGCATAATTCATTTGTAAATACTGCACACTTCAACACGAGTGCTGATGCAACGGTTTCTTCAATCAAAGGTAGTTTTGATCCTCCGTACAATGAGTATCAGTATAATCAGCACGATAAAATGATTATGGAGAAATTCGAGTCGGGTTTCTTCCAAACGGGATACTCAGATGGAAAAAAAGTGGGGAGTCAAAGGTTCGATATAGTTATTGGTTCAGGAACGAAAGGCCAGACATACCTGAATTGGATTGACAATAAATTGATCCAATTACCAGTTTCCTATTATGTAAGCGATTCACTGTGGTCAAGCAGTCCTGGCTATCCTCCAGATCGGTTTGTCATAAGTAGGCCTATAACATCAAAATGTTTGAGTTGCCATAGTACTTTTTTTAACGTAAAGGCTCAGATGGGAAAACCAGAAGAGTTTGACAAACTCAATATTATTTTTGGCGTTGATTGCGAACGGTGTCACGGGCCGGCCTCCAGACATGTTGATTTTCATACGGAAAAACCTGCCGAAAAAGGAGGGAAGTATATCATTCGACATAAGAGCCTTACGCGCAAACAGCAGCTTCACGCGTGTGCGCAGTGCCATTCTAGTTCTCTCAAAATGACGAAGGCTCCGTTTACATTTTTCCCAGGCGATGTTTTGTTTGAAGATTTTATGGCACTAGGGCGAGGCGATACTTCGTCTTCCGCTGAGGTGCATGGAAATCAATATGACTTACTTACATTGAGTAAATGTTTCCTAAAGTCTGACTCCATGACTTGCTCGAGTTGCCATAACACGCATGTTAAGGAGCGAGATAATTTAGCGTTGTTTTCTGAGCGATGTCAATCGTGTCATCAAACGAATAAGAATGAATGCACCGTGGATGCGAAAGGATTCGATATTAAATCCAACTGCGTAGATTGTCATATGCCAAAAAATCTTTCTAACAAGATAAGTTTTCGTGTAGAGGGAAAAAGTACCTTGTCGAAAGAAATAGCTCGTACACATTTTATAAAAGTCTATCCGCAGCAAGCTAAAAAGCTAATTGATGACTTCGAAGAATTTCTAAAGAGTACCCACGCGAAAAAGGGATAGCCAAATGGATTTAGTTTTATTTAAAAAAGAAGCTGAAAAAAATCAATCTGGGAATAAAAAGTTTCTTTCAAAGCTTTCAAAATGCGATGCGCGAAAAGTGGATGCTGCCTTCCATCAGCAGCATGAGGAAATTTTTGAACAGATAGATTGCCTCCGTTGTGCCAATTGTTGCAAAACTACCAGCCCCATTTTTTATGAAAATGATATTGAAAGGGCAGCGAAAAGTATGCGTATGAAGCCTGGCGATTTTGTTTCTAAATATTTGCGTGTCGATGAAGACAAAGATTATGTTCTTCAATCTTCTCCCTGCCCCTTCTTAGGCAGTGATAATTATTGTACGATTTACAACGATCGCCCCAAAGCTTGCCGCGAATACCCTCATACCAATAGAAAGAAAATGGTGCAGATTATGGATTTAACATTCAAAAATACGTTAGTTTGCCCTGCAGTATACCAAATGGTAGACCGTCTAAAAAAACTCAACTTCATTTAAAACTCAAGCCTTATGCTACAGCGATTCATCTTGTTTTTTTTGGTAGTTGGTAACCTTGCGACTGCACAAGTGAGGTTACCAGCCGTGTTCTCCGACCACATGGTATTAGAGCAACAATCAGAAGTTGTTATCTGGGGTTGGGCAAATCCGTCAGAGAAAATCAAGATCAAGCCAAGTTGGAGTGAGGATACCATTAAACTGGTAACACCTAGTTCGGCACAGTGGTCGAGTAAATTGAGAACCCCGATTGCCGGAGGTCCCCACAAAATAATGATAAGGGGAAGCAATGAAATTATTCTTCAAGATGTGATGATTGGGGAGGTGTGGCTTTGTTCGGGTCAATCTAATATGGAATGGAGTGTAAATAATGGTACTGAGGATGCCAAGGCCGATATGCAAAACGCTAATTTCCCCAACATCCGCTTGTTTCAAGTGAATAAATCGGGGAGCGATTATCCCCAGGTTCGTGGCGAAGGTAAGTGGGAAGCGTGTACCCCACAATCAATGAAAAGTTTTAGTGCCGTTGGGTATTTTTTTGGAAAAAAATTACATGCGGATTTAAAAATCCCCATCGGAATAATCAATGCGAGCTGGGGCGCTACAGCCGCTGAGGTTTGGACACCGAAAGAAAAGATTATAGGCGATGAAGAGCTAACTGCTTCATATCAATTGTTAAAAGAAAACCCATGGTGTACCATCCAGGTTGGTGCTACCTACAACGCCATGATTCATCCGCTAGTGCCCTACAAAATTGCGGGTGTCTTGTGGTATCAAGGTGAATCAAACACTGCTTCACCACTTACCTACAAAAAGTTAATGACCACCTTAATCGAAAGTTGGAGAAATGATTTTGGCAAAGATATCCCTTTCTATTTTGTTCAGATAGCACCCTATACTTATGGAAGGGCGAATGAAGGGATGTTGATTCGGGAGCAACAAAGTAAGTTGCTTAGCGTGCCCAACACGGGCATGGTAGTTATTTCCGACAAGGTAGATAACGTGAAGGACATTCACCCCAAGTTTAAAAAACCAGTTGGTGACCGTTTGGCAAATATGGCGTTAGCAGAAGTCTACAAGAAACCAATTCTTGGATATAAGTCTCCGGTTTACAAAAGCATGAAGGTTGAAAAGACTTCTATTCGAATTTTATTTGACTATGCCGATGTTGGTTTACTAAGCACAGGTGGAGACCCAAAGGAGTTTTTTGTTGCAGGAGCCGATAAGAAGTTTTATCCCGCGGTGGCTAAATTAGACGGAACTACTGTGATCGTCTCTGCTAAAGAAGTGAAGGCCCCTGTTGCCGTTAGATATGCGTGGGGCAACAGTGTAATCTCCAATTTGTACAATAAGGAATTCTTACCTGTTTCTAGTTTTCGAACTGATGATTGGGAGATTGAACTTGTTTCGCCACCATCGGCTAAACAATGACCAAATTACTAAGGCGGCTATTGCCTGCCATTGGTAGACTTAAAACGAAACGTATAGCCAAGCAATAGGCCATAGGATAGGAAACTCACTTGGGAAGTTGTTTGCTGCCCAAGCAGAAAAGAAGCTTCCGTTGGTTTGTCAAAGTTAGCGAATTGCTTTAGGGTGCCTTCAGAAGCAAAACTGAGATTTATTCCCAAACTGATGTCCCTTCTTTCCTGGCTAAAAGTTCCACCAAAAACAAAGTGGTAGATATTCCATGAAGATATATCTAAGTTAATTGCATTGTTAGACAATGTTTTACGGCTCGTTTTCACCACCTCGTCATCGTAGGCTCTATCGTAAAAGGAATTGTTAGTTCTGAAGCCAGTGCTTAAACTTAACTTTGGATTAATAGTTTGCTGTACACCCACCGCGACATTTAATACAGATTTATTAGACGCATTTATTTTAAGAAACTTACTACCATCCAATGCTAAATTGGTAGGTCTTTTAAAAAGATCGTCCTCAGGGGAGACGATATTGTATTGGGCAATACTCCCAAACCATTCGGCAGAAACGGCAAAAACGGTTCTTTTATTATCGTACACAAATCCTCCAGAAATAGCTAGGGGACTTTTATAGGTTGTTGTTAAATCCGTTTGTCTGTCATTGGCCGAGATATTTGCGCGTGAAAAAATGGGTGGCTTGGCTGGATTGGGTTGCAAGTTTATTGTCAAATTATTGGCAGTTACGTCCCTAGCGACTGTGCCTTTTCCTGAAAGCACCAAACTTGGACTGGTTACCGCCAATCCAGCCGACCAATTGCCCGATTTAAATGCGATACCCAACTTGCCTGAGTACCGTAAATTCGAGTACTCGATACTTTGAATTTCGCCCGTGCTTACCAAAGAGGAGGAGGCATTGTTTAAAATCATGCGGGCCAATTCCGTCTTCGAATACGTATGCGTTCTTAGTATAACCTGATTGCTGTATCCGATCGACCATTTGTCGTTTATCCGATACGAAAATGCAAAAGCAACCAAATTCTCTGACACTCTGGTATTGTGTGTAAATTGGCCAACGTATTCTTCAAGCCCTTTGCTTTCAACATCATCTACAATTGCTTTAGGGTCTTCTAGTCTAGCCGAAGCTTTGAAAGTAAATTCCGTGGGCACAATGATGGCATATCCAATAGTAAGTCGATTGGAGGGTCTTTTTGGAATCAACCCTGAAACCGTTGTTGGCACTGCCGAAAACTGACTACTACCTACGTCCAACCCCGGCCCGGCCCCGTCTTTTGCATTAATACTTGAGAGCTGGTATATATTGGCATTTAGAGAGACAGAAATATTTTTGACAAAACTTAACAGCGCTGGATTGTATACTACCGAGCTGTTGTCTTCAAGACCTCCTACCGCAGGGCCGCCCATCAATGCGGCTTTAGTGCCAAAGCGATAGGTCCAATAATGTGTATCTTGCCCAAAACATACCAGCGTTTGAATTAGGCAGCAGAGCAGTACAAGTCTTTTCATGTTCGAGTTGATTTGAGTAAAAATAATCACATACTTACACAATTTTCAAGACTCTAGTTTCATTCTATGACCGAGCTGCTTATCAAGCCCTTTGAGCCACGCTACCAACAACAGGTGGAAGAATTGGTATTGACCATTCAAAATGAGGAATTTAAGTTAAATATTACGGCCCAGCATCAACCCGATCTGCCCGATTTAAAGGCATTTTATCAAGACAAAAAAGGTGAATTTTGGATTGCAGTAGATGCGACCGATGCGGTTTTAGGCTGTATCGGTTTCGAAAAACTAGACAACACAAATGGGGCTTTGCGCAAGATGTTTTTGAAAAAAGAAGTTAGGGGGAATAAGGAACTAAACGTAGCTCAGCAGCTGTACGATATGTTGATCTTATTTGCTAAGGATACAGGAACCAGATCGATTTGCTTAGACACGCCATTAGTAGCACATGCAGCTCATCGATTTTATGAGCGAAATGGCTGGACAATGACGCCCATCGAAAAGTTACCACACACTTATAAAATCCCTAAAATTGATCCTAAACTCATCAAGTTTTATGTTTTGAATTTCTGAGTATCACCAAGCAGTAAAAGAAGTTGAAGAAAGTTGCTTTTTTACCTTTTTTATTCACCGTGACCATTACTATGTGTCAGCAAGCAACGCAAATAACAGTTGACAATTCATCTCGCCAAAAAAGTATTGAACGCTTTCCTGACCGTTTCTTTATCTGGCCGTTGATCAAATACCGAACCGTGAATTTTACATTGCAGCAGCAAACCAACTCAGGCAATAAATTGAACTATCAGCCAAATAACTCTGTCGGCATGGGGTTTGGTTTTTATCTTTTTGAAGTAGGAGCGGAGTTCACCTTTGCGGTGCCTGTCCAGGCGGAGCGGGTTAGTCTTTTTGGTAAAACCAAAGCACAAGATTTACAACTTAATTTATTGGGCAAAACGTGGGGGCTTGATCTGTTCTACCAGCGATACAAAGGCTTTTATATGGATGATCCTAATGCCAAAATTACCCCAGGGTTGGTTTTTCCGCAGCGTCCTGATCTAGTTACACGCAATCTTGGAGTTAATGGATTGTACATTTTTAACAAGAAATTTTCACTTCGCTCGGCATATAATTTCTCCGAAAGGCAGTTGAAAAGTGCGGGCTCGTTCTTAGTGGCAGGTACGCTCAATTTTTATACTGTTGGCGGAGACTCAGCACTGTATTCAAAAAAATACAATTCCGTTTTTGGGGAACCGAGTGCATTTTCTAAACTTAGTATTAACACGTTTAGCGTTTCACCAGGCTACTCCTATACTCAAGTTATAAGAAGGTTTTTTGTGAACGCTTCCCTTTCAATTGGCCCAGCATATCATTGGATTAGCTACGAAGTAAATGGCCAAGAATTGCAAGCTTCCACGTTAAACAGTTTTCTAGATATCAGAGCGGGAATAGGGTACAACAGCAATCGTTTTTTTTGTGGGATTAATCTCGTTAATCAGTCACGTATCATAAAGTTTGAGAGTATACAATTTACCACTTCGAGTTCTACCATTAAAATACTACTTGGTTATCGATTTAAAGAATTTGGTGTATTGAAAAAACGAGCCCTCGATATCGTGCCCGTTTTGGTCCCGAGTAAAAAGTAACTTTTTGCCACCTTATATTTGATTATCACTTCATTTTCAATAACTTAGAGCATTATATCTCAATTTTTACTTTACTTAAATTTTTGCCAATGAGATCTATTTGGAAAGGCCACATTCAATTTTCGCTTGTCACTATTCCCGTAAGGATTTATAATGCCATTGACACAGGCCAATCGATAAGCTTTAATCTGTTGACTAAAGACGGTCATAATCCGGTAGGATACGAGAAAAAAGACAAAGTAACTGGCAAGGTCTTGCGTGGCGAAGACATCACTAAAGGGTATGAGTACGAACCCGGACAATTTGTAATAATTGAGCAGGAAGACTTGGATAAAGTGAAACTGAAAAGTACTAAAGTTATTGAAATAGAAGGCTTTGTTCAAAGCGAGGAAGTTCACCCCACACTTTTTGAATCGCCTTATTTTATTGGCCCAGATGGTGATGTCGCGGCTAAAACTTATGGCCTTCTTTGTAATACGTTAAAGGAATCAGGCAAAATGGGCATTGGTAAAGTCGTGCTCAGAGACAGAGAAACCCCGATATTGATTTCGCCCCACGAACGAGGAATGCTGATGTATCGGCTTCGGTATCCAAGCGAGGTAAAAAGCATTAATGAAGTGCCTAGTTTGCTAGAAGTAAAAGCCGACAAAGAACAATTGAAGTTGGCGAAAATGTTGGTTGACTCAATGTCCGTTAAGTTCTCGCAATTGGAAATGAAAGATCATTATTACGATGCTTTAAAAGCAATAATTGATGCTAAGATTGCTGGAAAGGAAGTTGTGAGCGTGACAGTGGAGGAACCAAAAGTGATTGATATCATGACAGCACTTAAGAAAAGTATTGAGCAAGCCAAGCAAAAGCCGATGGAAAAAGCCAAAGGATCTTCAGAAAAGGAAGACAATGCTACATTGAAGGTATCCAGAAGAAAGGCCAGCTAAACACTTGTAGGAATTAGCTAATTGATAAGAATTTTAAAAGCCTTAATTTTGATAAATGGCTAAGGTTGTAAAATTCGCAAGTTTATCACCCCAAAAATTCGGATTCAAACCGCTTCGAAAGAAAGGCAGTTCGGCCAAAACAGATTCCGCCCAGCTTAACCTCTTTGCTGGCGGCAAAGTAGTGAGTATGAATACGTACTCGCCTTTTGAAGAAGCGTTGCTGCTGGATGAACACGGTGATGCCAGAGCAAAAGAAATGTATTTGAGGGCAATTGAAAAGAAGGAAAGTGTAGCCGATTCTTACTGTAATTTAGGGATACTGGAGTCAGATGAAAAGAACTACAGCAAAGCCATTGATTATTTCACCCAGTGCCTGAAAGAAGAGCCAAGGCATTTTGAAGCCCATTATAATTTGGCCAACCTGTATGCCGAGATAGGTAATTTCTTTCTGGCTAAAATCCATTATCAAACTTCTATCGAGATTGACCCCGATTTTCCTAACGGTTATTTCAATCTGGGGTTGGCTTATGCCATGAATAAGGAGGTAGAAGAGGCCATTCAGGCGTTGCTAAAGTACAGAAGCCTCGCCTCTAATGAAGATAAATCGTTTGCCGAAGAGCTTATTAATAACCTTTCCAGAAGCATTTAAATGCTTTTGTAGCGCGATCGAATATGCCTTTATAGCGACCAGATGGTTACGAAAAACAAAATGCCCCTATACACTTCTAGCGCAACTTTTAGTATAATTATCATTAGCATCGATTTAAATACTAATTGCCATCCGTCTTCTTCGTAAAAGGTAATTCCAGAGCGCAGCAGGAAGTATAAGTTAGTGGTGACAAAAATACTTGCCAGCACAGTTTCGTCCAGGTAATGGCCTAATCCAAACAGTTTCACAATCAAGGTAAGGAAAATTGCATTGACGAATAAGTTGAAACAAGCCAACTCCACCATATACCCAACATGGTCGGTGAAGTACCTGTTTTTCGTTCGATAAAAGGCGTTGAGAGGCAGTGAAGCAATGATCACAAAAACCATCACCAAAAGCTTGGCCAGCCCTGTTGTTTTTAGGTTATAGATTACGCTAAATGACTGAACATCACGAATTGACATGGCCATCATTTTGTGTGACACTGCTTCCTTTACCACATCGCGATAAGCGGACAGCAATTGCGTGTTGAGCGAAGCACTAAACAGCTGGATGAGTGGAAAAAGGAAGTAAATTAGGTTGAGCACGAAAAATAATGACAGCGGCTTTAAGTACTTAACTCTTTTGCCCTCTGCAAACTCTTTTGACACAAAGCCTGGATCGGCCAAGGTCAGCCAGAGTGTTTTTATCATTTTGCTGTCGGCAAAAGTGATTGCGATTAGGATATTACTAAGAAACTTCTTGAATGAGCGATCTGCGGGAAGCAGCACTTTCTCGCCACACAGATTGCAGTAGTAGCCGTTGAATTGATTGCCACAGCTTTTGCAGGTTTGATTGGTGGGTAGGTTGTCCATACTTGAAGTAGGGGCAAAACTAAGAGTAAAATTGCTTTTTGTCCTAGCTAGAAATGCTTTTACTAAACATTTTCTGGGGAAAGAAAACAAACATTGATATTATAAAGGTTTACTTTTGCAATGTCTATTTGGGTTATGGCAAGAATAATAAGCGTTACCAATCACAAAGGTGGTGTGGGGAAAACCACCATTGTTGCCAACTTAGGCTTTGCACTTGCTCGCCAGTTTAAAGTGCTGTTGATTGATTTTGATCCGCAAGCGAATTTATCTTCGGGCCTTGGCTTTAAAGATGCTGACAACACAATCGGTCGCTATTTGCAAGAAGTAATTCACGTTCGTTATCCCACAGTCGTCCCCCATGAGATCAACCAATACGTTCATATAATTCCGTGTAAAGTCGACCTTCTCGATATCGAGAATAGGCTTCGCAACACAATAAGTGGAGATTTGATGCTGAAGCGGATAATCGTAACTATTCAAAAAGACTATGATCTTATTCTAATTGACTGTCCGCCTGCATTTAACTACCTTACAATCAACGCACTTTCTAGTAGTAACTTAGTGCTCGTTCCAGCTAAGCCAGAACTTTTCTCGATTCAAGGAATTGAGTTGATTAAAGACTATGCCGAGAGAAAGCAAATACCTTATAAGATCATTTTTAACCAAGTCGATATGAGATCTAATTACCATCGGCAGGTAATTAACACGGCTCAAGAAAACTATCAGTCAAACCTTGTTGCGAATTATATCAGAACCAGCATTTCTCTGGCCGAAGCTTTTGAACAAGCAATTGATATTTTCAAGTTCAACGAATCGGGCAACGGTTCTAAAGACTTCATCAAACTTGCTGACGAGCTGATACCATTTGTTTAGTGTTTTTTAGGACAGCAGGCTATTAACATGCATATAGTTCTGATTTTAATAGAATATAGGCTGTGCTAATATAGATTCAAAGTCTGATCTGCTAACTTGCAGCAAATTTTTAAACTACTATTGTGAACTATCTATCTGGTGAGAACCTCTCTAAGACTTTTAACGACCGTTGGCTATTCAAAGACATTTCCTTGGGCATTTCGCAAGGTGAAAAACTGGGTTTGGTGGGCGAGAATGGCACAGGCAAAACTACCTTGTTAAAGATCCTTACGGGAGAGCTTGCTTCAGACAGCGGCCTTGTGAGCGTTCGGGATGGGATAAAGATAGGATACCTAACCCAGCAACCGGTGGTTTCGGGAGAGCTTACCGTTAAAGAAATTATTTTCAATGAGAAGAACGTCATCGCTTCCGTAGTAAAGGAATACGAAGATTGCATTCATCACCCAGAAACTTCTTCAGAGCGCATGCAGGCGGCTTTGGAGAAGATGGAAGAATTCAATGCCTGGGATTATGATGCTAAGGTTCAAGAGATTACAAGTAAACTCGGTGTTGTTGATTTAGATCAAAAATTCGCGCAACTATCAGGCGGGCAACGCAAGCGGATTTTTATGGCTCAAATGCTGTTGACCGAACCCGATTTGATCATTATGGACGAACCTACCAACCATCTTGATTTAGAGGCCATTGAGTGGTTGGAGAATTACCTTTCTTCCCAACAGATTACCCTCATTATGGTTACCCACGATCGGTATTTTCTGGATGCCGTGGCTACTGAAATTATTGAGCTTGATCGGGGCAAAATTTTCAGGTACAAAGGCAAGTATGCCTACTTTTTAGAAAAGAAAGCAGAGCGTGAAGAGATACTAAAAATTGAGGTTACGAAAGCTAAAAGCCTTTTAAAGAAAGAGTTAGAATGGATGAGGCGCCAACCGCGCGCACGTGGAACCAAAGCAAAATACCGAATTGAAGCCTTCTACGAGATTAAAGAAGTGGCCTCTCAAAATTTGAAGAAAGATAAACTGGCTCTTGACATTCAAGAAGCGCGTCAAGGCGGAAAGATTTTGGAATTACACAATGTTTCCAAAAGCTATGGGGAAAAGATATTGGTCGATAATTTCTCTTATGTTTTCAAGAAGAAGGACAGAATAGGTGTAGTAGGTAAAAACGGGATCGGTAAATCAACTTTTCTTAACCTACTTACAGGCAAAATTAATCCCGATAAGGGAGAACGCATACCGGGCGTAACCACTAAAATAGGGTACTTCACGCAGGAAGCTGAAAATTTAAATCTGGGTAACCGATTGATAGAAGAGGTAAAAGATATAGCAGAATACATTACGCTTTCCGATGGCACAACGATTTCAGCATCCAAGTTTTTAGATCAGTTTTTGTTTCCACCTGAAAAGCAATACACCTACATCGACAAGCTGAGCGGTGGCGAACGGAAGCGCCTGCAATTGCTTAAGATTCTAATTACAAATCCGAACTTTTTGATTTTGGATGAGCCTACCAACGATTTTGACATAGACACCCTTAACGTGTTAGAAGATTTCTTAGACAAATTTTCCGGCTGTCTTATTCTTGTGTCGCATGATCGCTACTTTATGGATCATTTGGTCGATCAACTTTTTGTTTTTGAAGGTGATGGAAAAATACTTCCGTTCAACGGAAATTATAGCGATTACCGTTCAATCGGTGAGGAAGACGAAGTGCCTAATCCTTCGGTCAGCAAGCAAACTGTTAAAGAAGAGAAGTTAGAGAAGAAAAAGCCAAGCTTTAAAGAGAAAAAAGAGTATGAAGAACTTCAAAAAGCAATTGATTTGCTAGAGGAAGAAAAGAGAAAAATAGCAAACGAACTAACTAACACAAGCAATGACCACAATCAGTTGATCAAAATGGGAGAGCGGTTGGAGGCAGTGAACCTAGAAATTGATATGAAGACTTTACGTTGGTTAGAACTTACAGACCTAATTGAAAGTTAACTTTTTCAAATAAATCTATTTTTTGGTTTGCGTCTTTTAAATTACATTGACGTATGCAATTTCTGCTTCTTCTGTTGATTGTTTTTCAAGATGTCGTTCCGTTCAAACCAAAGAGTGAGTTTGAGGTAAAGATTGATCTTAGTTTTAAAGAGAAAAGGAAGCAAGGTGATGGTAGCCAAAGCAATTTCACTATTGATTATACCGAAACCGTTGAGCAACGAAATAAAAAACTTTCTGGAAATCAATTACCGTATTTAGAATTAAAGATAAAATTCAATCTGCTTTCTGCCGATGAAGAGAAAGTAAAGATTGTAAACAATTTGGGGAAGATAGTCTACTCAAAAAAGGCTGATGTAAACACGGTGATTAGATTAGATCTTGGTTATATAGACGATGTAAAAGACGAAGTAACACCAAATGATTACAACGTTATTTTATTGAATTCGGAAAAGAAGGAAATTGACCGGATCAATATAAAAATCACCAAGGAAGGTACTTTTCTGGTAAATAATGAAAAGCGCGGAAAGTTCTAATTTATGACTGAAAACTCAGATGAAAAACCTCCAGTCTTTGCTTCTTGGAATGGCTGGTACTTGCTGGTAGCAGGATTCCTGATTTTTCTTATTCTACTTTTTCTTTTAATTACCAAACGATATTCATGAACGCTTTTGATTGGATTGTGCTGTTCGGCACCATTGTCATTATCGTAGTTTACGGGGTTTGGAAATCAAGGGGCAGCACCAACATCAATGGCTACTTATTGGGCAACAACAGCATGCCTTGGTGGTCTGTTGGCCTTGGTATTATGGCAACGCAGGCGAGCGCGGTAACTTTTCTATCCACACCGGGCCAGGCATACGAAGATGGAATGCGTTTCTTGCAATTTTATTTTGGCCTTCCAGTAGCGATGATCATTTTAAGTGTTACAGCCGTTCCGCTTTATCATAAGCTAAAGGTATTTACCGCATACGAATATCTCGAAACACGTTTTGATTTGAAAGTACGAACATTGGCCGCCTTCTTCTTTCTAATGCTCAGGGGGCTTTCGGTGGGCATAACCGTTTATGCACCCTCGTTAATACTCTCGACTATACTGGGTTGGAACATCACTTTAACCACCGTTTTCATAGGCACTATTGTGGCCATCTATACCGTCTCGGGAGGTACTAAAGCGGTGGCCGCTACACAAAAATACCAGCTTGCTATTATTATGATTGGGATGCTGGTAGCCGGGGCGGTGGCCTTTTCTAAACTACCTGAATCAGTTTCTTTTGGAGATACGTTTTCCATTGCAGGCGAGTTGGGGAAATTAAATTTAATTAATTTAAAGTTTGACCTAGCCGATCGGTATAACATTTGGTCGGGCTTGATTGGAGGGTTGTTTCTCTTTCTCAGTTATTTCGGTGCAGACCAATCGCAAGTGGGCAGGTACCTGGGCGGGAAATCTATTACTGAAAGTAGGCTTGGTTTGCTATTCAATGGCCTCCTTAAAATACCCATGCAGTTTATCATTCTTTACATTGGAATCTTAGTTTTTGTCTTTTATCAATTCAATCAGCCACCCCTCTTCCATAATGTTTCTCTGCGAGATAAAGCAATGGCAACAGAACAGGCTTCCACTATTGCCGGATTAGAAAAAGATTTTGAAACGGTTTTTAAAGAGAAGGCAGGGCGCGCGCGCGTGCTTATAGAAGGAATTAACTCACATAACGAGGTCGTTATTGAAGCTGAGAAGCGGGCAATAAAAGAGATTCAAAAAAAAGAAGCCGGCTTACGTTCAAAAATTAAAGAAACGATTGCCATTGCCATACCTGACGCTAACACGTTAGATAAAGACTATGTGTTTATTAATTTTGTAATGACCTATTTACCTCACGGACTTGTGGGCCTGTTGTTGGCTGTGGTTTTTTTAGCAGCCATGTCTTCTACTGCTTCGGAACTCAATTCGCTTGCGTCTACCTCTGTTGTTGATATTTATAAACGATCTGTAAACTCGCAAGGAAGTGATTTGCATTATGTTTCTGCTTCTAAGTGGTTTACAGTGGGTTGGGCTCTAATGGCCATGGTTTTTGCTACATTGGCCAATCAGGCAGAGAATTTAATTCAGTTCGTCAATATCATTGGTTCATTATTCTATGGAACAATTTTAGGGATTTTTCTTACCGCGTTTTATTTGAAGTTTATTAAGTCAAATGCTGTCTTCATTGCCGCTGTAGTGGCAGAGTTATGTATTCTTTATTGCTACTTCTTTACTAAGATTGCTTTTTTGCTTTATAACATCATTGGTTGTTTAATTGTGATTGTAGTTGCGTCCACAATACAGCTTCTTTTTTCTGAAAGAAAAAGGGTATAGATAATGCAAGCGGTGGTTTTCTATTTTGTTTATCCAATCATTTATTTGATCGCCTCGCTTCCTTTTTGGGCTTTATATAAATTTTCTGATCTTCTCTTTTTTGTTGTTTGGAAGTTTGGGTATCGAAAGAAGGTTGTCTTTGCTAACCTTATAAATTCCTTTCCCGAAAAGTCGAGCAACGAAATTGAATTCATCGCCAAAGAATACTATCGCTTTTTGGCTGACCTTACGGTGGAGACTCTAAAAACGATGAAAATGACCAAGCAAGAATATGCCGAGCGATGCGTATTCCATCCTACTGATTGGCTTTTAAAGTATCAACAAGAGCAACAAAGCCTTGTTATTGTGCTTGGCCATTATGGCAATTGGGAGTGGGGCGGGCCTAGTTTTTCAATTAACACCCGCTTTAAATTGGTGGTTCCGTACATGCATTTGGCAAATCAGCACTTTAATGCCATGATCGTAAACATGCGCACTCGCTTTGGCGTGGAACTCGTAAAAGTAGACAGAATAACCCGCCAAATGATCGCCAACAAGGATAAGCTAACGGCCACCGCGTTTATTGCAGACCAAGCTGCTTGGGCGCACACTGCCTACTGGACGAACTTCTTGAATCAACAAACACCGGTGTTTATGGGCCCCGAGAAATTGGCCGTTAAGTTTAACTATCCTGTGGTGTATATGAGTGTGAAGCGGATCAAAAGAGGATTTTATGAAGTTCTGCCAGAATTGCTGTTCGCACACCCGCAACTCACAACCGAAACCGAAATTTCAGAAGCATTTACCAAAAGGCTGGAACAAGATATTTTGAAGAACCCAGCGACATGGCTCTGGTCGCATAAGCGATGGAAACACAAAAAAATAGAGCAATAAAAAAGCCGCCTCACTTCAGCAAGACGGCTTTTGAACTTTTATTCAGTTATTTTATTTCAATGACTTAATTAAGTCTTCGTTTAGTTTAACATAGCCAAAATCGCTCGGTGCTTTCTTTGCAATATCCAACGATTTTTGAGCAGTTGCAATTGCACCCACTTTGTCGCCCAATGCTTTTTGGACCTGCGCTTTAAAGTTCATATTCCAGAATTCATTTTCATACTTTCCAGTAGCAAAGTATTCGTTCACCCAAGCCAATGCTTGCTTCAAGTCTTTCTTGGTGTCATAAAAATAACGAGCAGACGCCATCAAATTAGCAGGATTTACTTTCGTTCCAGCTGTAATAGCCGCCATTACTTTCGCGTCATAATCAACCGCAACTGTGAATTTTACGGAAGTGTTTTCCCAACTTATCTGAATCTTTGCGCTGGTGTTATCATCGGCCATATCGGTTATCGCCATAGTAAATGTTTCTACTTTTTCAGCCAATTTTTCAGACTTTACTTTAAAACGCACTTGCTCTTTGGCGTTATCATAATTAGCGGTATTTCCACCAATTTCTAAGTCTTTATAAAGTGACACTGTCCACTCAGTGGCTCCGGGCCAGGTAAACAACAAGTAAGTTCCTTTGGGCACCAAGTTACCTTCAACTTTCACTTCATCGCTAAATGTAATTCTAGTACCATTATTGGCACCTGTTCTCCAAATTGAACCGAAAGGAGTCAGGAAGTCAGCTCCTTCTCCAAATATTTTACGCCCTTTTGCCTTTGGTCGAGAATATTCAATTTTCACATCGGTCAAGCCAACCACGCTAGATACCACGGCAGCAGAACTTGCCGCGGGTGTTTGAATTTGGGCTTGCACCATTATGCTGGCCGCAACTAAAACGATTACGAAAAACTTTTTCATGGGTTATTATTTTGGTTTGTTTTTAAATTTGAGAGCGCAAATTTAGAAGACTTTATCGTGAAATGAAACCTAATAAACTGCCCGAAGGCTTTTATGGCAGGGCAAATGTGGTGGAGGTAGCAAAAGACCTTATCGGCAAAGTGCTTGTTACAACTCAGAACGAGGGCACAACCAGTGGAATCATAGTGGAAACCGAAGCCTACTCGCAAAGCGAAAAGGGTTGCCATGCCTATAAAGGAAAAACGGCTAGAAATGCAGTAATGTTTGAAAATGGGGGCGTCTCATATGTTTACCTATGTTATGGCCTCCACCACATGTTCAATGTTGTTACTAATCAGAATGGAATAGCAAATGCGGTACTCATTCGCGCCCTCGAGCCGTTGAAGGGTGGCGACTTAATGCAGCAACGCTCAAAAACGGTTTCGCTTTCGCGGATTACCTCGGGGCCTGGTAAACTTTGCAAAGCGATGGGTATCGACAAACAATTGAATACTAGTTCATTGATGGGCGATCAAGTTTGGATTGAAGATCAGGGTATTCACATCCCGAAAGGAAATATAATTGCTAGTCCACGTATAGGCATTGATTATGCCGGGCAAGATGCGCTGCTACCTTGGCGATTCTATCTTAAAGACAATGGCTGGGTCAGCCGAACCTAGCTAATGGCTTTGATAATTGATCATTGATAGTTCATCTTTGTGTTATGATCCGATTCATATCGCTATTTTTTGTGCTTGTTTCAGAGCTTTGTTTTGCTCAATCGCGGTTTACTCCACAAGCATTGACTAACGTAAATTCGTTGTATGATGAACAAAACCCTATTATTTCACCAGATGGCAACACGCTGTACTTCACCGTGGTGGGGCATCCCAAAAATCTGGAGGGCAAAAAAGCCGTGGGCGATATTTGGTTCTCCCGATGGCAGGGGCAGAATTGGTCTGTTCCCATCCATGCGGGTGCTAGCTTAAATGCGAGTGGTTTTAATTCAATAGCGGGCTTTTCAGCCGATGGAAATGCTGTTTTTCTTATGAATCATTATGCCAAAGATAAAGAAGTTGCCTCTCAGGGAATTTCTGTTTCTACCAAATCAGAAAACGGATGGACCTTCCCCGAAAACATTCGTATTCCGTATTTTCTCAACAAATCGCTTTTGATTAGTGGTTATGTAAGCGAAGACGGCTCTATTTTGCTTTATTCGGCAGAGGGTTATGAAACGGTGGGCGTGGAAGATCTTTATGTTAGCATAAAGGGCATTGATGGAAGTTGGTCTGAGCCAAAAAGTCTCGGCCCTTCCATTAACAGTACTTTTCAAGAGCTGTGTCCCTCTCTATCTGCCGATAAGACAACCCTGTATTTTTCTTCCAATAAACCTGGCGGATTTGGTAGTTATGATGTTTATAAATCAAAACGACAAGACGATAGTTGGAGCAATTGGAGCACACCCGAAAACCTTGGGGCAGCCGTGAATACCGAAGGGCGCGAACTTTACTTTCGCTCGTTCAATAATGAATCGGTTACGTTATACACCACCACCTCAAGTAGCAACGAATATGGCGATGTGAAGCTGTATCAGGTAAATGCCGATTCAACGAGTCAGAAACCATCGGTAAAAATAGAAAAGCCAGACAATGGGACCATTATCTTAACTGGGCGCATTTCAAATTCTAAAAATGCCAGTGGGGTAGAGGCCGATTTGCAATTGAAGGCAGACGCAAACTATGTGGTTCGGTCAGCGTCAACAGGCTTGTACGAAGTACAGGTAAAGCCGAGTCAATCATATACACTAAAGATAGAAGCAGCCGGCTACATAACGTTGTTGGAAAAGATTGATCTCACAAAGCTCAATTCAACTAAAATTGAGCTAAACTTTAAACTTCAGCCAATTGAGATAGGCGTGAGCGTTAACCTGAAAAGTGTTTTATTTAAGGTGAGTGAAAGTACCTTGTTGGCCGATTCATACGATGAACTAAACACCGTGGTGGATTTAATGAAGGTGAACCCCAAACTTGAGATTGAATTGGGAGGCCACACCGACAGCAGAGGAAATGCTAGGCTTAACCAAAAGCTCTCGCAAGAGCGCGTAGACAAAGTGAAAGCATATCTTGTCTCGAAAGGCATAAACGCCAACCGAATTCAAGGCAAAGGCTATGGCGGTAAACAACCCATTGCCATTGGTGACTCAGAAGAGAACCGCAGACTAAATAGGAGAGTGGAGTTTACCATTTTGAAAGACTAGCTCTGTTTGAACTTCTTTAACATTTTAGCCGTGATTAGGTTAATAACATTACATGGAACTCAAAATGAAAAATTACGTCATAGTCTTTGTTGTATTACTGATCGGTTGTTCTGAAAGAAAGGAAACCAAACTCCAGCAGTTTCTTTTGAAAGGAAATCTTGCAGTAGAAGCAACCAATTACGACCAAGCCGCCTACTACTTTAGCGAAGCGTTGAAGCTAGATGCATGCTATGCAGATGCCGCTAACAACCTTGGCACTGTTTACTTTAAAACAAAACGGTTTGACAAATCGCTTGAATTCTACAACAAAGCGATAGAATGTAAAGCTGATTTCCTTCCTGCCTACTTTAATCGAGCCAATGCTAATTATGAATTGAAAGAGTATTTTAGTGCGCTTGCTGATTTAGATAAAATCATAAAAGTAAAACCCGATACAGCGGTCGCTTATTTTACGAAAGGCTTGGTGCAAACGAAAATGCGAGACTTTCCCGCTGCTTTGTCTTCATTCAATAAAGCGATTGAATTGGATGGAAAGAAAGTGGATTACCTCGTAAATAAAGCTACTGTAAAATTCTATATGAAGCAATGGGAAGAATCAAAACTACAATTGAACCAAGCTGCTTTGTTGGATTCAAAAGAGCCGAACATCTACAACACACTTGCCCTCATTGCAATAGAACAAAATCAATTGGACGAAGCGTTGACAATGGTTAATAAGGCATTACAACTCGCGCCCGATCAGCCCTATTTTCTTAACAACCGGGGTTTCATCTATCTGCAACAGAATAAAATGGCAGAAGCTGAAAACGACATCAACCAAAGCATAGGCCTCGATCCATACAACGGGTGGGCGTACCGCAATAAGGGATTGTTTTATTTGCTAAATAAAGACTTTATAAATGCAGAAAGACTGTTGAAGCAAGCAGTGGAAATGGATTCATTCATCGACAAGATTTATTTTTACCTTGGCACGGCTTACTTAAAAAACGGCAAGCAGAAATTAGCGTGCGAGAGTTTCAGCGAATCTGAAAAGCTAGGAGATAAAATGGTAACTGCTGAGTTAATTAAGCAATGCAAGTAGAATTTCAGCGATTTATCGAATTGCTTTCACACCGATTAACGAGGCCATTGCCCGGTGCATTGGCGCATGAGCCACTGCGTGCTGTTCCGACAAATTCATCTCGACTAAAGTTTGATCATAAAGTTCCTCCCAAGCCAGGTAGCGTATTGATCTTGTTATACGAAGAAAATGGCGTCATAAAATTCCCGTTGACCAAGCGCGCTACTTATAAAGGTGCACACAGCGGACAAATAAGTTTACCAGGAGGTAAAACAGAAGTGGGCGAAACAGAAATTGAAACCGCTTTGCGCGAATGTGAGGAAGAAATAGGAGTGAGGCAGTCGGACATAAAAGTCGTAGGCAGATTAACCAATTTTTTTGTGATACCCAGCAATTTTATGGTAACGCCCGTTGTTGCGTTCACTTCGTCTAAGCCAGTCTACCTACCTGACCCCATTGAAGTGGATACAATTATTGAATGTTCAATTTCTGAGTTGACTCACGATACATCAATTAAAGAAAAGGAGATCATTGTAGCGAATGAATTTAAGTTGATGGCGCCACATTTCGAAATAGCTGGAGAAATAGTATGGGGTGCAACCGCAATGATGCTCAACGAGTTTAGAATGTTAGTACGTGCGTTTAAGGAAAACTGATTTAGCCCTTCTGGATTAAGTCAATTACTTGGTTCCACTTTTCTGCTTTCTTAAAATTAGGATGATCAATTTTAACATCGATGGTTTCATGCGCCCAGGTGACATGGTAAGGTAAATGTATACCAACTCCACCAAGGTTGAGCACAGGAAGTATATCAGACTTAAGTGAATTGCCAATCATCAAAAATTCTGACGGATGTATATCGAGGTGCTTCAATAACTTGCGATAGTCGTTTTCTTTTTTCTCACTCATAATCTCGATGTGATGGAAATAATGACTGAGTCTTGATTTCTCAAGTTTCCTCTCTTGATCCAACAAATCGCCTTTGGTAGCCACCACTAGTTTGTAATTCGGCTTCAGGGCTGCTAATACATCTTCTACTCCATCTAAGAGAACGATGGGTTTTTCTAAGAGTTCTTTACCGAAATCAATGATTTTAACAATTGCCTGCGCTGGAAGTTGATGATTTGAAATCTGAATGGCCGCTTCAATCATAGATAGCATGAACCCTTTTACTCCGTATCCATATAGCCCTAGGTTCTGAATCTCAATCTGTAACAACTCCCGAGAAATAGTGTGCTGGGGATTATACTCTTCTAAGAGTTCGCAAAATCTCTTCTCCACTTCCTGAAAGTAGAGTTCATTGTGCCATAAGGTATCATCCGCATCAAATGCGATTACTTTTATTTTCATCCAAAAAAACGTTGTGTCAAATGAATTACGAATCAATCTGCTTGAGTTTATCAAAGGAAGGCGTAAAACAAATTCCTCGACATCTTAACGATCCTACACCTGAAAAACGATCTTACCCACCTTATTTGGTTTCGTTATGTCGGGGAAAGACTCTATTATTTTAGAAAATGGTCTGATAGAATCAATAATTGGTCTTATTTCATGTTTGCTTACAAATGTGAGCATGTCCGCAAACTCCGCATCGTTGCCCATTGTGGAACCTTCTAACGTGAGTTGATTCCAGAACATTTTATATAGATCAATTTTGGCGGGCAAACCGTTGGTAGCACCATAAAAAATGATCTTGCCGTTAGGTCTCAACACTTTAATAAAGTTGTTCAATTGGTCGCCACCCGCGCTATCGATTACCAAATCAAACCCCCCTTTTGTTTTCCATAGGTCGGTATAAGTAGCTTCCTTTTTGTAATTATAAGCACCTTTTGCACCTAACTTTAAGGCACGCGCAAGTTTATCATCACTACCAGACGTGACATACACATTGGCCCCGGCTGACTTTGCAAAGAGGAACGCGAATTGAGCTACACCGCCACCGAAACCAGAAATTAACACGTTTTGGCCAGATCGTAGTTTTCCCTTGCGGAATAGCGCTCTGTAGGCCGTCAATCCTCCCAGTGGCAAGGACGCTGCTTGAAGAATATCTAAGTGTGCGGGTTTGGGTTGAAGTCTGTCTACTGCTACCATCGCATATTCTGCAAAGGTGCCGTTGTTGGGCATGCCCAAAATGGTATAATTTTTAGATTGAACATCGGGGTCGTTACCCCAATCAATATTTGGGTTTATGATTACCTCTTTTCCTATCCACGCTCTGTCAGACTCTTCAAATACATCTTCCACTACCCCAGCGCCATCGGAACCCATCGTAACACCAAAACGGATATTCGGGTATTTGCCTTCTCGGATCCAATCATCGCGTCTGTTTAACCCAGCTGATTTTATTTTAACAAGTGCCTTGCCTGCCGTTAAAGTAGGCTTCGCTACTTCCACTAATTCAATTTTTCCAGGGCTTGTTAATACGAGTGCCTTCATACAATCAATTACGAATTTGAAATTACGAATTACGTGAATCAATCATGAATTAGCAATTATGAAAAATCACAGCTTCAAATTCTTGCCCGTGAATTAGAAGGGAGGCTCATCGTCTGGCCTAGTTGGTGGCAACGGAGACGGTTTGTCGGTAAAGCTATTAAGTCTGCTCTCTTTGGTGATCATACCTGAGAATGGATTGTCATTTGTCGGGCGATCGTCTAAGTCTGCAAACTTTGTATACTTGCCTATAAATTTGAGCTTGGCTGTATCAAGTGATCCGTTTCTGTGTTTGGCTATTATAACTTCGGCTGTGCCTTGAGTTGGCATGCCGTCTTCGTCTTGATCAATTTTGTAATATTCAGGGCGATACAAAAACATTACAATGTCTGCGTCTTGTTCGATAGAACCTGATTCACGCAAGTCGGAAAGCTGAGGTCGCTTGTCCCCGCCTCTGGTCTCCACCCCACGGCTTAGCTGAGAAAGTGCTATAACAGGCACGTTCAATTCTTTGGCTACTCCTTTCAAAGCGCGCGAAATGGAGGCAATTTCTTGTTCGCGATTACCCGTTGCTTCCCCCTTCATCAATTGCAAATAGTCTATTACGACTAACTGAATGTTGTGCTCTGCTTTTAGTCGCCTGCATTTTGCCCGAAACTCTAAAATAGAAAGCCCGGGTGTATCATCAATAAAAATAGGGGCGGAAGATAAACGGTTTGTTTTATGAACTAACTGAGTCCATTCGTGATCAAGTAGGTTTCCTTTCTTTATTTTTTCGGATTCCAATTCCGCTTCCGCGGAGATCAGGCGATTCACCAACTGAAGTGACGCCATCTCTAGCGAGAATATCGCCACCGCATGATTAAAGTCAACCGCTGCGTTTCGCAAAGCAGAAACAACGAATGCCGTATTGTGGGTGACCGTCATATCTTCCAATAAAAAAAGACGGTTGCCATCTATTTCAAAACCGTAGTAATCATCTTCTTTGTCAAACTCTACGGTAATTCCTGTATGACGCCAATCTATTTCAGAATTTCGTTGCCTTGCCTTTTTTCGTTCAATTCGGGTCGGTATTTTATCCAAATCGCCACTGATACGTACTCGGTAAACATCGGCCTCAAAACCGCGCTCCGCAAGCGTTGCCTTCTTGGTTCGCAACGAAGTTTTAAATCCTAATGTATCGCATAAAAATTTGATTTGAGCGGCCAATTCCTCCCGCTTTTGAGTAATCTCAAAAACATGGTTTTCATTGTCGTAATGACCATCCGAATCAATCAAGCCCGCTAAAAGTAAAAGTCGGTTGGATCTTGAGTTTACTAGGTAATGCTGTGGAATGTGTTTGTTCTCTAGCAAATCCATTTCTCGCAGCAAACCCTGGATAGAGAATGAGTCTTGCTTGCCTTGAAATCCCTTCGTTATACCATAACTGTTCGTTTTACCTGCTTGCTCGTATGTCACTAATTCGAGCTGAAGATCACCCGCATAGCCGCTTAAATAATCAACTACCTCTTTGTCAGTATTCGTTATCCTTGAACTGTAGGAATGGCCATCACCAAGCCAAAGACCCAAAAAATAGGGTTCAACAGATAGTGATTTCTCTTCGAATTCAATTGCTACTTTGTATCCTTTGTAATTTGACTTAAACTTCGGGGATTTGGTTAGGTAATCGCGTAGTTCGATATTGAGAACCTGACCATGTTCATGACCACCCTCTTTCCTGCTTCGCTTGAGTGACAAGATGTGAGATTCGTTTACGCGATAAGAGATTCCGTGATTTTGGTGAACCCAGTACATATTCTCCCTGCCACGCGCAATGGATAACACTTTCCGCTGTGTTGAATCGTCACCCATCAATAACTCGCCTTCCAAAACCTCCTCTACTTTCCTTAGCGAACCATCAAACATTAATACCTTTGTGCCCTTGCCTAGGCATTTACCCATACCCGGCCTGGCGGCTATAATTACTAAATCCGATTTCTGCCAGCCAGAGGTAATTCTATCCAATCTTGAAAAACCACTCGGTATTCCAGTTAGGCCATCTTTGTGATTCTTTTTCTCTTGGAGCTCTTTTATGGCCATGAACATCAACGACTTCATACTGTCGTAGTTCTTGCGAAGGTTCGCGTCTGAGATTTTAAATATGGATTGCTCCGTTTTATCGAGTAGTTCGAAAACATCGGTTGTATCCTCGTACGCATCTTGATGAACCTGAGAGGCGATTTGGATTAGATCACGCTTAATGGCCATTTCAATAATGATACGGGCATGGTACTCAATGTTAGCGGCTGAACTCACTTTCGAGGTAAGTTCGGCTATATAATAAGCTCCCCCTACAATCTCCAGCTTTCCATTCTTACGCAACTGAGCCACCACCGTGCGCATGTCTACCGGATCGGAAGCTGAAAACAAATCGATTATGGAGGTGTATATTTCTTTGTGCTGCTCTGAATAGAAATGGTCGGGACGTAAAAACTCAATAACAGCAGTAAGTGCATTTTTTTCCAACATCAAAGCACCTAAAACAGCTTCTTCCAGATCAAGCACCTGAGGAGGCACTTTTCCCAAGCTTTCGGAAATATCCCGAACAAACTTAGTTGATTTGCCTGCTCTAGATGCTGTCGATCGTTGCTCCATTACAAAGTGGTTGTTGGGTTGCGTTTTTTAATTTAAGGAATGCAAACGTAGTGTTGTGCCCAAACAAGTATTAGACAATCAATCCACATTGAAATGTTTATAAATTTATCTTTCTCATAACAATATTTTACTTTTAGATAATTACTTTAGCCGATATATGAATGAAAATACACTTACAACCTTCGAATTTATTTTTTCAAAAAATGAAGATAAACAACGTCTCGCCTTCGTTGGCGAACACGCCAACACCCTGTTTGAAATGGTGAAGCACGTGTTAAATCAGTACAATAAGAAAGCCGACTATATTGCTGAAAATGAGCTATCTAATTTTCAATCATTGAACTTTACCAATGCCCCATTAATAATTCTTAGCCAACCCAAATCCACTGCCAACCTTGTTGCATTTAAGCCACATCTTATGGTGGTTACAAATGTTTTGGAAAAAAATGAAGCAATGGCCATTTCAACGATTGCCGATAGTCTACCTAAAAGTGGAATTTTAATTGTGGACGATCGCGACTCGCTTGCTACCATAGCTAAGAAAGAACGCACCGATGTATTAACTATCAGTTTCAAGAACTATACTCATACAACTGATGGTGAAATAGTTACTCTTGTGACAAGCACAAACGAAAAATTCCCAATAAAAATCTCTGGTGAAGAGAATCTTCGATGCATCGCAGCAGCTAAAGAAACATTAAAAAGAATAGGCATTTCTTCAGGGCAATTCTATCGTGCTATTGCTACCTTCGCACAATAAAATTCAAAGTTCAATATTCTTCAATATTCCAAATTAAAGATTGGCGAACTATTTAATTTTGAATTTAGATATTGAATTTTAAACTAATTATGAAGCTCAATCTGAGAGTACCTCTTTGTTTTTTTGACCTCGAAACCACAGGCACAAACACTACAACAGACCGAATTGTTGAAATTGCTGTGATCAAGCTGATGCCCAATGGCGAGCGTCTTACCAAGAAAGATGTGCTGAATCCCACCATCCCCATACCGATAGAATCTGCTCTCATTCATGGGATTTACGATGGCGATGTAAAAGATAAGCCGACTTTCAAAGATGTTGCGAAAGACTATCAAAAGTTTTTTGAAGGAGCTGACCTTTCTGGATTCAATATTTTAAAATTTGATGTGCCCGTGTTAGTCGAGGAATTTCTGCGTGTAGGAATGGATTTTGACTACAGCCGAAAAAAAATAGTAGATGTGCAGAAGATTTACCATCTCATGGAAAAGAGAAACCTTTCGGCAGCCTATAAATTTTATTGTGATAAAACACTCGAAGATTCTCACACTGCCGAAGCGGATACCCACGCAACGCTTGAAGTATTATTGGCACAAGTTGAAAGGTATGAAAACCAACAAGCGGTTGACGGGCTAGGTCACCCACTAGGCACTATTCAAGGTAACGTAGAGTCGCTTCATAATTTAACTTCGTCTGAAAGTGTTGATCTGGCAGGCCGGATGGTGCGAAATGACAAAGGGGAAGCTGTTTTTAATTTCGGCAAGCATAGGTTAAAGCCAGTGCTTGAGGTACTTAAGCAAGAGCCATCGTACTATGATTGGATGATGAAAGGTGATTTTGCGCTCGACACGAAAAGAAAATTGACCGAGATAAAATTGAGTGGGTTTAATAGTAGATAGCTGCAAGCTATCGGCTAAACGCCACAAGCCAGGCAGAGATGCCCAACGACTTGAAGCCTGAAGCTTGCGACTTGAAGTTGCCTATAAAATGAAGATACTTTCAATATTGAAATCAAACTTCCTTCCAAGTATGATCTGCCAGCAGCTGAATAGCTGAGATAAAACTTTTATAAGGAGTCTTCCGTCCCCACTCTTTAGGCCCAATCATAGAAACTAAATAAGCCCCGTCCTCTTTCTCGTAGAGGTAGTAGATTTTACCAATCACGGGTGCAAAACTTAATTTAGCATCGTAAATCAGCATAGAGAGTTCCTTCCTTTTTTGAATTTCTTTCGCTTGTATAGCCAGTAGCTCAATTTGCTGGCGTATTTGGGTAAGCTGCATATTTGTTTGCTCTTCCATCGCGCTAAGCGCCTGATGTTTAATTATACCCTCTTCGTTTGGTTTTATAACAGCACCCGCCACGGAGGCTGAGTAGGGCAAAACGCTCAATTGCTTATGATAGATTTCTGTATTTACGATCTCACTGTCGTCATCGTTAAATCTCTTTTGGGTGACTTTCAGATATCCTTTGGGAGTGATGTCGTGAATTACTTGAAGGATAAGTTTTTTATTTTTTACAAAATTGGTTTCAAAATGGGCAGAGTCGACCAATTTTACACTCGCAAAATCGGCTACCTCTTTGTTTTCAAATGCATGCTCGCCTCCATCCATCAAAACGGCATAGTTGGATGAAAATGCCTGATCTTCAAGGGAAACCCAATTCATGCTCACGGCAATTTCCTTTCCCGTTCCGCTCAATTCAATTTTGTAGATTCCAGATTTAGGTCTGTTCCCAAATTCATAAGTCCCCTTTTCGGGGAAAAGTTGCCACGCGGCCAAAAAATTGTATACCTCTACCATATCAATTGTTATAGATTATTCATAACGCAAGTAGGTCATTTATGTTAAAATGAATTTACTTTGCAGTATATCATTTGAATTAGTAGCTTAGCACTTCAACCGAACAACAAAACTTATGGCATTTGACTTAGACATGATCAAAGCTTTGTATGCAGCTATTCCTGGCCGCATTGCCAAAGCAAGAAAGGTGGTGGGTACACCCCTTACTCTTTCCGAGAAAATTCTCTACTCACACCTTCATACCGACCAAGCACTGGTTGCTTTTCAGCGTGGCAAATCATATGTGGATTTCGCCCCTGATCGTGTGGCGATGCAAGATGCTACGGCTCAAATGGCGTTGCTCCAATTTATGTCTGGTGGCATTCCAAAAGTATTGGTTCCGTCTACGGTGCATTGCGATCACTTGATCTTAGCAAAAGACGGTGCGAAAAAAGATTTAAAAGATTCAATTACAGCAAGTGGCGAAGTTTTTAATTTTCTAGAGTCTGTTTCAAATAAATACGGTATTGGCTTCTGGAAACCGGGTGCGGGTATTATCCATCAGGTGGTGCTTGAGAATTATGGATTTCCAGGTGGGATGATGATCGGTACCGATTCGCACACAGTAAACGCTGGTGGCCTTGGGATGCTGGCGATTGGTGTGGGGGGCGCAGATGCTGTTGACGTTATGTCGGGGATGGCGTGGGAACTAAAGTTCCCCAAACTTATCGGTGTAAAACTTACCGGAAAATTGAGCGGGTGGACCTCCGCCAAAGACGTGATTTTGAAAGTAGCTGGAATTTTAACCGTAAAAGGTGGCACGGGTGCTATTGTCGAATATTTTGGGCCAGGTGCTCAAACTCTTTCTTGCACAGGAAAGGGAACTATTTGTAACATGGGTGCAGAGATAGGTGCTACCACCTCCACTTTTGGTTACGACCAAAAAATGGCCGACTACTTAATTAGCACCGGCCGCGCAGATGTAGCCAAACTTGCCGACAAAATTAAAGACCATTTAACAGGCGATGAAGAAGTTTATTTGCACCCGGATAAATACTTCGATCAGGTAATTGAGATCGACTTAGATACTTTGGAGCCTTATGTGAACGGGCCTTTTACTCCTGATCGCGCGATTCCAATTAGCCAATTTGCGAGTGAAGTTAGGGCAAACCAATGGCCAGAGAAATTAGAAGTAGGTTTGATTGGTTCTTGTACTAACTCGTCATACGAAGATATTTCACGTTCCGCCTCCTTAGCAAAACAAGCTGTAGACAAGAAGTTAAAAGCAAAGGCAGAATTCACTATTACACCAGGTTCAGAACAAGTTCGATTTACCGTTGAGCGTGATGGATACTTGGCCACATTCGGTAAGATGGGTGGCGTTGTACTGGCAAATGCGTGTGGCCCCTGCATTGGCCAATGGTCACGGCATACGGACGATCCTAACAGGAAGAACTCTATCATAACTTCATTTAACAGAAATTTCGCAAAACGCAATGACGGAAACCCAAATACACACGCATTTGTGGCGTCTCCTGAGATTACAACTGCATTTGCTATTGCAGGTGATTTGACTTTCAATCCGTTAACCGATACACTTACAAACGAAGAAGGCCAACAAGTAAAACTGGATGAGCCGAAAGGCGCAGAAGCACCACCAAAAGGTTACGCAGTGAAGGATGCAGGCTTTATTGCTCCTGCGAAAGATGGAAGTCGTGTACGTGTAAATATTGATCCAAAATCAAAACGCTTGCAAGCACTGAGTCCATTCCCAGCCTACGATGGCAAAAATTGGAGTGGAGTGAGGTTACTAATTAAAGCAAAAGGTAAGTGTACTACAGATCACATTTCAATGGCAGGCCCTTGGTTGCGATTCAGAGGTCATTTAGATAATATTTCTGACAATACGCTTACAGGCGCTACTAACTTTTTTAACGAAAAGACAGACAGTGTTAAGAGTCAATTGACAGGTGAATATGGACCAGTGCCAGCTACACAACGTGCCTACAAAGCTGCCGGTGTTGCAACCCTTGTAGTAGGAGATCAAAACTATGGTGAGGGTTCTTCGCGCGAGCATGCCGCTATGCAACCTCGCCATTTGGGTATAAAGGCAATTCTTGTAAAATCATTTGCACGTATTCATGAAACTAATTTGAAGAAACAAGGAATGCTTGCCATCACGTTCTCAAATGAGGCAGACTATGATAAAATTCAAGAAAATGATAGCATTGACTTTGCTGATTTAGACTCATTTGCTCCCGACAAACAATTGACTCTTGTGTTGAACCACGAGGACGGTACTCAAGATACCATCAAGGTGAATCATTCTTACAACGCTGGGCAAATAGAATGGTTCAAGGCCGGTTCAGCATTGAATTTGATGGCTGCGAAGATTGCTAAGGCTAAGAAAAATGTAACACCTGCTAGGAAAGTGGTTGCGAAAAAAGCAACTCCTAAAAAGATCGCCAAGAAGGCGGCTCCTAAAAAAATCGTTAAAAAGGCAGCACCTAAGAAAACAGCAAAGAAGGTCGCTACTAAGAAGGTTACGAAAAAAATAGCCTCTAAAAAAGTAGCCAAGAAGTTAGCAAAAAAGGCCGTGGCTAAAAAAGTTGTTAAAGCAGCTAAGAAAGTAGTGAAAGCTGTTAAAAAAGTAGCTAAGAAAGCCGCTCCTAAAAAGGTAGCTAAGAAGATCGCTAAAAAAGCTGCAAAAAAAGGAAGAAGATAAGCTAGGATCTTTTGGTTGAAAGGGTGAGTACTGGGAGAAATCTCAGTACTCATTTTTTTTAGAGATTATCTTCTATCGATTCTAGCAAGCTTTTTAGCTCACTTAACGTTTTACCTTCTCGCGAGAGTTTTGCCTTTTCTATCCCTTTGTTAGCTATCTCAATTGCTCGGGGAAGCTCGTTTTGATTTCCAAAGAAATCTACGGCCTGATAATACGTTGGCAAATATTCTGGGAAGTCATGTAAAAGCTTTTCAAACAGCAGGGTAGCATTTTTGGGGTCATCCAGTTGATATTCTAAGGCAAGCGCATACAGGTTAAATGGATCATTGGGATTCTCCTCACAAAATTGCTCAAGAAGTTTTATTCGCTCCGCATTCATTCATTTTCGGATTTAAATTTTTATCCTTTATCTTGAGCCAAATTTACAATTCATTTGTTTAGCATAGTATAATTCAAATAGTTCTGATAAATATGAAAATTTTAGTTTGTATAACACACGTTCCGGATACCACCTCCAAAGTTAATTTTACGGATAATAATACCAAGTTCGACTCCATCGGTGTTCAATACATCATAGGCCCATATGATGACTATGCTTTGGCTCGGGCTATTGAATTGAAAGAGGCTACGGGCGCCTCGGTAACAGCAATCAATGTTGGCTTGGCGGAAACGGAACCAACTATTAGGAAAGCGTTGGCGATTGGCGCAGATGACGCCATCCGCGTTAACTCCGAACCTACCGATTCGTTCTTTGTAGCATCACAAATTGCAGCCCATGCACAAGGTTTTGATTTGATTTTAATGGGTAGAGAATCAATAGATTATAATAGTGGCGTAGTTCACAGCCTAGTAGGGGAGATGCTCGGTTTACCTTCGTTTTCACCGGTGATGAAACTAGAAATAGAAGGTACAACCGTGAAGATGTCGAGGGAAATTGAAGGGGGGAAGGAGATTCTGGAGGCCAAATTACCGTTGGTAGCAGGATGTCAGGAACCGATTGCAGAGTGGAAAATTCCCAATATGCGTGGTATTATGTCTGCACGCACAAAGCCATTGAAAGTGGTTGATGCCGTTGCCGTTGAAAGTACGGTAAAGAGCCAAAAGTTTCAATTGCCAGCTCCCAAAGGGGCCGTCAAAATGGTTTCGGCAGATAATGTGGGCGAACTTGTTTCGCTTTTGAAAAATGAAGCTAAAGTTTTATAAATCTCGAGTTCAAAAATAAAAATCTTCGATATGTCAAGTATAGTATTTGTTGAAAGTGCCGATGGAAAAGTAAAAAAGACTTCTTTGGAGGCAGTCGCGTTTGCGCACGCAATGGGTGGAGCGGTGACAGCGGTGGCCATGGGCGCAGTTGATTCGTCCGATCTTGAAAGCATTGGAAAATATGGGGCAACGAAAGTTCTTCATGCGGCCGATGCGCGACTCAACCAAGGTATCGCCAAAGCCTATTCTGCCGTATTAATACAGGCTATAAGTCAAGAAAACGCGGATCATCTCATCTTAGCGGGTTCAAGTTTAGGGACACCCGTTGCGGCATTGGTTTCCATCGCGCTAAAAGCGAGCTTGGCCACTAACGTGGTGGAGCTGCCAAACACTTCGTCCGGTTTTGTTGTCAAAAGAAGCATTTATACGGGTAAGGCTTTTTCTTACGTGGAATTGACTGCCGCAAAGAAAGTATTGGTGATAAAAAAGAATGCTGCCGAATTAAAAGAAGTGGGTTCTTCGGTTTCGGTAACTGCTTTCAATCCTGCTCTTTCAGACACTGATTTTAATGCTAAGATCCTCTCCACCGAAAAAGCAACTGGTGAAGTGTTGTTGCCCGAAGCCGAGATTGTAGTATCCGGAGGGCGGGGGTTGAAAGGACCTGAGCATTGGGGATTAATCGAAGATCTTGCCAAGTCTCTGCATGCTGCAACAGGCTGTAGTAAGCCAGTTTCGGATTTAGGTTGGAGGCCTCATCATGAACATGTAGGACAAACTGGAATTAAGGTGGCACCTCAGCTTTATATTGCGGTTGGAATTTCTGGTGCTATCCAGCATTTGGCGGGAGTAAATTCGTCTAAATTTATTGTGGTGATCAATAAAGATCCAGATGCCCCATTTTTTAAAGCAGCTGATTATGGTATTGTTGGGGATGCGTTTGAGGTATTACCCAAACTAACAGCAGCGGTTAAAGCGGCAAAATAAAATAGCTACCATTTATAGTTGCAGTAAATTTTTCCTAATTTCAATTTTGCTCTTAAGCTCTTGAAGAAAATAAAACTCGAAATTCTTGGTCTGTCGTCTAGTCAATCGCAATCCGGCTCATTTGCGTTGGTATTAGGGGAAAAGGAAGGCAACCGTAGATTGCCAATTATCATTGGAATGTTTGAAGCACAGGCCATTGCCATTGAGATCGAAAAGATTATACCCAATCGCCCAATGACCCATGACTTGTTTAAGTCATTTGCAAATTCATTTCATTTTCACGTAGATGAAATTATTATTTCAGATCTTAAAGAAGGCGTTTTCTTTGCAAAAATAGTCTGCTCCGATGGCCTCAAAAAATCAGAAATAGACGCCCGCCCCAGCGATGCCATCGCTATTGGCTTGCGCTTCGATGCGGTTATATCCACTTACGAGACAATCTTGGCCGAGGCTGGCATCGTGTTGACAGATGAAGAAGAAGAGGAAGAAAAAGAGAAAACGGAGCTGAAACCGGAGGCGAAGCCTAAGGTGAAAAAGGAAAAGGAGACTTCAAAAAAGACGGATGACTATAAAAATTTTTCGCTCGAAAAATTGAATGATTTATTGAAAGATGCCATTGAGAAAGAAGACTATGAAAAGGCAGCGAAGATTCGCGATGAACTGAGCAAACGGAATTGATTATCTTATCATCAAAGTTACCCTGTGAACATTAAGAACCGATTGATTTTAATGAATTTTTTGGAGTTCTTCATTTGGGGAACTTGGTTGATTTCGTTAGGTGGATACCTCATAGTGAAGTTAGAATTTACAGGAAGTCAAGTCGGTAGGATTTATGCAACGATGGGCATTGCATCACTAGTAATGCCAGCGCTTCTTGGAATTGTGGCCGATCGATGGATTAATGCCGAACGACTTCTCGGGTTATGTCATTTAGTAGGAAGTCTTCTGCTTTTTTGGGCGGCTTCAGTTTCTGAATACGACACCATGTATTACGTTATTCTTTTGTATTCCATGGTGTACATGCCCACCATTGCACTTAACAACGTGGTCTCGTATGCGTCTTTAAAAAAAGAGGGTATTGACATAGTAAAAGTCTTTCCACCGATCAGAGTTTGGGGAACAGTTGGTTTTATTTTTGGAATGTGGGCAATTGATGTTTTCGACTGGACGCTAAGTCCACTGCAACTCTACGTAAGTGCAACGTCTTCTTTAGCATTAGGCCTATACGCCTTTACGATGCCGGCTTGCCCGCCCACGCGCAGCACAAAAGACGGCTCTCTTCTTTCTTCGCTCGGGTTAAACGCTTTTGTATTATTTAAAGAAAAGCAGATGATGGTGTTCTTCATTTTCGCTATGCTGTTAGGGGCGGCTTTACAGATAACCAATACTTTTGGAGAACCATTTCTACATGATTTCGGGGAAAGTTATCCCGATTCCTTTGGAGTAAAACATCCCAGTATTTTGATGTCTGTTTCTCAAATTTCGGAAACCCTCTTTATTCTCACCATTCCTTTTTTCTTGCAAAAATTTGGAATAAAGTGGGTAATGGTAATAAGTATTTTTGCTTGGGTGCTTCGCTTTGCGCTATTCGGGCTAGGCAATCCAGGAGATGGATTAATCTTATTGATTTTGTCGATGATTATTTACGGAATGGCCTTCGATTTCTTTAATATTTCTGGCTCACTGTATATCGAACGCGAAGCCGATCCATCCATTCGTGCCAGCGCTCAAGGATTATTTATGTTAATGACAAACGGTATAGGTGCGTTTCTTGGAGGTACGTTAAGCGGTTGGGTGGTGGATTATTTTACCACGGATGGAATTCGAAATTGGCCTTCGATCTGGTTTGCCTTTGCAGGCTATTCCCTTGTTCTTGGGCTCGTATTTCCGTTCGTATTCAGATACAAACATTTGGGAAAAGTTAGTTTGACCCGTTGAGTCTTTTTAACTTTCGAGTGTCAGATTTATATGTTTTTAGATTCTTGATTTCTATGTATCGTATTCAAAAAATATATAGATAGTTAAAACAATTGTTCAAACATGAAAGTAGTTAGTTCTATCCTTGCCCTCATGTTCTTTTCTTTTGCCTTTGTTCAGCTTAATGATCCAGACCCCGTTTTGTGGATTATTATTTACTTATCAATGGCAGCAATTTGTATTCTTGCTATTTTCAAAAAATACTACAAAATCGTAATGGCTGTTTTGGCTGCAGGTTATTTGGTATATTCAGTAATTCTATTCCCTGGATTAGTAGAATGGCTACAATCAAAAGATAAGTCGTTGCTTTTTGACGATCTCGCCAAAATGCAGCATCTCTACATCGAAGAATCGCGCGAGTTCCTTGGCTTGATAATTTGTTTGGCGGTGTTGACTTTTTATTGGTTCAGGTCTACAAATTCAAAAAGTCCAGTAAGCTAAAGACTTCCCGGCTTTACTGACTTAGGACTCTTTACTGACTTCGGACTCACCATCGGCAATTTTACTTTTCCCCACTTTTCCGACTTTTCTACTATCTTGCTTCCTCATTCAATAGGTTATGCAAACCCGATTTCTCAGCTATTGCTTTCTCTCATTGCTTTTATGTTCCTGCACATCACCAAAAGAAAAAATACCTGATATGCCTCTCCAAACAACTAAAAGTAAGGTGGTTATCTATCAATTAATGACACGGCTTTTTGGAAATCAAACCACCGCAAATATTCCATACGGTACAATTGAGCAAAATGGAGTTGGCAAGTTTAAGGATATAAACGAGACGGCTTTGAAAGCCATCAAACAGTTAGGGGTAACTCACATATGGTTTACTGGAGTAATAGAACACGGTTTATTGACAGATTACTCGGCTTTTGGAATTTCCAGCGATCATCCAAGTGTTATCAAAGGCAGGGCTGGGTCGCCCTATGCCATTAAAGACTACTATGATGTAAGCCCTGATCTAGCAGTCAACGTACCGGAAAGGATGAAGGAGTTCGAACAGTTGGTTGAACGTACTCATTCCGCGGGCCTAAAAGTGATTATCGATTTTATACCCAATCACGTGGCCAGAAAGTATAAATCGGATGCGAAACCGGCCGGTGTCAAAGAGTTAGGTGAGACTGACGATACAAGTGTTTCATTTAAAGCGACTAATAACTTTTACTATTTACCAGGTCAATCTTTTAAGGCACCCATAAATTCCACTTTCCTAGCAGCAATGGGGGCAACAACGTTGCCTGGATTCCAAGAATCTCCTGCAAAAGTAACCGGTAACGATCAGTTTACGCCACAGCCAAGCATAAATGAATGGTATGAAACAGTGAAACTCAATTATGGAGTTGACATTCAACAGGGCCGCAAAACCTATTTTGATCCCGTGCCTGATACATGGGTAAAAATGAAAGACATTCTACTTTTTTGGGCAGGTAAAAATGTCGATGGTTTCAGGTGCGACATGGCCGAGATGGTGCCAGTTGAATTTTGGAATTGGGCAATTCCCCAAGTCAAAGCCGCCAACCCATCCATTGTTTTTATTGCGGAGATCTATAACCCCAACGAATATAGGAACTACATCAAAAAAGGCCAGTTTGATTACTTGTATGATAAGGTGCAGTTATACGACACGCTGCGCAATCTGATGAGTCAACACTCAAACACACAAGATATCGCTGCCATCCAGGCCAGCTTAAACGACATAAATGGCAATATGGTGCATTTTATGGAGAACCACGATGAGCAACGAATTGCATCTCGTTTTTTTGCTACCGACCCATGGAAAGCAGTGCCAGCAATGGTGGTAAGTACGTTAATTGACAAGGCGCCAATTATGATTTATTTCGGTCAAGAGGTAGGAGAGCCAGGCGCTGGCGCGGAAGGGTTTGGTGGCGATGACGGCAGAACCACGTTGTTTGATTATTGGGGTGTGCCAGAACATCAAAAATGGGTAAATGGGGGAGCTTTTGATGGTGGCAAACTGGCAGAAGAACAAAAGCAATTGCGCCAGTTTTATGGCGATATACTTACGTTTGCCAACACCAACAAAGCAATTGCCAATGGTGACTATTATGACCTCACCGACCATAACCTAAAGGCGGGTAATCTTACTAACCGCATTCATGCGTTTGTCAGGAATTTTGAAGATGAGAAGTTGGTTATCCTTTCCAGCTTTAGCGATTCAACCACGCACATAAAACTTCAACTACCCAAGGAAGTTGCAGAGAAATTGGAACTCACGGCAGCCGATGTTTACATGGGTCGTGATCTCCTGCGAAGTGGAACTGAAGTTGGATTTTCGAAGGACTTTACTTTTGAGGTAAATGTTCCCGCCTATAGTTCTTATATTTTCAAAATAAAATAACGGTGAGCAATAAATCGATTACTGCTTATTTTCTAATGCTTTTCGGAGCATTTTCATGTAAAGACAAAAAGACGCCTTCATGGCCTTTAGGTGTTAAATACGAGGTGTTTGTGAGGTCTTTTGCCGATGGCAATAAAGATGGCATTGGCGATTTTGTGGGCCTCACTAAACGGCTAGATTACATTAAAGAGTTGGGTGTGAACGGTATTTGGCTAATGCCGATCATGAAGTCAAATTCGTATCATAAATACGATGTAATTGACTACAAAAGCATCGACCCTGAGTATGGCACCGAAGCCCAGTTTAAAACCTTTGTGCATGAAGCGCATAAACGAGACATTAAAGTGGTGGTAGATTTGATTGTTAATCATACTGGTTATCACCATCCGTGGTTTCAAAGTGCCATCAGCGACAAGAATAGCCCTTATAGGGATTACTACGTGTGGGCTAAGAAAGATTCGATTGAGAAAGAAATCGCGAAAAAAGAGACCGCATTGGATTCGGATAATATCAACCAGTGGCATCCCGTAAAGGGCGATACGCTGGGCGAACATTATTATGGCTATTTCTGGGATGGTATGCCCGACTTGAATTTTGACAATCCCAAAGTAAAAGAAGAGTTTGTGGAGATAGGCAACTATTGGCTGACAGAAATGAAAGTAGATGGCTTTCGGTTAGACGCTGCTAAACACATTTTTACCACAGATAGGGCAGAAGACAACCATGCTTTCTGGGTTTGGTTCAGAGCTGAAATGCAAAAGATAAAGCCCGATGTTTATCTAGTTGGGGAAGTGTGGTCGCCTGCAGAAGAAGTAGCCCCTTACCTTCAAGGCCTACCGTCATTATTTAACTTTGATATGGGGTACGCCATCCTCGAGGTGGTAGAAGCGGGGAGGGATAAGAAAGACATTATAAAAAAATACAAGTCGATCAACGATTATTATGCTAAGTATTCAACTGAATTTTTAGACGCTACATTTCTCAGAAATCATGATCAAAATCGCGTGATTAGTGAACTGAAAGGCGACATAGACAGGGCAAAGCTAGCAGCGGCAATTTTACTTACGTTGCCCGGCACACCCTATATCTACTATGGTGAAGAGATAGGAATGCTTGGAATGAAGCCGGATGAATATATACGCGAGCCATTTTTATGGGACTCTAAAGGGAAAGATGTTTATCACACATCTTGGGAGAAAGCAAGATACAGCACCCCTGAAAGTGTAGTGTCTTATTCGTTGCAAAAATCTAATCCTGTTTCCATACTAAGCTATTATAGAAAATTGATTGCGTACAGAAATGCGGACGCATCGCTAACACAGGGCGAATTGATTCACTCAGATATTGAGAATGAAAACCTGGTAACATTTATTCGCAAAGCAGGAAAAGAGGAAACGCTGGTGGTTCACAATTTAAGTAATCAGCCGGTGGAAGTTAAGCTATTCGGATCTTTGCGAAAGTTTAACTCGGTAGATTATTCAACTACCAAGAAAAGAGTTAAATTGAAGAAAGGTCTGTTAACAGTGCCACCTTTAACTTCACTAATTATCAAAGAATTCCCACGAAAATAAGTATCAAAATGAATCCCGGAAAATCACGTGTTATCATAGAAAATGTCCAGCCCTCGGTAGATGGCGGACTGTATCCTGCAAAAAGAACGGTAGGCGAGCGAGTAGATGTTACCGCCAATATCTTTGGAGATGGGCATGACCACATTCGCGCGAACGTTTTATACAAGAAAGAAAATGCAGATAATTGGACAGCCGTAGAACTTTTTCATTCGTTTAACGATGAGTGGGCGGCCAGTTTTACGGTGGGGGAGACGGGGCGATTTGTTTTTACTGTAGAAGCGTGGATAGACCATTTCGAAACTTGGTACGATGGGTTTAAGAAGAAAGCTGCCGCAAAAGTAGACGTGCGTGTCGAGTTATTGGAAGGGGGCATTTTTCTTAAAACCGTATGCAAGGGAAATAAAGAACTACTGGCCAAAGCAAAGAAGCTGGAAGATAAGGACCACTATCACGATTCAATTAGCTGGGTGTTAAGCAAGGAGTTTGAGGAGATCGTTCATCGATTCCCGCTAAAGGAAAATGAAACCACCTATCAGCACGAGCTAATTGTGGTGGTCGAAAACAAGGATGTGCTTTTCAATACCTGGTATGAATTCTTTCCTCGCTCAAGTTCGTTGGAAGCAGGCAAGCACGGAACATTTCACGATAGCATCAAATTGCTTCCTCGCGTTTCGGCTATGGGCTTTGATGTGCTGTATTTTCCGCCCATTCACCCTATTGGGAAAGTGAACAGAAAAGGAAAAAACAACAGCGTTCGTTCGCAGCCAGGCGAGCCAGGTTCCCCTTGGGCCATCGGCAGCGATGAAGGCGGGCACAAGTCTGTTCTGCCAGCATTAGGTACACTAGATGATTATCGGCAACTGATCCACGAGGCGGCAAAGTATAACATAAAAATTGCGTTGGACCTTGCTTTTCAATGCGCCCCCGATCATCCGTATGTAAAGGAACATCCTGAATGGTTTAAGCAGCGCCCAGATGGTTCTATTCAATACGCTGAAAATCCACCAAAGAAGTATCAAGACATTTATCCTTTTAATTTTGAATGCGATAACTGGCAAGAGTTGTGGGATGAATTGAAGTCGGTAATTATTTTCTGGATTGAACAAGGAGTAACCATTTTCAGAGTGGATAATCCACACACAAAGCCCATCCCTTTTTGGCAATGGGCGATAGCCGAAGTCAACAAAGAGTATCCGCATATTATCTTCTTGGCAGAGGCGTTCACGCGCCCTAAAGTAATGGCCTCTTTAGCGAAGATCGGCTTCCAACAAGGTTACACCTATTTTACGTGGCGTGTAACAAAGCAGGAAATAACCGACTACATGAAAGAACTTGTCTATGGCGCTTCTAGAAATTATTTCAGACCTAACTTCTGGCCAAACACACCCGACATTCTTCCTTACCATTTACAAAACCAAGGAGAGAATAGCTTTATTCTTCGCTTTGCATTGGCGTCTACGCTCTCGTCAAGCTATGGAATGTATGGCCCTTCGTATGAGTTTTTGGAAAATAGTCCGGTTGAGAACAAAGAGGAGTATTTCAACTCTGAGAAGTACGAGGTGAGGCATTATGATTGGAAGAAAACCAATCGAATGACAGACATAATTTCGTTGGTAAATAAGGCGAGAAAAGAAAATGCCGCGCTACAATCCACCTGGAACATTCAATTCTGTTCCATTGAGAACGATAATTTGATAGGCTATTTAAAAGCTACCGATGATTTATCAAACATAATTTTGGTGGTGGTTACACTCGATCCGTTTGTCAGCCAGCAAGGGTTCGTTCAGCTGCCAAAAGAACGACTGAAGCTGAGTGACAAAATAAATGTGAAACTGACCGACCTGATTACAGAGGAAAAATACACATGGACTCAAGAATGGAATTATGTAGAATTGAATCCCTACAAATTACCTTTCCATATTTTTAAACTAGAAGTTCACGAATCTAATATGTAAAGGCTGTTTGCTTTGGCCAAGTGCCTGAATGAAAGATTTACCTTAAATTTTTGCGCGTTCGCTTTTTGTAGCATCAAAAAGGCAAAACTTAACCAATATGGCAGTAGCGCATTTTAAACAAGTTTACGGTTTGGATGTGTTTTTTATTTCTTCCATTTCAATTAAGGAATTTAATAAGTCATCTGTTGTGATTGCCAAATCCAGGGCTTCAATCTCTATCAAATCCTTTGTTCTAACTTTTTTCCAGAGCGCGGAATTAAATTCCACTTTTGTAAGCGATGAAACAAACACTTCTTGCACTTGGTTGGACTCAAAAATTCCGTCCAATTCTTCTGTGCCTGATTCGGTGTGGTAAAGCTTAATAAGGGACGATGTATCCAAATAAATTCTCATCGGTCAGTTTTTCTATCAGCAATAACCGCCTCTGACAAATTTCCTTGATACCGCTTTGACCTTTCCCGTGATTTTAGGAACGAGAAGTTATTGATGGTAAGTTTTGTTGAGTTCGTAGGCAAGTCATCTTCAAGAAAGGTAACAATTACTTTTGCTTTTTTTGTTGTCTCTAATTTACGTTCGAGTTTTACAACCCCATCTTCATAAACTCCATTGAGTGATATCATACATTGTTTCGTCTATCAAAGATATTAAAAGTTTTCGTATTTAGTTTGGGTGCTCCGCATTCTGCCCCGCTGTTGCTGCGTTGGCGCGAGCCTTCGTTTATTGCATTATTTTTATTTCTCCGCAGAGTCTCCGCCTCGCCGCCTCGGGACTCTGCGGCCTTGCTTAGGGCATTCTTTAACTTAGTCAAATCAATATCCGCTAAATCAGCATAGCTTGTTACTTCATAAACTCCTTGCTGCCCGGTTGAATAAAATTTAGCCGAACTGTGTGCGTAATCTATCGGGCATTCGGCCAATGGCCAACTCCCTCTGCATGGATTGGCGTGTACATATTCTAGTTTCTGTCTTATCATTTCAATGCTATAACATTCTTTCCAATCGAACGAGGGCTCAAAGACTTCGTGCTGCTTAGCTCTTTTCTTATCCGTACTGTTTACAAATGAAGAGAGGTGGTACAGGATTTCTTCGTTTTTTTGCAACTGTAATATCCATATTATCTCGTACGCCATAAATCGCTTACCGTTGCCAACCGTTTTATTTATCGAGGCGCCTGTGTTTGCAAAACCGATGATGGCATGAACGTGGTTGGGCATAATCACATAACCGACAATATAATGCCCTTGCGATTTCAGGTAATCGAACCAGTTGTAAACAACACCGTGCGATTGACAGATGTCAAACAAGTGCATCCATCTTGCACAGGTGCAGGTAATGAAGTAGATGCCGTTGCTCTCCTGTATCTGCTTCCTGACGCCCATAGTGCTAAGTTATTGATTGGGATTTGTATTTGTATTTGTATTATTCAATATACACATTTGCCGCAGAGTCCGAGGCGAGACTCTGCGGAGAAAAAAAAAAGTTATTGATTGGGATTGGGATTTGTATTATTCAATACACATTTGCCGCAGAGTCCGAGGCGAGACTCTGCGGAGAAAAAAGTTCATCCATCTTGCACAGGTAAAGGTAATGAAGTAGATGCCGTTGCTCTCCTGTATCTGCTTCCTTACACTCATAGTGCTAAGTTACGGATTGGGATTTGTATTATTCAATACACATTTGCCGCAGAGTCCGAGGCGAGACTCTGCGGAGAAAAAAACGCGCGCTAACAGGGG
>JAIYCV010000030.1 GCA_027487845.1 Flammeovirgaceae bacterium
ATCAACCTTATTGCTGACAAGTTGCTCTCCAGCAGAGCTTGATTCCTCTTCAGGCTGACGCGCTAATTTTAACAAATTATCGCATCAAAGTCACCAACTATTTTTCAGTACATTACCTTAGATTTCCTTTTTTTATGATTTTTTTACAAAATCGGTGCCGATAATCTTATCCCAAAGAGCCGAACTTACGCCAAATCCGCGAGAGGAATCGTTATAATGATGGGTCATGTGGTGCTGCTTTAATTTCTTCCAAAAATTGGACTTAAAATTCACGTGGTGAAGAGCAAAATGAGTCAGGTCATAAAATAGGTATCCTACCATAAAACCGGGGAAGAAAGCCAACGCACCTTGTCTCCCTAAAGCGAGTTCAAAACTGACATAAAAGAAAGCGGCTAACGGGATGCCTAACGAAGGCGGCATTACTAATCGCTTCGCATCATTTGGATAGTCGTGGTGAACACCGTGGAAGATAAAGTGTATTCGCTCCCCCCATTTTCCTTTCGGAGTCCAATGAAACACAAATCGATGAAGAAAGTACTCTGCAAAAGTCCAAAAGAAGACGCCTGCAACGAAGTAAATTATAAAGTTTGATATGGAAACAGAAAAGGTAAAAATGCTATGCCACCCAGAATAGAAAATGACGGGCACCCAAACAAGCAATGGAACCGACCAATGCACCTTGGAAAGACTTTCCAAAAAGTCACTTTTGAACATTCTAACTGAATCCTGAGTGTTTGACTTAAATCCCATTGATAACTTTACGTTTAAAATGATTCAAATTTAAGCAATTGTGCTTCTACTTTTAAATTTTTCGTAAAGCGCAATATTCATTAATATCAGCAGCATTCCATAAAACGTGTCTTCAATGGGTATCGTTCCCATTCTAATGGAAAGGTTCTCGTTGTTATTGTACCAAACAACAGGTTCTTCTATGCCTGTTCCAGTAAGAATTCCATTAACAATAAAAAATGGAATTAAAATAAAAATAAAGGCTACATAAAATCTGCCCAGGTAAGTGGGCTTAACAAACCATTTCAGGAACACCAGAAACAATGACATCGCTATAAAAGTTGTTCCCGTATACCATTTCCCAATGTTAAATATACCAAGTACAAAAAGTGAAACAATTATTAATGTCGAGATTCGCTGCTGTAATTTATTTGAGATTTCTTTTTTGATTAGAATGGTGATGGAATGATAGGTAAAAACACATGCATAAGGGATGCAAATAAAAAACAATACTTCTTCAATGGGTAAATTGAAAAAATAGTGGCCTGTCACATAAGTAGGATTGAAGCCCCAGACACCCATCTTGGTAAACAATATATCCCATAAAACAAATACGATTGCAGTAATGAAGATAGCTGGGAAAAGGGAGTTCCAATTTTTATAAAATTTATTGTTAGGCAGGAAGCTAAAAAGAACGGTAAAGAAAAGAGCCAATAAATTGATGATCAGGTATAAATAATGGCTTTCCATTTTCGCTATTGAGTTTGTTGTCTTTCTTCTTTAAAAACGAATTTCTTTGGCTGAAATTTTTTCGGAGCGTATAAAAATCCGAAAGCTTCGCAGTTTTCTTTTGAGTGCTTAGCATGGTGAATATAATGGGCGTGTATCATACGATATAAGTAGGAGCTTTTATTTTTAGGCATCCATTTTATCCGTTGATGAACAATGATGTCGTGGAAAATGAGGTAAAAGATACCATAGCAAAGAATACCGATACCCACTGAAAACAAATACGGACTAGGGTAAATGCTTGTAGACAGAACAAAAAGGGCTATCGAAGGAATACTAAAAACAACGGCAAAGAGGTCATTTCTCTCTAATACATGATTATGGACTTTATGGTGCGATTCGTGCCAAATCCACAAAAAACCGTGCATTACATACTTATGAGTGAACCAAGCCACCGCCTCCATAAACAGAAAAGTTCCGATCGAAATGAATGAGCAAATTAAAATCGTCCAAAAGTCCATTGTCCAGTTTACTTAAGTAGTTGAATTCTTGGAAAAGAAATCTTCCAATGTTCTGAAACGGTGTTCAAAAATACGATTAACTTCTTTTGCCACAAAAAGCCAATGGGCAAATCTCCCAAGGACACCGAATGGGATAGCATAGTTTACTTCATCGGTCATTAGAACCCCTCCTTTTACTTCTTCGAAATGGTGCTGATGATGCCAAAGTGCGTAGGGGCCGAACCGCTGTTCGTCAATGAAATGAAAGGGTTCCTTCACTTGCGTGATTTCGGTAACCCAATGGACCGGAATAAATGGCAGCACATTTATTTGGTAGCGGATAATCTGACCTGCATATGCTTTATCACCTCCCGACTGGTACAAAATCTTGAAATTCATGTGTTCAGGCGTGATTTTCGCCAAGTTTTTTGGGCTGGAAAAAAAAGCCCAAGCTTCCTGTAAACTTATTGGCAAAAACTGCTCTTTTCTTAAATTGTAGATTTTCATCGAGTTAAAAACACTAAAAGCCAGCGTATGTTTTAAGATTCTTCACTCCCCGATAATGCCGCTTTATAAACGTCTAATACCCTTTTTCTTGCGAATGAGTGATCTACAATTGCTTTTGGGTAACCGGAGGAACCTATTTCGGGCACCCACTTTTTTACATAGTTGCTTTCGGGATCAAATTTTTCTGCTTGCAAATAGGGATTAAACACCCGAAAGTAAGGTGCGGCATCGCAGCCCGAACTTGCTGCCCACTGCCAGCCTCCATTGTTAGCAGCTAGGTCAAAGTCGAGAAGCTTTTTAGCAAAATAGGCTTCGCCCCAACGCCAATCAATTAATAAGTGTTTGGTTAAAAAGCTGGCTACAATCATCCGCACACGGTTATGCATAAAACCCGTTGTGTTTAGTTCTCGCATTCCCGCATCTACAATCGGGTAGCCCGTTTTTCCTTCGAGCCAAGCCGTAAACTCAGTCTCATCATTACGCCATTGAATTTTATCATACTGCGATTTAAAAGCTTCTTTTTCAACCTTAGGAAAGTTCCATAAAATCATATGGTAAAAATCCCGCCAGATAAGTTCATTTAACCAGGCTTCATTTTTTTTCAGCGCTAGCCGAACTAGCGAACGTATACTCACTGTGCCGAACCTCAGGTGAATACTCAGTCGGCTGGTACCCTCAATGGCTGGAAAATTGCGCTGCTCGTGATATTGTTCGATCAGCTTTGTTTTAATAATTCTGGGGGGGAATAAAATGGTAGATTTTTGAAAACCGATTTCTGGTAATTCTGGAAAGTGAAATGGTGTTACTTTTTTGAAATTGTGCTGGTATTCTTTTGTCGGAAAAATCTTGGTTTGCGAGTCACTTAAATTGGCCTTCCATTTTTTACTGTAAGGTGTAAAAACAGTGTAAGGGGTGCCGTCATCTTTTTTTACCTCTGTTTTTTCAAAGATTACTTGGTCTTTAAATGTTTGAAAAGTGATGCCTTTTTTTGAAAGCAAATTTCTAACTTCTTCGTCCCTTCTCTTTGCGTAAGGTTCGTAGTCTTGGTTAGTATAAACAGATTTGGGATTGAGCTGACCAAGAATGGTAACAGGGTTGCCATGTAAAATAAGTAAAGACGACCCCATTTGTTCAAGCTCATCCTTAATAATCTTTAGCGATTGATGGATAAAGTCTACCCGCGCATCTTCTTTGTCTTCTAGCTTATCAAGAATTTCCGTGTCGAAGATAAAGATCGGGAGCACACTATCATTTTCTTTTAGCGAATAGTACAACCCTGCATTATCTTCAATTCGCAAATCTCTTCTGAACCAAAATAAAGTAGTTGAAGTATCTATTTGATTGTTAGAATTCATTGTCAAGCCTTGGTGTGAATTACGATCATTATAACAGGCAAAAGGAGTAAAGGTTAAAGCCTGAGCGATTCATACTTGTAGAAGTACTTTTTATACCAACTAAACGAAGTAAACAGGTATAAAAGAATGAGTACCCAGTAGAGTTTAAATAGAACCATTCCGAAAGAAACCAAAAATAAAATTAACAGGTACTGAATGTATTTATCCATATCCATTTTTAGGTGATGGACCATCGCAAATAGCAATAACAGAAAGGAAATGGAGAACAACAATGAGCCAATTAGATCAACCAATTTGACGTTATGAGTAGTTAGCAGAAATAGCTCAGGCAATAGTAGTAAACTGAAAATAATTACCATGATTAAATACCTTGTTATGGGGGAGAAAGGAAGGTTCTTTAAAAAATGCAAATAACTGTCTTCCCATTTTCGCAACTCAAACAGGACTACGGCATGGGCGGTTACCCCGACTAAGAGACCCATCAGTGCAATTCTGTTTTCATAATGATCTACGTTGATTTGTAAAAAACCATAAACTGCAAAGTAAGAAAAGAGCTTTGTGACGGTGGTGATTACTTTCAATTCGTTCAATAGAAATGCGGCATAGAACCAAGCGAGTGATTTTTTAATAAAGCGAGGCAGTTTGAAAAAAGTGACGTTGCTGAAGGCGTTGGGGTGGTTTAACTTATGAACAGAAGCCAAGCTGAGAATACAACAGAGTAAAAGATTGAAAACAATTACCTCAGCACCAAGTAGCCATTGACCTTGATCGAGGGCTACAGTTGCTATTGCAATGGCATAGAGCAATACGGGCGTATGTATCAAAACGTGAACCAATGCGAAAGCGAAAACTTGAGCGAATTTAGGAAAGCTCGTTAAAACGAATAAAAATGAGTATTGAGGCTTGCCTAATTGTGAAGTTACAAACTGTACAGATTTTATTGCGTAGATCAGCCAAAGTGCTAGTACGAGAGAAAAAAAAGTAGTTGATTGAATGACGCCAGTGATCAACGATAAATGATAATAAATGAGTTGAGAGCCTTCAACCATGCCAAACATGATGAAGAAAACGAAAAGAAACAATCCTAAATTTTGCTTATAAAATTCAGTTACTATTATACGAACTAACACCTTATTTATTGGAAGCATGCTGTTTGATCTTTCACTAGAATTGTTTTGATATTTCCCAGGGAATAATGTTCTAGTAATTGATGCGAAGTAATTAAAAATGTGACTTGCTTATTTTGTTGATAATCACTTATCAATTCTATTAAAATCGGAATCGAATGATCTTCCAATGTAACCAAGGGCTCATCTAACAGTATTACTTTTGGCTGCCCGATAAACGCCAATATGAGCGAGAGTTTTTTTACCATGCCGCTGGAATAAGTTCCTACGGGGTTTGGAATGAACGATTGGATGTTAAACGCATCGATGAGTCGTTGTACCTCGGTAGCGTTACCTTTTTTTGCTTTTTGAAACAGCCGTATTAGATCTTCTCCCGTAATGAATGAAGGAAACAACGGTTCTGCCTCAGCATAGTTCACATATCTTCTATACTCAACTGGATTTTTCTTTAGATCGAATTCATTTAATCGAATGGATCCTTCAAAAGGGAGAAGGCCAGCAATCATCTTAAGCAGCGTTGTTTTGCCAGAGCCGTTACCTCCTTTTATCCAATACACTCCGTTATCAAATGAAAGTAAAGGCACAGCTAAAATGACCGTAGAGCCATATTGTTTTTTTAGACGTGAAATTTTAAGCATGACTTCCTTAACGCAAAAAGAATATTCTGGTTTCGATTGGTTGGCTATAGTGAGCCGCCTTCCATTAGGCTAGCTTCCGCGGAGATTTCTGAATTCTCTTTGTTCCCCTGAAGATAATTAAGCATTCGGCTGAAGGCCAACTGTCCCAAGCTGTGGCCACTCGTTTCAACATAGGTAACTTCTGGATGATAAAATTTAGGAAATAGGCCATTGCTTATGGCTATCAATCCTACAGAATCTGGTATACTTAGCTTTAGCACTTGAACGGCTTTCATAGTGCCAATTAGCAATTCATCCGTCATACAAAAAATAGCATCTGGTTTATTTTCTCCACCGAAGTATTTACAGACTATTTCCGCAGCCTCCGTGCTGCTTGATGCATGTTCAATGAATAAATAATTCTTATCGTTTTCTGTTAAGAAATGGTTATTAAATGTTGCTGAGTAGGAGGTAAGCCTTCTTTGAGTAATGGAAAGATCGATGTTCCCAAAGAGTGACAAGATGTTCTTTTTCTTTTTCTTAATAAGTGCATTTGCTGCCAACGAAGCGGCCCTTTCATCATTAAAACTTACCCGTGGAAAAATGTCAGAGTTAGGTACTTTGTCAAAAAAGATGATCGGGATTTCTAGCTCCTGTAATTTAATAAATGGCAACAAATCTTTTGTGTGCAGGGAAAGGCAAACTAACACGCCCGCGACATGACGCTGTTTACAAATCTTTAAATTCTCAATTTCTATTGCAACATCGTCACTAGATACCAAAATCATTAGGCTGTAGCCGTGCTTTCTTGCCTCGCCCTCGATGGATGAAATGACAGAGTCATAAAAAAAGCCAGAAAGGGTCGGAACGATGATTGCCAATTCTTTTGTGTTGTTGGTTCGAAGGCCTGCAGCCGAAAGGTTGGGCTCATAGTCAAGTTTTGCCGCCAACTCCCTTACCCTTTTTTTGGTTTCCGCGGCAATATCTGGGTGATCTTTAAGCGCTCTTGAAATGGTAGAGGTACTTAGGTTTAAAATCTTAGAAAGATCGAATATGGTAGTATTTTGTTTCAAACAGTTAAACTATTACTTGCCGCAAGTTACGTGTTTGTTTTGATTGGTAACTTGAAAGTGGCAATTCGCGCTTTAGTTCTTACGATACTGGTTCGCACGCTCGTTTTTTGCTGCTAGGGTGGCTGTTTCTGTAACTCGCTTCATTCTTGTTTCGGGCAATTTCGCGTTTAATATCCATTCCAAGATTCCTCGCTTTACCGACTTGGGAAAGGCTTCGAAGTTAGTAAGTGCAATGGGTACTGTTTTAAGGGCTTTCTTTAGATCGGGCGGAATTACCAACTCTTCTACTTCGTCTAGCGCATTCCAGTTGCCGTTGGCTTTGGCGATCGAAATCATTTCCATTCCTGCCGCGGCCATTTTATTTGCCTTGAATAGTCTTTCGACTTTCTCTTTGTTGATTTTACTCCAGTTACTTTTTGGATTTCGCTTTGCGAAGAATTGGTAGAAGCTCTCCCTGTCGCGTTTGTTTGGTTTACTGTCTACCCAACCATAACAAAGCGCTTCGTCTACGGCTTCTGGGTAATAAACACTTTTAGTTTTACTTTCCTTGCGGTAGATGATAAGCCAAATGTTTTTTTCTTTAACATGATTGCTCGCGAGCCAATTTCGCCAGGCATCTGCGGATGGGGCATAAAGAGTTTTAACCTTGCCTCGAACTTCTTGAAAGGTTGCTGCTTCTTTGCTTGCCATCCAAAATAATTAGGGTATTAAAAGTTACCAACCTATGCCGTAATCTTCTCCATGATTACTGCTTCCACCCCAAAATGAGCCATGCTTCCAATCGAAGTAAATGGCATTTATTGGTCCGCTGGTGCGGTCATCAAAGCGAATTTTATAACCCATTCCTTGAAGTTCTTTTCGCACATAGGGTGGAGTGCTGTCGTGCAGTAAAATGTTCCCATTTTTTGGTGAACGATCGTCACCTCCTAATGAAAGGCGAAGTTGATCGGTATTAATGTTTGGTGCTTCGGTTGCCTCTTGTACCGTCATGTTAAATTCCACCATATCTAAAAAGAATTGGAGTAGGTTTTGATCTTGCGTATCTCCGCCTTGCACCGCAAAAGACAAAAATGGTTTGCCATCTTTAAGAGCAAGGGTAGGAGTGAGTGTTACTCGCGGACGCTTTCCTGGTTCCACCACGTTATATGGATTCTCTTTTGGATTGGTTACAAAACTCTGCATTCGTTGACTCATCCCGATCCCCGTTTTGCCTGCAATACAAGCCGGGTTCCATCCTCCACTGGGTGTGATGCTTACCACCCATCCTTCTTTGTCAGCTGCTTCCACCGAAGTGGTTCCAAGAAATACTTGGTGCAGATAGTCTTCACTTAATGTTTTCGTGTAAGTTTCCCTTGAAGCAGTATTCCATTCTTTTAATACCTCTTTATATGGATTAATTTTTCCCTCATATGGATAGGGATCGCCAGGAGAAGCTTTGGTATCGTTACGTTCCCAATTGATGGCTTTGATTCTCTCTTTAGCGTACTCCTTCGATAGTAATCCTTTGATCGGTTCTTCGGGCGCGAAGTAGGGATCGCCATAATAAAAATCACGGTCAGCAAAGGTTAAGTTCATCACTTGATACAGCGTGTGGATGTATTTTGCTGAATTAAAGCCCATTGATTTAAGGTCGATGTTTTCAAGCATGTTCAGTGCTTGTAACATCACAGGCCCTTGAGTCCATTGTTGCATTTTATAGACTTCAATGCCTTTGTAATTTACCATCAAAGGTTCTTCGGTTATCACTTTCCAATTCGCCAGGTCTTGTTCCGTTACTAGCCCGCCTTGTTCTTGACAGCTTCTGGCAAACTCTTTTGCTATATCGCCTTTATAAAATTTGTCATACGCAGCATAGATGGCTTCTTTTCTAGTTTTTCCTTTTTTTTTTTTTTTTTGCTCAGCGTCCACTAATTTCTGCAAAGTGGCCAATAAATCGGGTTGTCTGAAAATCTCACCTGCTTCAGGGGCTTCCCGCTTCTCACCCAAGTGCGGAAAAAATACAGCTTTCGAATAAGGCCATTCTTTCAAGCGCGCTTTTTGCGCTTCAAAACTGTTGGCCGTTTGCGCCTCTATAGGATAACCATCTGCCAATTGCATTGCAGGAGCCAACACCTCTTTTAGGCTCATGGTGCCATATTCAGCAAGCATTGTCATCAGCCCGCCAGGTGTGCCGGGAGTTACAGCAGCCAACGGGCCATATTGAGGCGGATAATTCATTCCTTTTGATTTAAAGAAATCGGCAGTAGCCCCAGTAGGCGCTACCCCAAGGGCGTTAATGGCAATCACCTTTTTTGTTTTAGGATTATAAATGAGTGCTTGCGTTTCGCCTCCCCAGCTTAGTACATCGAACATGGTACAAGTGGATGCTAACATGGCGCAGGAGGCATCTATTGCGTTGCCTCCCTTTGCGAAAATCAGTGCGCCAGCTGTTGCCGCCAACGGTTTGCCAGTAACCGCCATCCAATGCTTTCCGTGCAACGGGGGCTTCTGGGTGGTTACGGGTAAATTATTGAATGATTGACTAAATCCAGGAATCGAAACAAAAAGGTGTACCACCAAAATTAACTTCTTCATAGCAAATATTTGAAGCCAAGATAGGTTAAGCTAGAAATAAAACAACGTTGATTTTTACGAATATTAATTATGGGCTTTGGAGGCAACTCCAAAACCAAGTAAAGTGACTACACCCAAGAATAACATAACACCACCAAAACCAGTTAGCTTGGAAACATAAAATTGGTTATTGGCTCGGTCGCTGGCACGCGTAATATATTGGTATCGCAGGCAGCTTGAAAAACAAATGGCAACGATGAGTAATGAGATGCAAGAAAACAACGTCTTCATGTGTGTTATCGTTTCCGATTCCAAGGCAATTCCCTTGCCGAAATTTGTGATTTCTCCTTCTTTATCCTTACTTGACCATTCATAAGTTGAACTTTATCAATTCGAATTAGACTATGCATCAATCTGCAGCCGATAAGAAAAAACTATGGTCCGTGATCATTGCGTCTTCAGTAGGCACTTTGATCGAATGGTATGACTTTTTTATTTTCGGAAGTCTTGCTGTAATCCTCTCCGAACAGTTCTTTCCCAAGAGCAATCCTACCGCAGCATTTTTATCTACACTGGCAACTTTTGCGGCAGGTTTTGTGGTAAGGCCATTTGGTGCATTGGTATTTGGTAGACTTGGCGACTTGGTGGGAAGGAAGTATACTTTTTTGGTTACACTGGTATTGATGGGTGGCTCTACGTTTGCAATTGGCTTGGTGCCAGGGTATGAAACGATCGGTATTTTTGCGCCACTGCTGGTTTTGCTTTTGCGACTAGCTCAAGGGTTGGCCCTTGGCGGGGAATATGGTGGTGCCGCAACCTATGTGGCAGAATATGCGCCTGCCGAAAAGAGAGGTTATTACACCAGTTTCATTCAAACTACCGCAACGCTGGGTTTTTTCGTATCGCTAGGTGTTATATTACTTGTGCGCAATTATATTGGTGTAGACGCATTCGGTAGTTGGGGCTGGCGTATTCCTTTCCTGCTCTCTTCACTTTTAGTGGGCGTTTCTATATTCATTCGCCTTCGAATGCAAGAATCGCCCTTGTTTACCAAAATAAAATCAGAAGGCAAACTCTCTAAAAACCCGATTAAAGAAAGCTTTGGCAATAAAGAAAACTTGAAACTCGTGTTGCTCGCTTTATTTGGAGCAACAGCGGGGCAAGGGGTAGTTTGGTATACGGGGCAGTTTTATGCACTCTCCTTTATGCAAAAGAATTGTATGCTAGAGTTCTCACAGTCTTATTACATCATGGCCATGGCACTTTTGCTGGGGACACCCTTGTTTATTGCCTTTGGTGCCTGGTCGGATAAAATTGGCCGAAAGTATATTATGATGACGGGCCTTATCGTGGCGGCTTTGATTTACCGTCCCCTTTACAAGCAAATGTATTCACTCACCAATGTTGAATTGAAAACGGAGGTGGCTGGGGCGGAGCAGATTTCTAAATCTACGGCATATAGTGAATCGGGCGATACAATACGAACCAGCAAGCGGATTGCAACCTACACTGACGGTTCAAAAGTAACCGTAAGCTCAAAAGTGGTTACTGGCGCTGATAAAAAGCAGGTCAGGTCAGAAAGCAAAAAGGAGGTTACCTTGGCTACCTCTAATTTTATCCTGATGGTCGCGTTGATTTTCGTTCAATTGAATTTAGTGGCCATGGTGTACGGCCCCATAGCTGCCTTTTTAGTTGAATTATTTCCAACTAAAATTCGGTATACTTCTATGTCATTGCCCTACCATATCGGGAATGGCGTTTTTGGAGGACTTACTCCATTTATAGCCACTAGTTTATTTGAATATAGTAAATCGGATGCGCAGCCAGGTGGCGATCCTTTTGCTGGCCTGTGGTACCCCATTGTGGTGGCTTTCATAAGCTTTGTAATTGGGATGATTTACCTGAGCAATAGGAGAAAAACGAGTGTAATGGAGTAGTCAAAACCTTTGGTGAAAAGTTAGTTTTGGTTTGGATAAGCAGAGAATGGAATTTTGATACAAACTTTGCTAATATTGCACCCTCAAAATCAACTCGAGGTGTAGCGCAGCCCGGTTAGCGCACCACGTTAGGGACGTGGGGGTCGGATGTTCGAATCATCTCACCTCGACACAAGAGCAGCCAAGGTTTGGCTGCTCTTGTTTTGAAAAGTAAAATGTGTTAGCGCGCTAGCAGAAGATTTCCCGTCTCTGGCTTTTTATCTGAACAAGAAAGCAAATAATAATAAGTGCCTTCGGGTGCAGCCTTCCCATTGTAATTTCCATCCCAGTCGTTTTTATACCCCTTCTGCTCGAATACTTTAGAGCCATTCTTATCAAAAAGAGTTAACGTGCAGTCTTGATAAAATTCTATCCCTGGAATAATCCAAACGTCATTTTTCCCATCCCCATTAGGTGTGAAAACATTAGTCACCTTCAAGGGAGGTGGCTCTGTATCTATTGAGATATCAATTGAGTTTTTTCCCGAGCAGCCATCGGTGACTACGCCTGTTACCGTGTAGGTAGTGTTTGCGGTTGGCTTCGCTTTCGGATTGGCAATATTCGGGTTGTCCAACGTTTCCGCGGGAAGCCAGCTATAGTTGTCAGCACCAGAAGCGGTAAGCTGAACTTCGTTGCCTAGCGACACAGAAAGTTTGTCTGAAGTAACAGTAATTGTTGGTGCTGGCTTTGTTCCAACAATTAATTGAGATGAACTAGAACACCCGTTTTGATCGATTGTAGTTACTGAGTAAGTGCCTGCCTGAGATATGGAAATAGAGGGTGTGGTAGCGTTTGTATTCCACGTAATTGACGTGAAACTTCCAGATAAAGACAGTGTCTTTGTTTCGTCTTTGCACACTGAAAGCGAACTGGGGGAGAACACTGGTTTTATGGCCGTACTGATAGTAGTAGGCTTAGTAGTTTTTGAAGAGCAACCCGTTACTCCTTGGTAATCCACCGTAAGTACCACCGAAAAAGTGGCTCCAGAAGAATAGGAATGAGAAGGGCTTGGCAATTCGGAAGTGGTACCATCTCCAAACAACCAAGCATAAGTGGGGGTAGATTTAGGATCTGTTGTACTTTGATTGTTAAACGTGAGGTTTACTCCACTGCAAAGTGTGGCGGGAGAAATAGAAAACGCAGGGACTGGCAGCGTAAGTACGGTAATTTTTGAAAGACTTGTGGTTTGGGGGGCGCAATTTGCTTCCAACGATGTGATGGTCGCATAATAATCGCCAGTCGCTGTTACGATTAAGGTGGAACTCTGTTCACCCGGTATCTCTCCGGCCGCATTAAACCATTGATAGCCAAAACCAGACGTTAAAACGGGTGAGAGGCCTAAAATTTTCGAAGTGCCTTCACAAAGCACATCGCCACCGCTGTTGGTGATGATGAACGCTGGGATATCAATATTCTCAGCTGTAACAGTGACTGTTTTTGCGATACAACCTCCGGAAGCCAATGAGCCACCTTTTATGATATCCACTGAATAGATGCCCGCCTTTTCATTGCTGAAGTTACTCACGGTGGCAGTTAAGCTTGGGCTACTGACTAAATAACCCGCAGGCCCCGTCCACCTGTATTCTGTGGCACCAACATTGTTGATAGATAGTTGAAGGTCGCTTCCTGTGCAAACGGGGCTGGTACTGGTGGGGGCAGGCGTGTCTGATAATGCAGCATCGGTAGCAGAAACAGTAATGGTGGTGGTGGGCGAGGTTTGCAGACAAGCACCACTCGCACTGGTTGCCGTTACTGAATAGTTGCCTGAAGTGGTGACAGCCAATTCTGCGGCTGTAACGGGTAAGATTGTTCCGCCATTTTTCCATTCATATTGAGTGCCAGGGCTATTAGAGGCTGTTAAAATAAGAGGATACCCGCTGCAAATTGTTAAGGAGCCTTCCGGGCTTATCTTCGGTATTAGGCAAGAAGTGTTTCTGAAAATAGAGACCTTTGACGCTGGCACTCCTGTTTGGTTGTCGTCAACGCTGGCAAACACAATGTCAGGTTTTGCGTCACCGTCCATATCGCCAATCCGCACATGTCGATTGATAAACTGGGTATTTAATGTAAGAAGGTCTGCGAATTTAATTGACCCCACATCGCTTTCATTATTTAAAATGCTAATTGTTTTTCCAACAGTATTGTCAATTGATGAGATAGCAATGTCAATTTTTCCATCTCCGTCCAGATCTCCCAAATCTAGGCCCCAAGGTCGGATGTTTGTGCGAATCAATTGAATAGCACCGAAGCTAAGTTTTGACGCTGTGCTTTCATTTTTAAAAATGGCGACATCGGAACCTAACAGACGAGTAGCAATAATATCGGGCTTTTCGTCTCCATCTAAATCACCCACTCTTACGTTTACGATCGAACTGCTCACCGCCAACGTAGTGATGTCTGTTAAGTTAAAGTTTCCAGGGCTGCTTTTATTTGCACAAATAAATAGGTTGCTGTTATCGGTGTTAAACTGGCTGGTGATAATTTCAGGGCTTCCATCACCGTTCATGTCTTTTATCTCTAGGGCATCTGTAGTAACGGCCCCTGAAATACTCAACGTTCTTGCGGAGGCGAAAGACACAGTTGTAAGAGTGCTTTGGTTAGGGAGTATGCTTACTGTGTTACTTCCTTTATCCGTTACTACAATCTCTGGTTTACCATCTAGGTCAAGATCTGCAATAGCAACGCGTTTCACTTTTTTACCAGTCAACGGAATTGCTGAAATACTCCAATTGGCCCCCATGTTTCGATAGATAATTATTCTGTTTCCATCATTTCCTTCTGATGCAACAATATCAAGTTTACCATCGCCATTCAGGTCGCCCGTGGCAATATGAAACGTTTTAATATTAGACAATGCGCTGTTATTTTTTGTGAAATTGAGTGTAGAAGGTGTGCTTCCATTATACAAAATGGCGAGTGAGTTAAATTGGTCACTCGCGCATACTACATCCGCAAGGTTATCACCGTTAAAATCGCCCAAAGCAATGTCATAAAGTCCAACATCAACAGCTCTTTGAAACTCGGTTTCGAAATTGGAAGGGGCTAATCCTTGATTGCCTCCAAAGCTCAACAAGAATTGGGTAGAAGAATATCCTGTCAATCCATTACTGGTATTGGTAACGCTAATATTATCGAAGGTCGTTCCTGTGGGAACAGCCACCTCTATAACCTGATTGGTAACCGATTTAATCGTACCAGCCAACGGCCCAAATAGTACCTTTAGTTTCGTAGCATCCGTGCCGAACCCCGTGCCCTTTAACTGGATTATTTCTCCAAAAGATGCTTTAATTTTATCTATTGATGAAATGGTTGGCCGTTGGCTAAAGCCAGCATGACAAGATAAAATAAGCAATGCCAAAACAATTTTTAGAATGCTCTTCATGACCGATTAGGTTAATATTTAGGCTTCTTACTACTTCGTGTTTTACCTAGATTACGCACTTTCTTAGCTAAGTTCTTTTCAAATAAATAGGCACACGAAAGGCGTAACCCCATATTGCTTGATTGTAGGTTATCTTTATAAGTAGCAGGCAGCACATAGTCTGTGCTGTTTTTTTTACCCAACCAGGAATGCCCAATTTCCAATCGTACATCTACCATTATTTTTCGGCCACTTACTGGTTCCAAAAGAATGCCACCACCAAGGTTAAACCCCACTTGTAGCCTGTTTGCGTCCGAAACATAGACCGTATTGATTTCGCGCAAATCGTCACCTCTGCTTCCAAATTTTAGTTTGTAGTCTATTGCCGGCAAGCCGTTTTCCTCTAGTTCGCTATTGTTTATGGTTCCGCTTCCGCCCAACCAATAGCTAAAGATGGGGCCCGCCCCGATATACCATTTGAACTGCTTCAGCGTAGCGGAGTTTAGGGTCTTCTTAAATTGTATATTGTAAAGCATTGGCAAATCTATGTAGCGATAGATAACTCTATTCTGTAACGATGCATCGGTTATTCCCTGTACATTTTTTCCTTTCGTAGAGTATAGCAATTCGGTGTGCAAAAAGTATCGTTGTTTCACCTCAAAAGCCGCCACCAGACCAATGTTAAAGCCGGGAATCGGGTGGCTACTCACTACACCTTGTTGAGTGGGGTCATCCAAACGAGTCCAAGAGTATTGTAAACCGCCTTTTACACCGTATTGAAAGATCAGATTCTCCACCCTAGTGGACGGTCCTTTTGTGTTTTGAGCGTTAAGATCAACACTCACAAAAAGAACCAGCGCAAAAAGGATTTTAATGAATTTCTCCATGCATAAAATTAATGTAAAGATAGTCAGGAGTCTTTTATTTGTGACTATCTAATCAGTCTAAGTGAGTCAATAAGCAGACGAACAGCCGTCAGCGACAAAATTCAGGTTAAAAAAATCGCCTTTTGAACAAAAAATGTAAAATAAAAGTTGACACAACACGTCAACCCAAATGCAACTAAAGATTAACAATCGAATTCTTACTTAATGTTTTGGTAACACTTGGCTAATATTAATTTTGCGATCTTTGCGAAAATTGGAAATTACAAGGGTCAGAAGGTGTTGGAATTACGCTGTAATTAGTAGACTATGAAGAAAATTTTGTTCGTTATCGGTTCACCAAACCAAACGTCTCAGATGCATCAGATTGCATCCAACCTGCCCGAATATGACTGTTATTTTACGCAATTTTTTAGCGATAATCTGTTGATAAAAAACGTAGTTAAAACGGGGTTGTTGGATCAGACAATATTGGCGGGTCATTGGCGGGAAAAGGCGGATAAGTATTTGAAGGATAATAATTTAAAGAACGACTATGCCGGTAAGGCCTACGGCAACATATATGATCTTGTGGTCCTCTGCACCGAATTGATAGTACCTAGCTCGCTGCGACACATCAAAACCGTTTGGGTACAGGAAGGAATGGTAGATCCCTTGACGACTAGGGCAAAAATTGTGCGATCTCTTAACTTGCCAGGTTTCCTGGGGGGCAGTACTGCGTTGAATGGCTCCGCTAACCTCTGTGATGTTTATTGCGCTGCATCAGACGGGTATAAAGACTATTTTTCCAAACTAGGTACAGACGAGGAAAAAATCTTGGTCACAGGTATTCCCAACTACGATGATATCTCGGGAAGCATCGTCAACAACGATTTCCCACATCAAGGATATGTTTTTGTCGCCACGTCCGATATTCGAGAGTGCTATGGAAAAGATGATCGGCCAGCTTTTTTAAGAAAAGCAACCCAGATTGCAAATGGGCGAAAGTTGATTTTTAAGCTCCATCCAAACGAAATTGTGGACAGAGCTGTGAAAGAGATACGAGAAAACACACCGTCTGATACACTTATTTACACAGATGGAAATATCAATCATATGATTGCAAACTGTGTTGAATTGATAACCCAATACAGCACAGTCGTTTACACGGGTATCGCGTTAAACAAAAAAGTCTACTCTTATTTTGACATTGATTTTTTAAGGCGCCATTTGCCAGTTCAAAATGGGGGTCAATCTGCCAGGATTATTGCCGAAGTGTGTAGAGAATACATTGAACATAAAGACGATTTAAGGGGCTTCCTGGTCAAAATAAAACGCTCATTGGAGGGCAAAAGGCGTTCACAGGAGCAATTGCAGGTCGCTTAAATTTAGGGATGCAGAAAATTATTACCCTAGTACAAGCAAGAACGTCTTCGACTAGACTTCCAGGCAAGGTATTGATGCCGCTATGTGGCGAGCCTTTGCTCTTACGAATGGTGGAAAGACTACAGCATGCAAAGTTGGCCGGGCGGATTGTTGTTGTAACCACAACTGATACGTCCGATGATTCTATCGTTGATCTTTGTAATTTGCGGGGAATCGATGTTTTTCGTGGCGATATGAACAACCTGCTCGATCGCCACTATCAGGCTGCAAAGGCTCATAATGCCGAAATAGTCCTCAAAATCCCTTCTGACTGTCCGTTGATCGATCCTGCAATTGTTGATTTTGTGATCGACTATTACCTCCAAAATTCAGGAAAATTTGATTATGTGAGTAACTTGCATCCCGCTACTTACCCCGATGGAAATGATGTGGAGGTGATGAGTTTTAAATCGTTAGAAATGGCCTGGAAAAATGCAACACGCAAACTGGAATTAGAGCACACAACGCCTTATTTGTGGGAAAATCCAGACCAATTTAGCATTGGCAATGTTGTTTGGCCCTCAGGGAATGACTATTCTATGAGTCATCGGTGGACGATCGATTATCCTGAAGACTATCAATTTATAAAAACGGTTTATGAGGAACTTTATCCTAAGAATCCAATCTTCTCGATGGGAGAGATCATCGATTTGGTTGATAACAAAAAGCCTGAAATTCATCAAATAAACGCTCACTTGGCGGGTGTAAATTGGTATCGCAATCACTTGGGAGAATTGAAAACCGTTTCCGTAGAACAAACAAAAATAGTATGAGAGACAACAGTAGTAAGACACAAGACATAAGTAGAAAGATAAATCCTGCGAACGTTTCAGTCTTATTACTATCGTCTTATGTCTTACGTCCAATTAACAAGAAATGAAAGAATCAGAAATCATAGCACTAAAATCACTCGCACTTAAAGTTAGAGAAAACATCATTGGCATGAGTACCGAAGGAGGTTGCTTTACGGGAGCATCCCTTTCGTGCACCGATTTGTTTGTGTATCTCTACAAAAATTTTTTGAATGTAAATCCAACGAATCTTACCGATCCGAATCGCGATTATTTGTTCCTTTCAAAAGGACATGATGTGCCTGCGTTATACGGATTGTATGCTGAAATTGGTTTCATTGAAAAGTCTCGGCTGCAAAATCATTTAACTACCGATGACTCCATCTATTGGCATCCAAATAGAAATATACCCGGAGTCGAATTTCATTCAGGTTCACTAGGCCATTTGCCCTCTGTTGCCATGGGCGTTGCGTTGGATTGCCGATTGAAAAATCAAACAAACAAAATTGTAGTGGTCACGGGCGATGGCGAGCTAAACGAGGGTTCTGTTTGGGAAGCGGCCTTGGTGGCTGCCGCGTATAAATTAGATAACCTGATTTTGGTAGTGGATAGAAATTATTTTCAAGCTAACATGGCCACGGAGGAGCTGATTCCATTAGAGCCGTTGAAGCAAAAATTTGAAGCATTTGGTTGGAATGTTCAAGAAATTGACGGGCATGACTTTAATCAATTAGAAGAAGCTTTCGATTTAAAAAATTTCGGAAACGGAAAGCCATCCATGGTAATTGCGCAGACGGTGCGTGGCAAAGGGTTGCCCAGTATTGAGAAGCGTGCCGACCGCTGGTTCTGCAATTTCTCTGCCGATGAAGTAAAAGCATTATTGGGCGAGTTGCATGATAACAAGCCTGCTGAATTAGTATCTGAAACCTTAGTTGTGAGATAACGATGAACTACGAACAGTTGATAACCGAAATGGCAGAGCGCGATGAGCGTTTTGTGATTATGACAGCCGAGAACAGAGCGCTGTTGAGAAATATTCCTAAGAATGATAAGATCAGCAACCGCTTTTTTGATACGGGTATCACCGAACAAACAATGATTGGCACTGCTGCTGGCTTGGCATTAAGAGGCCGCACGCCAATAGTTCATGCGCTGGCTGCTTTCCTCACCATGCGAGCATTTGAGTTTATTCGTACCGATGTGGGCATCGCCAATTTACCGGTAAAGTTAACGGGCTTTATCCCTGGTTTTTTATCGGATGGAAATGGAGCTACCCACCAGGCTATTGAAGATATTTCCATATTAAGGGGGATCCCAGGCATGGAAGTATTTGCCCCGGCCGATGAAGAAGACATGCTCATTATGCTGCCGCAGATTTGGAATTCAAAAGCACCTTCTTACGTAAGAGCCAATATTGCCAAACCAGTTGTGAGCCATTCTAAGGATTTTACAATTGGCAAGGCAGAAGTGATCGCTAAAGGATCTGACATAACGTTTTTAGTCTACGGTATGCTCTTTCCGCACGTGGTGGAGGCCAAAAGTATTTTAGAGAAACAAGGTCTATCGGTAGGCTTGGTGAACATGCGTTCGTTGAAGCCGGTTGATGAACAAGTGATTCTTGATTCTGTCGCTAATTCTGAAGTGGTGATCGCGGTAGAAGATCACTTCAAAATTGGTGGACTTTACACAATCATTGCGGAAGTATTACTAAAGCACCAAAAAACTGGCAACGTGCGTTCCTTCTCACTGGGCGAAAAATGGTTTAAACCAGGCCGTTTGACTGACGTGCTTAATTATGAAGGCTTCACTGGAACTAAGTTGAGCGAACGCGCATTGGCTTTGCTTGAAACACCTGTTATCAAATCTTGACACTTGAACTTTGAATCTGAAATTTTGAATTATGAACGGATATCCTAAAATAGATGAATCGAACAAGCTGTATGAAAGAGCGAGTAAGATCATGTTTCCTGTTACGCAAACCATGGCCAAGGGTCCTTCTCAATATGTAAATGGTGTTGCACCAAAATACATTAAGAAAGCGAAAGGCGCGCATGTGTGGGATGTGGATGGAAATGAGTACATCGACTTTAACATGGGCATCGGCCCAATATCGTTAGGGTATGGATACAAGGTAGTTGACGATGCTATTGTCGCCCAGCTAAAAGATGGAATTACATTTTCGTTAATGCATCCGCTCGAAGTTGAACTAAGCGAACTAATTCATAAAATCATTCCGAACGCAGAGGGCATTCGCATTGCAAAAACAGGTGCTGAAGTGTGTAGCGCTGCGGTGCGTGCTTCACGTGCTTTTACAGGCAGAAGTAAAGTGGTTTGTTGCGGCTATCACGGCTGGCACGATTGGTACATTGGTACGACTAGCCGGGCAGAAGGCATACCTCAAGAAGTACGGGAATTAACCTCAACTTTTGTTTACAATGATCTTGAATCGCTGAAAAGTAAATTAGATGAAGATGTAGCCTGTGTGATTCTTGAGCCCTTCATTTTTGAAGCGCCTAAAAACGATTTCTTAAAGGAAGTTCAACGACTTTGCAAAGAGAATGGCAGCTTGTTGATTTTTGATGAGATGTGGACGGGCTTCCGAGTGGCCATAGGTGGAGCGCAGGAATATTTTGGTGTTACTCCAGATTTGGCAGTGTATTCAAAAGCATTTGCCAACGGAATGCCAATAGCTTTGTTAACAGGCAGAAAAGATGTGCTTCAACATTTTGAGAAAGATGTTTTCTTCTACTCTACGTTTGGTGGCGAGGCGCTTTCTATGGCTGCTGCCGTTGCTACTATTAACGAAATGATCAGCAAGAATGTGCCTCAAGCACTAGCTAAAATAGGCAAGCAGTTAAAGGACGGTTATAATGCGTTGGCAGCCAAATACGAGTTGTCAACCGTTACTACTTGTTCTGGTTTTGATTGCCGAACCATCATTACGTTTAACGCATCGGCAGGCGACCCTTTGATTATGAAATCATTTGTGCAGCAAGAGATGATCAAGCGCGGCATACTGTGGGGCGGTTTTCATAATGTGTGCTTTACCCATACACAAGAAGATATTGAAAATACGTTAAAAGCATATGATGAGGTATTGCCGTTGCTTGCTGAAGGGCTGAAGAAAAATGAATTGGTATCTTTGTTGAAAGGCAAGCCTGTAGAAGCGGTGTTCAGACCGGTAGGAGCGGTTCAAAAAGTGTTTAAAGATAAAGTAGTAGCAAAGTAGATGGATATTTTTTCACTGGAAGGTAAAGTAGCGATAGTAACTGGCGCCTGCGGGCTAATTGGTAAAAAGCATTGTGAGGCATTGGCTAACGCAGGCGCAAGTGTTGTTGTGGCTGATGTTAACGAAGCCGCTTGTGTAGCTTTCGCTAAAGAACTCGGAGAAAATCATCTTGGTATTTCGGTCAACGTAATTGATAAAACATCGCTGAAAAGTGCCAAAGAAAAAATCTTCGCTCGTTTTGGCCGAATAGATGTGTTGGTAAACAATGCCGCCATCAACGACATGTTTGAGAACCCTAGTTTGGCATTAGAACATTCCATGTTTGAGCATTATCCGTTGGATATGTGGAAGAAATCATTGGAGGTAAATGTAACGGGAGTTTTTCTTTGTAGTCAGGTATTTGGTTCGGTCATGGCTGAAGCAGGAAGCGGGTCTATCATCAATGTTGCATCCACCTACGGAATCACTGCGCCTGATCAAAATCTATATAAAGATGAAAAGGGCATTCAGAAATTTTATAAGTCTGCCTCTTATCCAACAACAAAAGGAGCAGTCATAAGCTTTACACGGTTCTTAGCAGCTTATTGGGGAAACAAAGGAGTTCGGGTAAATACGCTTTCTCCAGGCGGAGTGGAGAACAATCAGGATGATTTCTTCGTTGAGAACTACAGCAAAAGAACTGTATTGGGAAGAATGGCGAAAAACTCCGACTATCAGGGAGCAATTGTTTTTTTAGCAAGCGATGCTTCTGCTTATATGTCGGGTGCAAACTTGGTGGTAGATGGAGGTTGGACTATTATTTAATTCAAAATTACAGATTCAAAATTTAAGGTTATGGATCAACACAAGTCTGAAATCTTAAATCTGAAATCTAAAGCTATTAAAATAGTTTTCACTGATATAGATGGCGTGTGGACAGATAATGGAGTTTATTACTCTGCGAAAGGAGAGGAGCTAAAACGATTTTCTTTTCGTGATGGCATGGGAGTGGAGCGATTGAGAACCTTAGCGAATTTGGAAACAGGCATAATAACAAGAGAGAACTCGGGCATTGTCGCGAAGCGCGCAGAGAAATTGAAGATAACGCAGCTTCATTTGGGCGTGCTTGATAAACTCGACAAGGTAAAACAGATTGTGAAAGAACTTGGCATAAATTTTCAAGAAGTGGCTTATATAGGAGACGATGTAAACGACCTGGAGATCATGAAACAATGCGGCTTAACGGCTTGTCCATCAGATGCCATGTTTATGATAAAAGAAATAGCAGATTATCAATGTTTAGAGCGCGGTGGCTATGGTGCATTTAGAGAGTTTGCCGAATTAATAATTAAAAACAGACAAACGATTAACTAATAAACAACTACGAACTATGACAAAAGTTGTACTACATAACGGAAGGGTGATTGGACCTGGGGAGAAGGTGTATATCATCGCAGAAATTGGCATCAATCACAACGGATCCATGGAGATCACCAAGAAGTTAATCGATTGGGCAAGTATTGCGGGGTGTGATGCAGTAAAGTTTCAGAAGAGAACCCCCGAGTTGGCTGTTCCTAAAGATCAATGGGACAAGGAACGCAAAACACCTTGGGGTACGATGTCGTACATTGACTACAAGCGCAAGATAGAATTTGGAGCCGCTGAGTTTGACGAAATTAATGACTATTGTCTTCAAAAGAAGATCGATTGGTTCGCTTCCGCTTGGGATGAAGAAGCGGTTGATTTCTTAGAAAGATTTAATCCGGTAATGTATAAGTTAGCGTCAGCCAGCTTAACGGATACTGTTTTGATCAATAAGTGTCTGGATACCAAACGGCCCTTGATGCTTTCTACCGGTATGTCAACTCAACACGAGATTGAAGATGCCGTAAAGTTGACGGGCACCCACAATGTGATGATTGCTCACTCCACGTCAGCCTATCCGTGTGCACCAAAAGAGTTAAACTTGAACATGATTAAGACGTTGGCAGCCAAGTTCGATGCGCCAATTGGTTACTCAGGTCATGAAACGGGTTTAGCACCAACTGTAGCGGCAGTAGCATTAGGTGCCACTTTCGTGGAAAGGCACTTTACATTGGATCGTTCCATGTGGGGATCAGACCATGCCGCATCGGTGGAGCCGCAAGGCATGGTGCGTTTGGTGAGCGACATTCGCGATATTGAACAAAGTTTAGGCGATGGTGTTAAGCGTGTGTACGAAAGCGAATTAGAACCAAGAAAACGCCTGAGAAGAGTGAATAGTGATTTTCCAACGGCTTAAGAATGCAAATTCAAGTAGAGACCATAACATTTTGTATTTTAATTTCTTTTGTAGGAATATTTATTTTTCTCGAGAGAAAATATCCATATACCAAAGGCTATCCCTTTTTTAGGGATGGCTTTTGGATTGATCTGGTCTGGTATACGCTGATTCAGAGTTTCTTCTTGAAGATTTTGATTTTCGATTACATCATTCAACCCCTTGAAGTAAAGTTTAACTTATCTTCCCTTCGCCTCGTTTCAGAATGGCCTATCGCTTGGCAGGTTTTATTCTTTTTAATCACTCACGACCTTTATATTTACTGGTTTCATCGGTGGCAACACAATAACAAAATTCTTTGGCGCACACACGAAGCTCACCATTCTGTTACGCAAGTAGATTGGATTGCTGGATCACGTTCGCATGTAGTGGAAATCATCATCAATCAAACTATTGAATTTGCACCCATTATTCTGTTAGGGGCAAATCCAATGGTGGTTCCCATCAAAGCATGTATCGATGCAGTCTGGGGAATGTACATTCATTCTAATATTGATGTGAAATCAGGTAAGTGGCAATACTTCATTAATGGTCCTGAGATGCATCAATGGCATCATGCCAAAGGGCGAGAGGTTTTCTATTCTAATTACTCAACAAAGTTTGCTTTTTGGGATTGGATGTTCGGTTCTGCCTACTTGCCAGACAAAAAGCCGCTCGATTTCGGTTTGTATTATAAGTATCCGAAAGACTATTTTTTTCAGCATATTTTTTCTGTGAAACGCTTTGATGAAGATACTTTGCGCAAGTATAAGTTTTGGGCTAATTATCTTGACCTTCGTCAGAACATCTTGCGATGGTGTGCAGAGGTAATTCGATCTTCGTCTTCTCAGAAAATGAAAGATCGGATTTTATGACAGCGTGGATTTACTTGATTGGTGCCTCCATATTCGAAGTAGGGTGGATGTTCAGCCTAAAGTTTATTAGTTTCCAGAAATTAAAAGGCATTTCCATTCAATCCATCACAAATGAGCCCTTACATGACGTATTGATTATACTTCCATTTATTGGTTACGTTGTTTTTGGCATTGGCAACATATACTGTTTTTCGATCGCTATGAAGGGCATTCCATCGTCCACAGCGTTTGCGGTTTGGATGGCCGTTGCGCTCGCGGGGGTCAAAATCATAGAAGTAGCAGTATTTAAAGAACCTACTAAAACGTCAGATTATTTTTTTTTAGCGCTTATGTTAGTCGCTATTATTGGATTGAAGAGAAATTCAGGCAATTAGTGCTCGGGCATGATTCAATACTCTTGCAGTTTTCTCGCGAAGTAATGCCAAGTCAATAACTGGAATGTTCATTTCCTTCCCGAGTTCATCCCATCTTCTCATCAAGATACTGAGTTCAAATAAAGGGTCTTCTTCAAAAGCCTTTGCTTCGGAAGCAGTCATTACACCGCCTTGAAATTCCAAGGTCTGTTTGCTCGCTTCAGAAAGGCCAGCGTAATAGGAAGGGTTACTGAATGTTAAATACCTCTTTGCCTGTACGTGGTTCTCAACCAGCCAGGCAATATTTTCAGGAAATCCTTTACTACGCAAAAAATCAGCGCCAATTTTTTCGTGGCTTTTGATACCAAACTCGCCCATCGTGTTGTTTGTGTTTTTTTGCACACAGATATGGCCTATGTCATGAAAGAAGGCCGCCAATATCACTTCATCGGTATGCCCCCCGTTTATGGCAAGTTCTGCAGACTGCGACATATGTTCAAGTTGTGAAACTGGTTCGCCATGGTATTCTTCATTGCCAAACTGTTCGTACAAAGAGAAAACTTCTTCAACCACTTGCTCAATTTGAGATTCTTCCATTATAACTATTTTTGGCTAAAGATAAGAACCGAAACTGCCGCGGTAAAATCAAATCAATTAATAAAAGATTAACAAAAACCATCTTTATTTTAAGATTGAAATGCAGAGATTGCGGGTAGTTATTGTTTTTACTCATTAGTTATTACCTAAAAGAATGAAGAAAGTTGAGATAGTTGTTTTTGATTTGGCAGGCACCACTGTATATGACAACAAAGACGTTCATAAAGTACTGCAATATGCGCTAAAAAAGGAGGGTGTTGACATAACAATTGAGGAAGCCAATAGCGTAATGGGTATTCCCAAACCGGATGCTATCAAACAACTCCTGGAAGAGAAGAAATATCAATTGATCACTGGCGAATTAATCGATTCCATTCATCAAAGTTTTGTCGCTAAGATGGTAGATTTTTATAAAACAGATCTTCAGGTTTCTGAAAAGGAAGGTGTAAGTACCACCTTTAAGAAACTTAAAGAAGCCGGCATTAAAGTGGCCATTGACACAGGTTTTGATAGGATTATTACCAACGTGGTACTTGAACGAATGGGTTGGGTAAAAAAGAATTTGATTGATGTAAGTGTAACGAGTGACGAAGTGGAGCGTGGTAGGCCTTTTCCGGATTTGATTTATAAGGTGATGGAACTTACTGGGGTTACGGATGCGAAGTTGATAGCCAAAGTGGGAGACACAGCGTCCGACTTACACGAAGGGACTTCTGCGGGGTGCGGTTTTGTAGTAGGAATAACTTCCGGAGCGTTTACACGTGAGCAGTTGGAAAACGAGCCGCACACCCATTTAATCGATCATATTCCAGAAATTTTAGATGTCTTGGAGATAGTTTAAGCCCTATGTTGTCTTAATATTATTTAATTGTTAATTTCATGTTAACTAGATTTAACATGAGATTATGAAAATTCTTTATCCCCTCGCGTTTATATTTGTTTTTATCGGTTTTACTCAGGCTCAAAATGGTTGGGTTTCTGGTTCGGTTGTGTTGAAGACCGATAAAGTTTTGGTTGGCGAAATATCGAAGAAGCCAATTCACGACCTCATACTGCTAAAAAACAGCGAAGGAATCCATGCATTGCCTGCGCACCAGGTTTCTTATTATCGATTTTATGATCGAGATGCTGATATTAATCGACAGTTTCTTTCTATAAAATCACACGATTTTTTTGGAAGCATAAAGTTTTTTGAAATCGTCATACAAGGAAATATAAAGGTACTCCGGAGATACCATAAAAAAACTCCTGAAAATGAGGTTAATGAAGCGTACGATTTTGACTACTTCACTCTTTACGATAACATGTTGGTTCCTCTTTGTCAATTTAAGAAAAAGGTGTATCCTAAGTTAATGGAGAAGTATCCAATTGAAATGTCAACGTTTATTTCAACGAGCCAATCCCATCTTACTTCTACCGAATCGACCTTTTGTATCATTAAACGCTTTAACTCCACTGATGGAAAATCAAATTTGCTTGCGCAGCAGGACTAAAAACTTGTTGACGAGTATTGTAACTGATTGGTATGACCATCAATGAGACGAGCTTGCCCTTCGCTGGTGTCAAAATCAAATTTGTTACAATTGAAAGGATAGATAATTTTATTTTTTTAGATGTCAAAATTTTCAATAGTTTTAATTCTGTAATTGTTATTTACGCTTCTTGTTTTTTATGCAGGGTATCTTCTATCTGGTAGTGTTCTTATTTTTAATACACGGGAATGGGCTAAGTCAAGCGGGCTTTAGGCAACAATCAAAGGCGTTACAAGATACACTCGCACGTTATCATTATACAGGAAAAGCAATTGACCAACAATTTTTACAGCAATTGTTTGATGATTTTATTAATGAAATTGACCCTGACAAGTTGCTCTTAACAGAGCAGGATATCGAGTCGGTAAAGAAATTTCGAAACACATTAACGGTGGAGTTTGCCGATCGAACTTCTTCTTTCTTAACATCGTTCCGCGAGCTTTTGAGAACCTGCTTGAACCGCAAGACAAGTTATTTAAACCGAATAGTAACCGTTCCCGTACCGCCTATTTTACCAACCACCGTGGAGTTAATGCCAGCTGGGGTGGAAACACGTAGCACAACTTTTGAACTACTGCAGAAACGGTGGGACGATGACCTCAGGATCAGTGTTTTTCAACAAGCATTCGAGTATGCCATTGCTGATTCCGTTGATTTGGAAAAAGTGGATGATGCCTTCTTTGAAAAAACCGAGCCCAAGGCTAGGCAGGTGGTAATAAAGAAAGAGAGGAGAAAGGTATCTCGTGTGTTAAGTCAACCCGAAGGATTCGAAGCTTTTATCGATCGGGTTTTTTTGAATTCTTTTGCCATGCAATTCGATCCAAATTCCAGTTACTTAACAAAAGCAGAACTAGAAAAATTTATGGCTTCTTTTTCAAAAGAAGGCTTTTCTGCGGGTATTGTAATGGTTGAGGATCGTGACGGACAATTTACCATCAATACCATTGTGCCGGGTAGCCCCGCTTGGCGCTCTGGTCAATTGAATCCATCCGACCGATTGGTCTCGTTGAGCCGAGGGAATGAAGAAATCGATCTAACAGAGAGTTCGATGGGCGAGCTCCAACAAATTCTTAATTCTGAATCGAAATTTCCCTTTGAAATAGGAGTTAAAAAGCAAAATGGAAGTATAAAAAAAGTAACGATTAAACCTGAAAAAATTCAGTTAGATGAAAATATAGTGCGTGGTTATGCAATAAATGGCACTAAGAAAATTGGGTATATCGCGCTCCCCGGCTTCTATACTTCTGAGGGCGAGGCGCAAGAAGGCCTTCAATGCGCAAATGATGTAGCAAAGGAAATAATCAAGTTAAAAACTGAATCTATTGAAGGGTTGATTTTGGATCTACGTAACAATGGAGGCGGCTCGTTGGGTGAAGCATTGGCAATGGCTGGAATTTTTATTGACGAAGGGCCTTTAGGCTTGCTCAGGGGCAGGGCAGGGAATTTGAAAACTTTAAAAGACGGAAATAGGGGAATTGTTTACGATGGGCCGATGATTGTAATGGTGAACGCATTGAGCGCTTCTGCCTCCGAATTTTTGGCGGCCGCTTTGCAAGACTATAACCGCGCGATCATTGTGGGTTCAAAGACCTATGGAAAAGGTTCTGCACAGATAGTTATACCCCTTGACAATCAAAAGGACCCAATTGCATTTGCAAAAGTTACAACAAATAAGATTTACCGTGTAACAGGTTCTTCGGTGCAGGAGCGTGGTCTTTTGCCGACTATTCAACTCCCTGACTTTTTGCATTCTTTAAACATAACGGAACAATTCCAAAAGTATCATTTGCCATTTGATTCTGTTTCGAAAAAAATAACATATGCAAAACTACCTATCAAAGCAAACATAAAAGAGTTAATTAAGAAAAGTGAGGATAGGGTGCAAGTCTCTCGGTCCTTTGTAAAATTAAAAAAAATGATCGAATGGTTTGACAAGTACAATAGTACTAAGGAAAAAATCGAATCATGGTCAAGTTACTTGCACATTGTGAATGAAGTGCAAACGAAATTTAAGGATATGGAAACGCTTGCAATGCAGCAGCCATTGGAAATACTGAACACCGCCTCAGATACTAAGATAAACAAAGCCGATCGCTTTAGAGATGAGTTAAATCAACGTTACTTAGGCGAACTTAAACACGATTTCTATCTGCACGAAGCATGCATCATCATGACCGATTACCTAAGCCAATTAAAAGCTAACTAACATGAATTTAAAATCAATTGTTTTTTTAATCCTTTTTTTTAACTACTCGGTCTATGCCCAGTCGTTTAAAAGCGAAGTTGATTATCTATCTTACTTTAATAGCCAGGAATCAATGATCTCTCAACGTTATTTAAGTTACATAAGCGAATCCGCCCACGGCAATAAGTTAAGGAAAATTGAACAAAAGCGGGACGATGTTGTAAACGCACTAAAGGCCGTTCAAGCAAGTATCAACAAGTTAAAGCCCTATAAAGGAGATACGCTTTTGAAAAAGAATTATGAAACGTATATCACCCTGCTCAATTCGGTGTTTAATGAAGATTACGGAAAAATTGTTGATCTTGAGGAAATAGCAGAACAATCATATGACCAAATGGAGGCCTTTCTACTTGCTCAAGAACAGGCTGACGCCAAACTAAGCGATGCACAGGATCAATTTACGGATGCTTTTAGAAGATTCGCTGCTGCCAACAACATACGCTTGTTAGAGAACAAGAGTCAGTTGGAAAAAAAGATGATGAAGATCGGGCAGGCCAATAAATACTATCACCAGATTTACCTTGTGTTCTTTAAAACATTTAAACAAGAAGCCTACTTATTGGATGCGATTCAGCACAAAGATTTAAATGGGGTTGAACAAAATAGAAATACCTTGAAAAAATATTCCTTAGAAGGGATGGCAAAGTTGGATACAGCTAAGGCATTTAAAAGCAATCAGACGCTTCTTCAATCGGCAAAGAAGTATCTGTTGTTTACAAAAAATGAAAGTGATAAAATCAGCCAGTTTAATGATTATATAATGAAAACCGATGAATTTGATAAAGTAAAAAAAGCCTATGAGATGTCGGGTAAGAATAAGACCAACGAAGAAATTGACAGTTACAATTTGGCAGTAAAAAGTGTTAATAAGGCAATTAGCGACTATAATAGTGAAATGCAACAGCTTGACAAGAATAGATCGGTAGCCTTGAACTATTGGAATACGAGTGCCAAGGCATTTTTCGAGACGTATATTCCGAAAGAGTAAGAGTGTCGCGTACAGTACAGTGGGCTTGTCTTTATTTTTTTGAACACCACATTGGTATACAAAGAATACAGGTCCTCTTCCAAATTTTTTTTCGTATTCTCTTGGCTGTAAGGTCTCAGCACAATGCAGTAGGCAGGCTGTTGGAGTTATCAATACCGAGCTTCATCTCGCCTTACTGCCAATAAGTATTGCCAGTAAGCCTTGCTAATTCGATCTTCGCTAAAGTTCGTTGGTATTGATATTGAAGTTTAAATAAGTTTGCTTGCTGCAGGTTGGTTTGTGCATTAATCAGTTCTACATACGTGATAGTGCCATTGGCAAATCTAGATTTCGCTAATGCCAAGGCACGCGCGGTTTGCTTTATTTGACTTTCTGTATTTTTTAATCGTTCATTACTGGATTGGATGTCTATCATTGCCTGATTAATATCGCGACTTGTGTTAGCTAATTGGGCTTCTGACGAATAGCGAAACGCCTTTAAAGATGATTCGGCAATTTTAATCTGATTTGAATTTCTTTGACCTGTATAGATAGGTATGTTGATGCCAGCCCCTATCAAATAATTAAACCGATTTTGATGGATATCTGGTTGATAGCCGTTGCGTACACCTAGAGCACCATTTAAGTTAAGAGTTGGAAGAAGGTTCGCCTTGCTTAATTGAATTTCTTGTTCTTGTTGCAAAATTCTATTCTTAGTAATTGATAACTCTTTATTCTTTTGCCTGGCTTGCTGAACAAGCGAATCGAAATTGGTGAAAACGGTTTGAAAATCGAGCTCGTTAGAACTCGGACGAGTTGATTCTCCCGTGGAGTAGGCAAGCAGATTTAGCTGTTTTTGCATTGTATTGATCAAATCAACTTTTTTATTTTCAGCTTGATCGATGTTATTTTGGGCCGAAAGCGCGTCAAACTCTAGCGCATCCCCTTGCTTTACTCTACTATCAATTAGTGTTTTAAACTCCTTATAATAGCTGATAACAGAATCCTGCACCGCTATTGAATTTTGTAAATAGATAACACTGTAATAGATAGAAGCAACCTGAGAAGCCAACGACCCTTTACTTGCCTCAAGATTATCACTTGCTATAAGAATATCATATTTCGATTTTTCAAGATTGTGTTTTGCTCGTCCGAAATCATACAATAATTGGTTAATGGTTATATTTGCATTTTGATTGCCATTCGGTTGCGTTCTGATTTCATTAAATGTGCCAGGTCCGGTGGGTATATTAATTATTGAGATGGGGTCTATATAATTGTAAGTTACTGCGCCTGTAATTGTTGGTCTATAACCTGAACGAGTAATATCCTCTCTGATGCTAGTAATCTCAACTTGTTGTTCCAACTCTTTCACACGCGGAAAAAACGTAAATGATTTTTGTATAAGTGCTTTGAGTTCATTATCAATGATTGGTTGGGCGTAAGAAAAACTAACACAAATTGAAACGATAAAAATGAGCAACGATTTTTTCATAATAGCTAAATTATTAATGAGCAGATTCAGATACTTTTTTGATGGTAGCGGCATCTACTTTTTTAGTTTTAAGCATGAGTATAAAAGGTGAGGCAACAATGAAAAAGAGACTTATTAACAAAAAACCATCGAGGTAACTCATCAGATAACTCTGCTTGGTAACGGCACCATCAATGGCTCTTAGGGCAACTTCATTCGCTTGCAATGGATTTACACCAGTGGCAATTACGCCTTGTGTGGTTTGCAATAAACGTTGATTTAATTCAGGATCGGTGGCATCTAAGTTTGCAACTAAATCAGTACGATGAACCCAATAGCGGGTATTGATGTAGGTATTCATTATGGCAATGCCAAATGCGCCTCCTAGTTGCCGAATCATGTTCGTTAAAGAAATAGCATAAGGCATGCTTTGCGGTGCTAATCCAACTACAGATTGATTAATTAAAGGTACAGTAAGCATGGCGGTACCTAGTCCACGGAAGACTTGTGGCAAGATAAAGAAGGAGTTGCCAACTTCTGGCGTTGCTAACGAAGCCGTGTAGCCATGTAGAATAAAAAAAATAAAACCAAAAATTATGAATATTAGAGGGGGTAAACCAGATTGAATAGATTTACCGATGATAGGCATAACGAATATGGCTACTAATGCACCAGGTACTAATCCAAATCCGGCATCAGTAGGGGTGTAGCCAAGAATACGTTGCACTAGAACAGGGAAGATGAATACCGAGCCAAAAAGGCCAAAGCCTGTGACAAACGTTAGAATATTACTTGCGGCTAGGTTGCGCTCTTTTAAAATCCGTAAATCAATAACTGGTGTTTTGGTTATGAATTCCCAAACAATGAAACCAATCAATGAAATAGTTGCCAACGCGGTATATGTTTTAATGAGATTTGAATCGAACCAGTCTTCGCTCGTTCCTTTCTCTAAAACATATTGCAGCGCGCCTACTCCAAAGGCAAGCATTAGAATTCCTGGGTAGTCAATCGCAATTGACTTTCGATCTATTGTTAGTTCTTCTGGCTTTTTTTCGACAAAAGTATACGTCAAAAAAGCGGCCAGTATTCCGATGGGAATATTAATATTGAAAATTAATGGCCATGAATAATTATCGATAATTAAGCCACCCAAGATAGGACCGATAGTGGGCCCCACCACAATACCCATTCCAAAAAGAGCTGAAGCCATAGGCCGCTTTGGCGCATCGAACGTATCGAACAAGATAGATTGTGAGGTAGAGAGCAATGCGCCTCCGCCAATGCCTTGTATAAAGCGCGCAATAACTAGGGTGGTAAGGTCAGGAGCGTTACCACAGGCATAGGAGGCAAGCGTAAAAATTACGATAGAAGTTAAGTAATAATTCTTTCGGCCAAAGTAGCGCGCTAGGAAGCCCGTCATTGGAATGATAATCACATTTGCTATCGCATAGGCAGTTATCACCCAAGATGTATCTTCAATAGTAGCTCCGAGATTTCCGCTAATCTGGGAGAGCGCAACATTTACAATCGAGGTATCAATCAGCTCCATAATGGCAGCTGTGATTACCGTAATTACAATAATTGCTTTGCGAAAATCCATATTTAGTCTATTTTCACTTCGGCCGTTAGGCTTAAACCAGCCCTTAAAATTCTGCGGTATTTCTCCACCTCAAGAATTTCAATTTTAACGGGAACACGTTGCGTGATTTTCACAAAATTACCCGTTGAGTTATCCGGTGGCAGCAAAGCAAATTTAGCTCCTGTAGCTTCACTCATACTCACAACCTTGCCTTTAATTACTTGGTCGGGGTATCCATCTAAGTATAAATCAGCTTCCTGCCCTTCTTTCATTTTTTGTAGTTGAGTCTCTTTGAAATTTGCAATCACCCAAAATTTCTCATTGTTTATTATGGTGAATAAAGTTTGACCAGGCTGCACATACTGGCCTTTATCAATACTCTTTTTCCCTACTTTTCCGGAAGCAGGCGAAATGAGTGTTGTGAAACTCAATTTTAGTTTTGCCTGCTCTACAAGAGCTTTTCTAGTTTCAATTTGCGCGAGGGCCTTTTGTATCTGTGCTTTTGCCGTGCTGATCTGAGCACCGGCTGCGCCCACTTGATCTTGGTTTGAGTTGAATTGACGTTGCGCTATTAATTGATTTGATTTTGAATCTTCTACTTGCTTACGAGTGATTGATCCATCATTAAACAAAGCCTGATCACGTTGTAGATCTGACTGAGATTTTTCGAGGCGTGCTTTTTGCACATCTAAATTTGACTTTGCCAATGCTAAATTCCGCTCAGCATTTAAAAGTCCGGCACGAGCATTTTCTAATTCAGCAGACGCTTGTTGTTGGTCTGCCTCTGCTTGTTGTAACGCAATCTTGTATTCACGTGAATCGATGGTAAGTAGAAGTTGACCTGTAGAAACAACATCATAATCAGCAACTAGTAAACTGTCCACGTATCCTGCGACACGGGCAAGAATAGGAACATTAGTTGCCTCAATGCTCGCATTGTCAGTAGTTTCGTAATGTCGACTGTGTAACCAGCTTTTAATTCCAAAAAAGGCACCTGTTAGAACGATGATAGGTATTATAATCTTTGCAGGATTAAATTTTTTCTTCGGCAGCTCAGTTGTTTCCATATTTTTTTATAATTCTCAAAAGTAAACTGAGTTTACCAGTTAGTCAACTAAATTGACTAATTATATTTTTGTTATCTTTGCTTGATTGTAATAGCTGTTTCATACTATGTTATGATAATAAGGATCATTATGTCGAAATTTTAAAATGATGATTAACCATGAATAAGTTAGATCAAGAACTTTTTACAATGGAGGAATATCGAAAGCGCAGTTGGCCGCGATTAATCAAACGTTTGCGTAAGCATATCGATGATCACGCCAGTGTGGAATTTAGAAAGCGAGGGTTCAGCGATTTTAAGTTGGCGTATATGCCGTTTTTATTTAATATCGATTTACAGGGTATAACAAATGCCGAGTTGGCCAAGCGAGCGTGTGTAACCAAGCAGGCGATGAGTAAAATCGTTAGTGAGCTCACATCACTCGGCTACATAACAAATGAAAAACATAGTGGGGATGCCAGAAGTAGCATTCTTTATTTGACACCGAAAGGAAAGAAATTAGTTGTGGAGGGTAAAAATATGATGGCTGAACTTGCAAAAAAATATGTAGCCCTTGTGGGCAAGAAGAATTATGATTTTATGATTGATGTACTAATAAAAATTTTGGAGTTTCATGAGGACGTTGGAAAAAAATTGAAAGCTTAAACATCAAAATAAAGGTGGTAATGAAGCTTGCATTTTGGGTTGAATGGGGCATTACAGTTTGGACACTGGTTATGCGACTCTAAATAATTTTCTATCGTAATTTCGGTTTTACATACTCCACATAAAATTGCTTTGGTCGCCAACTCATTGCTTGACCAAGCTTGTGCTTCGTGATCTGTTGATTCCAAGTGGCACGTGAAGCAAGGATAGTAGGTATCGCAACATTTAAACTTTATGGCGATAATATCCAGTTGGCTTTTGTAATGAACGCATCTTGTTTGATCATCGAGTAATTTTCCTTTTACCTGAACCATTTTCCTTTAATCGATCAACTCACTTACATCATCAACTCTTCTAATACCAAGTCGGGCGAATTGACTTCAAACATTTTATTATAAGCGAGCTTTCGAAAGATATCGGCACTTGGTCGCTTCCGCCTCTCTTTTGTTTGAAGGTCTACTTCATACAATCCAAATCGTTTTGTTGGCCCCAGGTGCCATTCGAAATTATCCCAAGTGCTCCACATATAGTATCCTCTAATGTCGATACCATCTTGCAGGGCTTTGTGAAGAATTTTTGCATAATCTATAATTGCTGTTTGCCGTAAGGTGTCACTTTCATCGCAAACGCCATTTTCAGTGATGATGATCGGCTTCTTGTATTTGTTCCAATAGCGATCAATACAAGTTCTCATTCCTTCGGGATAGTATTCCCACATATCGTCATAAGGCCTGCCCAACCGTTTCATTTTTTCTGGGGTCTCCATAAACGTGATAGGCATCGGATCGTGGGGTAGCCTAGCATAATAACTCATTCCGAAGAAATCTACTTTTTCGAAATGACTTGGCATATGCTCCATAAACCACCAATCGCTTAGTTTTGCTGGCAACCAACCGAGCGGGTTCTCTGCCCAAAAAACCACTGTGTTATGCGAGATGCCAACGGGTTGGTCTGGATTATGGCTCTTAATGAAGTCATAGACACGTTCATGGGCAAGGCCTAGATTTTTCGCCACTTTGCCGGCCAATAGCAGATTTATCTTAAAAGGCGGGAAGAAACCAGTTACCCAACCGTAGGTCGTATACACATTAGGCTCGTTGAACGTATTCCAGTGTGAAACATAATCGCCAAATTCCAATACAACTTTTTTACAGAAGTCAACCCACATCGGTATATTTTCTTCCTTTTCCCAGCCATCCAATTTGGAAAACCATAGTGGATTAGTAAAATGATGAAGTACCATCATTATTTTTACCCCCCGCGATTTTAGATCATCGAGAAATAGCCGATAGTGCGCTACCGTTTCTTCGTCTAATTCGCCATAAGGCGCACGCTGAAGCTTACTCCACATGAGCCCCATTCGGTAATGAGGTGCTAGGGATGAGATGATTTGTGCGTCCTCCTTAAGCCGCAACTCATGGTCGGTTGTTTTATCTAAGATGTATCCATCTTTTGAAGGAACGCCCTTCCAATCATGTTCAAAGGCAGTTTCTATTTGGGTAGCAGCGGTGCTTGTGCCAAAGATGAAATCTTTCGGAAAAAGGTATTGCATCTAAAAATTTTCAGATGCAAAAATACAGATTTAAAATTCAAAATTAGACGTAGATTTTAGTATCAAGTGCAACTCGCTCAATGGTTATTTTAAGTTATTGAAATTCAACTGAAACGTCTGTTTTTCTAAGATTGATATTTTTCTGACTAGCTGACGTATCTTCTGGCACTAAACAGGATTATTATTATTTGTGCGAACTTCAAGCATGAATTAAAAATGTTATTGAATTGATACTTTTGGTATTTTCACAGATTAAATACTTGTTTACAATTAACTATTATGCTAAACAACGATCAAAAGGTAGCGCTTACGAGTTATTTCGCGCAGTTTATCTCGCAACCAAGGAGAGATACAATTGAAAAGGTGCTTGCACTTAGGACTAAATTCGTGACCGTTATTTTGGAGGATATTTTTCAATCGCAAAATGGAAGTGCGGTAATTAGAACCTGCGAATGCATGGGGTTACATCAAATCCATATAATTGAGAATAAAAGCTATTATGATCTCAATACCAAAGTATTAAAAGGAGCTAATAAATGGATGAATTTGACTAAGTATAGTGCAAAAGGTCAGAATAATACAGAGTTGTGCTTTAAGCAACTGCGCGAAGCCGGGTATAAGATATTTGCCACCGATCCGAACGCAGATGGAATAAGTATTGACGAGGTGCCTACCGATCAAAGACTGGCCATATTGCTGGGTAATGAACTCAGTGGAACTTCAGAGTATGCGCTTGCCCATGCTGATGCGACAGTTAAGATACCTATGTATGGCTTTACTGAAAGTTTGAACATTTCAGTGAGCGCAGCAATTTGCCTCCACACGGTGATGCCGAAAATTAGAAGATCAAACTTACATATAGGCTTTAGTGAAGAAGAGATCCAACAAACTCGCTATGAATGGTACAGAAAGGCAATTCGAAAGCCCGATATTTTAGAACGTGAATTCCTTTCAAATAATCAAACTGTATGAACTTTTCAGATTAGATTTTTATTAACTACTCAATCTCCTAAATTTGTAATAAATGAGGTTGATAACTAAAATTGGTAAGGTTTTTTTATTTGCTGTCTTGTTGGTAACGCTCGCGGTGTTAGGTATCAATGGCTGGATAATAAATAGCACACAGAATAGAATCGTATCAATCGATCAACTTACTTCACAAGAGAATGTGGTATTGGTATTGGGTACTAGCAAAAGATTGAGCGATGGCTCGCCCAACCCATTTTTTGAAAACAGAATAAAAACGGCCACTTTTCTTTTCGAGAAAGGCTTCGTTTCGCACTTCATTTTAAGTGGTGATAATCGTACTCGTTACTACAACGAACCCTTCGAGATGAAAAAAGCACTCATTAAAGCAGGTGTTCCTGATTCTATTATCACGCTCGATTTTGCGGGGCTAAGAACACTCGATTCAATTGTCCGAACTAAGGAAATTTTTGGTCAAGATAAGATTGTAATTATAACACAACCCTTTCATTGTTATAGGGCACTTTTTATAAGTAACTACTACAATCTGGATGCGTTGGCCATAGCTGCTGATGAGCCCAACCAAGAAAATGGATGGAAGGTATATATACGTGAATATTTTGCCAGGACAAAAGCTGTGTTGGATTTATATGTATTCAAGACACCGCCTCACCACATGGGCAGCAAACAACACATTTAAAACGATTCTGCCAATACTACATAGTAATTGATCGTATTTCCGTAGGCAACGTCAAAGCGAAGATTTAATTTTTCTTTTGGTAACACGGATACTCGAAGCCCGGCACCTACTGCAATTTTAAATTTATCGATGCTTAAGTCATTAAGTTCTTCTGCAACCTGGCCTATGCCACCAAACCCAACACCGCCAATTCGTTTATAAATAGGAAACCGATATTCTGCTTGTGTGCCAATAAACTTTTTATCGCGATAGCGGCCAGCATAATACCCCCTCATCATCAAGTTGCCCCCCAACACGGCAAGGCTTCTGTAAGGTACGTTGCCAAACGTGAACGTTGCCAACCCTTGGAAACCCCATGTTCTTCCGTTTTTGAGATTAAAGAACTTTCTATAGTCCGCTTCAACTACTTGGAAATTGTAGTTGCTACCTACATTCTCGTTAAAGTTTGAAAATTTTATTCGAAGCAAATAGCCTTTATCTGGTTGGTAAGCATGATTTCGAGAGTCATTCATTAGAAACAAACTATAACCAGAAACGCGATAACTCTCGCGGTTATAAATGCCAGCAACTTGTTGTTTGGCGAAATTGCCATTCGCTTCATAACTTATATCGTATACGCTCTGGAAGTCCCAACCAGCACCAACGAAAAAATTATTTTTTATTTTTCTATGTAGTTGTGGGTTGATAAAAAATTGAGTGAATGTATAACTCTCTTTGCCGCTTTCCGGAGTATCATTTCCGATTCCCCAAAACTTATCCGGAAACTTGCTAAATGAGTTCTCAAATCGAATTACGTACTTTTCTTTTGGCAAGAAAATGTTTGCTCCCAGCCCAATCAAAATTTGCTTGTTAAGAGTATACAAAATGCCTGATGGCATAGTGGATGTTCTCAGCTTTTTATCTTTTTTAGATGTCTTAAAGACAAATGCGTTGGCAAATCCAAATACCCAACTTGTTTCTGTTGAGAGAGCAGCCAACGGAAAAATCAACAACTTATTTTTATATATAACTTCCGAGGAATCCACCTTAACTTCCATTGAGTCTATTTCTGGAAAGGCACCAATTTCTCGTCTTTTGTGTTGAGCAATGCTGCTCGCTGTAAAACTAAAAATTAGTAAAAAAAGTAAAGTGTGTCTCATTAAGTGCGTTCAGGTCAGATAAACAATAACTAAGTCGAATTAGTTGCCAAATTATTGTTTCAATCAAAAATTGGCGTCAAAAGTCTAAAATAATCAGCAATAAAAAAATTACCACCGTGCATCCTTTCCTTTAACTCTTGCGTATTATTGGCTAATTTTGAATTTTATAATCTAAAATTATTCTTGTGAAGGTAAATTCGTTGGCAACGTTGAAATTCAACTTGCCAGTCCTAATTCTTTTTCTAGCATTTAATATCAATGCGCAAGAAATAGTAATTCAAGGAAAAGTTACCGATGCCAATTCAGGCGATCCAATTCCTTTTTCGAATGTTACCATAAAGGGCACTACGGTAGGAACGAATACAGATTTCGATGGGAAGTACAAAATTAAGCTACTCAAACCGGCAGATTCAATAGTTGCTTCTTACATAGGTTATAAGTCGAAACGAAAGAAACTGAGCAAGGCACTTGTTCAGACGATTGATTTTCAATTGCAGGAGGAGGTACAAAATCTTCAAGAAGTAGTGATTGAGTCAGGTGAAAATCCAGCATTCGAAATATTAAGGCGAGTTGTAAAAAATAAGGATAAAAATGATAACCGACAGCTTTCAGCTTACGAATATGACTCCTATTCTAAAACAGAGGTAGACATTGACAAAATCTCCGATAAGTTTCGGCAGAAAAAACTCATGAAGAAAGTAGCGATGGTGTTGGATAGCATCGATCGAATAGTAGGCGAAGACGGAAAAGCTATTCTACCGCTTTTTATTACCGAAGCCGTTTCCAGAATATATTATCGCGACAATCCTTCCTTGAAAACAGAGGAAGTAAAAAATACTAAGATAAGTGGTGTTGGCGTGGAAGATGGTTCATTGATCACGCAAGTAGTAGGTTCCAGTTTTCAGGAATATAATTTTTATCTGAACTGGTTAACTATCTTGAATAAGAATTTTGTCTCGCCAATTGCCGATGGCTGGAGGCTTTACTATAAATACGATCTGCTCGATAGCTTATACATAGGAGGTGATTTCTGTTACCGGATCGATTTCTTTCCTAGATCTAAAGCTGAGCTCGCATTCGAGGGCTCTATGTGGATTACGAAAGAGGGTTATGCGCTTCGGCAAATAGATGCCACGGTAGGCAGGGAGGCTAACGTTAACTTTATCGAACGGTTAAAAATTCAGCAAGAGCTGAAGCAATACGAAAATGGTGCATGGCTACCAATTAAAAATCGCGTACTGGTGGATGTGAGCGAAGTTACGAAAGGCTCAGCAGGCATGTTGGCAAAATTCTACACAAGCAACAGGAATTTCGTTTTGAATAAACCCAAACCCACATCTTTTTATGAGAAAAGGGTGCAAGTAGCCGAAGAAGCGCAAGTAAACGATGATGATAAGTTCTGGGATTCTCTCCGTTTCGAGCCGTTAAGTGCCACAGAAAAGAACGTTTACAAAATGATTGATACGCTCAAAAATATTCCTGTTGTTAAAACTTATACGGAAGTTTTCAAGGCATTAGTAGATGGCTATTACGATCTTGGACAAATAGAGGTGGGCTCGTATTTGAGAACATTTGCTTGGAATAGTATTGAAGGCCTACGAATGCAGGTCGGATTTAAAACCAATCGCCACTATAGTAAAAAGGTAACGTATAGTGGGTTTTTAGCTTATGGTTTTAAAGATGCTAAGCCAAAATTTTCTCTAGGAGCCCAGTATATTCTGAATCGTAAGAAATGGACGACATTGACTTTAAAGTATTCCGATGACATGGTCAGGTTAGGCGTGGATGAGGACATACTTGGTTCAAATCCGTTATTTTTGACAGCAGCGCGGTGGGGAAATTTCAAACGGGGATATTATTTCCATGAGGCGTTGGGTTCGTTTCAGAAAGAGTTCTTTAAAGGTTTTTCACAGAAAGTAAATCTAAGATATCATACGTTCGATCCCGCGACAGGCTATAACTTTGGTCATATTCAGGACCCTTCCGATCCGGGTTCAAAAATTATTGAGAGGTATCAATTTGCCGAGGTTGCCGTTGAATCGCGCTATGCTAGAGACGAGACTTTTTTGCAGAATGGAAACGAAAGGATAAGCGTTGGCCCCAAGAAGTGGCCTATAATTACCTTTAGGTATACGCATGGATTCAAAAATGTTTTTGGCAGTGACTACGAGTATAATAAATTACGATTAAACATTGACAAGAGATTTAAACTAGGACCAATAGGGGTGGGAAATCTTACCGTGACCGGAGAAAAGATTTTTAACACACTTCCATACCCACTTTTGGCCGTGCATCTGGGTAACGAATCGCCAATCTATTCTCCATTTACTTATAACCTGATGAACTTTGGTGAGTTTATCAGCGATCAATATGTTACGGTTAGGTATCGCCAATTTCTTGAAGGGTTTCTCGTTAATCGACTTCCACTTCTCAAAAAACTTGACTGGCGCTTGGTAGGAACTACCAACTTAATTTTTGGTGATCTTTCAGAATCCAACCGCAATTCCATTTCTTTATATACGCAGAATAGACGAAGATCGTCTAGCACGGGATATTTTACTGGCAAACCTTATTTAGAAGTAGGATGGGGCGTAGAGAATATTTTTCGGTTTTTTAGAGTCGATTTTGTGCATAGGCTAACTTATTTGGACACTAAAACGATTACTTATCAGGAGGTTAATGACCAAGGAGTAGAGGTAACCAAAACAGACTCCTACGTTCCGCGCAAATTTGGAATACTCTTTACAGTCCAGTTCAAACTCTAGGAAAAATCGCATATTTGCACCCTGAAATTTTTTCTACATGAGTGTGATCAAAATTACCCTGCCTGACGGCTCTTCGCGTGACTATCCAAAAGGAATTAAAGGAATAGAAATAGCCCAAAGCATTAGCGAAGGATTGGCCAGAAATGCCCTTTCCATTGAAGTAAATGGCGAAATCTGGGATTTAGCTCGAGCAATTGAGGTTGACTCATCAATTAAAATATTTACGTGGAATGACAAAGGAGGTAAGTATGCTTTTTGGCATTCCTCTGCCCACTTATTTGCAGAGGCACTTGAGGCGTTATACCCAGGCGTCAAATTTGGTATTGGTCCGCCCATCGAAAATGGTTTTTATTACGATGTTGATCTTGGTGATAAACCCTTTGGCGATGATGATCTGGCGGCTGTGGAAAAGAAAATGGTCGAACTCGCAAAACAAAACAGTGCTTTCGTTAGAAGCGAGGTATCAAAAGCGGACGCCATTGACTACTTCACTAAGAAGGGCGATCCCTACAAACTAGAGCTTATTGAAGGACTTACCGATGGTTCTATCACGTTCTACCAACAAGGAAATTTTGTAGATCTATGCCGCGGCCCACACATCCAGAATACGAGTCCCATAAAGGCTGTGAAACTCTTGAGTGTGGCCGGTGCTTATTGGCGTGGCGATGAGAAAAATAAAATGCTTAAGCGCATTTATGGGATCACTTTCCCAAAGCAAAAGGAGTTAGATGAGTATCTTTTTCTATTGGAAGAAGCAAAAAAACGAGATCATAGAAAGTTAGGCAAAGAATTAGAGCTCTTTACATTCTCTGAAAAGGTAGGTATGGGCCTTCCACTATGGCTGCCAAAAGGAACGATATTAAGGGAACGCCTGGAGCAGTTTATGCGCAAAGCACAGGTGAAAGCGGGCTACGAGCCAGTTGTTACCCCGCATATAGGAAGCAAGCAATTGTATGTTACGTCAGGGCATTACGAGAAGTACGGCAAAGATTCTTTTCAACCGATCCGCACGCCCGATGAAGGGGAAGAGTTTTTCTTAAAACCGATGAACTGCCCTCACCATTGCGAGATTTATAAATTTAAACCGCGCTCGTATAAAGATTTGCCAGTTCGTTATGCTGAGTTTGGAACTGTTTATAGGTACGAGCAAAGTGGAGAGTTGCACGGCCTCACTCGTGTAAGGGGCTTTACTCAAGATGACGCGCATATTTTCTGTCGGCCAGATCAAGTAAAGGAAGAATTTATCAAAGTGATAGACTTAGTGTTGCTTGTGTTTAAATCATTGGGTTTTGAAAACTATACTGCGCAGGTTTCTTTACGAGACCCAGAGAATAAAGCAAAGTACATCGGGGAGGATCACCTTTGGGACAAAGCAGAGCGAGAAATTCAAGAAGCTGCCGATCAGTGTGGACTGGTTACAGTTGCCGTAAAGGGTGAAGCTGCATTTTATGGTCCTAAACTTGACTTTATGGTGAAAGATGCCCTTGGCAGGCAGTGGCAGCTTGGAACTATCCAAGTAGACTATCAATTGCCACAGCGGTTTGAACTCGAATATGTTGGCGCTGACAACCAAAAGCATCGCCCTGTGATGATCCATCGCGCACCATTTGGTTCGCTTGAGCGATTTGTCGCGGTACTCATTGAGCATTGCGCAGGCAATTTTCCATTATGGCTTTCGCCCGATCAAATCTCTGTTCTCCCTATTTCTGAGAAATTTCATGAATACGCTCAAAAATTATTCGAAGATTTTAAGGCCAACGACATCAGAGGATTCTTCGATGATCGGGATGAAAAAATTGGTCGAAAGATAAGAGATGCCGAAGTGAAGAAAGTGCCATACATGCTCATTGTGGGTGAAAAAGAGGTTGCCGAGGGGAAAGTGGCAGTAAGAAAGCATGGAGTTGGAGACCAAGGTTCAATGTTGGTGAATGATTTCATTAATTTGTTTTTAAAAGAAAGCACTCCCCCTGTTTAAAATATCAATATTTAATGCGTTTAATACCAACTAGGTGTTTGAAAAGTAGAAAATATCCCGATATTTGCGACCTGTTTTTAAAAAGTTAGAACTTAAACCCAAAGAGTGGCAATATTTCCAAGTAGTAACCGGCCTCCCAATAAACCTTTTAACAGGGGTAGAAAGGTAGTTGAGGAGCCATATCGAGTAAATGAGAGAATTCTAGCCGCAAAAGTTAGGGTGGTTGGCGAAAACATAAAAGTAGATGTTTATCCAACTGCTGTAGCAATTAAGATGGCGCAGGATCAAAGTCTTGATTTGGTCGAAATATCACCCAATGCTGATCCGCCAGTTTGCAAAATCATCGACTACTCGAAGTTTAAGTACGAACAAAAGAAGAAACAGAAGGAGATAAAGGCGAACGCCCAAAAGACTGTTTTGAAAGAAATGAGATTTGGGCCTAATACCGATGACCATGATTTTAACTTTAAAGTGAAACATGCCATTAACTTTTTACAGGAAGGTGCAAAAATTAAAGCCTACGTTCACTTTGTAGGGCGTTCCATTGTGTATAAAGAGCGGGGTGAGATCTTATTGTTGAAATTTGCCCAAGCCCTCGAAGAACATGGTAAAGTGGAGATGTTTCCGAAATTGGAGGGTAAGAGAATGTTTATGATGATCGCTGCAAAGCCGAAAAAATAGTAGTGTACCAAGTATAACAATTAAATAGATGCCTAAATTAAAGACCAAGTCAGGAGCTAAAAAGAGGTTTAAGGTGACCGGAAGCGGAAAAATAAAACGCAAAAAGGCATTTAAGAACCATATTCTGACGAAAAAAGAAACAAAACAGAAAAGGAGATTGAGCTCGAAAACCACCGTTAAGAAAGTTGACGAAGGTAACATAAAGCTAATGCTTCCATATTTGTTTTGATTATAAGTTTGATTGCGAAAACAATCAGTATGTTTAACCGGTAACTGGCATCAAAGACTCTAAAAAAGGAGCGCCATAGCCAAAAATTAAAATTTATGCCACGTTCAGTAAACAGCGTTGCCTCGAGAATGAGGCGAAAAAGAATTCTAGAGTTCGCCAAGGGTTTCTTTGGTCGTAAAAAAAATGTGTGGACGGTAGCAAAAAATGCTATCGAGAAAGGTTGGGTTTATGCCTATAGAGATAGAAAAGCAAAAAAGAGAGATTTTCGTGCGTTGTGGATTCAGCGTATCAATGCGGGTGCTAGGCTTCACGGAATGTCTTATTCCGAATTTATGGGAAAAGTGAAGAAGAATAACATCGAACTTAACCGTAAAGTATTGGCTGATCTTGCAATGAATCATCCAACTGCCTTTGAGGCAGTTATAAAAAGTTTGAAATAATTATTTATAGTATCAATTTTAAGGGGCGATTTCGCCCCTTTTTTGTTTATGTCGAAATCAAGAAGGATTTTTCTGTTATTCGTGTTTGTGTTTTTTGTAGTAGTCGGTTACCTATGTTTTGACATTAGTAGAAAAACAACTTTTCCAGGCTCAAAGGCGCAATTACCCGAGCGGTTAAAAAAACAATTCTTAAAAACAGACTCCTCCCAAACCGATTCATTGAGAAAGAAGTAGCTCATCAAGTTAGTTTAACGGCAAAATCGGCTCTTTATCCAGAGAAAAATCAAAGTCATCGGTTGACTTTTTTCAAATGAAAGGCGGTCTATTATGTTTGAATCAGATTAAAGCCAACTATAGACAGGATTATCCCCCGGGGTCAAGGACTTTGGGGGATTTTCTTTTTAAACCGAACCTTATTCTTTTAGTGATCCAGTTTATTCTACAAAGTCAATTACATTTTTTACTTTTACGAAGCTGGTTTTAAGGTCTTGTCCGATATAATTATACTTAACCGTAAAATTCTTGATGAAAAATTTAGCAATTGCTCTTCCCTTGTCATTGTTACTGATTCTACCTTCTTGCACTAATCGCGATGTACCGAAGGCAGTTGACTGCGCTACTACTGACCTAGTGTTGGTTGCCAGCACAGCTACCGCTCCCACGGGCTGTAGTTCGACTGATGGTTTGCTAATTGTTACTGCAACAGGGGGTAAGCAGCCTTATACTTATTCCCTTAATGGAGCTGCATTTCAAGCAGCAAATAGCTTTAATGGGCTTGGCTCTGGTGATTACACTATTGCCGTGAAGGATGCGAATCTTTGTGAACGAACACTATCGGTTAAATTACCTGCCATTAACAGCACACTTAACGGAAGTGCAACCACCGTTTCAAATTCAGGGTGTACGACCCCTAATGGAAGTGTCGTGATCACGGCATCAGCAGGTTTTTCGCCTTATCAATATCAATTAAACACAGGCGGGTTTGTTAGTACATCCACCTTTACTGGCTTGGCTGCGGGCACCTACAATTTGGCCATAAAGGATAGCAAGGGGTGTGTGAAAACGTTGTCAGCCACCGTGGTGACCGCTCCTACTACTATCAGTTATGCAAACGAAATTGCTACCATTCTCACTACCAGGTGTAATTTGGCGGCCTGTCATGCTGCGGGTTCACCGCGAGGTGATTGGACAACCTATGACAACGTAAAAGCGAAATCAACATCGATCAGAACAAGAACTGCAAGTAAAAGCATGCCTCCGTCTGGTTCTACTGCCTTAACACAAGCGCAGATTGACCTAATTGGTTGCTGGGTAACTGGGGGAGCTCCTAACAATTAACTATATTTCTGAATGAAAAAAATAATCTTTATCGGATTAGTAGTTATTAGTACTATCGCTTCCGGCCAGAAATACGGAATAGAAAAGGCAAAGGTGATGTTCTTTTCTAAAACTCCGGTAGAAGATATTGATGCCACTAACACGACTGTGAATAGCCTTTTTAACGCGACCGCTGGGGATATCGCATTTTCGATCGTAATAAAGGACTTTGCATTCAAGAAAGCGCTGATGAAGGAACATTTCAACGAGAAATATTTAGAGAGCGATAAATATCCGAAATCAACTTTTCAAGGTAAACTAACGGGTTACTCTACCGATAAAGCCGGAAAACAGGAAGTGCGTGCAGTAGGTAAACTAACTATTCATGGTGTAACAAGAGACGTGGATGTGCCCGGAACAATTGAGTTTAAGGACGGCAAGATGGTAGCGGTATCTAAATTTCAAGTCGCTTTAAAGGAGTATGACATTAAAATTCCTCAATTGCTTTGGAAGAAAATAGCAGAAGTTATTGATGTGAATCTTGATTTTACTTATAAATCTCTTTAGGATGATGATACTAAGAAGGACTGTTTTATTGATGTTGATCTCTACGGCTGTTTTTGCCCAAGATGATTTGATGAAAGAGATGTTGGATAACGAAACACCTCAGACAAATTATGCTTCTTCTACCTTTAAAGGAAGTAGGATTATCAACGGGCAATCCATCGAAACAAGGGGCAAAGGTGAGCTAGAGTTTATTTTCGCCCATCGTTTTGGCCCTGTAAGCGGAGGCTCTTATGAACTGTTTGGATTAGACCAAGCCTACGTTCGACTTGGGCTGGAATACGGTATTACCGACAATCTAGGCGTTGGTTTTGGAAGGAATTCATTCGACAAAACAATGGATGGTTACCTAAGGTACAAATTCATAAGGCAAAGTACCGGAGCGATTAACTTTCCCGTTACAATAACAGCGTTTGGAAGTGGCGCGATACGCACTTCACCTAGGGCGCAGGATGCTGCCTATGATATTCAGCTAGTGGATCGTCTTGCGTACACCGCTCAGTTGTTAATTGCACGTAAATTCTCCCCCACATTTTCTATGCAGTTAATGCCTACGCTTGTGCATAAAAACACGGTGGATAAAACAGTGGAAACAAATGACGTGTATGCCTTAGGTTTTGCAGGTCGATTGAGAGTTTCAAGGAGTATTGCGTTAACCTCCGAGTATTACCATCGGTTTAATGTGGGCAACGCTAATCCCTATTACAATGCGGTAGGTGTGGGTATTGATATTGAAACGGGCGGACATGTGTTTCAATTGATTTTCACTAATACTCGCGGCCTTACTGAAAGGGCTTTCATAACCGAGACCCAAGGTGATGTTAGGAATGGCGACTTTAGCTTAGGCTTTAACGTAACGAGGGCGTTTCAAGTGAAGAAGCCGAAGTAGGATCAAGTAGCAATCTTCATTTATTACTATACCTGTAATAGAATTACCGAAACTTAATTTACTTACCGGATGGTAATTAGCAGAATTTTGTTTTAATTTTATCTCACGGGTGAATGCCTTTTATATTCTCCAATTCGCATTGATAACAAACAGATGTTGGCTTTGTGATAGAACGCTCAACCAATAATTTGCGCTATCAAAATATTCATGGTTTTAAGCTCAATGTAGAAGGTAGATTTTATTTTATTAAAGCCACGTATATCGGTATGGAAGCGTATACCACGGCTGTGGATTTTGACAGACAAGCAACTGTGACCGGTTGTTTTGATTTAGATTGCCAAATGCAATATTCTCGAACGTATAATTTTGGCGTAAAATACCGCGAATCCGGATTCTCCTGGAAGGTAGGCCATAATATAGGCCTCTTCGAAAGAGATCATTTGATTTTGGATGTAAGTTATGGCTTAGACTTGCGATTTATCAATTATATCAAACCGATTGATGATACGAGTTCTTCTGGCTTTTTCTGGGTGTCCGTCATAAAAGATGAACGCAAAAGAAGGGAGGTTTCACCAGCTGTTGGGTTACGATTAGGCTATCGCTTTCGCTGATGATATAGTATTGGTTGCAAATGTGATAGGGATTTTTTACATAAGTACAAGTGGCTCTTTAGTATGAAGTGGGTGGCCGTAGATTTGTTAAAAAACTAGTTACTGCCACTAGCCCAACCAGCAGGATGGCTGCTATCGACCAATTGGTCGGGCGCTAGGTTTTGGTAGTAAAGTAATAGTAGCTTAAATGATGATGGAGAACGATATTGAGTATTTAGACCCTTCGTTCCTTGCAGTGATTGATGAGATCGCTTCGAGAGACCTTGCTACCTAATATATTTTAGTATTTTATACAATTCTATTCCCTGCTGAATAAGTGTGTCTAGCTGAGTTTGTAAGGTCGGATCGAGCTTTTTAAACTGAAAAGTAATGGCATGTGTTTTCAGCATCAGTAATTCAGGCGACACTGTATCGATCATGTTCTTGTCTAAGAAAAGTGCATGGAACTGGAGTTTCACAAACTCTTTGTTAAGTCGTATTAGAAGAAATGAAATCTTACTGGCGCCCGTTCTAAAGCTTCCGCGGTTTACACGTACTTCGTTTTTTGTTACCGCTTCAAACTCATCACTGGTATCAATGCTTATTTCAAAATACTCGTGATAGGGTTTGAAGACTTCTTTCAGCTGACTGAAAAGTGCTAATGCAGCCGGGGAAGGATCACTTATTTTATTTCTCTTTCGCCTAAAGCTGATGTATTGCGAGCCTTTCATAATTACGGAGCGCGTTGGTCTGGTCAAAGTTAGTTACTAAGCACCTAGGTTTCAATGGTTGCGCTGCAAATAAATAGATATAGGCAGGCATTATTTCAAAACACTTTTATGTACTTATGTACTAAAAGTACACGGCTGATAACACCTAGCCAGTTGTATATATAAAACACAATTGGTAAAATTACGGTTATTATTAAAAATAGAAATGCGAAATGGAAGATGAGGTCTTGCTAGACACAGCGAGTTGCGAAGTAGTAACAACGCGAAATGTGTTGGCATCCATCGAAGCCGTTTTTAAAGCGTGGACCGATCCGGTGCATCTTATAAGGTGGTGGGGTCCAAGGCGATTTAGTAATACCTTTATTGAATTTGATTTGCGGCAGGGCGGCAAATGGCGTTTTGTAATGCATGGCCCCGCCAAACGCGATTACCCCAATGAGTGCGAGTTTATGGAGATAGTGCCTCCCCAATTAGTAGCCTGGAACCATATCTCAGACCCGCCCTTTTTAGCAGTGGCCAGTTTCCGAACGGTTACAAAGCGCATTACGAATATTACGTTTACCATGCGTTTTAACACGGCAGAAGAATGTGCCGACTTAAAACATTATAGCATGTTTAACAACGAACAGGCCTTCGATAGGCTAGAGAATGAATTAGAAATTATTGAACCACAATCGGCCGACTTTAGGGTACGTAAGTAGGTTTAGTACCCCTTGCATTCCGCTTAATGTTTCCTAGTTTTAGCATTTTATCTTACGCCTGCATTGCTACTACTATCGATTATCGGTTACCTGTTACTTACGATTTTCATCGGCTACCTCGCCTCGCGCAGGGTGAAAACTTCAGGCGATTTTCTGCTGGCAGGTAGAAGTTTACCCCTCTTTTTGAGTTCTTCCGCCTTATTTGCTACTTGGTTTGGTTCAGAGACCGTATTTGGTGCTTCGTCTGAATTTTTAAAGGAGGGTCTTTATGGAGTGATTGAAGATCCATTCGGTGCTGCGCTGTGTCTGGTGTTGTTCGGTATGTTCTTCGCGCGCAGGCTGTACACTATGAAGCTGCTTACGTTAGGAGATTTCTTTAAAGTGCGCTTTGGCAAGGATACAGAACTGGTGGCAAGCATTTTCTTAGCACCACCTTATGTTGGCTACATAGCCGCCCAATTGGTGGCTATGGGCTTGATTATGAATGTGGTAATTGGTGTGGCCGTATGGCAGGGTATTGTGGCAAGTGCCGTGATTGTTACCTTTTATACCTACATCGGTGGCATGTGGGCAATTTCCATCACTGATTTTATTCAGAGCATTATTATCATTCTCGGATTGCTGCTGCTTGCGGCTGCACTGTCTGAAAAAGCAGGTGGTGTTTTTAAGGTGCTCAGCGAGGTACCGGCTCAAAAGCTGCGCTTTCTGCCACCTGCAGACTTTAAAGAGATAGTAAAATACGTAGCTGCTTGGTTTGTGTTGGGGCTTGGGTCTATACCTTCACAAGATGTGTTTCAGCGGGTCATGTCAAGTGGGTCGGTCTCCTCGGCTGTTCGGTCGTGTTTTATAGCCGCGGCATTATACCTTACGGTGGCCATGCTTCCCCTTTTCATCAGCTTATGCACAAAGCATTTGTATCCTGATCAGATTGCGGGCGATACACAGCTGGCACTACCCAACATGGTGCTGCAACATACCAGTATGCCTATACAAATTTTATTTTTCGGGTCGTTGCTTTCCGCGATTATGAGTACCACCAGCTCGGCTATCTTGGCACCGGCTGCTATTTTTTCCGAGAATCTGGTCAAGCCCCTTATGAAAGGAAAGCTGAGCGATGCCCAACTACTCAAAGTTACTCGTATTTCTATTCTGGTTTTTAGCGTAATCGCTACAGTAATGGCCTGCGTGCGAACCAATATTTACGAGCTGGTGGGCGAGTCATCGGTGTTGAGCCTGGTGTCGTTGTTTGCGCCTTTGGCCTTCGGATTGTATTGGAAAAGAGCGAGTGCTATTGGGGCGTTGATTTCCATGGTTACAGGTATGCTAACTTGGATTATCTTTGAGGTTTTAAAAACAAGTTGGCCAAGCCTGATTCCAGCTCTAATTGTTAGCCTGCTGGCAATGGTGGTAGGGAGTTTGGTCTGGCCGAGCAAACAAAACGAATGATTACCATCGACTTAAAACGTGTGAGTGGAGACTTTCATTTAGAGGCCACTAACGACACAGGAAATAGTATTCAACTGGATGCCAGCCCGGATGTAGGCGGAACAGGAAAAGGAATGCGCCCCATGCAATTATTGTTAGCAGCCCTCGGAGGATGTAGTTCTGTCGATCTGGTGATGATCTTGAAAAAGCAAAAACAAGAACTCAAAGACATTTCCATTACCGTCAGCGGGGAGCGCGAGAAAGGCAAAGTACCTTCTTTGTATACCGATGCCCACATTCATTTTAAATTGGTTGGAAACCTTGATAAAGAAAAGGTAGAAAAAGCCATCGTGTTGGCAGTCGAGAAATACTGCTCGGTAGCTAAGACGTTGGAGAAGTCAGCCATTATCACCCACAGTTTTGAGATAATTAGTCAATAGTCCTATGGTCAATTGACGATCGGCCATAAACCATCGACAAACTGAAAAACAATAAGATGAACGAAAAAGATTTTAATGGATACTCTGAAACCGATGCAATCCGCACGCAGGCAGAACGCACAGATTTTCGCGAGCACTCGGTGCCATTGTACTTAACCTCTAGTTTTGTATTTGATGATGCTGAGCAGGCACGGGCCTTGTTTGCCGATGAAGTAGCTGGCAACATTTATACGCGCTTCTCCAATCCGAATAACACAGAGTTTATTCAGAAACTGTGTCTACTGGAAAACACGGAAGATGGCATTGCCACGGCTTCTGGCATGGCTGCGATGTACATCAGCATGGCTTCTTTGCTCAAGTCGGGCGATCACGTGTTGGCCTCGCGCTCGGTATTTGGTTCTACGCACCAAATCTTCAATGTCATTTTTCCGCGCGTAGGTATTACTCACACTTACGTGGATTTAGATTCGCCTGAAACATGGGAGGCAAACATCTTACCCAACACCAAGATGATTTTCGTGGAAACACCTTCCAATCCTGCGCTGGATATCATTGATTTAGAGTGGCTCGGTAAACTTGCCAATAAGTATAAACTCATCTTAAACGTAGATAACTGTTTCGCCACGCCTTACCTGCAAAACCCTGCTAGGTGGGGCGCACATTTAGTTACGCACTCTGCTACCAAATGGATGGACGGCCAGGGGCGCGCGATTGGAGGTGCTGTACTTGGCACAAAAGAATTGATTAAAGAGGTTCGTTTCTTTGCTCGCCACACAGGCCCATCGATGTCGCCATTTAATGCATGGATACTTTCAAAGAGCTTGGAAACGTTGGCCGTGCGCATGGAACGCCATTGCCAAAATGCCTTACAGCTTGCTACGTATCTGGAAACTCACAACGAAGTAGTTAAAGTAAAATATCCTTTCTTACCATCCCACCCTCAGCATGAGCTGGCAAAAAAACAGATGCGTTATGGCGGAGGAATGGTGACTTTCGAGATAAATGGAGGAATCGATCGGGGCCGTGCGTTCTTGAATGCGTTGAAAATGATTTCTCATTCCGCCAATCTGGGCGACACGCGCTCTATCGCCACGCACCCCGCTTCCACTACGCATTCTAAATTAACGGATGCAGAACGTTCGGCAGTCGGAATAACACCGGGTTTGATTCGTGTTTCAGTAGGTTTAGAAGAGATAAAAGACATTATCGCAGATGTAGATCAAGCGATTGGTAATTCGTTGTTGTTCTCGTAATTCGTAATTTTAAATTCGTAACTGATGTCGTAATTCGTCATTGTTGTCGTAATTCGTAATTTTAAATTCGTAATTGATTAGTTTATGGCAGCAATTAACTGGCAAAAGGAAGTTCAGCCTTTAATAAAGAAATATAAAGGCAAGAAACATCCGCTTGAGTACAGAAATTTTTATGAGCTGTTGGTGATGGTGGTACTTTCTGCTCAAGATTCCGATCGGAACATTAACAAACTTTCTCCCGAATTATTTAGTGCTTTTCCAGATATGAAGGCATTGAGTAAGGCCGATGCCGAAAGCCTGATGCCGTTCATAAAAAAGGTAAGAAACTTTGGCAATAAAACGAAGTGGTTGTTAAGCCTTGCTTCTCAAATAAAAGACAATAAAAATATTCCAGAAACAATGGAGGCGTTGACGGAACTGCCGGGTATTGGAAGGAAATCGGGCAGCGTTATTTTGCGCGAAATGGGGAAGAAGGCCGAAGGCATTATCGTTGACCTTCACGTGGTACGCGTTGCCCCTAGGCTAGGCATCGCCACAGGCACCGACCCAAAGAAAATAGAGAAGCAATTAATGGATGCCATTGACGAAAAGGATTGGGGCGAAATAGGGATGGCGATTTCCTTTTTGGGAAGAGAAACCTGCCGGCCTAAAAATCCGAAGTGTGAGGAGTGTGTTATGAGTAAGGTGTGTGCTTTTTATGCTGCTAATAAATAAAGGCATCGATTAATTACCTCAGTCGATATCCTCTAACTATAAAATAAGCTATGATTAAGCCAGTTAAGCCTAGGAAAATGAGTGTAAAATGGGAGCCCAGCCCTTCGGCATTTCCCAATCCTGTTTGGATGGAGTAATAGGTCAAGTAGGAAAACACCAAAGTCAATAGCGTGCGAAGAAAAGCAAGCATCATAATGGTGTTTTCATGTTGCCTTTCCTCATTTTCCAGTGTTATCTTGTACGGATAGTTGATGAATTTTCTCGGCAATTTGTTGATAAAACTCAGTAGGAAAAACAACACCATGCCAATCAAAGGAAGAGCAATGATGGTAGTTTTAGAACCATATCCATCCGGTGTTCCAAGCGAGTTAAAATGGGTGGGAATTGTTTCCGGCAGGGCGTTATAGTTTATCCATACACACAAAAACGAGAACAGGAGGCTTCCTATTCCGATAGTGTTCAATAATATGGATGTCGGTTTTTTCAACTGGCGTTAACAATGGTCGGCTCTAGTAAGCAGGCATGCTCGTATCAATCTCCTTTGCCCAAGCCAGTATTCCACCTTTTAAATTATACAGATTGGTGAATTGTTGATTCTTCTCCAACCAATGGATAATATCTCCACTTCGTTTGCCACTTCGGCAATGTACAATCACTTGCTTATCGCGAGAAATTTTGTCTACGTTAAATGGCACCTCGGCCATAGGGATTAGCTCGCCACCAATTTCACAAATATCATACTCATGTGGTTCGCGCACATCAATCAATTGAAAGTCTGCTTTAGCATCTTGTAAAGCCTTTAGCTCTTGTACGGTTATTTCTTGCATATGCGAATGTTGATTTTTATTGTCATAAATCCCACAAAAATCGTCATAATCTATCAGTTCTGAAATTGTTGCGCGCTGGTTGTTGTCAGCAATCGCGATTTTTAACGTTTCAAGTGTTAAGCTAGCATAACAAATCTTTAACCCTCCTAGGCCAGCTTGGCAACCCAAACCGACCTTGGAGGTTTAAACAATTTATTTCTTGATGAATTTCACTTGTGCTACGCTTTCAGCCAGAAGAATTCGCAGCAAATATACCCCTGGACTTAAATGCGCAACAGATGTTTGGTAATGATCGTTGCTCTTTTCGAGCACTAGCGGCAAACTGGCTCTTCCCGTCATATCAAATAATTGCGTAGATTTTACCTCGCCAATTATTCCATTCACTTGAAGTATGTCTTCCACCGGGTTTGGAGAAATTGAAATGTAAGCCTCTTGCTTAATATCCCCCGTAATAACAACGGGTTGCTCTGCCGAAAATTCACTCACACAATCATCCAAGGTTACTTGCACTCTGTAAACCCCTGACGCGATTGCGGAAAAAGACTGGTTGATGCCACCGCTGATGGCATTCCCGGACAAGTACCATTGATTTCCTGTCGCAGCGTTACTGGTAAGGATTACCGTCCCCGTATTGTTTGCAGTGGTGATGGTAGGCTTTGCTGGTTTAATGCAAAAATTTTGTGTTACGCTTGTTGCCGAATTGAAACTGTCGTTCCCAGCTTGGCTTGCAACAATGGAGGTACGCCCTGCCTTTACCAAGGTTACCTGAGTGCCACTTATCGAAATCTTGTCAGATGTGGTAGAAAAGGCTAAGGCTAAATTAGACGAAGCAACCCCATTGAGAGTAAAAGCAGCATCACCAAGTGTTTTATCAGCGAGTGGGGTAAATGTAATTGTCTGATTTGCTTTATTTACGGTAAGTGTTTGCGTAACATTTGCGGCAGAATTAAACGAATCATTTCCTGCTTGACTAGCAGTTATAGTTGAAGTTCCAACGCCTACTATCGTGACAGAATTACCCGAAATAGTGGCGACAGCTGTATTGCTGGATGTGTAATTAATTGGCAGTCCTGAACTTGTTGTTGCTGACAAAGTAAAGCTAGCATCCCCGTAAGTCTTAGCTGGCAATGCAGCGAACGTAATAGTCTGACTTGCTTTATTTACGGTAAGTGTTTGCGTAACATTTGCGGCAGAATTAAACGAATCATTCCCAGCTTGACTAGCGGTAATGGTGGAAGTTCCAACGCCTACTACCGTGACAGTATTTCCCGAAACAGTGGCCACCGCTGTATTACTGAAAGAGTAAGTAATTGGCAGTCCTGAACTTGTCGTTGCTGACAGAGTAAAGCTAGCATCCCCGAAAGTCTTTGCTGGCAATGCAGCGAAAGTAATAGCCTGACTTGCTTTATTTACGGTAAGTGTTTGCGTAACATTTGCGGCAGCAGCAAACGAATCATTCCCTGCTTGGCCAGCGGTTATAGTTGAAGTGCCACCGCCCACTATCGTTACCGTGCTGCCAGCAATGGTGGCGACTGACGTATTGCTGGAAGTGTAAGTAATTGGAAGTCCAGAACTTGCCGTTGCTGATAACGTAAAGCTAGCATCCCCGAACGTCTTGGTTGGAAAAGTAGCAAACGTAATGGATTGGGTTGCTTTGTTTACAGTAAGTGTTTGGGTAACATTTGGCGCAGCTGCAAAAAAATCATTCCCAGCTTGACTAGCGGTAATGGTGGAAGTGCCACCTCCCACTATCGTTACTGTGCTGCCAGCAATAGTGGCCACCGCTGTATTGCTGGAAGAGTAAGTAACTGGTAGTCCAGAACTTGCCGTTGCCAATACGGCAAAGTTTGCATCCCCAAACGTCTTTGCTGGCAAGGCAGCGAACGTAATGGACTGGGAAACAACAAGGTTGTTTCTAATCACAGAAACTGTATTGCTCCCATAATTTGCTACTGCCAAGTCTGCCTTACCATCGCCATCTAAATCGTTTATGGCTACAAAAATCGGTTGAGTACCTGTAATAAAATCTACTTTAGCAGCGAAGCTGGATGCGGTAATAGAGCCGCTGCTACTCATATTGCGAATTACAGAAACTGTATTGCTGAATCTATTTGCCACTGCCAAGTCTACCTTGCTATCGCCATCTAAATCGCCCATTGCTAAAAATGTTGGAGCATCACCTGTTGTAAGATCTACCTTAGCGGCAAAGCTAGCTGTGGTAATAGCGCCACTGCTACTTGTATTGCGATAAAGCGAAACTGTAGCGTTTCCATTATTCGCCACTACTAGGTCGGCCTTGCCATCGCCATCTAAATCGCCTATGGATACAGAATATGGAAATACACCTGTAGTAAAGTCTACTTTAGGGACAAAACTAGCGGTGGTAATAGATCCGCTATTACCAGCATTGCGATATACAGAAACTGTAGTGCTGCCATAATTAGCCACGGCCAAGTCTGCCAAGTCGTCCCCGTCTATGTCGCCCATTGCTACAAAAATTGGCTGAGTGCCAGTAGCAAAGTCTACTTTAGGGGCAAAGCTAGCGTTAGTAATAGATCTACTGCTACTGGTATTACGATATACAGAAATAGTATTGTCCGCAAGGTTCGGCACTGCCAAGTCGGCCTTACCATCGCCATCTAAATCGCCTATGGATACAGAAATTGGACTGCCACCTGCGGTAAAGTCTACTTTAGGGGCAAAACTAGCGCTGGTAATAGATCCACTGATACTTGTATTGCGAAATACTGAAACCGTATTGTTGTCTCTATTTGCCACTACTAGGTCTGGCTTGCCATCGCCATCTAAATCGCCAATGGACGCAGAAAAAGGACCTGAGCCTGTAGTAAAGTCTACTTTCGGGGCGAAGCTAGCAGCATTAATAGATCCAATGCTACTTGTGTTGCGATATACCGAAACTGCATTACTGCTATAATTCGTTACTGCCAAGTCTGCCTTGCCATCGCCATCCAAATCTCCAATGGCTACAGACCAAGGATTAGCACCTGCAGTAAAGTCCACTTTAGGGTTAAAGTCTGCTGCGGTAATAATGCCTTTGTTAGGTGAAAATGTGGGCGTAAAGTTGCTCTTTGAATAGGCTAACAAACCAGTGGTGGTATTTAGTACTGTAATAGGCGCGTAGGTCGCTCCTGCTGGAACAGTAACGGTAAGTTGGGTAGACGTGGCGGCTGTAACGGTGGCGCGGGTGGCACCAAAAACAACCACATTGTTGGCGGGGGTGGTGTTAAAGTTTGTGCCCGTGATGGTTACGGAGCTACCTGCTGGCCCTGAGATAGGGGCAAAAGTGATAATGGTGGGTGGAGCAACAAACTCCGATAAAGGCATTGCCCAAACGCCATTACGACTAGTGCCCGCAAATAAATTGCTGCCGCTCACGACCAGTGATTGAGCGGCATCGGCCAACCCCGTGTTCGCTGCCGTCCAGCTTTGTCCATTGTCAATTGACAGAAAGACACCTTCACTAGTACTTGCAAAAAGGTTGCCGCCATTAACAGCAATGGAATAAACAGACCAATCTGTCAAGCCAGTATTTGACGCTGTCCAACTAACACCATCGTCAGTAGAAAGAAAAACACCACCACCAAAAGAACCAGCAAATAAATTGTTTCCAATATTGACAAAGGATTTCACATATGGGTTTGTCAACCCTAGGGCCGTCCAGATAACTCCACTACCTATTGGCAGACGATAAACCCCGTCACTAGTACCAGCATATATGAAGCTACCAATCGTGGCAATTGAATTGACCGAAACGATCGTTGGTAAACCAGCGTTCAAAGCCGTCCAGCTGGTTCCATTGTTGTACGAAACAAAGATGCCTCCATTAGTAGCCGCATATAGGTTGCTGCCGCTTACGGCTAGAGATTTGACAAACTTTTGAGTTAAACCAGCGTTAATGGCATTCCAACTCGTACCGTTGTCGGTGGAGAAAAAAACACCTCCACCATCAGTACCTGCGTAAAGATTACTACCGGTAATTACAAGCGAGCGCACATTGTTATTGGTCAAACCAGTGTTTATGGAAGTCCAGGTAGCTCCTTTATCAGTGGAACGAAAAATCCCATACCCCATACAAGCCGCAAATAGGTCGCTGCCACTAGATGCGAGATATTGGACATCGGTATTTACCAATCCAGTGTTTGCTTCCGACCAACTGATACCATTATCGATCGAAACGAAAATACCTCCATTGGTACTTGCGTATAGGTTGCTGCCACTCGCGGCAACAGAAACGACAAACGTATTGGTCAAACCCGTGTTCACAGCTGTCCAAGTGATGCCATTATTGGTAGAACGAAAAATGCCTCCGTCTGGCGTACCTGCATACAAATTGCTGTTACTCACGGCTAGGGACTTAACCTGGTTGCTGCTCAATCCTGAATTCACGGATGCCCAATTGTTGCCATTATTGGTCGAGAGGAAGACACCTCCTCCATTAGTACCCGCATACAGATTGCTTCCGCTCACGATGAGCGATGTTACGGCTGTGCTGCTCAATCCTGTGTTTACAGGCCGCCAGCTCGCTCCGCTATTGGAAGAAAGAAATACGCCACCTCCAAAAGTACCCGCAAAGAGGTCGGATCCAATTACAGCCAGCGATCCGATGAAGGCTTGAGTTAACCCTGTGTTAACTGCTGTCCAATTTGTTCCATTGTCGGTTGAACGAAAAACACCGTTAAAAGTACCTGCATAAATGTCACTGCCGCTCACCGCAAGGGTCGTCACCACAGTGTTGGATGGCAACCCGGTGTTTACGGCCGTCCAGTTTGAGCCATTGTTTGTGGAGAGAAAAACACCTCCGTCTGCACCTGCAAACAAATTTCCATTACTTACTGCAAACGAATTCACTGTATTAGATCCCAAACCCATATTCACGGCAGTCCAGCTGTTGCCGCTATTGGTCGAACGAAAAACTCCTGCACCATTAGTGCCGGCATAGAGGTTACTACCATTTGCAAATAGGCTATTTGGCCTTCCACCAAACGGGCCGTTGGTCTGCGTCCATTGCGCTTGGAGGGCAATAGAAAGTAAAAACAGAGTGAGCGTAAGCTGTAGTTTTGTTTTCATATTGGTTGGGTTGTGAGGCGCAAAATTTTACATTGATCAATGGTATGTTTTTTATTTTTTAGAATTGGAACAGAAGCGAATTTTATTGCAACTATTTATTGCCCATAACTTTCCCTGCATAAAATTTATGGTTAATAAGTAGGCATCCTGATATCAATCTCCTTTGCCCAAGCCAATATTCCACCTTTTAAATTATACAGATTAGTGAATTGTTGATTCTTCTCCAACCACTGGATAATATCTCCACTTCGTTTGCCACTTCGGCAATGCACTACTACTTGCTTATCGCGAGAAATTTTGTCTACGTTAAATGGCACCTCGGCCATAGGGATCAGCTCGCCACCAATTTCACAAATATCATACTCATGTGGTTCGCGCACATCAATCAATTGAAAGTCTGCGTTGTTATCTTTCAGGTTTTTTAACTCTTGTACTGTTATTTCTTGCATATGCGAATGTTGATTTTTATTCTCATAAATCCCACAAAAATCGTTATAATCTACCAGTTCTGAAATTGTTGCGCGCTGGTTTTTGTCAGCAATCGCGATTTTTAACGTTTCAAGAGTAAGACTGTCGAATAGTAAAAGCATCCCCGCCAAGGGTTCTGCAATGCTGGTAATTATTTTTATCGCTTCGTTGGCTTGCATGCTCCCAATAATGCCCGGAAGTACTCCTAGCACTCCGCCTTGTTCGCAATTGGGCACGCTGCCTTCTTCAGGTGGTGTTGGATAAAGATCACGATACGTAGGGCTGCCATGCCAATTAAACACGGCCACTTGGCCTTCGTAGCGGAAGACCGAACCATAGATGAGTGGTTTGCCTTGCAACACACTTACGTCATTGAGCAAATAACGGGTGGGAAAATTATCGGAAGCATCAATGATCACATCAAACGGATGGGCGATTTCGAGCGCATTATGGGAAGTTAACTTGTCGGTGATAACAGTAAAATGAACGAATGGATTTAATTGCTTCAATCTTTCTTTTGCGACTGCTGCTTTTGGTTTACCGATGTCGTTAGTCGTGAAAAGCACTTGCCGCTGTAAGTTTGATTCACTTATTAAGTCAAAGTCGGCAATGCCAATTTCCCCAACACCCGCTGCTGCCAGGTAAAGCAAAACAGGGCAACCTAATCCGCCCGCGCCCACCACAAGCACTTTTGCTTGCTTTAATTTTTGCTGAGCTTCTATACCAAAATTAGGTAGGGGAAGATGCCTGCTGTAGCGAAGGAGTTCGTGGTTAGATAAAAGAGACACATTAAAAACGTTTCAACGCAATAGCCGCCACCGTTTCCCCGATGGCGAGTGATGAAGTGGCAGCCGGTGAGGGGGCGTTGCACACGTTGATTATGTTTGCTTCTTCCAATATCAAAAAATCGTCCACCAAACCGCCATCACGGTCGCAAGCTTGCGCCCGCACGCCCGCGCCACCTTCTACCAAATCCTCTTCTTCAATTTCGGGTAGTAGCTTTTGTAACGCTTTGGTGAACGCAGCCTTAGAGAATGACCGGTGCATTTCCCCGAAGCCAGTTTTCCAATACTTGGCAGCCACTTTCTGGAAGCCCGGCCAGGCCAGCGTTTCCGCAAGTTCAGCCAAATTAATATCCGATTTTTTGTAGCCTTCCCGCCTGAAGGCGAGCACCGCATTAGGCCCGGCCTCGACTCCGCCTTTGGCCATTCGGGTAAAGTGAACGCCCAAAAATGGAAAGTTTGGATCTGGTACGGGGTAAATCAAATTCTTCACCAGGTATTCTTTCTCTTTCTTCAGCTTAAAATATTCTCCCCGAAAGGGGATTATTTTGTAGTTGACCTTTTCGCGGGTCATGGAAGTAACTTTATCTGAATATAAACCCGCGCAATTGATGACCAGTTTGGCTGTATAGCTACTCTTTTCGGTAACAACGGTGGATTGATTGTTTATCGTTGTTATGGAAACAACTTTCTCGTTGAGCTTAATTTCCGCGCCAAGCGCCACTAACAATTCTCCGTATTTTAAGGCCACCAACTTGTAATCAACAATCCCAGTTTGTGGCACGAAGATTCCTTTCATACCATTTACATGAGGTTCAATTTCCTTCAATTCGCCTTGCGATAGCTTTCTAAGATTGGCGAGTCCATTTTGTTGGCCACGTACAAACAAATTATCTAACAATGGCAACTCCACTTCGCTTGTGGCTACCACCACTTTTCCGCAGAGTTCAAAGGGGATTTCGTTTTCTTTGCAGAAATCGAGCAGTAAATGATATCCTTTTATACAATTGATAGCTTTTAAACTTCCTGGCTTATAGTAAAGTCCTGAATGGATTACCCCGCTATTGTTTCCGGTCTGATGTTTAGCTAATTCACTTTCTTTTTCGAGAAGAATAAGCGTTAGGTGGGGATTTGCTTGTTTGAGTTTTAAGGCCGTAGCAAGCCCAACAATTCCGCCCCCGATGATGAGAATATCTGTCATTTATTTCCTTTTAAGCTGAGCTGTTAACAGTAAGACATGAAATAGTTTTTCTGAGAATATTTAAGATGCGAACATACGCTACAAGTTTGATTCGTCAAACCTTCATAGGTCGAATCCTCACATTTTGGTTCGCCTCCACCATTACAAGATAATTCTTTGGAATCAACGTCCATTCTTTTCCATCGGTGAGTTTTTCAGATACAATCAGAACAGCGTGATCATCATCTTCAGGTGCTTCTAATCGGGTTACACCATCTTCCACCACATACCTGTTGCCTTCTGAGTGATAAAGGGTGAGTGCTTCTTCGGTGGCATTAGAAACATATCGGGTACCTACCATAAACTCGCCATCGGTTACCACCATATTTAGAAATGCAGCCTCTTTTATCCCGACTTCAAGCATAATTGAAGTTAGAAATCGGTACGTATTTTCCAATGAATCGGCAACAGAATCAGACGTAACTTTTTGGTGATTGTTTTGCAAATAGTTGATAAAGTAAGCAAAGATGTGTTCCGAATCCGTTTGTCCTTTTATCCAGTTGTAGAGTTCGTCCGACAGTGGCTCACGAAGTTTTCTTTTTATCAGGTTAAAATTCTCTACACCTCCGTTGTGTGCCATAAGCAAGTTTTTATATTGGAAGGGATGACAGTTTGATTCGGAAACTTCGCCCACGCTGGCCGCCCTTACATGTGCTACCAGGCAGTCGGTTTTTATTCTGGGCGCTAGATTCCTTAAGTTTCTATTGTTCCAGGCTGGGCTTACCGATACAAAGGTGGCAGGCTCTGGGCTGAGCTCCTTAGAATACCAACCAATGCCAAAACCATCGCCATTCAGAGGTTCTTCTATTTCTTTCGCGTTGGTACTTTGGTTGATGAGCGAATTTTTTGGTTGATAAAGCAATTCGTCTATCAAAATTGGAGTACCCTTGTAAGCCATTAGTCTGCACATAACTTTTAAAATTTAAGAAAAGATACTAAAAACCCGTTGATAGGCTAAAATTATCGTTCGGTAAAGCTGGTCGCAATAATTACATTTGTAGCTAAATCCAGTCAAAATTCAATTAAAACCATTACTTTAGGAATTAGAAATAGTGAATGAAAAGTAAGATCAAATTATCAGTTATCTTGAAAAGTGTTCTTCTGAGCGTTTTTCTATTGGCAAGCAGCGTTGGCAACGCACAGGATACCAAGCTTCAAGGAATATTTATTTATAGCTTCACACGCTATGTGCAATGGCCGGATGAGTTTAATCAAGGCGATTTCGTAATCACCATAATTGGGGATTCCCCAATGGTTGCCGAGCTTCAAAGTCTGGCAGAAAAGAAAAAAGTGGACGGGCGTGCCATAAAATTGGTAAAGGCAAATTCAGTTGCTGAAATCAAGAAATGCAATATTTTGTTTTTACCCGACACTCAATCACACCTGCTGGCATCGGCTCTCAGTCATGTAACTGATTGGCCTACGCTCGTGGTAACTCAGCAAGAGGGCTTAGGTAAGAAGGGTAGTTGTATCAATTTTATTACGAAAGAAGGTAATCTTGCTTTTGAAATGAATATGGCAGCAATAGCTAAACATCAGCTGAAGGTATTTGCCGAATTGACAAGACGAGCAATCGTGATTTAAAAGGATAACTTGATTTTGAATATTTTTTGAAAAACAGCATTCGTATGAATAAAATGAAGCTAAGCGTAGGTAATAAAATATTTGGAGGCTTTCTTATTTTGATTGCGCTCTTCATAATCAATGCGCTCATTATCCTTAGAAAAGGATACACGATTGACGAGGCGGTAAGTTTTTCAGCAGAAGTGGCCAGGCCTTCAAAAGAGGCCATTAGTGAATTTAGCTTGGTGGTAACGCAATCAAAAATGTTGATTACGAACTGGGTGTATTTACAGACGAATAAAGAAGATCGCGAGTCGCTGCGCAACATCATATCATTTACTTACCCGCAATTAAAAGAAAAACTTCAAAAGCTGGCGGTAAAGTGGAATGATAAAGATCAACAACAAAAGCTAGATACGGTTTTTATCAAGTTTGATCAAATGATTGCGAGTGCCGATGAGAACATTCTTCAGAAACTGAACACATTTGAAGATTTTGAAAATCCGCTTACCAAACTATTGGGAGAAGATGTAATTGAGAGTCAAATAATCCCTCAGTCGGCCGAGTTACTTGAGCGGCTAGATAAGATTGCTGCAAAACAAATTGAAGTTTCTAATAAAGTAGACGATCAAATCAAGCAGTCAACAGTTGGGCTTCGTTTTTCATCTTTGATTCTGGGCTTTGTAATTGTTTTACTAGGTCTACTGATTGCTTATTTTATTGTGAGAACAATTCGAGGGCCGATCAATTATGTTAAAGATGTAGTTCTTATGCTTGGTAGAGGCGAATTGGTAGAGGAAGACAAAAATAGAAAGTACTCTTCCGATGAAATAGGCGAGATGGCTATTGCCACAAATAAACTTGTAAATGGGCTCAGGGCGACATCTGTATTTGCAGAAAATATTGGAAATGGGAATTACGATTCTCAATTTGAACCACTTAGCGAACACGATGTGCTTGGCAATGCCCTAATTACCATGCGCAGCAATTTAGCTAAAGTTGCTGATGAGGATAAAATGAGAAGCTGGGCTACAGAAGGCTTGGCTAAATTCGGTGAAATTTTGCGCGTTAATAATACCGATGTTCAAAAGCTTTCGGACGAGATTATTGGCAACCTTGTTAAATATCTAAAGGCCAATCAGGGTGCGCTCTACTTGGTGGACGATGACGAAGGGGATGAGCCAACCATGTCCATGTCGGCCTGCTATGCTTGGGACAAAAAGAAGTTCATTGATCATAAAATTTATATTGGCGAAGGATTGGCGGGGCAATGCTGGCAGGAAAAGGAAACGGTTTTTCTCACTGATGTGCCTCAACATTACATTAAAATTTCGTCTGGACTGGGCGATGCAAATCCTACCTGTATCTTAATAGTTCCATTGAAAGTAAACGACCAGATTTTCGGTGTGATCGAGTTAGCTTCCTTCAATTTAATTGAGAAAAATGAGATTGAGTTTATCGAGAAGATAGGAGAGAGCATAGCCTCTACTATTTCTTCGGTAAAAGTGAATGCAAGAACGCAGCGCTTGTTGGGCGAGTCACAGCAAATGACAGAGGAGATGCGCGCCCAAGAGGAGGAGATGAGGCAAAATATGGAAGAACTGCAAGCTACGCAAGAAGAAATGGAGCGTAACCAGCGTGAATCTCAGAATATCATGGAGGCAGTAAACTCCTCATTGGCTTTAGTGGAATTTGATGCGCAAGGAAATATTTTGAAGGCCAATCAGAATTTTCTTTCTGTAGTAGGCTACAGTTCGTCTGAACTTATTGGAGAACATCACCGGATTTTAGTAAACAAAGACTATCGTTCGTCTGCTGAATATAAGCAGTTTTGGAAAGATTTAGGAGCAGGTAAGGCAAACAAAGGAGAGTTTAGCAGAATCAATAAGTTAGGGAAGACCGTTTGGATTCAGGCCATTTACTTTCCATTCTTTAATTCGATGGGTGAAGTAACAAAAATCATGAAAATCGCATACGATATCACCGCATATAAAAAATAGGCATTTAGAACCAATAGTTGAAAACGGAAAAAGCCCCATCAAAATGGGGCTTTTTCTTTACCTAAACCTAAACCTAGTAGAACCTACCTACTAGAACTTAGAAACGCTGACATGGCGAATAGGTTACACATCTTCAACTACTTTTTTAACTTAGCAGCAAATTGCTTCTTAAACTTTTCAATCTTTGGGCGAATCACGTATTGGCAATACCCTTGATTGGGGTTAAGCGCATAATAATCTTGATGATAGTCCTCGGCTTTGTAGAAAACGGTATAAGGGCTGATCTCAGTTACGATCGGGCTTTTGTATACATGTGACGTTTCCAATTGCTTTTTGTACTGTTCGGCCAGCCTTTTTTGCTCCTCGCTATGATAAAACACTACCGATCTATACTGCGTGCCTTCATCTGCGCCCTGACGGTTTAAGGTGGTGGGGTCATGGGTATTCCAAAAAACCTCTAGCAACTCCTCAAAACTCACCTTTTTAGGGTCGTAAGTCAATTGAATAACTTCCGCATGGCCGGTTGAACCAGTACATACTTCTCGGTAGGTGGGATTTTTGACCTTTCCCCCAGAATAGCCAGAGGCTACCGATTCAACACCATTCACTTTCAAAAAGAAAGCTTCGGTGCACCAAAAGCAACCTGATCCAAACGTAGCAAGTTGTAACTCTTCATTTGATATAGGCATAGGCTTAATTTGTTTTTGGCTCCAAGCAACAGTTAGCAGAAACGTTGCCAAAAAAGCAATTGTTATTTTTTTCATAATAACCTCTCTAACCGATAATGCACGCAAATGGTTTAGGTGGATTGATTACTTTGTCGCCTTTGTAACAAGTTTAATAAGAACTATAGAATTCAGAAATAGTGTTCGAAAGTTTATTATCCAGCTCCTTTTTAGTTTGATTGATTAGAAAATTCGAAGGTGGGTATAATTCAGGCTTGCCGCAAAAATTCTTGATTCCCGAAGGAATTGCTCGCATGTCTCCTCCGCAAGTAGCCCACCGACAGCTCCAGTTTTGATCACCCTGAATGATTGAGTTATTTAGTAATGCAGACCTTGTTGCATCCTCTATCGCGAGCTGCAAAGATCCACTCGAAAGAATTTGCTTATCGTAAACAGTGGCTTGGCCTTTCACTAGTTGTTTAATCGGCACTTCTTTTCCAGTAGAATCTTTCTTCGTTCCCACCTGTATGTTTTCTTGATACTCTTGAGTATTTTTTGATAACGATGGTCTGCTTTCCTGATATCCGTTTACCGAAACAAGGAGGTATTGATCAACCTTTTGAACGCTTTTGTCTCTCACTTGCTGTTCTGTATAGAAGGCAACAAACTGGTTTCTATTCGACCGGAAGATAACTGGATCGAAATTCCAACCGAAATTGTTATTGGGCGATGCTTTTACCATTACATTGAGAGTGGCATTGGTTTTTGCTTGCAGCATCAGCTCAATCGTTTCCTTGTAACCAGGTGAGTAGTTATTTGCATCGGTAAATAAAAAGTAAGCCTTTTTAGCATCTTCTCGTGTGCCTTTAAGCATTTCCTGAATTCCCGCATTGTAACATTCAACCGCGGCACTGTCTTTTGCGACTTTTAATTCTTTATAAGCATCGATTGGCTTCGTAATGATTTTAAGTGCGGCAGGGCTTGTCCGTATATTTTCATACAGATTATTTATTTGCTGATAGCTGCCAATTACATTTTTCCATTTTAGATACGCATTCGAGTTAATTTGATTTTGGATATCGGTGTTAATTAAGCTAACAGCCGCCTGATAACTGAGTGCCAATGCCTGCTTCGATTTTTTATTCTCGGGGCTACGCCTAAGGTTTTGCACAGACTCCAGCACAGCTTCGTAGTAGTTGCCTTTTTTGTATGCGCCTAAACCAGAGGCACAGCCAAGTACAAGTGTTGACGGAATGAAGATAACAACCAGCGATTTGAACAGGCGATTCATAATTACCACTTCAGTTTGGATAAGCAAAAAAGTCAATTAAGATGTCATCAATCAAGTTTCGCCAATTGCCCCAGGAGTGGCTATCGTTTACTTCTCGATAATGATAAATACACGCATTTTTCTCTAGAATAACTTTCATTTTCCTACTCGCATCAGATGCATCATTGATCAGGCCCGAGGTCATAGAAATTTTAATTGGCTGAGACGGATTATCACAGAGTTTATAAATCTGTGGACGAAAAAGAAATGCGGGCGACTGAATGCCCGCCATACCAAAAAGTCGGGGTTCCGCAAAGGCAAAGTAAGCAGCAGTAAGCCCGCCCATTGATTCGCCTAAAATAGCTCGGCTATTATTTTCAGGAATGACCGGAAAGTTAGATTCTACTTGGGGTATTAACTCTTTTTCGAAAAATGTGAGGTATTTCTCGTTCATCGAAAGTTCATTCATACGCTTGTTATTCGCTCTGTTTATTGGCTCACGATGGTCAATAAAAATCACAATGATTGGTTTTATTTTTTTGTCAGCAATAAGGTTATCCAATATGGTAATCATATTACCCAGCTTTGGATGCATGTATTCATAACCGTCTGTCACGTAAACCGCAGGTAACTTGCCGAGTAGCTTATAATTTACTGGCAAATAGACATTGTAGTTAAGTTGATAGCCCAAGACTGCACTATTCATTAAAATGTCGGTTTTTAGTTCACCGTGTCTGATATCTGATCTGGCATTTAGTACCGGATCTCCTTGCCATCGCGGCATACGCAATTCGCTATTCGGGCTTCCACCACCAATACCCGACCATTGTTGACATGGGTTTTCTACATCGAGCAACCAATCATTTTCATTTACCCTTACTTTGTAGTCAAGACGCGCGTCTGTAGGAAAAGATGCAATGAGGTACCAAATGTTTGTGTTTGAGATTTGAGTACCGTTGTTTTTGAAATTTGAGTTATATCCCCATCCATTAAAGTCTCCCATCCAATCTACTTTCTTTGCGTTGCCGCGATAAATAAATAAGACAGAATCATCTGAGACAAATGGCAGACCGTGAACTCTCTTTACCGAATCGCAAAAGGAAGTGATGGCTTCTTGTCTTTTAACTGGATCGAAAATCATTGCTTTGGTTTTGAGACCCGTAAGTACAAGCGAGATTGTTTTCTTCTGTGCTTTTATAGAACTAAAAGAAAATAACACGAATGCCGCCAAAGTAAAAAAAATCTTCATGCGTTTAGGTTAACTACTTGCCACATCAATCTCCTTTTTATCAGCTACTCTCGAACATAGTGATTCAGCTATTCTCATTACGATTAATTGAAATTTCGTTTGGGTCGTAAACATAAATCACGCTGGCAGCGGCACATAACATAAATATGCCAGAGAGGACTAACGCGTAAATGGGCTGATTGTTGTAGATATTCTTGACCATCGGACCACCAAATACCCCGTTAAGAATTTGAGGTATCGTAATAAAAAAATTAAAAATACCCATGTAAATACCCATTTTTCCTGCAGGAATGGAACTAGAAAGAATCACATAAGGCATGGCTAAAATGCTGGCCCAAGCAACGCCAACACATGCCATAGATAATAGTAGAAACTCTTTTGATGGCGCAAAGAAAAAGGAGATTAACCCCAAACCTCCAACGATTAAAGAAAATGAGTGTGTTTTTTTGCGACCAATTTTTTTAACGATTGTCGGAAGTAACAAAGCATACAATGCGGATACTAGGTTATAAACACCAAAAATAACTCCTGTCCAATCCTGAGCTGATCGATAAAGTTTTGAACTTTTGTCAGTAACGGGTAACCCTAAAATATGAGTAGCAATGGAATCCGTTGTAAAAACCCACATACCGAAAAGAGCAAACCACGAAAAGAATTGTACTAAACCAAGCTGTTTCATTGTTCTTGGCATATCCCGGAAATCTTTGAAGATGGTCATAAAACCAGAATTGCTTTCATTCTGTTTACCATGGTATTTTTCGTATTCAGCAGGTGGGTATTCTTTCGTTTTGATAACCGTCCAGATGATGCTGGAAATGAAGACCAAGCCACCTATATAAAAAGATAACTGAACGTTAAACGCTACTGTGCCTTCCGGAGCTTCATTGCTCACATTGAACCAATTTGCCAAAACGTACGGCAACCATGAACCCACAACGGCACCTACACCTATTAAGAAAGTTTGGATGGCAAAACCTTGTGTCCGTTGACTGTCAGGAAGGTTATCTGCAACCAAAGCTCTAAAAGGTTCCATTGCCAAATTAAAGCAGGCATCCATTATCATTAGAAAGCCTGCACCAATTATCATAAGTGGAGCAATTGAGCCAAGTATCCATGCATTGGGCATTAATAGTAAAGCGCTAGATGAAAGAATTGCTCCCACTAAGAAATATGGTTTTCTTCTCCCTAGGTTTTTTACCCATGTGTTATCACTATAATGGCCAACTATGGGCTGGACAATCATACCGATAAGTGGAGCTGCAATCCAGAACCAAGAAAGTTGTTCTACTTCCGCACCATAGTTTCTTAATATACCACTTGCGTTACTATTCTGTAGTGCAAACCCGAATTGGATTCCGAGAAAACCAAAACTCATATTCCAAATCTGCCAGAAACTTAATTTTGGCTTTAATTCTGTTAATGAACTCATAACTTTTTCAAAAAATTAAAGTAAGAGAATTTCTATTTGATTAGTGGTAAACTCAACGTTAATACTTTTTACGTTTTCTTCTCCCATCGATTCGGGATCGCTAAACGGATCATACTTCTCTAATGGTGAGAAAAATGAATGCATTTCTTGTTCCAACAACACGTTCTTGTTATTAACAGTGGCCGAGGTGTGCGGAAAAGAATGCAGCACAATCTTTAGATCTTTATAAAAAGGGTTGAAATTTCCTTCTGCCTGTTCAAATAGAATCTTATTTTCTGCCGGGTTGTAGGAGATTTTTCTTTTAAAGTAGCCACCTGTTTCATGCCTATATGTCTCTCCGTCATCTTCATAGTGAACAAATGTGCTTTCGCCACCGAAATAGATGTGCGTAATGGAGATGTGTGATTTTTGTGAGGTGTTACTAAGCGCCAATTGGGTGGGTAAAATGCTTCCTGCTTTTACGAAAATAGGTAACCTATGGATGGGACATTCTACAAATAGTTCTTGATTCCCGGGATAAGGTATACCGGTATAGAAGCAATACCAGTCTCCATCAGGAAGATATACTTTCGTGATTTCTTTAGTGCTCTCAACGGGTGCTATCAAAATGTTGGGTCCAAACAAATACTGGTTGTGAAATTGATGATCGTAGATTTTAGGATCGTGCGTGTAGTTGATCGCTAATGAACGCTGTATGGGCATCCCAGCAATGGATGCCTCATGAAATAGTGAGTAGATGTAGGGAAGTAATTTATATCTCAGTTTTATAAAATTTCGCGCTATTTGCTCCACCTCTTCACCGAACGACCAAGGCTCATGATCGCGCGTGTTGATCATCGTGTGGCCTCTAAAGAAAGGAGAGAACGTACCGATCGCTATCCAACGCGCAAATAACTTTGTGGAAGCCTCGCCAACAAACCCACCGATATCATAGCCTGCAAAAGCAATACCCGTCAGGCCCATACTATTAACGATCCGCACACCGAGCAGCATATGCTCATCATAGGAGACATTGTCACCGGTCCATACTGCGCCATATCGCTGCACGCCCGAAAAGCCAGACCGTGTAAGATTAAAAGGTCGCTTGCCGTGGAGATTTCTCTTTGCCCCTTCGTAGGTACTTCTTGCCATTAAAAAGCCAAATAAATTCCTGCCTCTGCGGGTAGTTGCTTTATTTCCTTCAAAATCAAAAATCATGTTTTCAGGGAGCATTTGCCCCCAGGTGGCAATCTCGTTCATATCATTCCAGAAGCCCTCTATCCCAAGGTCGGTATATTGCTTGAATTGATCGCCCCACCATTGCCGAGCGGCAGGATTGCTAAAATCGGGGAAGTGACACCAGCCGGGCCAAACTTGCCCGCTGTAGTTGGTTCCATCTGGATATTTGATGAACACGTCTTTCGTTATGCCTTCATCATAAGGCAAATAGCCTTTTTCGATCTTTATACCCGGATCACACATTACGACTACATGAAATCCTTGAGTTCGAAGTTCTGCCAGCATTCCTTTCGGATCAGCGAAGTTACTCTTATCCCACGTAAATATTTTGTACTTATCCATGTAATGAATGTCAAGCACAATCGTGTCTGCGGGTATATCTTTTTCGATGAATGTTCGCGCCAGCGAGTTAACTTCCTTATCGGGATAGTAACTATAACGGCACTGCTGATAGCCCAAACTCCATAGCGGAGGTAATTCGATAGTGCCAGTCAGAAAAGTGTAGCCTTGAATAACTTCGGCAACAGTTGAGCCCGAGATAAAATAGTAATTCATTTCACCGGCATCGGCAGAAAAACTAGAAAACCGATTATTGGAGGCTCCGAAATTAAAAAATGTTTTGTGGCTATTGTCGAAGAAAATGCCATACACCAGTCCGTTATGGATGCCAATGTAAAAAGGAGTGGAGCAATATAGGGGATCTTGCCCAGCATGGTATCCATAAGAATCGGTAGTCCAATTTTGATAGCCTGATCCACGTCTGTCCAACGGGCCTGTTTTTTCACCCAGGCCAATGAACCGCTCACCTTCTTGCATTTTTTTGTAGCACGTAACTTGTTCACCTATCCAAGATGTGGTGAGTCCATCCTCGTCTTTATTAACAACATCTCCAGAAAGAGTAAGAAAAGTAAAGCTAAGGATTGACTTATCAATGGCGAGTTGAATAGACGAGGTTTTAATAACAAGTTCTTTCTCCGACTCCACGAGATTGAAATCACTTGCTTCGGGCTTTGCGATAACAGAATAAGAAAAATTTTCTAAGTCAGATTCCTTAGAGAGCTGTATACGGCATATTTTGTTGGAGTAAAATTGAACTCTAAAACCTCCATTTTGTGCATTACCCTCAATACCTTGCGCAATAAGATGGTAGGTACGAATTTCCCCTACACCCTTGGGGAGGGAACTTGTTAGACCAACGCTTTCAACCATATTCCTTAAAAAAATGATAATTAGCTCAAGTAAAGCTAAATGCATCCATTTTACCTAGAAAACTTGGTCAAAAATTTGAAATCGGTTGCATTCATTTACAATAATGCCTCACTACGAGGCAGAAGCAATCGAATTGCTATTCAGGAGAGAATTTTCAATTTAAAGAATCCCAATAGTTGCCTCAATAGTTGTGTAATAAGGTAATTAGTACATTCCGCCTTTCAGCCAATCTACGGCCAACATTCGGGCATTTGCCGTCCATTTGCCGTCCTTATGCCGTTTTTTATATTGAGTAATTGGCTTTTTACAAAACCTTATTTCTTAGATTTTCTCAACGAAGAATTTCTGATAATCAACCGTGTTTTTAATGTTTTGGTTTCTGGCTGAATCTCGAATTGATCTTTGTCCTTCATTTCTATTTGGCGAATTAAAAGGCGAGCGGCTTCCTGCCCCATTTCAAACCCGGGTTGATCAACGGTGGTCAGTGAAGGTTCCATCAACTGTCCATAAAACCAATTGCTGAATCCTGCAACAGCAATGTCTTGAGGTATTTTAAAGCCCTTATCTCTTAAAACAGTTATCGCTCCCATTGCAATTGGATCACTGGTGGCAAATATGCCATCCGGTAAGTTTTTCAAGGAAGAGAGTATCTCCGCTGCCGCTTTCCCATCCTCCAGTGTTCCTTCGGGACAAGGAATTACCAGACTCTCATCGAACGGTATTTTGTTTTCCGCCAGTGCATCAATGTATCCTCGTTTTCGGTCCACCGTAATCATTAAGCCAGGCGTACCTTCCAACAGCGCAATTTTCTCACAACCTTGCTCAATCAAATGGTTCACCACCTCCTTGGCACCAATATAATCGTCTACAATGACCTTGCTCGTGTTGGGGTTGGTGTACATTCGATCATAAAAAACAATTGGCACACCCTTTGAAAGTATGGACTCGATGTGGTCGAAATTGTTTGTTTCGCGGGAAATAGATAGTAACATTCCATCTACGCGGCTATTAAAAAGGGCTTTAATTACTTTTTTTTCTCTTTCAATCGACTCATTCGATTGCGCAATAATTACGTTGTAACCGCCTTGATTAGCTACGTCCTCAATGCCACTGATCACCGTAGAAAAGAAGAAATGAATCAGTTCCGGTATAATTACCCCAATCGTATTTGTTTTCCGTTGCCGCAAGTTTAAGGCAACTATGTTTGGCTGATAATTGAGTTTATCGGCTAATTCATTCACCGCTTTTTTAGTATCAACGCTAATATCCGGATGATCTTTTAATGCTCTAGACACCGTAGAAGGAGATATCCCAAGTTCTCTCGCAATGTCTTTAATTGTTACTTGATTGAATTTCATGTGTTAATAATTGTTTTTTAGTTGCCACATGGAATCGCTGAGATTATCATGCCGCTGGGCGTAGAGAATCTTAATGGCGATTTCATGTGTTAGGTTTTGTTTTGGTGCTGCCAGAATTGAACTCGTTCCAAGGCCCTTTGCGCTAGCCTAGCAATCGACTCTTCAATTCCAGTGAGCAAATATATTAAATGTAATGTACACATTTGAAAATCAAATGAATTGGTCTTTGTGTACGCCTTTTGTTTATGCAAACGATTGCGAAACCGTTTCCATAAAAAATATTTGGCCTTTAAGTAGACTTTGGATGGAGTTACATTAATAAAATTGTAACCTTGAAGTCGAAAAAGAGAGTTGCGCTCAAAAAAAGCTTGCTGAAGGTTAATTTTAAGTGAGGTCAATTTTTCGAATTAGTTTAACAATCAACAATTAAACCCTAAATCAATTTAAGTATGACAAAATTGTATCTGTTAATGCGCAGGTCTTTGACAGTCTTCTTGATGTTTGGCGCGCTAGTAAGCTTCGCCCAAGGTCAAGTAACTGGAAAAGTAACCTCAAAAGATGACGGTTCACCACTTCCGGGTGTGAACATTGTGGAGAAGGGCACTAGTAATGGTGCGACTACTGATGCTGATGGAAATTATACCATCAAAGTGGGAGCAAATGCAACGCTTATTTTCTCTTTTGTGGGTTCGACCACTCAAGAAGTTGCCGTTGGCTCTCAAACTTCCATCAATGTTGATTTGGTGTCTGACGTAACTTCACTATCTGAAGTTGTGGTGGTAGGTTATGGTACGCAAGAGAAAAAGGAGATCACCAGTGCAGTTACCAGTGTAAAGTCGGAGGATTTCAATAAAGGAACAGTGAATGATCCCGCGCAATTGCTTCAAGGTAGAGTAGCAGGTCTGAATATCACCCGACCCGGTGGTGACCCAAACGGAACTTTCGCAATTCGTTTAAGAGGTGTAGGAACAGTGGGCGCAAATGCTGAACCGCTAATTGTTATCGATGGCATTATTGGTGGCTCATTAGGTAATGTTGACCCTAACGATATTGCTTCCTTTGATGTGTTGAAAGATGGGTCTGCCGCGGCAATATATGGAAGTCGAGGGGGCAGCGGGGTGATTTTGATTACCACTAAATCGGGTAAGGCGGGCAAAACTCAAGTTGACTACAACGCGTCTTATGCAGTTGAAGACATAGCGAACAGCATTAATGTGATGACAGCGGACGAATATAGAAAAGTGTCAGGTGCAAAAGACTTGGGATCATCAACAAAATGGTTAGATGTAGTTACTCGTCAGGGAAAAACACAAGTACACAATTTGGCATTAGCGGGGGGCTCTAAGGGAACTTCTTATCGTGCTTCCGCCAATTTCCGTGACGGCCAAGGAATTGGACTGAATTCTGGATTCCAACAAATAAACCTTAGATTAAACCTAACTCAAAAGGCACTAAATGATAAGGCAACTTTTACCGTTAACTTATCATCTACTACCAGAGAATCGAAGTTAGGTAATGCTAACTCTTTTCGTTATGCGGTAATTGGTAATCCAACAGCCCCAGTTTATGATAATACTACAGATAGCCCGACTGCTGGTGCTAGGTGGGGAGGGTATGCTGAACGCGATATTTTTGATTGGTTTAATCCGCTTTCGATTGTTAACCAAAGTACTAATGATAAGAAGGAAATGAAAATCCTAGCTAGCATTAGAGGTGAATATGATTTCAGTAGCGTTGTGGAAGGTTTAAGAGCCTCTGTATTCTATTCAAATCAGCGCGAAAATGACTTATTTGGTGCTTCTTTTCAACGTACAGCCAAGTTTAGCGGGCAAGGAAACCAAGGACGTGCTGCTAGGGCAACTGAAGAAAGGGCAAATCAGCTTTTTGAAACTACTATTAACTACGATAAAACGTTCGACAAAACCAACTTACAAATATTAGGAGGCTACTCTTATCAGGATTTTTTTAATGAACGCTTTTCTGCGGCTGGTGGAAATTTCCTTTCTGATGCTTTTACTTACAATAATTTAGGCACGTCCTTAGACTTTGCCAATGGATTGGGTTCTGTGAATAGCAGTGCTGATGGCAATAAATTGGTCGCATTCTTTGGCAGAGCAAACGTGAACGTGGGAGGTAACTATTTCCTTTCCGCTAGTGCACGGTACGAAGGTTCTTCTCGATTTGGGGCGAATAACAAGTTTGGACTTTTCCCCGCTGTCAGTGCAGGCGTAACACTTAGTAACCTAGTAGAAATACCGCTCGTTAACAGCCTTAAATTACGGGGCAGTTGGGGAGTAACTGGTGCACAGCCAAACTTCTCCTATATATCGTTACAAAGATATAGCCAACAGGGATACTTTTTTTATAATGGTGCCTATGGCCCAGCTTATGGTCCGGCTAGTAACCCAAATCCAGACTTAAAGTGGGAAACAAAGACTGAATTGAATTTTGGGGCTGACTTTGCATTATTAGAAAACAAATTAACAGGTACTGTTGATTGGTATACAAGAACTACCAAAGATGGCATATTGCCCGTTAACGTGCCTATTCCACCAAATTTGTTTGGCCAGACATTTGTGAATATAGGCGAGTTGAGAAACTCAGGTTTTGAGGTCTCGTTAAACTATGCTGCTGTAAAAACAGCAAATTTTAGCTGGACGGTCGGTGGCAATGTCGCCACCTATAGTACCAAAGTAGTCAGCCTAAGATCTGGGGCGCTTAGCTTTGGTGAAGGTGGCGTATTATTTAGAGCTGGCATGGGTGCACCTGGTCAAAATGCATTCAATCTTGTTCGGGTGAAAGAAGGTGATCCTTTGGGGCAGCTTTGGGGATCAGTGTACGATGGGGTGAATGCTGACGGTAGCTATAAGTTTAAAGATATCAATGGCGATGGTAAGTCTATTGCTGATAGCGATGAAGACAGAGCTGTTATAGGCAATGGATTGCCAAAGGCTACTGCAGGTTTTAATAACACATTTACGTATAAACAATTTGATTTGAGTGTGTTCCTTCAAGCTGCCTTTGGTCATGATTTGTTGAATAGCTACAGAGGTTTTTATGAAAATAATGAGTCAACCACTGTTGGAAATTACAACATTGTAAAAACTAAGTATTATGATCCAAGTGTTACCAAAGCACAGGTTAATAGCTTTCATGTGGAAAAGGCAACTTATTTAAGACTGAACAACGCTTCTTTAGGGTATAACTTTAAGATGAAGCAAGGCAGCCCTATCCGCAATTTTAGGATTTTTGCTTCAGGGCAAAATTTATTTACCATCACTGGATATACTGGTGTGGATCCTACTGAACGGTATAGCGATAATGGCGATGGCGTAAATAGTGCTTTTAATGGAGGATTTCCACCTCAACCAGATGGTTTATCACCCGGTATTGAAAGAAGAACAACTTATTTCACTACGCGCACTGTAACATTTGGTTTGAATTTAGGTTTCTAAAAAATAAATGTTAATCAAAATGAGAAAAAGGAATATTGGTAAAATTTCAATGATTGGTTTAGGGATCGCTTTCCTTACCCTTTCATGTACGAAACTGGATGAAAAAGTATACAGTGACGTAACTGCTGACAGCTTTTTCAAGACCAATGATGAGTTCATTGCGTCATTGGGTCAAGCTTATGCTAACTTTGGTGGAATTGGAAACCACTCAAATCTGTGGTCTATACAAGAATTGACCTCTGATGAATTGGTAATCACTACGAAAGGTGGCGACTGGTTTGATGGTGGCGTTTTGCAACAGTTGCATTTGCACTCTTATACTTCTGACAATGGTTTTTTCAATAACGCTTGGGGATTCATGTATGGTGGAGTAAATACTTGTAATCGATTAATTTCCCAGTTTGAGGGCTTAAAAGCCGCAGGAAATAAAGATGCGATACCCTTGATCACCGAATTGAGAGGTGTTAGGGCACTTTGGTATTACTGGATTTTGGATAGCTTTGGAAATGCTCCGCTTGTAATTGACTTTAAGTCTTCAGAGCCACCAGCAGCTGCAACTAGAAAGCAAATCTATGATTATGTAGAAAGCGAATTGTCGGCAATTATAGCTGATCCTAACTTGCCTTCCGCAAAAGATGCCTCCACTTATGGTAGAATGACAAAATGGGCAGCCCTCGCTATTAGAGCTAAGCTGTATTTGAATGCGCAAGTTTATACTGGCACACCTCAATGGCAGAAGGCTGCAGATGATGCGAAAGCAATAATCGATGGTGGGAAATATAGTCTGGAGTTAAAATACTCAGATAACTTTGCTGTAAACAATACCGCTTCGAACGAAAATATCTTTGTCTACCCTTATGACAAAGTATTCGGCCAAGGTTTTAACTGGCCGATGATGACACTTCATTATGCTAGTCAAGACGTATTTAAATTGACTCAACAACCGTGGAACGGATACCAAGTAGTGGAGGAATTTTATAATTCCTACATTGACCCAACGAAAAATCCAGGTCCTCAAGGTCCTGTATGGTCTGGCCTTGCAAATTTTGATCCAAAAAAGCCAACAATACCAAATAGTACTGGTACTATTGATTCGCGGTTATCTAATTTCTTGGTGGGTCCTCAAATAAAGCCAGATGGAGCGCAAGCTACCGATCCAGGATTTGAAGGTGCTACAGCCAAGCAACCTGATCCAGATGGTACGTTGCTTAACTTTACCCCAAAAATAAATCAACTTGGTCCTGATGGATGGAGACAGGGTGGTGCTCGAATTGGCAAGTATGCGTATGAGATTGGTGGCACAAATAATATGAGCAATGACTTTGTTATTCTTAGATACTCAGACGTGTTGTTAATTAGAGCTGAGGCACTTTGGAGAATTTCAAATGTCAGCGCGGAGGCTTTGGCCTTAGTTAATCAGGTTAGAGATCGCGCCAAAGTTACCCCGTATCCTTCGTTAACCGCAGATAATTTATTAGCCGAACGTGGTAGAGAAATGTTTGCTGAAATGACTAGGAGGCAGGATATGATCCGCTTTGGCACTTTCGCGAGTAAGTATGGTTTCAAGACAGCTCCTGATGGAAGTACAAATTTTTCGCTATTCCCAATCCCGAAACAACAATTGGATGCGAACAAGAAGCTGGTTCAGAACCCAGGATATAATTAAGGACTTTTTGATGTCTTAGAAAAAGGCTGCCAGCAATGGCGGCCTTTTTGTTTTATAAACATGGAGTTTTGGTAAGAGATAACCACTACGTTTGTATTTGATTCAAGTCGAAGACGCGACTTTTTTGGTTGTCTTCAGTTTTAGTTCGTTATTTACTTATGATTTCCTCAAAAGGCAGTTCATTTCTGTTTCTTGTTCTTATAATTTCAGTTGTTGGCAAAATAGGATTGGCACAAGAAAACTGGGAAATGCCATTTACCATAATAGGAGACTCCACGCGTGGGAATGGGAATGCAATCTTGACTGGAATAGTCATAAATGGTGCGTCAAAAGAACCTTTGGTTGAAGCTCATCTTTCATTTGATTTTTTTAAATACTATGGACGAACTGACCAATTTGGGAGGTTTGCTATAGAACTGCCACCAGGGCGATATAAATTAGTTGTGCGGTACGTTGGAATGAAGCCCGCCTATTTTAGAGTTAAAGTTTTAGGTTCAGGGCTTCTCAATATTGCAATGGAAGAAGGTTATGAATTACCGGAGGTGGAAGTAAGTGACAGGCCGCTAGATTCGAACATAAAAGAATCGTTAGCGGGACTCTCTAAATTCACGTTGAAAGAAATAAAGAATCTGCCTGCTTTTATGGGCGAGGTAGACATTTTAAAAAGTATCCAAACCTTACCGGGCGTTACCAGTGTAGGAGAAGGGTCTTCTGGATTCAACGTGCGAGGTGGCAGAAGTGATCAAAATCTAATCTTGCTAAATGGAGCACCTCTTTTCAATTCTTCCCACGCACTAGGATTTGTATCGGGATTCAATCAGGATGTGATCACCAACTTCTCACTGTACAAAGGTAATGTACCAGCGAATTTTGGAGGACGAGCTTCATCCGTTCTTGAAGTAAACACCAAATTAGGAGATTTTGAAAAGTGGCAATTTCAAGGCGGTGTGGGGCTTATTTCGAGCCGATTTTTAGCCGAAGGCCCATTGGTAAGAAACAAATCTTCTATCCTTGCTGCGATTAGAAGCTCTAATTCCGACTGGGCGCTACAGCAGGCAGAAAACCCAGATGTGAATAGAAGTGCGTTTAATTTCTATGACGCCAATTTGACGCTAGCGAACAAGTTCAACGAACGAAGCTTACTAAAGCTAAACATTTACTCCAGCAATGACTTCTTTCGGTTCTCCCAACGCTTTGGCTTTGAATGGCAAAATTTCATCGCCAACGCGGAATGGAAAAGTAGAACCGATAAAAAATTATCCCCTACGCTAAACATTGCCTTTGGTCAATACAAAAGTACCTTAATCGACCCGAGTCCAACCAATCCTTCGCAGCTAAAAAACAATTTGATTTATTATCAAATCAAAGAGACTGTAGACTACTTACCAAACGAAATCCATAGTATAAAAAGTGGTTTTGAGTCAACCGCTTACCTCCCCAAACCAGAAGCATTATCTGGATATAATGGTAATACTTCTATCGTTGAAAAAGCAGTCGATAAAAATTATGGAATTGAATCGGGCATTTTCGTGAATGACGACTACAGATTTTCAGAAAATATCTCCATTTCCGCTGGTTTGCGTTATTCTATTTACAGTCAAATTGGTTCCGCTAAGGTATTCAACTATCAAGAAAATACACCCAAGTTGGAAAGTACAATTATCGATACACTTCATTTCAGCAATGGTCAATCGATAAAAACCTACCAAGGCTTAGAGCCTAGAATTTCGGGCAGATTTAATTTGGCTGAAAGCCAATCTGTAAAAGTGAGTTATAATAGAATGAGACAATATATACATCAGATTTCTAATACAACCGCGCCAACTCCTGTAGATATCTGGCAAGTCAGCACCACTTATTTGCCACCTCAGGTTGCCGACAATTTTTCGGTTGGTTATTTCAGAAACTTAAAGGACAATATGTTTGAAACCTCGGTTGAGCTTTTCTACAAATCGATGAATAACTTAGTTGAATACAAGGATTTCCCAGCCCTTTATCTAAATCCGCATATTGAGACCGAATTGCTTTCTGGTAAAGGCCGAGCATTTGGTGGCGAGATCTATGCAAGAAAGCTAAAAGGTAGATGGACAGGTTGGATTTCCTACACCTATTCTCAAACGCAAGTAAGCGTGGATTCTCCTAACAAGTCAGAGTCAATTAATGATGGGCGATGGTTTGCATCTAACTATAATAAACCTCACAATTTCAATATTGTAGGAAATAGAAGAATGGGAAAAGGTGCTTTCTCGTTCATCTTCACCTACACCAGTGGTCGACCGTTAACGGCCGTTGAGTCAAGCTACATAACCGATGGAACGGTAGTGCCTGTTTATTCTCAACGCAACCAATACAATATTCCGGATTACATCCGGCTTGATGTTTCTTTTACGATCGGAAACGTGTTTAAAAAGATTGAAGATTCTTTAGTAATATCTTTTTACAATCTCCTCGGCCGAGAAAATGCTTATTCGGTTTTTTATCAACGGCCGCAGTCAAATTACTTCATACCAAAAGCCTATCAACTTTCTGTGTTGGGGGCAACGTTGCCATCGATAACTTATAATTTTAAATTGTAATTATTATGAGAATTGCGTTAAAAAGTAGTATTGGCAAAGGGATACAGTTTTTTGTGTTTCTGGGCTTATTTAGCTGCTTAAGTCAAATTGATTTTCCCGTAGAGATAAAGGGCGGGGTATTAGTTGTGACGGGAAGGATAAGTACTATTGCAGACCAGAACATCATAGAATTAGGGAGAACTGCTGAGACCGAGCGCCTACCAGAGCCGCTCAGCGGTGCGAGCATAGAAGTTTTCGATGAATTTGGTAGAGTGGCGATTTATTCGGAAATCGAAACTGGTGTATACGAAGCTCAGAATGTCATTGGCATTGTTGGAAGAACTTATCATATTGAAATCAAGCTCCCCAACGGTAGCTTCTACAAATCTAAGCCAGAAAGAATGCCAGCAGCCTCGGGGCTTGATTTGATTCAATATGAGATCGTTGAAGAGAAAGTTGTCGATTTTGAAGGAATACCAACGAGCAAAATGTTTTATAAAATTTATGCTAATTCAACGCTCGATTCTAGAAACACCTATTTAAAATGGCGTGTGACAGAAGCTTTCTTGTTGTCTCCCACCGATTTTCCGGATCCATTTGGTAGCATACCTCCACCATGCTTTATTGTACAAAATGCAGATCCACAGCGAATTGTGTCGATTGACGCGGGAAAGTTGGCAACGACCCAGTTAAAAAGACAGTTGATTGCTTCAAGAGAAATTGATTGGAGTTTCCTTGAAAAGCATTATTTTTCGACTTACCAGTCTTCCATTACTAAAGATGCGTTTGAATATTGGCGGAAAGTAGATATTCTTGCGAATCAAGTTGGATCTATTTTTGACTCACCACCCGCAGAAATTTCGGGGAATTTGATATGTCTGAGTGACCCGCTGGAAAAAGTACTTGGATTTTTTCAGGCCTGTAACGAGACGTTTATTAAAAAAGATTTTTATCCTTCTGACTTGCCTTTTGACCTCCGACCGCTTGTGAGTAAGTGTGATTTTACTGGTAATACTGACCCCTTAAGTTATAAAAGTAGATGTATTAATTGTATCGATGTAAGAAACAGTAGTTATCGGAGGCCAAGTTGGTTTTAGTTTTTGTCCGTTTTCTTAACTTAACATCAAACAAACCAAGCTTTCTCAAAACTGCAGCTCGTGAATTTCACTGTACATTCTATTGATCGCTGATTAGCCCCAATTACATATCTTTGTGCCAACGTGTATTGTGGCTTTTGATGATAGCTTTTGGGGAGGAGGCAATGTAACAAACCTTCGCATCCAATTGAGAATTGTAGGAACTCTCTTTTTTAAAGATTGTTCCTTATTGCTTCCTCAAAAAGTTGCGTTTACTATTTGAATTAAGTTTGAAATAACGGTTTTGCCAAAAATTCTACCCTACTGCTGTTTTTTACTCCTGTGCCTAGAGTATAGTTGCAAGGATCGCACAATTCCGAAAGATACCCTTTTCCTTAAAAGAGAGAATACGGGGATTGATTTCTCTAATACATTGACTTATTCAGAAGCCCTAAATCCCTACACTTTTAAAAGTTTCTTTAATGGCGGGGGTGTTGGTCTGGGCGATTTTAACAATGATGGTCTGTTGGATATATTTTTCTCTGGGAATCAGGTTTCCAATAAATTGTATTTGAATAAGGGGTCTTTTCAATTTGAAGATATTACTAATAAAGCTGGGCTAGAAACGAAAGATGTTTGGTGCACAGGTGTAGCTGTAGTGGATATAAATGCGGATGGATTTTTAGACCTCTACATCTGTAAATCTGGACCACCTGGAGGAACGAGAAGAGCAAATGAATTGTTCGTTAACCAAGGGGATTTGACTTTCAAAGAGAGTGCGAAGCAATATAACCTTGATTTTACCGGCCTTTCGGTGCATTCCGCTTTTTTCGATTATGACAAAGATGGTGATCTCGATTGTTATCTGCTAAATAATTCGATCCGGTCAATTGGCGGATATGATTTAATAAAAGATCAACGCACTATTCCTGATCCAAATGGCGGCAATAAATTGTTGAGAAATGATGACGGTAAGTTTGTGGACGTAACTATAGAAGCTGGGATATTTTGCAGTAAAATTGGTTTTGGCTTGGGCGTAACCGTGGGTGACATTGACAAAGATGGTTGGCAAGATATGTATGTGTCGAATGACTTCTTTGAACGCGACTATTTATACATCAATAATCGAGATGGAACTTTTGAGGAAGCGCTGGAAAGTTCTGTGCGTGAAATAAGCATGGGCTCAATGGGTGCCGATATGGCTGACATCAATAATGACGGTTTACCTGAAATTTTTGTGACGGAGATGCTTCCAGAACACGATGAAAGGCTAAAGACAACCTCCCAATTTGAAACGTGGGACAAGCATAAGATCAGTATTGATCAGGGATATTTTCAACAGTTTAGCCGCAATGTGTTGCAATTGAATAACGGAGATGGCTCCTTTTCAGAAATTTCAAGGTATGCGGGTGTGCAGGCAACGGATTGGAGTTGGGGTGCTCTTATCTTAGATATGGACAATGATGGTCTTAAAGATATTTTTGTTGCGAATGGAATTTACAAGGATCTTATTAATCAAGATTACGTAAATTTTATAGCTGACCCAGACTTAGTAAGAGACATTTTACGAAAAGAGAAGAATGTTGTAAAAAGGTTGATCGATTCTATCCCTTCTAATAAAATCGCAAACTATGCTTTCCACAACAAGGGAAATCTCACTTTTACAAACCAAACAACTAATTGGGGACTCGATGAGCCGTCTTTTTCGAATGGCTCAGCGTATGGCGATTTGGATAACGATGGAGATTTTGATTTGGTAATCAATAATGTTAACATGCCGGCTTTTGTATATGAGAACAAGTCCAAGCAGCAATCAATTAAACAGAATACAATTTCTTTGAAATTGAAAGGGGAGGGGAAAAACACGTTTGCTCTTGGCACTAAAGTATCTTTATACACTGGCACAGAAATGATGTATCAGGAGGTTTCGCCAATGAGGGGTTTTATGTCGTCTGTTGATTCTCGCTTGCATTTTGGGTTAGGAAGTAAGACAATCGTTGACTCGATAAGAATAACGTGGCCCAATGACAAAGCAACTGTTTTGAAGAACCTTGCTGTCAACCAACTGCTAAGAGTATGGCAAAAAGACGCACCTGAATCTGGTGAGATCCCAATGAAGACAGCATTCAAGCCTATCTTTTCTTCGGCTAACATTAAGGGTGTTGATTTCAAGCATCAAGAAGGTGATTTTAGTGATTTTGATGCCGATAGACTGCTTTTCAATATGATTTCTAACGAGGGGCCATGTTTATGCTCGGGTGACATCAACGCGGATGGATTAGAGGATTTTTATGTAGGTGGCGCGAAAGGGCAAGCCGGAGCAATTTACGTTCAGACGGCTCAAGCAACATTTATTAAAACGGTTCAACCGATCTTAGATAAAGATCGCGACTCAGAAGATACAGATTGTATTTTCTTCGATGCGAATGGCGACCAAAAACAAGACCTGTATGTAGCAAGCGGGGGTAATGAATTTTCATCAAGCTCCTCCGCTTTATTGGATCGGCTCTATTTCAACAAAGGAAACGGGCGCTTTGTAAAAAGCGAGCAAATATTAAATTCGTTTGAAAGTACGTCAACTGTATCAGCTGCCGACTATGACAAAGATGGAGACTTGGACTTATTCATAGGCTCAAGAGTTGTTCCTGGTTTTTATGGGATACCAGCCTCGGGATTTATTTTAGAAAATGATGGGCAGGGGAACTTTACAGACGTTACGTCATCGGTAGCTCCTGGTCTATCTAAAATTGGGTTGATCACCACCAGCAAATGGATAGATGTTGATAACGATAAGTCCCCCGATTTATTGGTTGCTGGCGAATGGATGCCATTAAAGTTGTTTATTAACGAACGCGGTAGATTAATAGATAAAAGCGAAAAATTTGGATTGAAAGATACTGAGGGTTGGTATCATTCCCTTTCGGTAGGTGATTTTAACAACGATGGATTGCAAGATTTTTTTGCAGGCAATCATGGATTAAACTCGCGATTTAAAGCATCGTTGAAAGAGCCGGTGGAACTGCACATAAATGATTTCGACCAAAACGGGACTATTGACCACGTTACCACCTATTTTGATGTGGGAAGGCGGTATCCGCTGAACCTAAGACAGGATATAGTTTCTCAAATGCCTTCGTTAAAAAAGAAATTTTTACATTTTCGTGACTACCAAGGAAAAAGTATCGAGGAGGTGTTTACACCCGAGCAAAGGAAGAGGTCTATCGTATTGAAAGCCAACACCTTTGAATCTGCTATTTGGCTGAATACCGGAAAACAATCTTTTGAAAAAAAGCCATTGCCTTTACAAATGCAATTTTCTCCAGTTTACTCGTCACTTGTTCAGGACTTTGATAAGGATGGCGCAATAGACATACTAGCTGGAGGTAACCTGTATCGCGCCAAGCCCGAAACGGGAATTTATGATGCAAGCTATGGCCTTTTCTTGAAAGGTGATGGGAAGGGTGGTTTTGAAGCATTACCTTCGCAAAAATCAGGTGTTTTTGTAACAGGTGAAATAAGAGGATTGCGGTCCATTCCGCTTAAAGGAAAGCATTTAGTTATCATAGGAAAAAATAACGATAGAGTAGAGTTTTTGGAATATTAAAAAATCAGGTGTTATGAATTTGAAGAGTTTAGTTGTTGTTGCAATGAGTGCGTTTGCGTTAATATCAGTAAGTTGTAATGGGTTAAAAAGTAAAAAGAACCAGAAAAAGTATGACAGTTTGTTCTTAGGTTTTTCGTTAGGCATGCAGAAAAAAGCGTTTTATGATCTTTGCACCGAATACAATCAAAAGAAGTTGTTCACACATGGTCCAACCAACCAGAGCGTGGAGTATTTGCTTAAAAATGAAGCGAAGAGTAATGTAATTATGAGGTTTTATCCTTCGTTCGAAAATGATAAGATCTATGAAATGCCGGTGACTTTTACCTATGAGGCATGGGCTCCATGGAACAGACAATTTCAGTCCGATTCGTTATTGAACGAAATGAGAAGAGTGTTCAAAAAATGGTATGGCGATGATTTTCAAATAATTGATCATAAGACGATGGGTAAGATTTACGCGAGAATAGACGGTAAGCGGAGGATTAACTTGTTTGTTAAAGACGATCAGTTCGTACAGGCCGTTTTTACTGATTTGGAAGTTGAAGACCAAAAACTAAGGTAATGTACTGAAAAATAGTTGGTGACTTTGATGCTATAATTTGTTAAAATTAGCGCGTCAGCCTGAAGAGGAATCAAGCTCTGCTGGAGAGCAACTTGTCAGCAATAAGGTTGATGCTTATACGAAAAAAGAGGGCTGATGATTTGTTTGGTCAGCCCTACTTTTTTTGGTAAGCCTAATGGCTCCAAAAACTCA